>NZ_JAQIOZ010000008.1 GCF_028023675.1 Primorskyibacter aestuariivivens | reverse complement strand
CCCCCCCCCCCCCCCCCCCCCCCCCCCCCCCCCCCCCCCCCCCCCCCCCCCCCCCCCCCCCCCCCCCCCCCCCCCCCCCCCCCCCCCCCCCCCCCCCCCCCCCCTCGGTCGCCGCGCATTGCGCGGCGAAATCAAGCGAATTCCCGGATCACGCCGCGATGAATTCGTTCCACTTGCGGACCATGTACTGGTTCTCGTCCATTACCGCGTTCCAGCACGCCACAGAGCCCATGCGCTCCTGGAACGATCCGCCGTCGCGCACTTCGCCCGCCTGTGCCAGCGTGTCGCCGGAGGGCGACGTGATGACATCGGTGGCGGGCTTGCCCTCGAACCAGTAGCCCCATTCGTTTTCGCTCATGAAGTCTTTCGAGGTTTCCGGCACGGCCGAGTAATAACCCTGGCGCATCAGGTAGCCACCGACCCAGCCGGAGAGATACCAGTTGATGTAGTCATAGGCCGCATCCAGCTCCATGCCCGACAGCGAGGATGACAGGCCGATGCCGCCGCCCCAGCTGCGGTAGCCTTCTTTCAGCGGCTGGTAGACGCAAGGGATGCCGCGCGATTTGACGGCGGTGATCGCGGGCGACCACATGGACTGGATCACCACCTCGCCCGAGGCCATCAGGTTGACGCTTTCGTCAAACGTCTTCCAGAAGGCGCGGAACTGGCCGTTCTGCTTGGCCTCGGTAAAGATCGCCATGGTCTTGTCGATCTCTTCGCGGGTCATGTTGCCCTTGTCGCCATACTGGATCTCGCCCATCGCTTCGCAGACCATGGCCATGTCCATGATGCCGATCGAGGAGATGTCGAGGATCGAGGCCTTGCCCTTGAATTCGGGGTTCAGCAGCTCGGTCCAGCTCTCGATCGGGCGGCCGATCAGGTCGGGACGGATGCCCAGCGTATCGGCGTTGTAGATCGTCGGGATCAGGGTCATCCAGCCGGTCTCATTGTCGGCGAAGGACGTGCCGCCGGGGCCATCGACAAAGCCCACGGTATGCGGCGCGGTACCCTGCGCGATCTCGCTCTCCGGGGTCAGCTTGCCCGACCGGAAGATGCCGACGATCTTGTCGTAATTGGCGATCTTCGAGGTATCCATCGCCTGCAGGTTGCCGGTGGGCCAGACCTTTTTGCAGATCCAGTATTCGATATCGGCGATGTCGAAACTGTCGGGCTGGGTGGCGGCGCGCTGGGTGACGCTGTCGCTGTCCAGCGCGGTCATTTCCAGGGTGAAGCCGAGGTCTTCCTTGACCTTGTTGGCCACGTCATTGAGGTTCGACACCCCTGTGCCGAACTGGCGCAGCACGATATCCTTGGTGTCCTGCGCCCAAAGCATCGGGGCGGGCAGTGCAGAGGCGGCAAGTGCCGCGCCTCCGGTCTTGAGCAGCGAACGGCGGGTATAGCCGACCTTGGGTTTTGCCATTGTTCTGTTCCTCTCTGTCCAGTGGTTTGGTGTGGAGTTTGACAGGCTGTCAGGCCTGAAGACGGTGGAGCCGCCCTTGATCCCAGCTCAGGCGCACGGCCTCGCCGGGGGATTTCGGGGCGTGATAGAATTGCTCTTCGGGCAGCAGGGCGAGCAGCTCTTCCCCATCGGATGTGGTTGCGGTCACCGCGACCGAGGCGCCCTGGTATTCCACGGCGGTCACGGTTGCGGGCACGCCGTCGGGTCCCAGTGTCACCGCATCGGCGCGCACCGTGGCCTTGCCGCCGCCTTCCGACACGGGCAGCGCGATCACGTTATGACCGCCGATAAAGCGGGCCACGAATTCGGTGCGCGGGCGCGCCCAGACGTCGCGCGCGGCACCCGCCTGTTCGATCACGGCGTCGTTCATGACCACGATCTCATCGGCCAGCGCCAGCGCCTCGTCCTGTCCATGGGTCACGTGGATGAAAGTGATGCCAAGCTCGCGTTGCAGCTTTTTCAGCTCGGTCCGCATGCGGATGCGCAGGAACGGGTCGAGCGCGGACAGCGGCTCGTCCAGAAGCAGCACCTTGGGTTCGGTCACAAGCGCGCGGGCCAGCGCCACGCGCTGCTGTTGCCCGCCCGAAAGCTGCGCGGGCAGACGATCCGCCAGATGCGTCATGTCCACCAGTTCAAGCAGCTCATTGGCGCGGGCATGGCGCGTGGGTTTGTCCACCCCCTTCATCCGCAGTGAAAACGCCACGTTGTCGCGCACCGAAAGATGCGGGAACAGCGCGTAGCTCTGAAACATCATCGCGGTGCCGCGCTGCGCGGGCGGCAGCTCGGACACGTCCTGCCCGTCCAGAACGATTGAGCCTTCGCTGACATCTTCATGCCCGGCGATCATCCGAAGGGTCGAAGATTTGCCGCATCCCGACGGTCCCAACAGGCAGACATAGCTGCCCCTGGCAAAAACGTGGTTCAGATCGCGCACCGCCACCGTATCGCCATAGCGCTTGGTCAGGTGTACCAGTTCAAGATCGTATCCTGTCCGCATCAGGACCCCCGTGCTGCGTTGTGCAGACACCCTGTCCGGTCCGGTGCAGGAATGGGCAGAGATTTCGACGCCGCGCGGGGCCGAAAACACGGTTCGCCCGCTATTTCGGCGGACGCCTGAATGCTGTGCACAAAAAACGGAACAAAATCGTATACAATATTGTTGAGAGCGCGGTTCCGGTGCGGCGTGCTTGTCCCTTCACATTCGAATCGGAAAGAAAGATAGTCACAAAAAGAGCGGGCGGCGTGGTGAGCATGAGCACAATCGAGACAAAACCCTGGACCAGCGAGACAGTTGTCGCTGATCTGGAACGTGCCATTCACGAGCATCGCCTGCCGCCGGGTACGAAGCTGGGAGAGGATGAGCTTGGCGACGCCTATGGCATCAGCCGGACCATTGTACGCGCTGCCCTTCTGGCCCTGTCACACCGCCATCTTGTCGAACTGAAGCGCAATCGCGGCGCCTTTGTCGCCCAGCCGTCGGTCCGCGAGGCGCGCGAGGTGTTCGAGGCGCGCGCGCTGCTTGAGCCGCGCACCGCCCATTCCGCCGCGCTGCGCATGACGGACAAGGATCTTGCGCTTCTGCAGGCGAATATCCGCGATGAACATGCCGCCCTCGATGCCGGAGAGAGCGGGCGCGCGCTTTTCCTGTCCGGGCAGTTCCATGTCGAGATCGCCCGCATCGCCGATCAGTCCACGATCGAGACATTCATATCCGAGCTGATCTCGCGCTCGTCCCTGATCATCGCGCTCTACTGGCGCCGCCGCGCCGCCCTATGCGAAACACAGGCGCATCACGCCCTGCTCGACGCCTTCGCAAGAAAGGATGCCGCAGCAGCGGAGGAGTTGATGAAAAGCCACCTTCTGGACCTCGTGGCGTCACTGGACCTGCATAACGTTTCACAGCCGCCGACCTCCCTGCGTGAGGCGCTGCAGCGATGATCCACCGGCGTGCGACACTGGCCGAGCTCGGACAGGTGCTCGACTGGGCAGCGGAGGAAGGCTGGAACCCCGGTCTCGACGATGCGGCCGCCTTTTACGCCGCAGACCCGGACGGGTTCTTTGTGACCGAGATCGGCGGGCAGCCGGTGGCCGCGATCTCCGTGGTCAACCACTCTGACGAATACGCGTTTCTCGGACTGTACATCTGCCGTCCGGAACATCGGAGCACCGGCGTCGGCTTTGCGCTCTGGCAGTTTGCCCTGGAGCATGCGGGCAAGCGCACCGTTGGTCTTGATGGTGTGCCCGCGCAGGAAGCCAACTACGCTCGCTCAGGCTTCGTGCTCGCGGGCCGTACACAAAGACTGTGCGGTCATATGGTGCCGGAGGAGCCGACCTTTCCACTGGCAACGCCAGATGATTTCACAGCTCTCGCACAGCTTGATGCCGCGGCCAACGGTGTGTCGCGGCCGCGCTTTCTGCGGGCGTGGCTGGAAAGTGGCGCGACGCGGAAAACCGTTGTTCTGCGCGACGGTGACACAATGACGGGCTTTGCCACGGCCCGCACCTGCCGTACCGGATGCAAGATTGGCCCCATCGTGGCGGCCGACGCGGACGATGCGCATCGGCTGGCGCGTCAGGCGGCGGCAGCCCTCGCGGACCCCCATGTGACAATCGACACCCCCGACCCCGCCGGACCTTTTGCGGATCTGCTTCGGCAAGACGGGTTCACCCAGAATTTCAGCACGGCGCGCATGTTCCGTGGCAACGCACCGACGCCCGGAAAGACTTTGCAGGCTGTCGCATCGCTTGAACTGGGGTGATGCGCGGTGCGTTGGGCGACAAAGCGATCCATATCGCGACCGCCCGCCCGGCAGCCCCTCGTCGCAACAGCCATCACCCCGCGCTTACGCGGAAGACCACATCGCCCACATCGTCGACCATCAACAGGCTTTTGCGATCCGCGCCAAGCGCCACGCCCACGGGCCGCCCGTAAGCCAGTTTTTCATCCTCTGACAAAAACCCCGTCAGGATGTCGCGCGGCTCACCATCGGGCTTGCCGTCTTTGAACGGCACAAAGATAAGCTTGTAGCCGCTGAGAATGGAGCGGTTCCAGGACCCGTGCTGACCAATGACCATGCCATTGCCGAACCCCGGCAAGGTGCCCTCCGGCATCCAGCACAGGCCCAGCGACGCCGTATGCCCGCCAAGCGCGTAGTCCGGCACGATGGAATTGGCGACTTTCCCGGGGTCCTGAGGGACGCGGTCATCGACAATCCTGTCCCAGTAGCTGTAAGGCCAGCCATAGAACCCGCCATCAACCACAGAGGTCAGGTAATCGGGGGGTGTCTCATCGCCCAGCCCGTCACGCTCGTTCACCACGGTCCAGAGTTTTTGCGTTGTTGGCTCCCATGCCATGCCGACGGCATTGCGCAGGCCGGTGGCAAAGATGCGGGCCTCATGCGTGGCCACGTCAAGCTCCCAGATCGCGGCGCGGCCTTCTTCGACCTCCATACCCTGATCAGCAATGTTGGTGAGCGATCCGACACCGGCATAGATCTTGCTCTGGTCGGGCGACACGATCAGGCTGCGGGTCCAGTGGCCATGGGGTTTGAAAGTCACCAATGTCTGGCCGTCCCCGTCGAGCCGCGTTGCGCCCGGCACGTAGTCAAAGACTTTGATCCCGTCGGTATTGCCCAGATAGAATTTGTCACCGACCAGCGCCATGCCAAAGGGTTGGTTCTGGTTCTCCACGAACACATGCCGCGTTTCGGCAATTCCGTCGCCGTCCTCGTCCCGGAACAGTGTGACGCGATTGGCGCTTTTGCCGATGGCCTTGACCCGGCGCATCGTCGCCTGCGCGGCGTGATCCATGAGCGTTTTGGGCGGAGCGGCCTGTTCCTTGGATTCCGCGACCAGAACATCGCCATTCGGAAGCACTTCGACCCAGCGGGGGTGATCGAGGTCCGACGCAAAGACATTGACCTTCAGCCCATCCGTACAGATCGGCAACCGCCCGTCTTTCCAGCCTTCCGCGACCGGCATCTTTAGCGTCATGATCCCCTGGCTCTGGGCCTGCGGGATCTTGGGGTCCGCGCCCATCGCCTGTTCCCGCGGAGAGGTTCTGCGGCGGATGGCTGCCACCGTTCCGCCGACAATCGACGTCGCCTTTGCAATCAAACTCATGTAGCCCTCGTCATTTTCGAATGAAAAAATGTCCCTGAGGTCAGTCTACGCGCGGGATTATGAGAATTGAAGCCAGCGTATCTGATCGGGTGGTAGGCCTTTCGATCGCGGAGGGGACGTGCGGGTCGATGCGAACCAAACCGGACCCGCCATCGGTCGAAAAAGATGCTCGTGCCGCAGTCCGCCTTGCAGGCCTTCGCCGTGACATCATCCCCTTTGGATGGAATGGACTGCGTGTGGCAAACCCCCGCGTGCGCCGTCAGCAACGATTTATCGGCTATACATCAGGTGCAAATGTCACTATCGCCGTGGTCTTTCCTGACCGGTGGTGAACCATGCAAGACTTTCCAGACCTCCCGCAATCGCTGACGGCAGCATTGCACGGCAAGGGCTATAGCGAACTTACTCCGGTGCAAAAAGCGGTTCTGGACGAGGACCTGCGCGGAAAGGACCTGCTTGTCTCTGCACAAACCGGATCGGGAAAAACCGTTGGTTTCGGCCTGAGCATTGCCCATGACATTCTGGACGAGGATGGCAGATTTGGACGGCCTGCAGCGCCGCTTGCTGTCATTATCGCACCAACGCGGGAATTGGCGTTACAGGTGCGCCGCGAGTTTGATTGGCTGTTTGAACAGGCCGGGGTTGTGACCGCGTCAGCCGTGGGCGGTATGGACACCCGCACGGAACGTCGCGCATTGGAACGCGGCGCTCACATCGTCGTCGCGACCCCCGGACGCTTGCGCGATCACGCCACGCGCGGTGCCATTGATCTCAGCGATATTCGGGCCGTCGTCCTCGATGAGGCCGATGAGATGCTGGATATGGGCTTTTCCGAGGATCTCGAGTTCATCCTCGACCAAACCCCCGAGACCCGGCGAACGCTGATGTTCTCGGCCACGGTCCCGCGCGGCATCACCAAACTCGCCCAAACCTATCAGAAAGAAGACGCGCAGCGCCTGAAGATTGGCAGCGCCGAGACACAGCATGCCGATATCGCCTATCGGGCCTTGTCCGTTGCGCCGTCGGATATCGAAAAGGCGATCATCAACTTGCTGTGTTTCCACGCGGCCCAAACTGCGATCGTCTTTGCCAATACCCGCGCCATGGTGGCGCGTCTGACGGCGAAGTTCTCCAACCGGGGGTTCAAGGTCGTCTCGCTGTCCGGGGAACTCAGCCAGGCCGAGCGCGGCAACGCCATGCAAGCATTGCGGGATGGCCGCGCGCAAGTCTGTGTCGCCACCGATGTCGCGGCGCGCGGGATTGACCTGCCCGGCCTCGAATTGGTGATCCACGCGGATCTTCCGTCCAATGCCGAAACCCTGCTTCACCGGTCTGGCCGGACAGGCCGCGCGGGCCGCAAAGGTCAGTCGATCCTGATCGTGCCCGGGCGGCATCGGTCAAAAGCGCAAAGGTTGCTCAAGGCGGCAAAGCTCGATGCGACATGGGGCACGCCGCCGTCTGCGGAAGAGGTCCTTGAGAGGGAGGAGGAACGCATCATTGCCGATGCCGCTCTGAATGAGCCGCTCAGCGCAGAAGAGGCCGCCTTCGCCGAACGGTTGCTTGCAGGACGGACGCCGGAACAGATCGCTGCGGCCTATCTGCGGCTCTACCGCCAGCAGAGCTCAGCCCCTGAGATACTGGGTGCCGTGCCCGAGCCTGGAAAGCGCCCCGTTAAAGATCATGCCGAATTTGGTCCCAGCACGTGGTTTTCGCTTTCTCTGGGTCGCAAGCATCGCGCAGAGCCACGTTGGCTGCTGCCCATGCTCTGTCGCAACGCGGGCCTGGCCAAAAGCGCAATCGGAGCCATTCGGGTTCAGTATCAGGAAACCTTTGTCGAGATCGCCAATGAGGCCATTCCGGCAATGAAACAGGAATTGGGCGAAGGTCTGGCAATCGAACAAGGGGCGGCCCTGACGGAATTGGCCGGCCTGCCGGATTTCGACGCGTCGCCCAAGGGACCACCGGCAGAATCGCGACCCACGCAGTCCTCTGCCGAGCAGCCCAAAAACCGCTCTGACAAGCGTGCAAAACCTGCGCAGAAGCGAGATCACGCCGGGGCGACCGCCAAACCGGCGCCCAAACCTGCGACGTCCAAACCCCAAGGCTCCGAAAAGCCCGCGCGCAAACACAAGACCAAAGACAAAAGTTCACCGGGCGCTGCGTCGAAACAGCAGGTCGATGGTACCGCGCCAAAAGCAAAACCGGGCACGAAACCGGCGAAGCGACAAGGCCGAGACAAAAACGCGTTGGATACGTCGAATTCTTTGCGCGCAGGCAAGGCCCGGCACGTATCGAAGGGCAAAACCAAAGATGAGAAGCCCTCACGCCGCGCATATGGCAAAGGCGGTGACGCCAGGCCCTTCCGCAAACCCTCGAAGAAGTCCTAAACCCCTATCACGGCGGACATGCCGTCTATGACGCAGGGCTTGGCATAAGCCAGTTTCAAACCACAACGCCCGCTCCATGCGTAAGAATACTCCAGACGAAAAACACTCGCCCGAAATGGACGGTTGGCGCGTTGCAAATGAGCAGCGCGTCACACCAGCCTTTTGCAGTGCATGCGAAACCGGCTCGCTGTCCGAGGTCCGAAAAACGGACCTTTCAGGCCAGAAATGAGGTTGGTGCAGTGAGACAAAGTCGGTTCGGACGTCGCGCGCCCGATGCTTCGGTGCACGAGATGCGCCGCCAGGTCCCGGCGCACGGCCCCCATCTGCTGCATGATGCCTTCAATCTGTTCGGGCATGTTTTGCGTGCCGACCAAGCGCCCGCTCTTTTGGGAACGGTCACCTGCCCCAACGCCAGCCCTGCACCAGTCCCCCCGCTGCCTCTGCCAGCGCCTCCACCTCAGTCCGCACCGGTCCCGGGCGTGGCGCATCGCGCAGCGTCCCGGTCAGATAACCCGGCACCGGGCCGCGTTGGCGCAGCCATGTCAGCGCCTCGAGAACCTCTTGCGCCTCTTTGGGCAAATGGTCGGGGATCTCCTGTCCGGCCAGTGTCGCCCAGACCCCGGACCACAGCCGCCCGACGCTCCACGGGTTGTATCCGCCCCCGCCCAACACAAGCAGGCGCGGGGTCATCTCCCGCAGCCGTGCGACCATGTCGAAATGCACGTTGTTGGACAGCTCCAGCCGCGCCAGCGGGTCTTCGGTCACCGCATCGGCCCCGCATTGCAGCACGATTGCCTGTGGCTCCAACCGCTCAACAGCGGGCAGGATCACCTGATCGCGCAGATGGGCGAATTCGCTGTCATTGACCCCCCTCGGCACGGGCAGGTTCAGCGCCGCGCCCCCGGCGCGATCTGCGAAAGCGCCGGTAAAGGGCCAGCGCTGGTCCTCATGCACCGAGATCATGCGCAGATCCCCTGCCCCGGCAAAGCCCGCCTCGACCCCGTCGCAGTGATGCGCGTCGATATCGACATAGAGAATGCGCGTCAGCCCCATGGCACGGAACTGCATGATCGCCAGCGCCGGATCATTGAGATAGCAGAACCCCGCCGCCCGGCCCGGCATGCCATGATGCGTGCCGCCACCGGGGTTAAAAACCACGCCGCCATTGGCCAACAGGCTGGCCCCAAGCATGGAGCCTCCGGCGGCGGTGGCCGGTCGGCGGTACATCTCGGCAAAGACCGGGTTGGAGAGCGTCCCAAGCCCATGGCGCGTGCGGGTGTCATCATTCACGCTTTGACGCGCTTCGGCCCTTTGCAGCGCGGCGATGTAATCGGCATCATGAAACAGCGTCAGCGCCACAGGCTTGGCGCGCGGGCTGGTGCGGTAGCAATCCGGCCCCAGCCAGCCCATCACGCGGCACAGGTCAATCACCGTCGGCACGCGCGGAATGCTCAGCGGGTGGCGCGCGCCGTAGGAGGAGCCGCGATAGATATTCGAGCCGATGAAAAGCGGCCCGCTCATGCGCCGTGCTCCAGCTTTCCCCCGGGAACGCGGCGGAGTAGTGTCACGCCATGACCCGGCACACCATCCTGACCACAGCTCTTTTGCTTGCGCTTTGCGGCGTGGGCGGCGCGTTGGCGCAGGTGCTGCACCTGCCGATGCCATGGATGATCGGGGCGCTGATCATGTCCGGCGTCTGCATCGTGCTGGCCGCCCGGGCAGAGCGGTTCGAAAGTTACAGCTTTCCCTTGCCCCTGCGCACCGCCTTCATCGGCATGATCGGGGTGATGATCGGGGGTCAGGCCACGCCCGAGCTCTTGCGCCAGATGACGCAATTGCCGGTGACGCTGGCCGCGCTGGTGCTGTTCATCGGGATCGCCCATGCGGGTAATGTTGTGATTTTCCGCCGGATTGGCAAATTTGACGCCGCGACAGCATTCTACAGCGGCACCCCCGGCGGGTTGATGGAAAGCATCCTTCTGGGCGAGGCCGCCGGGGCCGATGCGCGCATCCTGACCCTGCAGCAATTCCTGCGCATCATCCTTGTGGTCACGCTTGTACCCCTTGGCCTGTCGCTCTGGCTGGGCCACCCGGTGGGCTCGGCCGCCGGGGATATGGGGCAGATCAGCGGTGATACGGCGACGCTCCCGGAGCTCATTCTGGTGGCGGCGGCTGGGGCTGCGGGGCTGGGGCTGGCGCGGCTCGTGCGGCTGCCTGCGGGGCATCTGACCGGGCCACTGCTGCTGACCGCCGGATTGTCGCTGAGCGGCGTCGTCACGCTGCATGTGCCCTTCTGGCTGATCGCGCTGGCGCAGGTGGTCGTGGGGGCCAGCCTTGGGCTGCGGTTCAAGGGGGTGAGCCTTGCGCTTTTGCGCCGCTCCGTCGGGCTGACTGCGCTTTCGGTCACCTTCATGCTGGCCTTGGGCATGGGAATATCTCTGGTCCTTGTTCATCTGACCGATATCCCTTTCCTGCACCTGCTGATCAGCTTTGCCCCCGGCGGCGTCACGGAAATGTCGATCATCGCGCTCAGCCTTGCGGCCAATCCGGCGCTGGTCACGCTGCATCATGTGCTGCGCATCCTCCTGACGGTGATGGAGCTGACGCTTGTCACCAAACTGCGCCCGCAGATGGCGGGGCCAAGGTAAGTCAGAGCCGCGATCCATCCGGTTAGCGCCGTGATGCGTATCAAGCTGGAAACCAACGAGAGCATACCGCCAATGCCAGCCACCGCGCGCCGCAGACTGGACCTGCCCCGATACGGCGCTTACGCGGCGGTGGTCGCGGCGGCAGGCATTCCGCTTTATATCCACCTGCCCGCCTTTGTCGCGGCGCGCTACGGGATCGGTCTTGAGGTTCTGGGGGTGCTGCTGCTGGCCATGCGGCTCATTGATTTCGTGCAGGACCCGGGGCTTGGCTGGGTGCTGTCGCGCTTTGGGGCGCGGCGGGACAGGGTGGCGGGTCTCGCCGCTCTCGGCCTCGGCGCTGGCATGTTCGGGCTTTTTGCCGTGGACGCGCCGGTGACGCCGCTGCTCTGGGTCACGCTTTGCCTGATGCTGACCTTTACTGGGTTTTCGCTGCTCACCATCCTGATCTATGCCGACGGTGTCGCGCGCGGCGGGCGCGACGCGCAGGTACAGGTCGCGGCATGGCGCGAGGCCGGGGCGCTTGTGGGGATCACCGCCGCCTGCCTGCTGCCCTTTGCCCTGCCCGGCGAAGGCTATGCAGGGTTTGCCGTGGCCTTTGTGCTGGTGCTGGCTATTGCGGGATGGGCCATGCGGGGGCGCTGGCGACCTATCGAGATCCCGCCTGCCCCGCTTGCGCCGCTGTTTCGCGACGCGGTGCTGCGGCGGTTTCTCCTGCTGGCCTTTCTCAATGCCGCTCCGGTGGCGGTGACCTCGACCCTTTTCCTGTTCTTTGTCGAGGCGCGTCTGGAATTGCCCGACCTGACCGGCGCGTTTCTGGTGCTGTTCTTTCTTGCGGCGGCGGGTTCGACCGTGCTGTGGCGGGCACTGGCGCTGCGGATTGGCGCGGCGCAAACGCTTGGCACGGGCATGGGGCTGGCCATTGCGAGCTTTGTCTGGGCCTATACGCTGGGTCCCGGTGACGGGGTGGCATTCGCAGTGATCTGCCTTGTCTCCGGGGCGGCGCTTGGGGCGGATATGATGCTGCTCCCGGCGCTGTTTTCCAGCCATCAGGCGCAAAGCGGCGGCGATCCGGCGCTGGGTTTTGGCTTCTGGAGCTTTGCGGCCAAGGCGACGCTGGCCATATCGGCGGGTGTGGTCCTACCGCTTCTGGGATGGGCCGGGTTTGCGCCCGGCGCCGTGAACAGCCCCGACGCGCTGATGGCTCTGTCAGCGGCCTATGCGTTGCTGCCGGTGGTGCTCAAGATAGCGGCGCTGGTCATGCTCTTGCGGTTGCGGCCGATACTGGCGGGGCTGGCGGTTTAGGCCTGCTCGGATTTTTCCTCAAGCTCCAGCCATTCCTCTTCGCTGGCCATCAGCTTTTCCTGCCGCTGCACCAGCGCCTCGGTTGCCTTTTTGAACTTCACCGGCTCCCGCGTGAACAGTTCCGGATCAGCCAACAATTCTTCGAGCTTGGCGATCTCCGCCTCCAGCCGCTCCATCTCGGCGGGCAGCGCCTCAAGCCGGTGTTTTTCGGTGAAACTCAGGCCGGATTTGGACTGCGCCTTGGGTTTGTCCCCCTTGGGCTTTTGCGCGGCGGGCTGTTTCTCCGGCGCTTTCTCAGGGGCTTGTTCGGCCTTCTGCGCCTGATAATCGGACCAGCCCCCGGCATAGGCGGTCACCTTGCCATCGCCCTCCATGGCGATGGTCGTGGCCGCCACGCGGTCCAGAAAATCCCGGTCGTGGCTGACAAGCAGCACGGTGCCGTCATAATCGCCCAGCAGTTCCTGCAACAGGTCCAGCGTCTCCACATCCAGATCGTTGGTGGGTTCGTCCAGCACCAGCAGGTTGCTTTCCCGCGCCATGATCTTGGCCAGCAACAGCCGGGCGCGCTCGCCGCCCGACAACGAGCGGATCGGCGCGCGGGCCTGACGTTCGTCGAACAGAAACTCCTTGAGATAGCCCACCACATGCTTGGGCTGACCGCGCACCATGATCTGGTCGGCCTTGCCCGACACACGCATTTCGGGATCACCGGTGAGGTTGTCCCAGAGCGTCGCGTCGAGATCGAGCTTGGCGCGCGCCTGATCGAACACGGCGGGCAGGATATTGGTGCCCAGCTCCACCGTGCCCGCGTCGGGCTGAACCTCGCCCATGAGCATCTTGAGCAGCGTCGTCTTGCCCACGCCATTGGGGCCGACAAAGGCCACACGGTCGCCACGCTGCACCCGGAGCGAGAAATCCCGACAGATGAGCTTACCCTCATAGGCCTTTGTAATGCCTTTGGCCTCGATCACTTTTCGGCCCGACTTTGGCCCGGCGTCCAGCGCCATGGCCGCCGTGCCCTGACGCTTGATCATCGCGGCGCGTTCAGAGCGCAGATCGCCCAGGGCGCGCACCCGGCCCATATTGCGCTTGCGCCGTGCGCTGATCCCCTCCACGGCCCAGCGGGCTTCGGACTTGATCTTGCGGTCAAGCTTGTGGCGCGCCTGATCTTCCTCATCCCAGATCTTGTCGCGCCAGGCTTCGAAATCGCGGAACCCCTTTTCCTGCCGCCGCGTCATTCCCCTGTCAATCCAAAGCGTTGCGCGCGTCAGTTCATTCAAAAACGCCCGGTCATGAGAGATCAAAACAAACGCCGCCCGGGTGGATTTCAATTCATTCTCCAGCCATCCGATCGCCTCGATATCGAGATGGTTGGTCGGCTCGTCCAAGAGCATCAGGTCCGGTGCTTCGGCCATCAACTTGGCCAAGGCCGCGCGCCGCCGCTCCCCGCCCGAGGCAGTGTCCACCGGGCGGTCGGGATCGAATTTGAGCCCTTCGCCCGCGCGTTCCACCTTGTACATCTCGCCCGGTTCCAGTTCCGAAGTGGCGAAATCGCCCAGCGTGGAAAACCCTGACAGATCAGGCTCTTGCTCCATATAACCAACGCTGGTGCCGGGCGGCACAACGCGGGTGCCCCGGTCGGGTTCAACCAACCCGGCCATCACCTTCATCAAGGTGGATTTGCCCGACCCGTTGCGCCCGACAAGCGCCACGCGGTCGCGCTCCTGCACAACCAGATCAAGCGCGTCGAAGACAGGGTCGCCGCCAAAGGTGAGCGAGATATCGGAAAGCTGAAGAAGGGGTATCTGTGCCATGGGTGCAGCTATGCGATGTGCCGCCACAGGGTCAAGCGCTCACGCATCGAGGGCCGCTCAAAATCATCCCGCCGCGGCCCGTAGCAGCTTTTTGCGGGCGGCAGGAATGGCCCCGATCTCGACCCCTGTGAACACATGCAGCGTGTTCATTGCCGTATCCACCACCGCATGATCGCTGACCCAGCCACCCATCATCAGATAGGTCCGCAACAGCGGCGGCATGCGTTGCATCGCGGTTTTCATGTCCGGCTTGCGGCGCAGACGCTTGGCAAAGGGAAAGACGCGCGGCGCCTTGACCCGGGGCAGCCAGCGGCTCGGGCCAAGATGGCGGTCGCGCAGCATGGCAAAGGCGTCGTGATAGCGCGCTGCATCGGTGCCCGCAAACGAGGCGCAGCCAAATAACAGCTCGACGCCGGTATCATCCACAAACCGCGTCATCGCCCCCCAGGCCACGCGCAGGATGTCCGGGTCATGGCGCTCCGGGTGCACACAAAAACGGCCCAGTTCCACTATCCGCCCCTGAAACCCTTCCAGCGCCGAAAGCTCGTAATACTGTGCCGAATAAGACCGGCCGATGTCCCGCCCGTTGTCCAGCGGCAAAAAGCGGAAACAACAGACTAGCTCGGCGCTGCGCGTGTCTTCGACCAGCATATGCTGGCAGGTCGCGTCAAAACCATCCGCATCCAGACCCTCGGTGCCGTGAAAGGCGAGATGACGCAAACGCTGCGCGGCTGCAATCTCGGCACCCGTCCCGGCCAGTCGCGCGCGATAGCGTTTACCCGTCCCGGTCACCATGGAATCCCGCCGCCTCTCGCCTCTGATCGCACCGTTGCAATCAGATCGTGTCCGACACGTTATGAGGCCGGTCCATGACAGACAAGTGTCACCAATCGCTGACTGTCCCGTCAGTGCGATTCAACGCGCGATGATCAGGTCTGAACACCGAACTGGCTCAGATCAAGCCCGCCGATATTGCCGAACAGTTTGCGAATAAAGCCGATATCGCCATCGCCGCTCACCGTCACGCGGCGCGTCAGAACGATCACCCGACCATCCTCAAGCCCGTAGCGGGAGATGTTGCTCACCACGCCAGCGCTGTCGAATTCCACGGCCACGATCTGACGGTCCACCACCTTGGGCTTTTGCGGACCGAAATGGCGCACGGTGCTGCCGACATAGTAGTAATTGCCTGCATTCAGCACGCCGCTGGTGCCAGGCACGCCCACGGTTTCGGCCACGGTGTCGCGCGTATCGACGCCGACGATCACATTGGACAGTTCTTCATCGGTGGGCAGATAGCCGTGATTTCGGAACTGCGCGGCACAGGCAGACAGCACTGCCACACACGCAAGGGCCACGATCACGCGCCTGATACCGGTTCTGCCCGCCATGGATGCCCTCTTGCGTTGCGATTGGCTCACTTTTATCCCGCTTACAGAAGGTTTGCCCGTGGTTCAAGAAAGGAAGCGCGTTCGTCATGTCCAGGAAAGACTCTGAAACAGGTCACGCGCTGCTTGTCGCAACGCTGTCACAGGCCCGCACGCATCGCTTTGAAATTGTTCCCAACGAGGCCGAGCGCGGCCAATTGGCTGCGGAACTCGGGCTGAGCGCGCTGCGCAAGCTGCGTTTCACGGGAGAGATTCGCAGCGCGGGCAAACGCGACTGGCTGCTCACGGGCACGCTGGGGGCGACAGTTGTTCAACCTTGCGTGCAGACGCTGGTCCCGGTGACCACGCGCATTGATACCGAGGTGAACCGCCGTTTCGTACCGGAGACCGGTGTTACCTTTGAACCGGGCAGCGAAAGCGAGATGCCCGAGGATGAAAGCATCGAACAACTGGGCAGCCACATCGACCCATGGGCGGTGATGGTCGAGGCGCTGGCGCTGGCGGCACCGGATTACCCGCGTTCCGATGATGCCCCCGCGCTGGGTGAATTCGTCGTGACCGAGCCGGGCAAAACACCGATGCGCGAGGAAGACACCAAGCCCTTTGCCGGGCTGGCCGGGCTGCGCGACAAGCTGGGCGGCGGGGATGAAAGCTGAGCCGCCAAAGAATCGCTTGCAACATGGAAAGAAAATCGTATTTTCGCGCCCTCTGAGAGATTTGGGGTTGTATGTGACGCTCAACTGCGCGTATCTGCCCGGAACCACCCGAAACCGCGGGCGCCAAGAGCGCCCCACAAAGTCGAATAGAGATTGAGCCATGGCCGTTCAGCAAAACAAAGTGTCCAAATCGCGCCGCAACAACCGCCGTGCGCATGATGCCCTGGTCGCTGCAAATCCCAACGAATGCGACAACTGCGGTGAGCTCAAGCGCCCGCACCATGTCTGCCCCGCCTGCGGCCACTATGCCGAGCGCGAAGTCGTTGCAGTTGCCGACGAGATCGAGCTGGACGAAGACGCAGCATAACAACTGACCCGGGCCCCCACCCATGACCGCGCCTCATCAGACGACTGCGGCACAGCCCGGGGGCCAGGACAGCACAGTTATTGTGTCGGTTGACGCTATGGGCGGCGACCGTGGCCCCGCAACCGTGGTTGCGGGGATTGCTGCGTCTGCGGCCAAGAATCCTGATATCGCGTTTATCCTGCACGGCCCCGAAGCCGAGCTGCGCCCTCTGGTCGAGCGCCGCAGGGTGCTGTCCGGTCGCTGCGAGATTCGCGACGCCGCGGATGTGGTGTCGATGGAGGACAAACCGTCCCACGTGATGCGCCATGGCAAGGGCACGTCCATGTGGTCCGCGCTTGAGGCTGTGCGCGACGGCGAGGCAAGGGTGGCGATATCCTGTGGCAATACCGGCGCGCTCATGGCGCTGTCGATGGTGCGGCTGCGCAAGCTTCCGGGCGTGAACCGCCCGGCGATTGCCGTGCTCTGGCCATCGCGCAATCCCAACGGCTTCAATGTCATGCTGGATGTGGGCGCGGATGTGCGCGCCGATGCGCATGACCTTTTGCAATATGCGCTGATGGGCGCGTCCTATGCCCGCAACGGTCTGGACCTGCCCCGCCCGCGCATCGGCTTGCTCAATGTCGGCACCGAGGAGCACAAGGGCCGGTCCGAGCTGCGCGAGGCGCATGACCTGATCCGTGACCACGCCGAGGCGGGCAAGTTCGACTTTGTCGGCTTTGTCGAAGGCAGCGATATTCCCGGTACTGTCGCGGATGTGATCGTGACCGACGGGTTTACCGGAAATGTCGCGTTGAAGACCGGAGAAGGCACCGCTAGCCTGATCGGAGAATTGCTGCGCGAAGCGTTCAAGTATTCGCCACTGTCCCGTCTGGCCTCGCTTCTGGCGCTGACCTCTCTGCGGCGGCTGAAAAAGCGGATTGATCCGCGCCGGGTCAATGGCGGCGTGTTCCTTGGACTGAATGGCACGGTCGTGAAGTCGCATGGATCGGCGGATGAAACAGGCGTAAGTGCAGCGGTGAAGCTGGCGTTTGAACTGGCCCGGTCGGGCTTTTCCGACAAGGTGGCAGCGCGGATCGCGGCGGCCGCGGAACTTGCAAATACAGCTCCGGACAACGGGGCGTCAGGAGAGCAGAAATGACAATTCGGGCGGTCGTCACCGGTGCAGGGCATTATCTTCCCGAGCGGGTCGTCCCGAATTCGGAATTCGAGAAATCCCTTGATACCAGCGACGAATGGATCCGGGCACGGTCTGGCATCGAACGCCGCCATTTCGCCGCCGAGGGCGAGTTGACCTCGGACCTCGCGACCAAGGCGGCGCGGAATGCGCTGGCACAGGCAGGCATCGACGCCAACCAGATCGACGCGCTGGTGCTGGCCACCTCGACCGCCGATCTGACCTTTCCCTCAGCCGCGACCATGGTGCAGGCCAATCTGGGCATGACCCGGGGCTTTGCGTTCGATGTTCAGGCGGTCTGCGCGGGCTTTGCCTATGCGCTGTCCAATGCCAATGCGCTGATCCTGTCGGGACAGGCAAAACGCGTTCTGGTGATCGGGGCCGAAACCTTCAGCCGGATCATGGATTGGACCGACCGCTCGACCTGTGTGCTGTTTGGCGATGGCGCGGGCGCATTGGTACTGGAAGCGCAGGAGGGCCAGGGCACGCCGGAAGATCGCGGCATCCTGTCCACCGATCTGCATTCCGACGGGCGGCATCGCGATATCCTCTATGTCGATGGCGGTGTCTCGACCCAGACCACCGGCTATCTGCGCATGCAGGGCCGCGAAGTGTTCCGCCATGCCATCGAAAAGCTGGCCGCAACCGCAAATGCCGCGATGGAGAAGGCCGGTGTCACGACCGATGACGTCGACTGGATCGTGCCGCATCAGGCCAATATCCGCATCATACAGGGCACCGCCAAAAAGATGGGCCTGCCGATGGCCAAGGTGGTCGTGACCGTTCAGGACCATGGCAATACCTCCGCTGCATCGATCCCGCTGGCGCTGTCGGTGGCCTCGGAACGGGGCCAGATCGCGCCCGGCGACCTGATCGTGACCGAGGCGATTGGCGGCGGTCTGGCCTGGGGCGCGGTGGTTTTGCGCTGGTAATTGCCCGGATTTGCACCGTTTTTCGCTGATTCCGCGTATCGTGGAACTTGACTCGCTTTCATTCCCCTGCCTAAGCTGTTGGAAACTCTGGGGAGATTTATGATGAGCGACAAGACGCTGACGCGAATGGACCTAAGCGAAGCCGTATTCCGCGAGGTTGGGCTATCGCGCAATGAATCCTCGGAGCTGGTGGAACGGGTGCTGGCGCTGATGTCGGACTCTCTGGTGGACGGCGAACAGGTCAAAATTTCCTCCTTCGGCACCTTCTCTGTCCGCGCGAAAGCGGCCCGTGTCGGGCGCAACCCCAAGACCGGCGAAGAGGTTCCGATTGAGCCGCGCCGCGTGCTGACTTTCCGCCCGTCACACCTCATGAAGGAACGTGTCGCCGCCGGAAACCGGCGCTAAGCGGGGAGCCCGGGCGCGATGGCAAGCAAATCCCCCGACGCCTTCCGCACCATTTCCGAAGTTGCCGACTGGCTGAACACGCCGGCCCATGTGCTGCGGTTCTGGGAAAGCAAGTTCTCTCAGGTGAAACCGGTGAAGCGCGCCGGAGGGCGGCGCTATTACCGCCCGGCGGATATGGCGCTGATCGGTGGGATCAAGAAGCTGCTGCATGATGACGGCATGACCATCAAGGGCGTGCAGAAACTGTTGCGCGAACAAGGCATCAAACATGTGGCGGCGATGTCGCCACCGCTGGATGAAGACCTTGAGCAAATGGTTGAGCCGACCCTGTCGGACCCGGTTGCCGCACCGCCCGAGCCCGAGCCTGAGACCGGCCAGGTTCTGAGCTTTGCCCCCAAACAGGACGACGACACCCCTGCCCCCGAGCCAGAGCAAGAACAGGCACCGTTTGCAGAGGCGTCCCCGCCCGCCGCCGATCCCTTTGAGGATATCGAAGAGGATGGTGAAAACCTGTTCTCCGATGAGGCACAGGCCGACCCCATCGCAGCCTCCGATCAGGATGATCATATCGAGGCTGCCGCCGCAGAGCCCGAGAGCACGCCCACCGAGGACGCGCCGCAGGCTGCGGCACCGGCACAGGACGGCTCCGCCGATACGCCCCAGGCACAGGACCCTTCGCCCGAGCCTGAGGTAAAGCGCAAGACGCTGCCGAGCTTCCTGCAAAAACCGGCTGAAACTACGGCCGAACCGGAGCCACAGCCCGCGTCCGAGACGCCCGCCGGAGACCCCCGCTCCCCGGAGCCTGAACCGGCTGAGGCCGACACAAGCTCTGAGGCGGAAATCGCAGAACCGGACAGGCCGCAAGAGCCGGAACAGGTCGAGGCGGCAGCCGACCCGGCACCACAGGCCGCAGAGGCGGATGCATCTGCGACCGGAGACAGCGATCAAGAGACGACTGTGGCCGCGCCCCCGTCCGCCGAGGCCACCCCGGAACCCGCACAAAACGACACCACCAACGCCCCGCGCGCGGTCGAAACACCGCCCGATCCCGGCGACCACGATGTTACGGCCCAGGGCGCATTGTTGACACGGCTTGCGCAGGGCAAAAAGCCCGATCATCCGGACGCAAAGACAGTGGCGGCGCTGGCCAACCGGTTGCGTGACCACGCGTCCAGACTGGCCGAAGCGGGGCGCGACTGAGCCTTTTGAAAATGTGCCAAATTTCCTCTTGCCCCCCGTGCCAAAACAGGTATGAAGGCACTCCAGTCGGGCTATGGCGCAGCCTGGTAGCGCGTCCGTCTGGGGGACGGAAGGTCGCAGGTTCGAGTCCTGCTAGCCCGACCATTTTACCCCTCCCCCAAATGACACTTCCCTGCGGCATACCAGCAAAAGACGCCGAGGGGGACATGTCATGACCGGAGTTCTGGCCAGCCAACATATCCGCGAGATGATTACCAGGGGGCAACTCACGGGCCAGCCCGAAATCCTTGAGGATCAGATCCAGCCTGCCTCGCTTGACCTGCGGCTAGGGACCGTGGCCTACCGCGTGCGGGCCTCGTTCCTGGCCGGATCGGGTCGCAAGGTTGCGGACCGTCTGGCGGAGTTCGAGATGCACCGCATCGACCTCAGCGAAGGGGCCGTGCTGGAAAAAGGCGCGGTTTATGTCGTGCCGCTGATGGAAACGCTGGACCTGCCCGAGGGTATTCAGGCCGTGGCCAATGCCAAAAGCTCGACCGGGCGGCTGGATCTTTTGACCCGCACGATCACCGATCAGGGGACCGAGTTCGACCGCATCCCCGATGGCTATACCGGGCCTTTGTTCGCCGAGATCTGCCCGCGCTCCTTTTCCGTACTGGTCCGCCCCGGTATGCGGCTGAACCAGATCCGGTTCCGCGCCGGACAAGCGGTGCTGGACGATGCCACGCTGCGCGCGCTGCACGCCGAAAGCCCGCTGGTGGACAGCGAGGCGGTGATCGACGGAGGGCTTGGCTTTTCGGTCGATCTGCAGCCCTCGACTGGCACGCTCGTCGGCTACCGCGCCAAACCCCATACCGGGGTGATAGACCTTGACCGCATCGGCGGCTATGACCCGGCGGATTTCTGGGAAGAGCTGCACAGCGAGTCCGGGCATCTGATACTCGACCCAGGGGCGTTCTATATTCTTGTCAGCCGCGAAGCGGTACACATCCCGCCGCAATACGCCGCAGAGATGGCGCCCTATCTGGCGATGGTGGGTGAATTCCGCGTGCATTACGCGGGCTTCTTCGACCCCGGTTTCGGCCATGACGCGGCGGGCGGCGCAGGCGCGCGTGGCGTGCTGGAAGTGCGCTGCCACGAAGCGCCCTTCGTGCTGGAACACGGGCAGATCGTCGGGCGGCTGGTCTATGAACGGATGCAGGATGTGCCCGAGGTGCTCTATGGCGCGGGGCTGAAATCCAACTATCAGGGCCAGGGGCTGAAGCTGTCGAAACATTTCCGCATGGGCTGAACCCGACCCGCGCCTTAATACAATACGCCTTTGAGGCGCTTTTTCAGGCGCGGCGCGGCATAGCTCAGGAAGGCGCGCACATCCGCGCGTTTGTACGCCTCGGGGCTGGTCAGCAGCCAGAGGTTCATGCGCGAGCCTTCGGGCGGGTCAAAGCAGCGCACGAGTTCGGGATCATTATCCCCCACAAAAATCGTCATCGGGCCGATACATTGCCCTGACCGGATGGCCAACATCAGATCATGGCCCGACGCACAGCGCAGCACATTGCGCCGGTGACTGATGATATGGCTGAGCAAACCGACGCGATGCGGCTCCATGTTCGGGGTATAGGCATCCGGAGTGCCGTGTTTCTCGGCATAGCTGCGGGACGCGTAATAGGTCCAGCCGGTTTCGCCAAGATTGCGGGCGATCAACCGGTCATCCTTGATCGTTGATGACATGCGCACCGCTACATCCGCGTCGCCCTTGATCAGATCGAGCACCCGTTCGGTGGCGATGAACTCAAAACTGATTCCCGGATGGCTGCTGGAAAACTCGGCAACGACCTGTGCGATATTGACGATCAAGTCATTGTCGAGCGCGGTGATCCGGATCGGCGGCGCGGCAGTCTGCTGCGCGTCCTGCGCCGCCTCTTCCAGCGCCAGCGCCGCTTGTTCCAGCGCCTCGGCAAGGGGTTGCAGGCGCAGCGCCGCGTCCGTCGGACAGGCCCCGCGCGTGGATTTCGTGAACAGCGCCAGCCCAAGCACATGTTCCATAACGTCGATCCGACGCGCCACCGTGGTCTGGTTGATCCCCAGCACGCGCGCGGCGGCCAGCGTCGATCCCTCGCGAAGCACCGCGAGGAAGATCCGCACATCTCCCCAATCCCGAAACCGGTTCTGCATATTTGCAGAACAGCACGGCGGCGCGGTAGATACCAGAACAAACTGACCCGGCGTAATCTGGTTTCAACAGCGCAAAGGAGAAATTCCATGACCACGATGACAATGACCCGCCTGCCCATCCTGTCCTGGCTGACCGCGTGGCGCCCCCGAAAAGACATGCAAAGCGTCGGCGAGGTGCGCGAAACCTTGTCGGACAGCGACGATCTGCGCCGCGAATACCTGTCCCGTCTGATTGCTTCGGATTGCTGCGCGGGGGAATTCGGCGCACAGGGGTTGATGGGTCTTTATCCGCGCGATTTCTGAGGCCGGATTACGCGCCGTCCTGTTTCTTTCCCTTGGCATTGGCGAACAGCTCCTTGCCGGTCTTCTGGATACGGACAAAGGCATGTTCGGCCATAAAACCGGACAGAAAGGCAATAAAAGCAACAGTATAGGGGCTGATCTCGGCATTGCGGGGCGAGCCGGAGCCATTGGTCAGCACCAGCATCCCCGCCCCGGCCAAGAGGAAAATCGCCAGCGCCGCAGCGATCCCCTCGCCCACCCCCACGAAAAGCCGCGACAGGTCATCGACAAACAATGTCTCGCCATCCTTGCGCGCGGCCTCGCGTTCGGGGCTTTGCAGCGACCGGGTATAGGACACCACCGTCCCCAGACCACCCGCCGCCATGGTCACGATCAGCGTCAGGAAGATCGTCGGCATGCTCACCAGTTCCAGAAAAAACTGCCCGCCATAAAGCTGCGCCAGCGCAGAGACCCGCGCGCGATTGCTCGAATCCGCCGGTTCGCGGGCGCGCAGCGCGTTAAGCTCGCGTTCGAACTGATCGCGTTGCTTGTTGGGCCAGGATCGTGCCTCCAACGCGCGGTCCAGGTCGCTTTGCCGGGTCAGAAGCTCTTGCCCGATCTCGCGCAGCCGCGCGTCCAATGTGTCCAGCTCGGTCTGCGCCGCGCTCAGGTGACCACGCAGCGCCGACACGGCGTCGGCCTCCGCCTCTGCGTCATAGGCCAGCGCGGGGACAAGCGTCAGAATGGCCCGCATCCGGGCCAGATCATCGGGTAATTCCGGGTCTTCCAGCGCCTTGCTGATCTGAGCCGCGGAATCCGCCTCCCAAAGCCCCTGCCCGCGCCGGACATGTACCAGAGTCCGGATCGCCAGCGTATTACGCTGCGATTGGGCGCGTTGATGGTTGGCCTCGATCCCAGAGATCGTGGCCTTGGCCGCATCAATGCGTGCATCTGCTTCACGGACCAGATCCAGCGTGGCGTCGATTTGTCTTTGCAGCACCGCTTCTCGTTTCAACAGGTAGATCAGGTCATCAAGACCGCGGGTGTTCTCAGTAACCTTGTGGAAATCGGCCTCAAGATGGGTGCGCGTCAGGTAGCTGGCAAAACCTGCGAAGACGGCAGCGACGAAGAAGACATATAAAAGAAAGACCGCAAACCCGGTGCCATAGGCGCGGCGGTTCGACGGTCTGGACGGTTTTTCACTGTCGGTTGGCTCGGTCATGGAAAAAACTTTCTGGGTCAAATAAGGCCCAGAATAGCATCAAACCGAGAATTTCACAATTTTAGCGAGAGACGCGTATGAGGGACACGCGCCAGTGCCTTACATCCGACCGGCGCGGCGGGCCATGCGTGCGGCCTGACGAGCCTGGCGGACTTGCTGTTTGGTTTGCTGTTGCTGCTGCGGGGAGGCCTGTCCGCCACGGCCTTTGGCCACGCGGTTGATCCCGGCATCAATACCCTTGTTCACGGCTTTGCGGACGAAAAGCCGGATGACCATATTGATCAGTTGATTGGCGTTCATCGGGGACGCTCCTTTGCCTGCTCACGCGGAATATAACAGGGAATCGTGCAAATTTCAGGGCAGAGGCACAGATTTGATCGCGCGCCCCTGTCTTCTTCTCTTTGACAAATACGCAAGTTCCAACGCCTGCCACGGGACACCCCGTCACAGCAGATGCTCAATCCTCGAACAATTCGCTTTGCCCTTCCTCGGTCTCGGGCTCGTCTTCGCCCTCTCCGAATTGCGGCGTACCGCCCGGCGCAGGACGGTTTTCCAAGAGCCCGGCCTGCCGCAATTCCTTGAGCCCGGGCAGGTCACGCGCGCTCTCTAACCCGAAGTGATCAAGGAAATCCTGCGTCACCACGAAAGTCACCGGGCGGCCCGGGGTCATCTTGCGGCGGCCAAAGCGGATCCATTCCATCTCAAGAAGCTGATCCACCGTGCCGCGCGACACGCTCACGCCGCGAATCTCTTCGATCTCGGCCCGCGTCACCGGCTGATGATAGGCGATGATCGCCAGCGTCTCGACCGCCGCGCGGCTCAGCTTGCGGGTCTCGACCGTTTCCTTCTGCATCAGGAAAGACAGGTCCGGCGCGGTGCGCATCGCCCATGCGTCGCCCACCTTGACCAGCCGCACGCCGCGCCCCTCATAGCGTTTGCGCAGATGCACCAGCGCCTCGGCGGCGTCGCAACCATGCGGCATGCGCGCCTCAAGGTCCTTGACCGTGACCGGTTCCGCACTGGCAAAGAGCACCGCCTCGACCATGCGCTCCTGTTCGCCCATGGGCGGGGCCTCGAACAGGCTTTCTTCTTTTTCTTCTGTGTCTTGCACGTCGTCGTTCATGTATCTTCCGAGCGTCTGCGAAGCTTGATCGCTTCGAACATTCCTGATTGGCGCAGCTCTGCCTTGCCTTCCTTGACCAGTTCCAGCGAGGCCGCGAATGTCGCCGCCGTGGCCGAACGCCAGCGCACCGGGTCGGCGTCCCATCCATCGGGAAGATAGACCGAGATATCGGTCCATGACCCGGCAAAGCCGATCATGCCGCGCATCCGGTCCAGCGCCTGTTCCATGGTAAAGACCTTTTCGCGGTCCATCACGAAGGGGCGAAACTCATCCTTGGTGCGCACCCGCGCATAGCCCTGCATCAGGTCCAGAAGCGTTGCGGTGTAGGTGACTTTCTTGACCCGTTCCACGACTTCGGGAACACCGCGCGCAAACACATCCCGCCCCAGCCGGTCGCGCGCCATCAACTGTGCCGCCGCCTGTCGCATGGCTTGCAGCCGCTCAAGCTGGAACGCCAGATGCGCGGCAAGTTCCTCGCCCGACGGGCCCTCTTCGGTGGGATCGGGCGGCAGAAGCAGCCGGGATTTCAGGAAGGCGAGCCATGCGGCCATAACCAGATAGTCGGCGGCCAGTTCAATACGCAGCGCCTTGGCTTTCTCGACAAAGGCCAGATATTGCTGCGCCAGATGCAGCACCGAAATTTTGCGCAGGTCCACTTTCTGCGTGCGCGACAGGGTCAGAAGAAGGTCCAAAGGCCCCTCGAACCCCTCCACATCGACGATCAGCGCCTCGGCGGCAAGACGCTCCGCGACGCTCTGCCCGGCATCCTCCGGGGCAGTTCCATCATCGAAAAAATCAGTGTCGCTCATTCCCCGGACCCGGCCAGCAGCGCTTCAAACTGCGCGGCCAGCTCGGATATGTCAACGGGGGCCGGTGTCTGGCGATAGGCCAGTGCCGCCTTGCCACGCAGGGCGGCGTCTTCGCTCATGGTGCCCACCGCCTCGACCAGCGCGGACATTTCGTCCATGCGCCCGTTCGAATGCAGCACCACGTCACAACCCGCGCGGATCGCCGCCAGCCCGCGTTCGGCCACCGTGCCGCTGAGCGCTTCCATGGAAATGTCGTCGGTCATCAAAAGCCCGTCAAAGCCCAGTTCGGCACGGATCAGGTGGATCATGCGTTCCGATTGGGTCGCGGGGAAATACGGGTCCACATCCTCAAAGATCATATGCGCGCTCATCCCCAGCGGCATGTCCGAGAGCGCGGCAAAGGCCGCGAAATCGCTGGCGCGCAGCTCTTCGACCAGTGCCTTGGTGTGCGGCAGCTCCACATGGCTGTCCACGCGGCCCCGGCCATGGCCCGGCATATGTTTGATCACCGGCAGAACGCCACCGTCCAGCAGCCCGCCCGCCACCGCATGGCCCACCGACACCACGTCTTCGAGCGTTTCGCCATAGCAGCGGTTGCGCAGGAACGGATGCGTGTCGCTTCCCGCCACGTCCAGCGTCGGGATGCAATTCACGTCGATACCCAGATCCAGCAATTCCCAGGCGATGATACGGGCGCGCAGATACATCCCCTTGGCCGCGTGTTTGCCCAATCGGGCCACATCCTTGAGCGGTGGGTTCCAGTCGCGCGCCAGTGGCGGCCGCAGGCGCTGGACGCGGCCGCCCTCCTGATCAATCAGGATCGGCGCGTCATAGCCGACCGCGTCGCGCAAATCGTTGCAGAGCGCGCGGATCTGGTCATGCGAGGTGAGGTTCCGGGTGAACAGGATAAAGCCCCAGGGCGCGGCCTCGGCAAAAAAGGCGCGTTCCTCGGGGCTCAGCGTCGTGCCTGCGGGCGCGACGATGACCGCGCTGTGGCTCACTTGACCACGACCGGGATGCAATCGGCACGTTCGGCCACCAGCGCGGCGCAGAAACGACGCGCATCGGCCAGATCGTCAAAGCCATGCGCCCGAAGCCGGTAGAAGGTCCGCCCGCCGCTTTGAGCGCGCTGGATCACCCGTTGCTTGTCGTCAAAGAACGTGTCGAACCGGCCCGAGATACGGGTCCATTCCTGCTGCGCAATCTCGGCACTTTCATAGGCCCCAAGCTGCACCAGACGTGTTCCTGCGGGCAATGCGGTGGGGTCGATCTCCTGCGCGGCCGGTGTCGTCGTGGGGGCAAGCGTCGGGGCGGTTGCGGCGGCGGTCTGCAATGTGGCCGGGCGGCGCTTGGGGCGCAGGGACACTTTGACGCCCGGCGCATCGATCACCGGCGAGAGGCTGGCGGTCTGGGTCTGTTGTTCCGGCTCGGATGCAGTGACGGGGGCCGGGTCGCTCAGCCGTGCACTGTCTGCGGCGATCTGATCGGCCAGCGCCTGAATGGTGGCGTTCTGGATGGGATCGCTGGCTGTCCCGGCCTGTGCCGCCGATTGTTCGCCGCCAACCCGATTGGTCATGATACGGCGCACCGGGGCACGCGTTTCCGCATCGCTTGGCGGGACAGAGGCGGTCATCACGGTTTCGGCGGGTTCGGCCTTTGCCACGGGGCTGGTTTCGGGGGGCGTCATGCCCGCGATGGGCTGGTCTTCGTCCTCAAGCCCCACCGGGCGCGGGGCCAGCGCCACCTGATCCGCCGGACCAGCGGCAGTTCCCAGGCCCGCCACCTCGTTCACGGCAAGCCCCTGATGATCGGCCTGCCGTCCGCCGGGATCTTCGGGCGCCACGCGCATCGGGCCCTCGGCGGCGCGGACCACCGGGATGCCGGTCACATCGCGCATCAGCAACTCATAGCCCCATATGCCGACGCCGATCACCAGCGCCAGCGACACCACGGCCCCCGCCACATTGGCCAAGGTTCCCACCGAAACGCCGGATTTCAACTGAGACGCCACGCCCGCCTGCGCGCCGTTGCCATTTTGTGCACCACCATACCCCATGGAGGAGCCGGACATCTGGATATCTGCCATCATCGCCTCTTTGCCCCCGGCGATACGTGCCGCGCGAGGTGCTTTTGACTGCTCTTATCAACCGGCAGAGAGGGATGTCTTAGCGCATTTCCTCTACCGGTGTGATGCCAAGAATACCAAGACCGGCGGAAATAACAACCGAGACGGACTTTGCCAGGGCAATTTTTGCCTGAGACGCCGGGATGTTACCCTCTTGCAGGAAGCGCAGTTCCGGCAGGTCATTGCCCCGGTTCCACAGCGCGTGGAAATCGCTGGCCAGTTCGTAGAGGTAAAACGCCACGCGATGCGGCTCATGGGTGCGGGCGGCAATCTCGACCAGACGCGGCCATTCCGACAGTTTCCTGGCGACTGCCAGCTCGGCCTGATGCGAGATCAGCGAGAGGTCCGCCGCATTCAGCGCCGCGTCAGAGGCGTCGATCCCCGCCTCAGCGGCCTTGCGCAGGACCGAGTTCACTCGGGCATTGGCATATTGCACGTAGAAGACCGGGTTGTCCTTGGACTGCTCCAGAACCTTGTCGAAATCAAAGTCCAGCGGCGCGTCGTTTTTCCGGGTGAGCATGACGAAACGGGTCACATCCGGGCCGACCTGATCGACCACATCGCGCAGGGTCACGAATGTCCCGGCCCGCTTGGACATCTTGAACGGCTCGCCATTTTTATACAGCTTCACCAGCTGCGTGAGCTTGATATCCAGCGGCACCTGCCCCTCGGACAGCGCGGACACAGCCGCCTTCATCCGCTTGACATAGCCACCGTGATCCGCGCCGAATACGTCAATAAGCGCATCGAAGCCTCTGGAAACCTTATCAAAATGATAGGCGATGTCGGGCGCGAAATAGGTCCAGGAGCCATCGGATTTCTTGACCGGGCGGTCCACATCATCGCCGTGATCGGTGGAGCGGAACAGGGTTTGTTCGCGCGGTTCCCAATCCTCGGGCTTCTTGCCCTTGGGCGGCTCCAGCACACCCTCATAGATCAGGCCCTTGTCATCCAGCGACTTGAGCGCCGCCTCGATAAGCCCGGTGCCGTAGAGTGATTTTTCGGAAAAGAACACATCCATTTTCACGCCAAGCTGGGCCAGATCTTCGCGGATCAGCTCCATCATCTTCTCGGTCGCGAACTCACGCACGTCTTCCAGCCAGAGCCGTTCACCCTTGCCGACAAAGGCGTCGCCCACCTTGTCCTTGAGCGCCTCGCCCACCGGGATCAGGTAGTCGCCGGGATAGGTGCCGTCCTCGAACGCCACTTCCTGACCATGGGCCTCCAGATAGCGCAGATAGACAGACCGGGCGAGCACATCGACCTGTGCGCCGCCGTCATTGATGTAATATTCGCGGGTCACGTCATAGCCCGCGAAATCCAGCAGGCTGGCCAGCGCGTCGCCAAAGACCGCGCCACGGGTGTGGCCCACATGCAACGGGCCGGTGGGGTTGGCGCTGACATATTCGACGTTGATCCGCTTGCCCTGCCCCACGGACGAGCGGCCAAAGCCGGTACCTCCGGCCAGAACGGCACCGATCACGCCCTGCCAGACACCGGGCGCGAGGCGCAGGTTGAGAAAACCGGGACCGGCCACATCGGCCTCGGTGATACGGGCATCGGCGCGCAGCTTTTCCGCCAGCGACTCGGCAATATCACGGGGCTTTTTGCCCGCCGGTTTGGCCAGCACCATGGCAGCATTGGTGGCCATGTCGCCATGGAGCGGATCACGGGGCGGCTCCACCGCGACATTGGCGAAATCGAGCCCTTCGGGCAGCGTGCCTTCGGATTGCAGGCTGTTCAGCGCATCGAGCACCGCGCCGCGCAGGTCGGTAAAGAGGTTCATCGGTCAGTCCTTCATGCTTGGCGGCGGTTTATCATGCCGCGCGCCCACGTCAATCACGCGCTGCCCGGCTCAGGCCGGCATGGCATGCTGACCAATGGGCAGGACCGCCCCGCCGATGGCCGCGCTCATGGGCAAAAGCATCATCATCGCCGTGGCACAAAGCTGCGCGTGCGCGCGCCGGTCCAGCGCGGCAGGGTGCAGCGCCATGGCATTGATCCGCGCCCCGTCGCTGGCCAGTTCGCGTGTCAGGATGGCCAGCGCCTCTGCGTCGGATTTCTGCCGCGCGGTTGCCCCCTCCCCGGCTACGCGATGCATGACAAGCGCCGCACCATTGGCGGCCTCAAGCACCGGGGCAAGGTGACGGGTTGCGCTGTCCACCAGGCCCAGGAACGCGGCCGAACTGCTGCCCCCTGCCCTGTCCTGAACAAAGATCAAGGCATGAAGCGGCTCCGGCCCCCAATTCGACAGGAGCCGATCAACAGCCGTCTCGTCGGCGATATCCAGAGACATGGGCGCAATCCGGTCGGGATTGGAGCGGGCCAATTGGAAAAGCGCGTCTTCATCGCTGTCCACCGCAACGACAAAACTGCCCCGTGCGGCCAGTCGCAGACAGATGGCGCGGCCCACTGGCCCCGCCGCACCGAACACCAGACTGTTTTTACCGGCAAAAAGAACGGAGTCAGCCACTTGTCACCCAGACATATTAACACTCGTTAACTTCTACGCTGTCGGGCCGCCGTGTTTCAAGAAAAAGCGCTGGAATGAACCCGGTTACTGTAGCGCGCGGCTGGGTAGTGACAGGTTCTGCCCGGTGAGCCGTCCATGGGATTGCAGCGCGAAACGGTCGGTCATGCCGGCAATGTAATCCCCTACCGCGCGGGCGCGCAGCACCTCGTCCCCCGGCGCGCGGGCCAGAGCCGATTGCCAGGCCCGGGGCAGCAGGTCGGGTTGCTCCATATAGATAGCAAACAACTCGCGCACCGCGCGCGCCACCTCTTCGCGCATCTGCATCACGCCGGGCGCGCGGTACATGCGGCGGAACAGGAAGCGGCGAATCTCGGACAGATCGCGCCACAGCGTGTCGGAGAAGAGGATCGCCGGCGCGCCGAAATGGCGGATTTCATCGGCGGATTGCGCACCACTCTCCTCCAGCCGGGCGCGGGACTGGTCGATCACATCGGCAACCATGACGCCAAATACACGGCGCAGCCCTTCGTGCCGCCGCCGGTTCTCGCCCAGACCGGGGTATTTCGCGTCCACCTCGGCAAAGGCCGGGCCGACCAGCGGCAGGGCGCAGATGTCATCCTCGGTAAACAGGCCTGCGCGCAGCCCGTCATGCAGGTCGTGATTGTTATAGGCGATATCGTCTGACATTGCGGCCACCTGCGCCTCGGCGCTGGCATGGGTGTGCAGTTCCAGATCGTGGCGTTCATTATATTCCGCCAACGCCCAGGGCAGATCGCCGGTCACCGGACCGTTATGCTTGGCAATGCCTTCCAGCGTGTCCCAGGTCAGGTTCAGCCCGTCAAACTCGGCGTAATGCTGTTCCAGAGTGGTCACGATGCGCAGCGCCTGCGCGTTATGGTCAAACCCGCCATAAGGAGCCATCAACTCGTCCAGCGCATCCTCGCCGGTATGGCCAAATGGCGTGTGGCCCAGATCATGGGCCAGCGCCACGGCCTCGGTCAGTTCGGTGTTGAGCCCCAACGCGCCGGAAATGGTACGCGCCACCTGTGCCACCTCGATCGAATGGGTCAGACGCGTGCGATAATAATCGCCCTCATGTTCCACAAAAACCTGTGTCTTGTGCTTGAGCCTGCGAAAGGCCGATGCATGGATGATCCGGTCTCGGTCCCGTTGAAAACAGGACCGGAAATGGCTTTCTTCTTCGCTCACCAGCCGTCCACGCGACGCCGCCGGGTCGGATGCATAGGATGCGGGCATCACACCCTCCTTGTTGCCTGCCTTGCGGGCTTCTATATTGCAGGTGAAACATGGATGAAACCGCCGCTGCCCGGCATGGGACGGCCCTTTCAGTGGAGACCAAGATGCAATTGCCGCCAAAGGTGACAGACAGGGCATTCGAACGACTGGCCGAAATTGGTGCCGCCGGGTCCGGCAAGGCGCTGCGCGTCGCCGTCGAAGGCGGCGGTTGCTCCGGCTTTCAATATGATATCCGTCTGGATGACCCGTCCGAGGATGACCTTGTGCTGGAAGGTCAGGGCGAAAGGGTTGTCGTGGATTCGATGTCGCTGCCGTTTCTGGCCGATGCGGTGATCGACTTTTCCGAAGAAATCATCGGCGCACGTTTCGTGATCAACAACCCGAACGCATCGAGCAGCTGCGGCTGCGGCACGTCGTTTTCGATGTAGCGTTACGCCGATGTCTTCAAAAGAGTGAGGCAGAGAAAACTGTCCGGGGGACAGTTTTCCAGCTGAACGATCCGAAATCTTTTGAAGATTTCGGCGTGCCCGTGTGGATCAGAACGCCAGACGGCTGGCCAAGAGCTTGTCACGCGGGGCGAGGTTGAAACCGATGGGCGCGCGCGGATCGACAGGGATGCGCAAGGCACGCGTTTTGCCCGCCTGCGCCTGATCAAAGACCAGGTAGATCCCCGATCCCATCACGATCAGAACGCCCAGCAGCGTGCCGGTTTCGGGCGTCTCATCGAAAAACGCCATGCCGATCAGCACCATCCAGACGAATTGCAGGTTCATCAGCGGCGTCACCGCATAGGCCGTCAGATGCCGCAGCGCGATCACCAGCAGAAGCCGCGCCGAGAACAGCACCAATGCGCAGCCCACCGCAAGCGCCACGTCCATAAGTGGCATCGGTTGCCAACCGAAGGGGGCCATGAAGACCATGGTCACGAAGACCGCCGATTGCGGATAAAACACCTGCGCCAGGGCATTGTCCTCGACCCGGCCGATATAGCGCGCCAGCACGATGGACAACGTGCCCGAGATTGACCCGATAAAGGCACAGACATGACCCGCAGTCACGGTGCCCAAGTCCACCTCGAACATGCTGATCACCCCGACAAAGCCGAACGCCAGCGCCACCCAGGCCGAGCTGCGCACATGTTCGCCAAGAATCGGGCCGGACATCAGCGCCGACAGAAGCGGAATAAGCGCGATGAACAGGAAGACCTGTGCCAGTTGCAGGCTGGCCAGCGCGTGAAAGAACATCACCGTCGCCAGCACGGTCAGCGCCGAGCGCAGCAACATGACCTTGGGGCATCGGGTGCGCAAACTGCCCTGCACGCCGCGCAGACGCCCGCTACCCAATGACATCAGTGCAATCAGCAGGGCCACGATGCACAAAAGCTGCGGGGCCTGATAAAACTGCGCCAGGTATTTGGTGATCGCATCAGAACAGGTGATCAGAAGCGTATACGCCACCATGAGCAGCGCACCGTAAAGCGACAATTTCAGCTTGTCGCTCAGCATGTCAGCTCCCAACCCGTTGCGCGCGCGCGAAATCTTCGAAGAAAGCGCCGAAATGCGGATTGGCCTGTTCCGCCTGTTGCAGACGGATGCGCGCCAGATCCGACAGTTCCGGATCCAGACGGGCCCGCATCAATGCCCAATCCGCGCCGCGGTCCTTGCCCATGCGGAAAAGCTGCATGGTCATCTCACGCAAAGCGCCGCCCTTGGCCGCCGCACGGTGAAAGCTCAGCCGACCCTCGGCAACCGCGCCGCGCGGCCCGCATGGCACACCTGTAAAGGCAGGCACACCACATGTCCCGGCCAGCCATGACGAGGTCAGATACTCGTGATACTGATCCGACACTGGCGCCGGTTGATCTGTTGTCGATGTCTGCACGCGAACCTCAATATCCTTCATCTTTTGCGCGACCCAACTTTCCCACATCTCCGATGGGTTGTAACCTGCATAACGCAACGCAATACAAATCTCAGCAAGAAGATCGAGGTTCCCGTCCAAAAAAGCCAAAGTGCCTGCGTTTTCCAGAGAACGCAGGGCGGATTGGCCAAGACCGGGGTCCTTTCTTCCGTATTCCGACAAGTAGAATACGATATGGGTCAGCTCGAAGGCAGCCTTTTTGTTGGGCAAAGCAAAGCGATCCGGACGCGCAATAAAGTCACGCAGACGCGCCTTGGCATCAGCGGAATCGGCGAGCGGCTCGACATTGCGCCGCATCATCAGCCGGTGCGCTTCGACCCGCTGCATATCCGATGTCTCGCCACCGGCCAGATCCTGTTTATGCGCCCAGTGGCACAGCGATTCGGCGGTGTCGCCGGGCATCCCCAGCGTTTCGAGATCCAGCGCCATGGACAGGATGAAACGGTAATATTGCGGGAAAAAGGCAAGCGTTTCGCCGGCCCGCTCGTAGAATTCGGCATAGTCATCGAGGAATGACGCGGGCACGTCCTGCCCGGTGCATTCCAGGATGCTCAGCAGCTCGGCGTTTTCCTTGAGCCAGAAGACATCCTCTGGCCCTCGGCGGAGCTTGGAAAAAGAGCGGATGAGGGCACCGATCCCCGATGCCCGCCGCTCCTGAGGGCCGGGCACATTCAAATAGACAACGTTCGACATCACTTCGTCCTCCGATGTTTATGAAATGCGCCCGCCCTGGGCGTCGTCAGGCTGTGGTGCTTACGAGCAGCACATCATCGCCTGAACCTGGTCACCGTCGAACATGTCAGTGCCGTCTTCGACCGAGCAGCACATCATCTGATCGACGTGGTCGCCCATTGCGATTTCCGACGTCTCGATGACGGCTTCTTCGATTTTGGTTTCGTTAAGAGTTTCTTGAACAAGTGCCAGCATGGTTTCCTCCACTGGTTTGGGTTGCACTGGCTCTATGATTTTCGACTTTACCGGGCATTCGCAATAGTAATTTCAACCATACATTGTGGATAAGTGACTTATCCACACAAGATATGGTGGCTACCGGTCCATAATTTCGTCACAATTTTAAAGTCGCACAAATAATACGCACACCTAACCCATAGCCCAAAATCACTGAAACACGGCACGATATTGCACGAATCGGCAAGGAATCGCCTGACAGAAAGTCTTAAGGTTTCGGCTTGCCTTGGCCGATTTCCATGCCGATAACCTCATGATCAGGGGAGTCAGGCATGAAAATCGCGACGTTCAATATCAATGGAATCAAGGCCCGCATTTCCGCGCTGAGCGAATGGCTTCAGGAAGCCAGGCCCGATGTGGCGCTGTTGCAGGAGATCAAGTCGGTCGACGAAAACTTCCCCCGCGAACATTTCGAGGACCTCGGGTACCGCGTTGAAACCCATGGTCAAAAATCCTTCAACGGGGTCGCCATCCTGTCACGCCTGCCGCTTGAGGATGTGAGCCGTGGATTGCCCGGTGATGACAGCGACGAACAGGCCCGCTGGATCGAGGCGACGGTGATTGGCGATAAAGACGCCATTCGTGTCTGTGGGCTCTATCTGCCGAATGGCAATCCCGCTCCAGGGCCGAAATATGACTATAAGCTGGATTGGATGAAACGGCTCGAAGCAAGGGCGCGCGTTTTGCTCGATGATGAAATGCCTGCACTCATGGCGGGTGATTACAACATCATTCCTCAATCAGAGGATGCAGCCACTCCCAAGGAATGGGAAGGTGACGCGCTATTTCGCCCGGAAAGCCGCGCGGCCTTTCGACGGATCGTGAATTTCGGCTTTACTGAAGCGTTCCGCGCCCGCCATCAGGGACCGGGGCATTATTCCTTCTGGGATTATCAGGCCGGGGCCTGGCAGAAAAACAACGGCATCAGGATCGACCATTTCCTGCTCTCCCCCGCCTGCGCCGACATGATGACCGATTGCCAGATCGATGCCGCCACACGCGGTGGCGACAAGCCGTCGGATCACGTGCCGGTCTGGATCACACTGGACGCCTGAGCGGGTCAGAGAAAGACCCGTTCCACGAACCAATACGCGCCAACCAGCGCGATCACCACCGAGGCCGGCACCGCGATATAGGGCCGGTAAAAGCTCTTGCGGCCAAACCATAGCCCCACGGCCAGGAAAGCCACAGCAATTACAGTAAGCTGCCCCACTTCAACCCCGACATTGAATCCCAGTAGCGCCGGGATGAACTGACCAGCTGGCAGGCCGAACTCGCCCAACACACTGGCAAAACCCAGCCCGTGCAACAGCCCGAAACAGAACACGACAACCGGCCGCCAGGCATGCATTTTCGGGGACAGGATGTTTTCCACCGCCACATAGACAATCGAGGCGGCGATGATCGGCTCGACGATGGAGCCGGGAATATTGACGACCCCCAGCGCCCCCAACGCAAGGGTCACCGTATGCGCGGCGGTAAAGGCCGTCACCTGCCATAGCAGCGGCCCGAGTTTCGTGCTCAGGAAGAACAGCCCAAGTACAAACAGGATATGATCCAGCCCCTTGGGCACGATATGGTCAAAGCCGACGGGGATATATTCTGCGAAGACCTGCCAACCGCTCTTGGGTTCGGCCCCTCCGGGCAGGATCGGATCGCTGCTCTGACCGCCGTCAAGATAGCCGGTATAGGGCGTCTCCACACCTTGTTGCCGCAGAACCAGCGTGCCGTAGCCATCGGGCCAGCTCAGCACAAGTGGCGCCGTGGCATCCTGAAGCGCGGCGGAAAAGGCGATCTCGCTTTCGCGGGCAAGGTCGATATTGCCCAGCGGCCCGATCTCGATCCGTGCCACGTTCAGCGGGACCGCTGTCCCGCCAGAGGTCAGGCCAATGCTGTCGGCCATCTGCGCGGCCACCGGGGCCATGCGCGCCTGCAACTCCTCGGGCGGCAATGCGCGCAGCGCGTCATAGGCGCTGGACTGATCCGTGGCATTGGTGTCCTCCAAGCCATCAAGGTCGATCCCGGCTGCAAAGGCCTCGGCATTGAGCCGCAGGACCAGCTCTGCCTGCCCGTCCGTCACGGTCAGATCGCCAATCGTCGGCATGACCTCATGTGCCGTTGCCGCCAGCCCCCAGACCATCGCCATGATTGAAACAAGCCAACGCATCGCACTACTCCCTTGTTATGACGCCAGAGAATGACGCCACATCCCCCGGTTTCAACCCAAAGCTACGGCTTGCGGCGGAAAAAGTTTCACGCCACAAGGTTTTCATGACAGCAGTTCTTTGCATTGGCTCCGTCCTTTGGGACGTCATCGGGCGGTCGGCATCCGTCATGCGGCAGGGCTCGGACGTGCCCGGGCGCATCACCCAGATCCCCGGTGGGGTGGCGCTCAATATCGCCATGACGCTGGTGCGTTTTGGCCTGCGCCCTGCCCTGCTGAGCGCTGTGGGGCGCGATGTGCTGGGCGATGTGCTGGTCTCGGAATGCCGTGACATGGGGCTTGAGACGGGTTTCCTCTACCGCTCCGAAGACCTGCCCACGGATCGATACATGGCGGTGGAGGGGGCCAACGGGCTGATCGCCGCCATTGCCGACGCGCATTCGCTGGAAGCGGCGGGCGACAAGATACTGCGCCCGCTGCAGGACGGGCGGTTGGGCAGCAAGGCGGCACCGTTTGAGGGGCTGATCGCGCTGGATGGCAACCTGACCGAACATTTGCTGGCGCAGATTGCGCGTGACCCTGCATTTTCCGCCGCCGATCTGCGGGTGGCCCCGGCCTCCCCGGGTAAGGCGGAACGGCTGTTGCCCTTTCTCTCTCGCAGCTTCGACAGCACCGGCGCTGTGCTATACGTCAATTGCGAAGAGGCGGGCATCCTGTGCCAGACCGAATTCGCGGACGCGGAAACCGCGGCTCAGGCACTGGTCGCTCGCGGCGCATTGCGCGCGCTGGTCACCGATGGCGGCGCGCTTTGTGCCGATGCGGATGGCGCGGGCGTCGTCTCGGAGCGCCCGCCCGAAGTGCTTGTCACCCGCGTCACCGGCGCGGGCGATACCTTCATGGCCGCCCATATGGCCGCCGAACTGGCCGGGCAAGACCGCGCCGCCGCCCTGAAATCCGCCCTCACCGCCGCCGCGCGCTATGTTTCCGGAGAAACGCCCCATGACTGAGATGATCGACATTCGCTACTCGGCCGAAGTGGCCAAGGCCCGCGCCGAGAAACGCCCGCTTGTGGCGCTGGAAAGCACGATCATCACCCATGGCATGCCGTGGCCGCAGAACCTTGAAATGGCCCGGCGGGTCGAGGCCACGGTGCGGGAAAACGGCGCGACCCCCGCCACCATCGCGGTGATCGACGGCGCGCTTTGCGTGGGGCTTGAGGATGCGCAGCTTGAAGCGCTGGCGCAGACACGAGGCGCCGCCAAGCTGTCGCGCGCCGATATGGCCGCCTGTCTGGCCATGGGTGGCACCGGGGCCACCACCGTGGCCGCCACCATGATCGGCGCGGCGCTCGCCGGGATCGAGGTGTTTGCCACCGGTGGCATTGGCGGCGTGCATCGTGGCGCGGAGCAGAGCTTTGACATTTCGGCCGATCTACAGGAACTGGCGCGCACCCCGGTCACCGTTGTGGCCGCCGGGGCCAAGGCCATTCTGGACCTGTCGAAAACGCTGGAAGTGCTGGAAACGCTGGGCGTGCCGGTCATCGCCTATGGCCAGGACGATTTCCCGGCCTTCTGGTCGGCCAGCTCCGCCTTTCGCGCGCCCCTGCGCATGGATGATCCCGCCACCATCGCCCGCGCCCACCGGATGCGCCGCGCCTTGGACATCCCCGGCGGGCAACTTGTGGCCAACCCCATCCCCCGCGACGCCGAGATTGCCCGGTCCGAGATCGACCCGATGATCGCCCGCGCGCTCAAAGACGCCGAGACCCACAAGATCACCGGCAAGGATGTGACGCCCTATCTGCTGCAACGGATTTACGAACTGACCGAGGGCCGCTCGCTCACCGCCAATATCGCGCTTGTGCTGAACAATGCCCGGCTCGGGGCGGCGATTGCCTGTGCGATGGGCGAGGATGGGAAATAATCCCTGCCGCGGCTTCGCCGCCCATTGAGCTTGCCCGCCCAAAACCCTAGCTTGGCGGCGATATAGACGCGGGACCGCCCAGCACCATGACCACACCTTTTGACGAGGATGCCACCACGCGCAGCCGCCCGCGGTTGATAGCGTCCCTGCGCGCCTCTTTCCTAACCGGCATCGTGGTCATCGCGCCCGTGGGCTTGACCGTCTGGCTGATCTGGACGGTGATCGGCTGGGTCGATGGCTTTGTCTGGCCCTTTGTTCCACAGGCCTATCATCCCGAACAACTGCTGAACCGTTTGCTCGGCAACACCGCCCCCGGCACAGAAGACTGGATCAACGTCAATGTGCGCGGCGTCGGCGTCATCGTGTTCCTGCTCTTCACGCTCTTGGTGGGCTGGATTGCCAAGGGGCTGATCGGGCGGTCGCTGGTGCGCTTTGCCGAAAGCCTTGTCGAGCGTGTCCCGGTGGTGCGGTCGATCTATTCGGGCGTGAAGCAGATCGCCGAGACGGTGTTCAATCAGGAGGACCGGTCCTTCGAGAAGGCCTGTCTTGTCCAGTATCCGCGCAAGGGGATCTGGGCCATCGGGTTTGTCTCGACCACCGCCAAGGGCGAGATTTCGCGCCGGGCCGAAACCGCCGGGCGGCTGATGTCGGTCTTTGTGCCGACGACCCCGAACCCGACATCGGGCTTTCTGTTGTTCTTCCCGGAAGAAGACGTGATCGAGCTGGACATGTCGGTCGAGCAGGCCGCCAAGCTGGTGATCTCGGCTGGTCTCGTCCATCCGAACGGCGAAGACCCGACAAAACCGCCGAAACCCGCACTCTAAGCCCACGTCACGCGGGCTGTATTGTTTCCGTATTGGAACATTATTACCGAAAAAACTGTGGATTAACCGCGAACCGGAAACGGTTATTCGAACATATCCCGCAGATTTGCGCTCTGCCGCACCCCCAGATCATCCGCATGTGCGGCCAGGAACACCTCTGCCGCCTCGACGCCCGCATCATGCAGCTGTGAAATCACCGAGGGCAGCGGCACAAGCTTGGTTGCGACGCTGAGATCGTTCATCAGCACATCATCTGCCACCATATGCACGCGCACCTTCTTCATTGCGCCCTCGGCCACCGCGCCATCGCTCAGCAGGCGCTGCACGAAATCAATCGCCCGCAATTCCCGCAGCAGTGAGGAATTGAAGCTGATCTCGTTGATGCGATTCTGGATGTCCTGCGCGCTGCGCGGCACGTGATCACGGTGCAGCGGGTTGATATTGATGATCACGATGTCATCCGGCAAGCGCGGCGCAAAAAGCGGGAACAGTGCCGGGTTGCCGGTATAGCCACCGTCCCAATAGGCCTCGTCGCCAATCTCGACCGCCTGAAACAACGTCGGCAGACAGGCCGAGGCGAGGATCACATTGCTGTCGATCTCCTCGCCCGCAAAGACCCGCACCTTGCCGTCGCGCACATTGGTGGCGCAGATATGCAGCTCTGGCCCGTGCGCCACGTCGCAGACCCGACCGAAATCGAAATCCTCCACGATCCGTTGCAACGGGTTCTGGTAAAACGGCCCATAGGCATAGGGCGACACGACCCGCCCCATCATGTCGGCCAGAGCGAAAAACGGCGACACCTCCAGCGCCCGCGCGGCAAAATAAGGCTCGGGGATCAGCCCATCCATCCAGACCGGGATGCGCATATCGCCCAGCCCGCTGACCTGCCCCCAGAGTTCGGCCAGCGCGGCGCGCGCGCCCGCCCGCCCATCAGCCACCCAGCCGGATTTCAGCGCCGCCCCGTTCAGCGCCCCGGCGGAGGTGCCGGAGATCGCGGCAATCTCAAGCCACTCTTCCTGCAAGAGCCGATCCAGCACGCCCCAGGTAAAGGCGCCATGCGCGCCACCGCCCTGCAAGGCAAGGTTGATCCGGGTTGTTTCTTGCACCAATCCAGCTCTTCTTCTGTTTGAAAATACCTTGGGGGGTGAGGCCGCAGGCCGAGGGGGCAAAGCCCCCTGCCCCGATCAGATCACAGCGCCGTCCAGCCGCCATCCACGCTGATCGTGGTGCCGGTGATCTGCGCCGCCGCGTCGGAACACAAGAACACCGCCGTGCCGCCGATCTGTTCCACCGTGGCGAACTCTTTCGAGGGCTGCCGCGTTAGCATGACATTCTCCACCGCTTCCTCGCGGGTCATGTTGTACTGCTTCATCGTGTCGGGGATCTGCGCCTCAACCAACGGCGTCAGCACATAGCCCGGGCAGATCGCATTGGCGGTGATCGGCTCGCGCGCGGTTTCCAGCGCCACGGTCTTGGTCATGCCCACCACGCCATGTTTGGCCGCGATATAGGCGGATTTATAGGGCGAGGCCGTCAACCCATGGGCCGAGGCCACATTGACCACCCGGCCCCACCCGGCCTTGCGCATCATCGGTAGTGCTGCGGCGGTGGTGTGAAAGGCCGAGTTCATGTTGATCGCGATGATAGCGTCCCATTTCTCCACCGGAAACTCGTCGATCGGGGCCACATGCTGGATACCTGCATTGTTCACGAGGATGTCGCAGACCCCGGCCTGTTCCACCAGCGCGCGGCATTCATCCCCCTTGGACATGTCGGCCTTGATGTATCGCGCGGTCACGCCGGTCTCTTTGGCGATCTCTGCGGCGAGCGCATGATCTTCTTCAGAGTCGGTGAACGAGTTCAGCACCACATCCGCGCCCGCGCGGGCCAGTTCCCACGCGACCCCAAGCCCGATACCAGAGTTCGATCCGGTGATGATGGCCGTCTTTCCTGCAAGCGTCATGGTCTACCCCTCATGCAATGACAAATGATTCTGCGCTGCAGCCTAATCGCTGCAACTGCAAAAGGCCAAGCGAAGCCGGGCTTGGACGACAGACAAAAAAAACCCCGGCGCGAAGCCGGGGTTAAGTCATTGAGGCAGGTTTCATACAGGCAAGAAACCTATCGAGCAGTGACCCCTTTATAAGCAATCTGGCGCTCGCATCCAAGCTAAAAGTTTGAAAAGGCGTGAATCCCCCGTTACGCTCCGGGCTCAATAAATAAAGGCTCAAGGGAGATTGTTGCCAAAATGCGTCCAGATTATTTCCGCCGGCTCGCAACCATCGGGGCTGCTGTAGGGCTGATTGCAACCGGGGGATTCGCCGCTGCAGAGGCCGAGCATGGCATAGCTATGTATGGCGACCCCGTCCTGCCACCGGATTTTGTGCATCTTCCCTATGCCAATCCCGACGCGCCCAAGGGCGGCCGCATCGTCATTGGCGAGCGTGGCGGATTTGACAGCCTCAATCCCTTCGCCGCCAAGGGCCGCGCGCCATGGCAATTGCGCTTTCCCGGAACCATTGGTTTTGAAAGCCTTATGGGCCGGTCCTGGGACGAGCCGTTCACGCTTTATTGCCTGCTCTGCGAATCGATTCGCGTCTCTGACGACCGGATGAGCGTGGAATTCACGCTGCGCGACGAGGCCCGATTCTCGGACGGATCGCCCGTCACGGTCGAGGACGTGATGTGGTCCTATGAGGTTTTGGGCACCCAAGGACACCCGCGTTACCATTCGCTCTGGGACAAGATCGAGAGCATGGAACAAACCGGCGACGATGCGGTCCGCTTTACCTTCAACACCGAGGACCGCGAACTCGCGCTTCTGGTGGGCATGCGCCCGATCCTGAAAAAGGCCCAATATGAGGGCCCCGATTTCGCCGAGGTCACCGATGAGCAGCCAATCACCAGCGCGCCCTATAAAGTGGGCGATCTGGAAATGGGCCGGTTTATCTCGCTTGTCCGCAACCCGGACTATTGGGGTGCTGATGTAAACTTCATGCGCGGTCAGGCCAATTTCGACGAGATCCGTATCGAGTATTTCGGCGATGGCACGGCGGCCTTCGAGGCGTTCAAATCCGGCATCCTCAACACCAACCGCGAATTCAACGCCGAGAAATGGGAAACCCAGTATGATTTTCCGGCTGTCGAGCGCGGCGAAGTGGTGAAATCCGTGCTACCGCATCAACGCCCTTCGGGCATCACGGGCTTCGTGATGAACACGCGCCGCGATCTGTTTGCGGATTGGCGCGTGCGCGATGCCATGCTGCACGCGTTCAATTTCGAATATATCAATGAGACGATGACAGGCGGGCGGCAGCCGCGCATCACCTCGTATTTCTCGAATTCGCCGCTTGCGATGCGGGATGGCCCGGCGGAGGGCGAAGTGCGGGACCTGCTGGAACCTTTTGCGGATGAATTGCTGCCCGGCGCGCTGGAGGGCTATGCGCTCCCGCAGGGCGACGGGTCGCTGCGCAACCGGTCCAATATCCGCACCGCTTCGGCCCTGCTGGAAGAGGCCGGCTGGAGTGTTCAGGATGGCGTGCTGAAAAACGCAGGTGGTGAGCCGTTCCGCTTTACCATCCTGCTGGGCCAGGGCTCGTCCGAGGAACAATCGATCGCCGATCTCTATATTCAGGGGCTCGAACGGCTGGGCATGCAGGTCACGGTCGAGGTGGCCGACAGCGCGCAATACAAGGAGCGCACCAACGCCTTTGATTTCGACATGACTTGGTATCGCCGCGGCGTGTCTCTGTCGCCGGGCAACGAGCAGATGGCCTATTGGGGGACTGCGGCCGCCACAACCGAAGGCTCGCGCAACTGGATGGGCATGAAATCCCCCGCCGCCGAGGCGATGATCACTGCCATGCTGACCTCGGAGAGCCGCGATGGCTTCCTTGCCGCCGTGCGCGCGCTGGACCGGGTACTGACCACGGGGCGCTACGTGGTGCCGATCTACCAGTATAATGTCAGCCGCATCGCCCATGCCGACACGCTGAAATACCCCGAAACCCTTCCGATTTACGGCGATTGGATCAATTGGCAGACCGATGTCTGGTGGCAGGAGGCAGAATGAAGATCCGGCTTGCAGCAATGTTGGTGCTTCTTGCGCTTCTTGGCGCCTGCGGCACGGTCGAGGGAATCGGACGCGATATTCAGGACGGCTCGCGCACCGTGCGCAACTGGCTGTGAAGCGCGTGTTCCCCCTTCTCGTGCTCCTGGCGGGCCTGAGCGCCTGCGGAGTGGCCAAAACGGCGGTCAAGGTGCCGGTCAAGGCCACCAAGGTTGTCGTGAAAACAGCGCTTTAGCACCACGATCTGGAACGGGGGCATGCCGCAATGCGCGCCATGCCCCTCTTGGCCCGGCATCGCAGGCGTGAGCGAAAACATGCGACTTTGGTCCCGCGACGTTTTAACGTTTTCGTGACAAAGCTGGTTGATGCTAGAATTTGTGAGCGAGGGGCGCTCTTCAACAGGGACGCCAAAAATGAACTGGACCGACATTACCGCCAACTGGAGTGACAGCTTTCATCAGCTGAAATCCCGTTTTCCCCTGATCGACAAATCGGTGATCGGCGATACTCCGCCATCTCCCGACATTGTCGCCGCGCATCTGGCGCGTCAGCATGACCTGACCCCGATGGAAGCGGAAGAGGAATTGCGTGACTGGGCATTCATTCAGGGCCTGGCACGTCAGGCCAGCGAGCTTCAGGCGGGCTGAACCGTCCCCAGACACGACCTTCCGGCGGTCTCCTCCCTTTACACTCAACTTCTCCAACCCACGCGGCTCGCACCCTGGCCGCGGGGCGCGTGAATGGGTGTTGCAGATAGCCGGAAGGCGTCAGGTCAGCGAGGTGACCCACAGGATCGTGGCGTCATCCTCGCTGACCGAAATCACGTTATGACCCATCGTCGCGTCGTAATAGGCGCTGTCACCCCTGCGCAGCTCGATCGGTTCGTAGAACTCGGTGTAGAGTTTGACGATCCCGGTCAGCACATAGAGAAACTCTTCGCCGTCATGGCGCACCCAGCCGTCAAACTCTTCCATCGACCGGGCGCGCACCCGCGCACGGTAGGGCAGCATCTGTTTCTTGGTCAGCGCATCGCCCAGCAATTCATGCTCATACGTCACCGTGGCATGGGCCGCGCCCTCGCCCGAGCGGGTCACGGCAAGCCGGCCATTGATCTTTTCACGCTGCGGCGCGGTAAAGAGCTGCGGCACCGAAATCGCCAGCCCGACCGCCAGTTTCTTGAGCGCCTCATAGGTGGGTGACATCTGGCCGTTTTCGATCTTGGACAGAGTGGAGCGCGCCAACCCCGCCTGTTTGGCCGCCTGTTCCAGCGTCCAACCCTTTTCCTTGCGCAACTCGCGCACGCGCGCGCCAAGGTCGAGCGGTTCGGCCGCGCCGGGCTCATCGCCGCCGTCGCGGGCGATCCGGATCAAGTGTCTGGGGTCTTTCTGGGTCATGGCACTGCTATAGGCAGCGGGCGTCGGGCTTGCAACTCTGCGCGCGCGCTCCTATCCCGGGGCAGCCCCACGATCAGTGACCCGGATATCCATGCACGCGCTCTTCGACCAAGGCCCGCCACCCCCCTGCCCCGCGACCTTCAATCTTGCCGCGCATGTATTGCGCCATGCGCAGGATATGCCGGACAAGGTGGCGCTGGCCGTGCTGGGACCGGCGCGCGCCGAACGCTGGAGTTTCGCGCGCCTGGAATCAGCCGTGCGCGGCATCGCCACCGGGCTTCTGGCGCGGGGGCTGGCCCCCGGTGACCGGGTGCTCATGCGGCTGGGCAACACTGTCGATTTCCCGCTGGCTTACCTTGGCTCAATCGCCGCCGGGCTGGTCCCGGTGCCCACCTCGGCCCAGCTCTCCGCGCCCGAGACAGCGAAACAGATCGACATCCTCGACCCCGCTTTGATCCTGCGCGATCCGGAGGTGTCCTGCGCCGAGACGGATGTGCCGATGCTGCCCGCACAGGAGCTGCATGACATGGCCACGCTGCCCCCCGCGGACTACGCCATGGGGGACCCGGATCGCCCGGCCTATATCATCTTTACCTCCGGCACCTCGGGCACGCCCCGCGCCGTGGTGCATGCCCATCGCGCGATATGGGCGCGGCAGATGATGGTCGAGGGCTGGTATGAGCTGCGCGCAAGCGACAGGGTGCTGCATGCGGGCGCGTTCAACTGGACCTTCACGCTGGGCACCGGGCTGATGGACCCATGGGCGGCGGGGGCCACCGCGCTGATCCCCGCGCCGGGCACCGATCCGATGATGCTGCCGCTCTTGCTCAAACGCCATGACGCCACGCTCTTTGCCGCCGCGCCGGGCGTGTTTCGCAAGCTTCTGACGGCTCCCGCATTGTCCCTGCCGAAACTGCGCCACGCGCTGGCCGCCGGAGAAAAGCTGCCCGAACGTTTGCGCGACGCCTGGCGCGACGCCACCGGCACCGAGATTTACGAGGCCTATGGCATGTCGGAATGCTCGACCTTCATCTCGGCCAGCCCCGGCATCCCCGCGCGCCCCGGCATGCTGGGGCGGCCGCAACAGGGCCGCAAGATCGCCATTCGGGACGAAGATGGCATCGTGGAGATTGGACAGGAGGGCGAGATTTGCATCGCCGACAGCGATCCGGGCCTGATGCTGGAATATCTGCACGCCCCCGAGGCCACCGCCGCAAAGCGCTACGATGGCTGGTTCCACACCGGTGATCTGGGCCGCATGGAGGGGGACGGGCAGATCGCCTATCTGGGCCGGGCCGATGACATGATGAATGCGGGCGGTTTCCGCGTGTGGCCGCAAGAGGTAGAGCATGCGCTGCATGATGTGGCGGGCCTGACCGGGATTGCCGTGACGGATGTAGAGATCAAGGCAGATACGCGCGTGATCGCGGCCTTCTACACCGCCGATCAGGATCTTGACGCGGCCTTGGCCGGGCAGGCCGAGGCCAGGCTCGCGCGCTACAAGCAACCCCGGCTCTACCGGCGTCTGCAAACCCTGCCCACCGGGCCGAATGGCAAACTGTCGCGCCGCGCGTTGCGGGACGGGTTCCGCGCCTAAAGCGCGCGCGTCACGTCATAGCCGTAAAGCCAGTCGAACTGTCCCAGCAGCCGGTCCGGGGCAATGCGCGCCCCAAGCCGGAGGGCGGCATGCGCGGCAAAACGAAACGGGCCGGGCCGCAGATGGTATTTCCACGCATTGCCCGTCGCCGTTGCGACCACCTTTTGACAGCGGGGACGGCGCGCGGCCTCATAGGCGGCAAGCCCCGCCGCCGGATCGTCATGGCTGGCCAGACAGTCGGCCAGCGCCCAGGCATCCTCCAGCGCCATATTCGCGCCCTGCGCCATGAAGGGCAGCGTCGGATGCGCCGCATCGCCCAAGAGGGCGCAGGTCCCGTCCTGCCAGCGCGCGGCAACCGGATGGCGAAAGAGCCCCCAGAGATTCACGGTCTCAACGGCGTTCAGCATCTGCCGCACCTGCGGGCCGAAACCGGCGAAAGCCGCGCGCAGGTTGGCGGGATCATCCTCGTGATGCCAGCCCTCATCAACCCAGGCATGACGTTCCTGCGCCGCGACGAGGTTCATGATGGAGCCGTCCCGCATCGGGTAACAGACCAGATGCCGCCCCGGCCCCATATGCACCTGCGCCTCCGCCCCCTGCCCCGTGACATTGGGAATGACGGCACGCCAGGCGACCTGACCGGTAAAGCCGGGCGCGGCCACACCGTTCAACGCGGTGCGCAGTTTCGAATGCAGACCATCGGCACCAATGACCAGCGCGGCCCCGCGGTGATCACCGTTTTGCAACACGACGGAGGGGCGCGGCCCGGGCATCACGTGATCGACCCTTTGCAGCAGGCGGATCTTGACGCCCTGCGCCTGCGCGGCGGTGTAAAGTATGTCGATCAGGTCGGCACGATGGACAAAGAAATAGCCTTGATCCGGCGGCAACCGGTACAGATCCAGCCGCGCCACCTCGGCCCCGTTGCGGTGATTGCGCAGCGAAACCGTCCGTCCCCGGACCGAACGCGCGGCCAGATCCTCGCGCAGGCCCAACGCCTCGATCACGCGCAGGCCGTTGGGGCTGATCTGAAGACCGGCACCGACTTCGCGGATCGCCTCGGCCTGCTCCAGCACGGTGACCTGCGCGCCGCGCGCCGACAGGGTCAGCGCTGCCGCCAGACCGCCAATGCCACCGCCAATGACGCAGATATCCAAACCAAGAAGACTCATCGCGCGTCACCTTCAACAAAAAACGCCGGAGCAAAAGCCCCGGCGTCTCCAATCTCTCGCGGCGCGTGGCCGCACCCGTCATGGGACCTCAGTCGTCGCGATGCACTTTCTCGCGGCGCTCGTGGCGTTCCTGAGCCTCAAGGCTCATGGTGGCGATGGGACGCGCATCCAGACGCTTGAGCGAAATCGGCTCACCGGTCACTTCGCAATACCCATACTCGCCCTCGTCGATGCGGCGCAGGGCCGAATTGATCTTGGCCACCAGTTTCCGTTGACGATCCCGGGTGCGCAGCTCCAATGCGCGGTCGGTCTCTTCGCTGGCTCGGTCGGCCACATCGGGGATGTTGCGGGTGCTTTCCTGCAGCCCTTCAAGCGTGTCGCGCGTATCGTCGAGCAAATCCGCCTTCCACGCGATGAGCTTGCGTCTGAAATACTCAAGCTGGCGGTCATTCATGAATGGTTCGTCCTCGGCGGGACGATAATCTTCCGGTAGAAACACTTCCTGTTTCATCTCCGCTCCCTTTTCCTTGCCGGGCTCAGATGAAATCAATTTTGAACTCCTTCTGCCCTGCGACCCCTCGCGCACCGCATAAACCCAACGCATGGGAATGTCACTACACAAAGCGCTGGATTGTGGTGAATAAATCAGACAGATAGGGTCCGCGCCATGAGGCAGATCAAGAGGCAGAGATGAAGTTCCAGGGCACCGAAACCTATGTCGCCACCGATGACCTGACCATGGCGGTGAATGCCGCCGTGACGCTGGAGCGCCCGCTTCTGGTCAAGGGCGAGCCGGGCACCGGTAAGACCGAGCTCGCGCGGCAGGTGGCCGAGGCGCTGGGCGTGCCGATGATCGAATGGAACATCAAATCCACCACCAAGGCGCAGCAGGGTCTCTATGAATATGACGCGGTGAGCCGGTTGCGCGACAGCCAGCTGGGCGAAGAGCGTGTGCATGACGTCAGGAACTACATTCGCAAGGGCAAGCTGTGGCAGGCCTTTGATGCGGATGAAAAGGTGGTGTTGTTGATCGACGAGATCGACAAGGCCGATATCGAATTCCCCAACGACCTGTTGCAGGAGTTGGACAAGATGGAATTCCATGTCTACGAGACCGGCGAAACGATCAAGGCGCGCCACCGCCCCATCGTGATCATCACATCGAACAATGAAAAGGAACTGCCCGACGCATTCCTGCGCCGCTGTTTCTTTCATTACATCCGCTTCCCGGACACCGACACCATGCGCAAGATTGTCGAAGTGCATCATCCCGGCATCAAGGGCGAGCTGCTCACCGTGGCGCTGACCCAGTTCTACGAGATCCGCGAGCAATCGGGGTTGAAGAAGAAACCCTCCACCTCGGAAGTGCTGGACTGGCTCAAGCTCTTGCTGGCCGAGGACATGGACCCCGAGGACCTGCGCCGAGACGGGGCCAATGCGCTGCCCAAGCTACACGGAGCACTCCTGAAGAACGAACAGGACGTGCATCTGTTCGAACGCCTGGCCTTTATGGCGCGGCGGGGGCGTTAGGCGCGGTTTCGGGGCGTCGAACCGGCACGGATACTTGGTACTGCTTCTGTGAAACGATGCATCTTGCCTCAATCTGCGATTGCAGCACTTGACGTTACGCGAAATCACCTCATGAAATACGGCATGTGCGCACCCCATATCTGGTGTGACACGCTTCATTTACCCACAAGCCAACCCTTTGATTTGGCTGAATTGCAACGGTTTTGCCGCGGCTCGGAAATCGGGCAATTTCCCGGTTAGGAAAACACAACAATGCCCTATACTCTCCCAAAAGGCGACAAAGCCTTAAAGGATGTCTTAAGGCATCTGAGAGAGCAGGCAGAAGAAAAACAACATGTCGAACGCGGCTGCGGGATTGCCCGTTACCATCCGGACTTTGCGCGCAAGCGACCGTGACCAGTGGGCTTCCCTCTGGCGCGATTACCTCGCCTTCTACGAGACATCCGTTCCGGACCGCATCTACGACGTGCTGTTTTCCCGCCTGTTGGGCGATGATCCCCGGGATTTCAACGCCCTTGTCGCCGAGGTCGATGGCCGCCTTGTCGGCCTGACGCATTACCTGTTCCACCGTCACGGGTGGAAAGAGGAAGAGGTCTGTTACCTGCAGGACCTCTACGCCGCCCCCGACATGCGCGGGCGTGGCGTCGGACGCAAGCTGATCGAAGCGGTCTACAAGGCCGCTGATGATCATGGCGCGCCTTCTGTCTACTGGCTCACTCAGGAGTTCAACCATACGGCCCGGGATCTCTATGACCGGGTGGCGGTGCTGACCCCTTTCATCAAGTACCAGAGAGCCTGAGCCATGCGTAAATACAGACGATTTCTCTTGCCGTTTTACTTGATGCTGAGCGCCTGTATGCCGGTCACCCCGGCCGATACGCCCACCCGCGCAGCCAGTTTCAGCGCCAGCGACCTGCCCGCGATGAAAACCTTTGCGGTGCCGCGCCCTGCGCCCGCGCTGCGGTCCAATTCGGACATCGCGCGCGATTTCCTGGACCTGAGCTTCAAGCTCGAAAGCGGCCGCGCCCTGCCGTCCTTCTCGCGTTTCGAGGGTCCGATCACCGTTCGGGTGACCGGCGACGCGCCCGCCGCGCTGGACAGCGATTTGCGCCGATTGTTGCATCGGTTCCGGACCGAGGCGCAGATCCCGATCGCACAGGCCGAGGGCGGCAAATCCGCGAATATCCTGATCCATGCAGTCAGCCGCAAAGCCATTCACAAGGCCCTGCCCCAAGCGGCATGCTTTGTTGTGCCCAATGTGACCTCGCTGTCGGACTACAAACGCCTGCGCCGGACACAGGCGCTGAACTGGGCGCGGATCACCGAACGTGAAACCATCTCGATCTTTATCCCCAACGATTCCAGCCCACAGGAAATGCGCGATTGCCTGCATGAAGAGCTGGCACAGTCGCTGGGGCCGCTCAATGACCTGTACCGGCTGAGCGATTCCGTGTTCAACGATGACAATGTGCATACGGTTCTGACCGGGTTCGACATGCTGGTGCTGCGCGCCACCTATGACCCGGCGCTGCGGTCCGGCATGACCCGGGCCGAGGTGGCCGCCCGCCTGCCCGGTATCCTGTCGCGGATCAATCCGCGCGGCGACACGCTTGCCCCGAACCGCGCTGCCCGCACGCCGCGTGTCTGGATCGACGCCATTGAAACCGCGCTTGGCCCGGGCACGAAACCCGCCGCGCGCCGCAAGGCCGCGACAGAGGCGCTTCAGGTGGCCTCGGCCATGGGATGGCAGGATCATCGCCGCGCCTTTTCCCATTACGCCATGGGCCGGTTGATTCTGTTGTCCAATCCCCAGCGAGCCAAGGCCGAGTTTGCCGCCGCGCGGGTCTATTACAGCAATACGCGCAACTCCAATCTGCACCTGGCCTATGTCGCCTCGCAGCTGGCGGCTTATGAACTGACACAGGACCGTCCCGAGCTGGCGTTGAGCCTTGTGAACCCGCATATCGACACCGCTGCGCAGCATGAAAACGCCGCGCTTCTGGCCACGCTGATGATGATCAAGGCCGAAGCGCTGGATCTCATGGGGCGCGTGTTGGAAGCACGCGAGGTGCGCATGGACTCTCTGGGTTGGGCGCGCTACGGATTTGGCCCGGACTGGGCGGTGCGCGCCAAGCTGCGCGAAATCGCGGCGCTCAGCCCACTCAAAGGATTTCGCGGCTAGGCTTTCGGCCTCTGCCGCAACGCAGGCAGAGGAAGGGTTTCGCCCATGATCGTCATTATTGCTGCCCTGATCGGCGCCATCATCGGCGGCACGCTCGCCAAGAAACGCGGCGGACAACTTCTTGATATCATTCAATATACCGGCATCTATGCGCTGGCCTTCGGCCTTTTGGGCCTGATTGCCACGCTGGCGCTGGACCGCTTCATCTTTTAGGGCGCGCGCCGGTGTTCGTCCCTTTCTTCGAGACGTTGCGCCGCGCCGGTGTGCCGGTCTCTTTGCGCGAATATCTCACCTTCCTCGACGGGATGTCGGCGGGGCTGGCCACCTATGACGTGGAGGCGTTTTATTACCTCGCCCGCGCCTCGATGGTGAAGGACGAACGCTATATCGACAAGTTCGACCGCGCCTTTGCTCATTGTTTCAAAGGCCTGGAAGAGATCAGCGCCAGCGATGTGCTCAATGCCATGGACCTGCCCGAGGACTGGCTGCGCAAACAGGCCGAGAAACACCTCAGCCCCGAGGAAATGGCCGAGATCGAGGCCATGGGCGGGTTCGACAAGCTGATGGAGACGCTGAAAAAGCGGCTTGAGGAGCAAAAGGGCCGTCATCAGGGCGGATCGAAATGGATCGGCACCGCCGGAACCTCGCCCTTTGGGGCCTATGGCTACAATCCCGAGGGCGTGCGCATCGGCCAGAAGGAAAGCCGCCACCAGCGCGCGGTCAAGGTCTGGGACAAACGCGAGTTCCGCAATCTCGACGATCAGGTCGAACTGGGCACCCGCAATATCAAGGTCGCGTTGAAACGCCTGCGCAACTGGGCGCGCACCGGGGCGAATGAAGAGCTTGACCTCGACGGCACGATCCGCGCCACGGCGGAACACGGCTATCTGGATGTGCAGACCCGGCCCGAACGGCACAACGCGGTCAAGGTGCTGTTGTTCCTCGATGTGGGCGGCTCAATGGACGGCCATATCCGCGTGGTTGAAGAGCTGTTCTCTGCCGCCCGCACCGAATTCAAGCATCTGGAATATTACTACTTCCACAATTGCCTGTATGAAGGCGTCTGGCGCGACAATGCCCGCCGCTGGTCCGAAGTGACCCCGACATGGGAAGTGCTGCGCACCTATGGCTCGGATTACAAATGCATTTTCGTCGGAGATGCCTCCATGTCGCCCTATGAAATCGCCTTTGCGGGCGGTGCCAATGAGCATTGGAACGAAGACGCGGGACAGGTCTGGCTGGAGCGCGCGCGCGAGCAATGGCCCGACAATCTCTGGATCAATCCCGTGCCCGAGCGGCATTGGGGCTATACCCAATCCATCTCGATGATTTCCGAGATTTTCGAACATCGCATGGTGCCCATGACGCTGGAGGGGCTGGAACGGGGCATGAAGGACCTGGCCCGGTGATCTCCTCTGTGATTGCCACGCTGAAACTGCTGTGGCGCGAGCATCGCTTGCTGCTCTCAGCCTTTTTTCTGGCGCTTGCGATCACCATATTCTTTGCCGTGCGTATGACCGTTTTCTGGGTGTACTGGTCCGATCCGGAGCATCGCAACCAACCGATCCAGGGTTGGATGACGCCGCGCTACATCGCGCATTCCTGGCAGGTGCCGCCGGAACTGGTGGGCTCTGCGCTGGGGCTGGAACCGGGCGCGGGGCGCATCACCGTCGAAGAGATCGCACGCGACCGCGACGTGCCGGTCGAGGTGGTGATCGACGAAATCATGGAGGCGATCCGCGCCCATCGCGACGCCCACCCATGAGCGACGCACTGTTTCAGCTTGTTGCCGATTACGGCGTCTGGCTTCTGGCCGTATCCTGTTTCCTGTCCTGCCTGCTGGTGCCCATCCCGACCTCGCTTCTGATGCTGGCAGGCGGGGCCTTTGTTGCCTCGGGCGATCTTGAGCTGGGCAATGTACTGGCCGGGGCGTGGCTGGGCGCGGTCCTGGGCGATCAGACGGGTTATCACATCGGGCGGCAGAGCGCCGGGCTGTTGGACCGGTTTGCCTTGGGGAATCCAAGCCGCGCCGCCACGCTGGCCAGGGCGCGGGCGCTGGTGGCGCGGCGCGGGGCGATTGGCGTTTTTTTCAGCACATGGCTGCTTGCACCTCTGGGGCCTTATGTCAACTTCATCGCCGGAGCGACAGGGCTGGGTTGGGGCCAGTTCACGCTGTGGGATGCGGCGGGCGAGGCGATATGGGTGCTCGCTTATATCGGGCTGGGCTACGCCTTTGCCAACCAGCTCTCCGCCGTGGCCGACATCGCGTCCAGCGCCTCGGGCTTTCTGGCCGCCGGGGCGGTGGCGCTGGGGTTGGGCGCGCTGCTCTGGTCGCGGGTGCGCAAGATCCGCCAACAGCAGCGCAAGGCCGGGTGACCGCGTCACGGGTCACAGCCTTGTTTTGCGAAAACCGCGATCCGCGTTACACTGCGCCCATCCGGAGACTGCCCATGCCCCGCCTCATCATCCTCAGTCTGGCTGCCCTGTTCTTCCTGCCGCTATCCGCGCAGGCCTTTAACCACGAGTATCGCGCGGCGGGGCTTCGGCTGAGTATGGCCACGACGGATGAGGCGCGCGCCAAGGCGATGGCAGACATGGCCAAAGCGGCCAGCCGGTCGCGGGCCGAGGGAGCCGCGCTGGCGGTGGAACTGCTGTCACAGCAATCGCTGGCGCTGGCCAATGACGACGCGTTCCAGACCTTTCTGAGCCGCGTGGCCGACCGAAACACTTTTTCCGACCCGGAAGCTTACGGCGAGGCGATGACCCCGCTGTTGCGCGCGATGACCCGCACCATGCGGCCCACGCTCACCGATGTGAACGCGCTGATCAAACTGGGCGACGCGATCAAGAAACACGATGAACGCGCCAAGGCCTTTGGGCTGCCCACGTTTCAGGACATGGCCGCCAAGCTGGCCAATACCGGCGAGGGCACGGTGGGGCTGATCCTCAACGGGATCCTTGCCGCCGCCCAGTTCGCCAAGGACCGCGAAGCGGGCGACCGCATGACCGACGCCGCCACCCGCAAGGCGCAGGACCGTTTCCTGTCGATGCTGCCCGACAGCATCGCCCCATTCAGCCCCGCCCTGCCTTTTGCCCGCGACCAGATCCGCTGGACCGGGCGGCAGTTCGACCGCTCCTCGGCGGCCATCGACCTTGTGACCGAGGCGATGGAAACCGGCGAGTTCGACACCGCCGCCTATGAAAAGATCCGCGACGAGATGATGCGCGATTTCCGACGCGGTCCGTGGGACAGGGGCACCTATGGCGACGCGCTGGTGGCACTGTGCAAGAAGATCGGACCGCTGGGCACCTTCTGCAAGGATATCTTCGACACGCTTGCGCCACTTTGGGAGCCGCAGCATTGCAAGGCGATCAATTGCGATTGCGCCAATGTGGGCGGCGGTATTCTTGAGCGCGCCTGGTATGGCGAATGCAAACGCACCGAGGATTGGCTGATCGACGAATGCCGTCGCACCGGGATCATTCCCGGCACCTGTCACAATATCTCGGGACCAGCGGCGATTCCGCCGTTTTGAACCTGCTTTACGCTTGTCCCCGGCCGCGCACCGCCCATATCTGAGACATGATCAAATTCACGCCCATCCTTCTGGCCATCCTCTACGCGCTCGTCATGTACCGCTTCTCGGTGTGGCGCACCTCGCGCGAGCTGGATGCACGTTCGACCGAACTGGCCGATCCACGGCTCAAGGCGCTGACCGACCGCATGGCGTCCGCGCTCGATCTGCCGCGCATTCGCGTGCATATCTACGAGATCGACCCGGTAAACGGGCTGGCCGCACCCGATGGGCGGATCTTCATCACCCGCGGCTTTTACCGCAAGTTCCAGAATGGCGAAGTCACGGGCGAAGAACTGGCCAGCGTGATTGCGCATGAGCTGGGGCACGTGGCGCTGGGCCATTCGCGGCGGCGGATGATCGACTTTTCCGGACAGAACGCGCTGCGCACGGCGCTGGCCATGGTGCTGAGCCGCTTCCTGCCCGGTGTGGGCGTGTGGATCGCCAATACGCTGACATCGCTGTTGGCGGCGCGGCTGTCACGCGGCGATGAATACGAGGCCGACGCCTATGCCGCCGCACTCCTGACCAAGGCGGGCATCGGTGTGGCCCCGCAGATCAGCCTGTTTCACAAGCTTGACGCGCTGACCGAAAAACGCGCGGGCGCAGTGCCTGCCTGGCTCATGAGCCACCCCAAGACGGCGGAACGCATTGCCGAGTTGGAAAAGCTGGACAGCCGCTGGCAGGGCTGAGGCGCGTCTCTGCACTGGACAAACGCTCCTGCGCGTAAGAACCTTTACGCAATCAAAAACACAGGGAGACGTTTGGATGAAACTGCTTGCGAGTACTGCACTGGCCCTGGCCGTGTCGGGCACCACTGCGCTTGCTGCCGGGCACGCGGCCTGCGCGGCAGGCAAGACGCTGACCGACGGCACGCTGACCATCGCCACCGGCAACCCGGCCTATTACCCATGGGTGATGAATGACGCGCCCGAAAGCGGCGAAGGGTTCGAGGCCGCCGTGGCCTATGCCATTGCCGACAAGATGGGGTTTGACGCCGATGCAGTGACTTGGGTGCGCACCAGCTTTGACGAAGCCATCCAACCCGGTGCCAAGAATTTCGATTTCAACATCCAGCAATATTCGATCACGCCCGAGCGCGATGAAATGGTCGATTTCAGCATGCCCTATTACACCTCGGCCATGGCGGTTCTGACCACGCAGGCGGTGATGGATGCGGGGGCCAATGCCACGCTCGACAGCCTGAAAAGCCTGCAATGGGGCGTTGTCGGCTCCCACACGTCCTACTCCATGCTGACAGGCGTGATCCAGCCAGAGAGCGACCCGCTGCTCTATAATGACAATGCCGATGTGAACGCCGCCATCATGGCAGGCCAGATCGACGCCGCGCTCTATGACCTGCCCACTGCGCTCTACCTGTCAGCAGTGGTTGTCGAGGGCGGTGCGCTTCTTGGGCAGTTCCCGGCTGAACAGTCCGAAAGCCCTGACCATTTCGGCCTGTTGATGGAAGAAGGCAACCCGCTCAAGGAATGTGTGGACGCGGCCATCACGGACCTGACCGAGAGCGGAGAACTGGCCGCGATCGAGGCCACCTGGCTGGCCGAGGCCACGGGCGTTCCGGTTATCAAATAAATGGCGGATGCCTCATCGCAAGACCGCGCGGCGGCGTCCTCCACCGCGCCCACCCGGCGCGCGCTTTACGAGGCCGGGGTAAGACGCCGCGCGAACCGCATCGCGCTGATCTCGACGCTGAGCGTCATTGTCGCGATCTTCGTGCTTGTCCCGCTGGCCCCCGGTTGGGAGGCGGTGCAAAAATCGTTTTTCAACGGCCGGGTCTTTGCAGCGACCTTCCCCGGGCTGCTGGACGCCTTTGTGCTCAACGTGATGATCTTTGCCTGGTCTGCGCCGCTCATCGCGCTCACCGGTCTTGCCATTGCGCTGTGCCGCGACGCGCGCGCGCCGGCGCTGTTTCCGCTGCGGCTCTTCGGGATTGCCTATACCGACATCTTTCGCGGCCTGCCGGTGGTTCTGGTGATCTATATCATCGGGTTTGGCGTGCCCGGTCTGGGCCTGCCCCGCCCGTGGAACAGCCCCTATATCTGGGGCACGCTGGCGCTGGTGCTGGTCTATTCGGCTTACGTGGCCGAGGTGATCCGCTCCGGCATCGACTCGATCCACCAGTCACAGCGCTCCGCCGCCGCCTCGCTTGGGCTGAGCGACCGCGATACCATGCGCTACGTCGTGCTGCCGCAGGCCATCCGCAATGTGGTGCCCGCGAATATGAACCTCTTCATCGCGCTGCAAAAGGACGTGGCGCTGTTGTCCTTCATCGGCCCGGTCGAGGTGTTCCGCCAGGCCGGCGTCTACAAATCGCTCTATGCCAATTTCACGCCCTATGTCGGGGCGGCGCTGATCTTTCTGGCGCTGACCATCCCGGCCACGCGCTATGCGGATTACCTGATGAACAAACAGAACAAGGCGCGGCGATGAGCGCGAAACTCTCCTTGCGCGGGGTGCGCAAACGCTTTGGCGATCACGAGGTCTGCAAGGGCATCGACCTTGAGGTGGCGGAAGGCGAAATGGTCTGCCTGATCGGCGCGTCCGGATCGGGCAAGTCCACGCTCCTGCGCTGCATGAACCTGCTCGAGCCGATTGATGACGGGTCGATCTGGCTCGACGGTGTGGATATTTCCGAACCGGGTCTGAACCGGCAGCCCGTGCGCCAGAAAATCGGCATCGTGTTTCAAAGCTACAATCTCTTTCCGCATATGACCGCCGCGGAAAACGTCATGCTCGCCCCGCGCCGGGTCAAGGGACAGACCCGCGACGCGCTGCGCCCGAGGGTCGAGGCGCTGTTCACCCGGTTCGGTCTGGGCGACCGGATGGAGCACTACCCCGACCAGCTGTCGGGTGGGCAGCAACAGCGCGTGGCGATCATCCGGGCGCTGGCGATGCAGCCCGAAATCATGCTGTTTGACGAGATCACCAGCGCGCTGGACCCCGAGCTTGTGGGCGAGGTGCTCGATGTGCTGCGCGACCTGCGCGCGGAAGGCATGACCATGGTCTTGGCCACCCACGAGATGGGCTTTGCCCGCGAACTGGCCGACAAGGTCTGCTTCCTCGACGCGGGCCGCATCCTGGAGCAAGCGCCGCCCGAGGCGCTGTTCTCAAACCCGCGCGAGCCGCGCACCAAGGCCTTCCTCGCCCGCGTGCTTTGATCCCGCGTCAAGGCTCTGGCGACCCGCCCCATCTTCTTCTGTCTGAAAATACCTCGGGGGGAGCGCGCAGCGCGGGGGGCAGAGCCCCCCAACCCGGGCGACGGCACAGCCGGCGCAATTCCCGGTCCCGCCACACGCCGCTCACATATGGATCACCCGGTCAAAGGCATCCAGCACGCTTTCATGCATCATCTCGCTCAGCGTCGGATGCGGGAACACCGTGTTCATCAGCTCCGCCTCGGTGGTCTCCAGCGTGCGGCTGATGACATAGCCCTGGATCATCTCGGTCACTTCCGCACCGACCATATGCGCCCCCAGAAGCGCGCCGGTTTTCGCGTCAAAGATGGTTTTCACCAGCCCCTCGGGCTCCCCCAGCGCAATCGCCTTGCCATTGCCGATGAACGGGAAGCGGCCCACCTTGATGTCATAGCCCTGCTCTTTCGCCTGTGCCTCGGTCAGGCCGACGCTGGCAATCTGCGGATGACAATAGGTGCAGCCCGCAATGGCGTCGGGATCGACCGCGTGCGGATGGCCACCGGCAATCAGTTCGGCCACCATCACGCCCTCATGCGAGGCTTTGTGCGCCAGCCAGGGCGCTCCCGCCAAATCGCCAATCGCATAAAGCCCGTCCACCCCCGTGCGGCAATGCGAGTCCACCACCACATGGGTTTTCTCGACCTTCACGCCCAGTTCCTGCAGCCCCAGCCCTTCGGTATTGCCGACAATGCCCACGGCGGAGATCACCGTGTCGAACTCTTCCTTGGTGACCTTGCCGTTCTGTTCGATATGGGCGGTGACCTTGCCTTTGCCCCGGTCCAACTGCTTGACCATGGTCTTTTCGCGGATGGTCATGCCCTGTTTCTCGAACGCCTTTTTGGCAAAGCTGCTGATCTCGGCATCTTCCACGGGCAGGATGCGGTCCATCACCTCGACCACGGTCGTATCCGCCCCCAAAGTGTTGTAGAAACTGGCAAATTCGATACCGATCGCGCCCGAGCCGATGACCAACAGCTTTTTCGGCATCCGCCCCGGCACCAGCGCGTGTTTATAGGTCCAGACCAGATCGCCATCGGCTTCCAGCCCCGGCAATTCGCGGGCCCGCGCGCCGGTGGCCAGCACGATGTTTTTCGCGGCGAGGGTCTCGGTCCCGGTGTCGGTCTTGACGCTGACCTTGCCCTTGGCGGGCAGCGTGGCCTCGCCCATGAAGGTCGTGACCTTGTTTTTCTTCATCAGATGGCCAATGCCGGAATTGAGCTGTTTCGCCACCCCGCGCGAGCGTTTGACCACGGCGTCTAGGTCGTAGCTGATGGCTTCGGCCTTCAGCCCATACTCCTTGGCATGGTTCATCAGGTGAAAGACTTCGGACGAGCGCAGTATCGCCTTGGTCGGGATACAGCCCCAGTTCAGGCAAATCCCGCCCATATGTTCGCGTTCGACAATCGCGACCTTGAGCCCAAGCTGCGCCCCCCGGATCGCGGCGACATAGCCGCCCGGCCCGGCACCGATCACGATCATGTCAAAGCTTTGTTCAGCCATGCGGTCCTCCCCTTTTGGAAAGAACGCTAGCCCAGCCCTGCCCCGGCTTCAATCGTGATCAGCTTGCCGCCTGAAGTTCCTGCAACGTTTCGCGATAGCCGCCATTGGCGATGAATTCCGCCTCCGGCCCGGTCTCGCGGCGGTCCAGCGCTTCGTTGCGATAAGGGAAACGACCAAACTTGCGGATGATCTCGCGATGTACGCGGGCATGCAGCAGATTGGTATTGCCGGTCGGCATGCGCTCATGCATCAGCCGCACGCAGCGTTCCTGATCACACAGGTTCTCCGAATGCATCAGCGGCATATAGAAGAACTGCCGCGCGGGCGGGTCGATCTTCATGTCCCAGCCTTTGGCAATCGCGCTCTTGGCTGCCGCAAGCCCCGCCTTGTCCGAGGCAAAGGCCCTGGCCGTGCCGCGGAACATGTTGCGGGGGAACTGATCCATCAGGATGATATAGGCCAGCGCGCCGGTGGGATAGGTCAGCCACAACGCGTGCCGCCCCTCCATCGCGCCTTGCCAGACCGGTTCGAAACGGGAGGTGATCTCCGCATCCAGAGCGTCGGAACTGTCATACCAACCGGCGGGACCAACCTCGTCCAGCCAAAACGCCAAAATCTCTTCCGGTGCACTCATAAGGCTCTCCTTTTTGCCCCCCGGTACGAACAGCTTAACAAATATTCACATTTGTTAATGTCACGTTTTACGACAAAATATGTAATATTACGCCGCATTTTCAGCGTTTTCGGCCTCTGCTTCAGCCTCTGCAGCTGCATATTCCTGCGCAAACTCAACCGATACGAGTGACGCCGTCGGCGAGACCGGCGCGTAGCTCATGGTCTCGTCCACCGGTGTCGAGGCACGCACCGTAGAGCGATAGGCGGCATATGCGACCATCAGGAACATCAGCCCGCCGATATAGAGGAAGAAGCCCGGAGGCCCGAAAAACCCCATCGCCCAACCGGTCAGCAGCGGGCCTGCAATGGCCCCCAGCCCGTTGATGAAAATCAGCCCGCCGGAGGCAGCTGCCATATCATCGGGGTCAAGGAAGTCGTTGGTATGTGCAATGAGCAACGAATACAGCGGGTTCGACATGCCGCCCACGAGGAAGGCGGCGACAAGAAGCGCCGCAAAGATCCCGCCCATCCCGGCGCCAATCACCGCGCCACCGCCACAGACCGCCGAGGCCACGAGGATCAAAAGCCGCCTGTCCATCCGGTCCGACAGCCAGCCCAGCGGATATTGCAGCACCAGCGCGCCAATATAGAAGGACGCGACAAAGAGCGAAATCTGCCCCAGCGACAGCCCCGCCTCTGCGCCATAGACCGCCGCCATGCCGAACTGGGCCGAGAAGACGCCGCCCAGGAGGAACATGCCGACACAGCCCAGCGGTGAAATGCCATAGAGCTGCCGCAGGCTCAGCGGCTTGGTCGTGTCAAAGGCCGGTGTGGGCGAAATGGACAGAAGGATCGGTGCAAAGGAAATCGAGACCAGCACCGAGATGATGACAAACAGCTCATAGCCGGAGGGATCGGCTACCAGCAGAAGCGCCTGCGCCGCGACCACACCGGCCATCTGCACGATCATATAGGCCGACAGGGTCTGGCCGCGCGTCTCATTCGTGGCGGCGTTGTTGAGCCAGCTTTCCGCCGTCACATACACACCGGAAAAGCTGAACCCGATGATGACGCGGCCAATGATCCAGGCCACGGGATGGGTGGCAAAGGGATAGAGGATCAGCACGGCAGAAATGAAAGACGCCAGCGCCGCAAAGACCCGCACATGGCCGACCCGGCGGATCATCTCGGGCGCAAGCCGCGAACCGCCGAGGAAGCCCACGAAATAGGCCGACATGACCAGAGACATCTCGAAGGTGGAAAACCCCTCGATCTCACCGCGCACACCCAGCAGCGTGCCTTGCAGACCGTTGCCCACCATGAGCAGCATCATGCCCAGCAGCAGCGCCCATGCGCTTGAAATCACTTGCAGCATCGCCCTGCTCCTTCCGGTTTCTTTCTGCCTGCCACAGCAGGAGCGGCCCGGTCTGGCCTGAAAACGACTCAGGGCGGGTTATCCCAGCCGTGACACAACCCGCCTCACGGGATCAACAGCGAAGCGTCGCCATAGGAAAAGAACCGGTATTCGCGGGCGACGGCGTGTTCATATATCCGCAGGATGCGGTCCCGGCCCATCAGCGCCGAGACCAGCATCATCAGGGTCGATTTCGGCAGGTGGAAATTGGTCATCAGCGCGTCCGCGACACGGAAGTCGAAACCGGGATAGATGAAAATATCGGTCTCGCCTTCCCACGGGCGAATGGCCCCACTGTCGCGCGCCGCCGTCTCGATAAGGCGCAGGGCGGTGGTGCCCACGGGGATGACGCGCCCGCCCGCGGATTTGGTGGCGGCGATCTCGGCGGCACCGGTTTCGCTGACCTCTCCCCATTCGGCATGCATCTTGTGGGTGGTGATGTCGTCCACCTTGACCGGCAAAAAGGTCCCCGCGCCCACATGCAGCGTCACATGGGTAAAGCCCACGCCGCGCGCTTTGAGCGCCTCCAATAGCGGTTCATCGAAATGCAGTGACGCGGTGGGCGCGGCGACCGCGCCTTTGTTTTTCGCCCAGACCGTCTGGTAATCCTCGCGGTCCTGTTCGTCGGCGGGGCGCAGCGCCTCGATATAGGGTGGCAGGGGCATGGCCCCGGCCTCGGCCAGCGCGGCGTCGAAATCATCACCCGTGAGATTGAATCGCAGCCGCCCCTGCCCCTCCGCCTTGGCCTCTAGCGTGGCGGAAAGATCATCGGAGAACGTGATCACCTCGCCTTCGGTCACCTTTTTCAGTGGCTTGACCAGCGCCGACCATGTGCCATCGGCCTGCGGCTCCAAAAGCGTGACCGAAATGCGCGCCTCGCTCACGCCCTGCGCCCCCTCGCGCCGACGCGATCCTGACAGACGCGCCGGGATCACCTTGGTGTCATTGAGCACAAGCCGGTCGCCGGGGCGCAGCCAACCCGGCAGATCGAAGACATGCGCGTCGTGGATTGCGTCGCCCTGGGCCACCAAAAGCCGGGCAGAGGAGCGCGGACGCGCAGGGCGGGTGGCGATCCGCTCTTGCGGCAGATCGAAATCGAAATCGTCGAGATGCATGAGTTACTGCGATACCTTGGGTGGCGGGCGGCGGAAAATCTCGCGGAAGATGCCCGGTGTCAAGGCCGAGAGCGGATTGACCCCGATGCGCGGATTGTCGACCTTGCCGCGCATGGTGAAATTGAACCCGACCAGCCCCTCGCCACGGCGCGACACAAGCTGACCCACGAAATTCACCATATACAGGGGCGACACCACGCCCTGCATATCCAGACTTTCGCTCTCCATGTCGTAATAGCCATCCATGGAAATCCCCAGCGACGGGCCGACCGCGCTGGAGCGTTTGAGGATCACCTGTTTCGGGCTCAGACGGAACTCGGCCTCGACCTCGGAAAAGCCGATCCCTTGCCCCGACAGCTGTTCCAGCAGCCCGACAACCGAAATGGCGCTGAGCAATTCGGCCATGACCGACGCGTTGCGGATCGAGGTTTTGTCGATGCCCAGCGTGCCATCAAATGTGCCCGGCGCACCGGTCGGATTGAGCCGCAGCGTCAGGCGACCCCCATAGACATTCTGCAGCAGCCCCGCATCGCGCAGGATGCCACCCGCCTTGGAGGACCGGATCACGAAGCGGCTGCCGCGCCGGGTGGGCTCGACCTTGCCGTCCAGCTCCGTGCCGCCGTTGAGCCGCGCGGTGAACCCACCGTTCAGCCCGCCACCGGTGCTGAAATCGCCGCGAAACGAGGTGAGCGCGATGCCATCGGAAATCTGCAACCGGTCGGGCGCAAGCGACAGCGGCCCGCCGCCGGTGTCCCGCGCGGCGCTGCTGTCTGTGGTGGAGAACGGCGCACGGCGCAGGTCGATCGTGCCGCCGGTGATCGCCACCCCCGGTGCCGCCCCTTCGCCGCGCCCGGTGAGCAGGACCGGCGCGTCCAGCCAGTCCCCGGCGATCAGGCGATCAATGCGCAACTGGTCCAGCCCGCCACCGTCACGCAGGGACAGCGTGCCCGCAAGGCTCAGCCCCGGGGCCCTGAGCGACAGCCGCTCGATGCTGGCCGGGGTGCTCAGCGTGCCGTCGATCTCAAGCTGACCGGTGGCGCCCTGGCTCATGGACCAGCCAAGCGCATCAAGCCGCAGGCCCAGCCCCGAAAGATCAGAGGTCAGCGTGAATGTCGGTGCCTGCCCCTTGACCAGATCCAGCGCCAGCTTGCCCGTGCCCGCCCCGTTGACCGACCCGGGCGGCAGCGTGATGTCAAAGGCATCGAGGAATTCGTTGGAAATACGCACATCCGCCTCGACGCGTCCGCCCCGCCCCTCGCGCGCGGCCTCACCAAGCGCGGTTTGCCACGATCCGTCAAACGGTACTCCTTCCAGCGCACCGGGGCCAAAGACCTTGAGGCTGTCATTATCGGCGGCAAAGCTCAGCTCCGCCGCCTGCAACAGCTTGTCCGGCACAAGCTGGTCGCTGGTCACGTCGATCAGCGTGCCGCTGGTGGCATAGCGCACCTCGTCCGGGGTCAGCTTTTTCTTGAGAAACAGGTCAATCTGCGCGCGGCCCCGCATCCGCCCCTCGGCCAGATCAACGCTGCGCCCGGCCTTGTCCATGGCATTGAGCGGGTCTTGATTGAGCAACCAGAGTGCCGCCGGGATCGGCCCGCTGGCCTGCAAATCGATCCGTGCCGGGCCTTCGCGCACGCGCACATCGGGGATGGTAAAAACGCTGCCCGCCACATCCACATTGCCGCGCCCCTCGGTGGCGACCGTACCGGCGTCGATGCTCACCACCAGCCGGTTGTTTTCAAGCTGCAATACGCCCTTGCCGCCGGTGATATGGGGCATGGTCCGCATGAAGCGCACCTCGGCCCCGTCCAGTTCCGCGCCGAGGTAAAACGCGGGCCGTTCCCCCGGTGCGCCCGTAAGCGCCACCGAGACATTGTGCATGACACCGTCAAACACGTTCTCCTCGATCCAGCGCCGCGTGCCCGGCTTCAACTCTTCCGGCCAGTAGCCCAACAACCGCGCAGGCAGGATCTCGTCCATATGCGCCATGAAGGAGATGCCCCAACCATCACGGTTCGCCGTCACCCGTCCAGACAGGTGCACCGGATCACTGTCATCCTGCAGGGTCAACTGCCCGATGCGCAGCACAAAGGGTTCGAGCCCGAGGTGGAAATCAACCGACGCATGATCAATGGCGCGCGGCGTGGCATAGATGCCGTCGGGATTGGCGCTGATCCCGGTCAGCCGGAGCTGCCCTAGAAGCGCCTTAGGCAATCCGTCCTCAAGATCCTCCAACCGTGCCTTGCCCTCGCCCGTGGCGCGTACCCAGTCGCTGACCACGGTGATCTCATCAAACGTCAGCGTCGTGCGCGTGGGGTCATAGGTCAGGTAGGTCTTGGCCGAGGAGAACGGGATCGGGCGCGAGGCATCGGTCGGCTGCACCACGCCGGTGCCGATTTCCAATGTCGCGCTGAGCGGTCCCAGCGCGCCGTTTTCATCAAAGGACGCGCGCAGAGCCCCCGAGATCGGCGCACGTAACACCCCCAGCCAGGCCAGCGCCGGGGATTGGCTGGCAATATCGCCCGAAGCCACGTCGGACACGTTGACCCCGAAATTCAGCTCAGGCGACCCGACGGGGCTTTGGGCGTTGACCTCAAGCGTGGCCGCATAGCTGCGCCCGCTGAGCAGCGCGAAATCCCCGCGCAACCGCAGCGATTGCGCCTCGCGCGCAAGGTCCAGCCGCCCGCCATCCACGACCCAGGCCTCGCCCGAGCGCACATCCTGATAGTCCAGTGTGACCGCGTTGATCTCGACCCGGTCCAGCGCGGCCAGACGAGGCGACAATGCAATCCGGTCCAGTTCGGCAATGACCCCGGCCATGTCCATCTGAGCCCCGTCCAGCCCGCCCCCAAGCGCAAAGTCGAAACTGCCGTCGCGGGCACGGCGCAATTGCAGGAACACCCCCGACACCGACAGCGACCGGGGCAGCACCTGACCTTCGAACAAAGAGCGCCGCGCGATCTTGAGCTCGGCCCGGGCCAGTTCGAACAACACGCGGTTGCTCTGCCGGTCGGTCACCTCAACGTTGGACAGGGTTATGTCGGGCCGCAGATCGGTATCGACGAAAAAGCTGACGTCTGAAAACCGCACTTCCATGCCGGGGAATTGCCGGTCCAGCCGGTCGTAGATCTCTGTGCGCAGCCAGTCCGGCGCAGAAACCGGCCGTCCGACAAAGGACCATGCCAGAAAGGTCAGCACCGCCCCAACAAGCGCAAAGCTGAGCACGACCCAAAGGCCGATGCGCCTCATCGGGCGTCGGCGGCGCGGCGCATCCGGCTCCGCTTTGCGCTCTGTTTCGTCTGTTGTCACCTGAGGGGGTGGCCTCCCGGCTTTTCTCTTGCCTGCCCCGTCCTAATATGACGTCTATAACCTCCAACCAAGGGAAACCGCATCACATGACAGACACATTCATTCAAACCGGCGACAACGCGCCGGAGTTTGCCCTGCCGCGCGATGGTGGCGAGACCGTTAACCTGGCCGATCTGCACCCCTCGAAAGTGGTGTTGTTTTTCTATCCGCGCGACCTGACCTCGGGCTGCACCAAGGAGGCCATTGCATTTTCCGGGCTCAAGTCCGAGTTCGAGGCGGCGGGCGCGCAGGTGTTTGGTATCTCTGCCGACAGCGTGGCCAGCCATGACAAGTTCGTGGCCAAGCATGATCTGACCGTACCGCTTCTGTCGGATGAGGACAGCCAGATCGCCGCCGCCTTTGGCGTGTGGAAGGAAAAGAAGATGTACGGCAAGACCTTTATGGGGATCGAGCGGTCGACCTTTCTGATCGACGGCGAAGGCCGCGTTGCGCGCGAATGGCGCAAGGTGAAAGTGCCCGGTCACGCCGAAGAGGTATTGGACGCGGTCAAGGCGCTCTGATACCGCCCCGGTCAAAGGCGGGACGCAGCACGGGAGCGCAATCAATGAAAACTCTGGCAGAGATGGCAACCGAAGTGCTGACCACGGCAGACGGGCGCGCCAAGACCGCGCTCAGCCATGCTCATGCCAAGGCTTGGTTCGACGCCCGCGCGGCAGGCCAGCCCATCCCCGTGGGATCGGCCAATCCGCCGCTGCGCCCGTCCAGACCGGAGCGCCCCGAGCTTCTTTCGCCGCGCGACGTGCCCAAGCGCAAACCGGGCAGCCCGGCGGGGCGCATTGCGCTGTTGCACGCGGTCGCGCATATCGAGCTGAACGCGGTTGATCTGCACTGGGATATCATCGCGCGCTTTACCGACATCCCCATGCCGCCCGGTTTCTACGATGACTGGGTCAAAGCCGCGGATGAAGAATCCAAGCATTTCAACCTGATATGCGACTGTCTTGAAGCGCTGGGCAGCCATTACGGCGCGCTGCCCGCCCATGCCGGTATGTGGCGCGCCGCCGAAGACACGGCCGGGGACATCCTTGGCCGCCTCGCCGTGGTGCCCATGGTGCTGGAGGCGCGCGGGCTGGATGTCACCCCCGGCATGATCGACATTTTCCGCGCCGCGAAGGCGACCCAAGCGGTTGAAGCGCTTGACGTGATCTATGCCGAAGAGGTCGGCCATGTGGCCTATGGCTCCAAATGGTTCCATTTCCTGTGCGGGCGGCATGATCTGGACCCCAAGGACGTGTTCCACGAGCTGGTCACAAAATATTTCAAGGGCCCGCTCAAACCGCCCTTCAACGAGGAAAAACGCGCCGAAGCCGGGCTTCCGCCGGATTTCTACTGGCCCCTGGCCGACCAGATCCCGACCTGACCTGCGGCGCGAGGTCGCGGAACCGACGGGCGGGCCACCGCGCAACCCCTTCCAGATCGGCGGTTTTTTGCCAGTTTGCCACAACCGGCAATCCGGCGCCGAATCGGAACCCATCTAAACTTGCGCATTTGTAAAGCTCTGGTTAAGCACTGACCCGAGGGGCTGGTGTTGGGGAGCCAAGCACCAACGATTGGGACGGGAAAAGGAACGGCTGCGGTGAGAACACGGCTGGCAATAAAACTCCATGCGCTGTTGGAACGTCATTTTCCTGAACGGCGACTCTTTCTGAGATCTGATACCGATACGCGGTTCATCCGGCTCAAGCCGGGCACACAGCTTATTGCCTTTACCGGCAGCGCTGCGATCGTTGCGTGGACCATCATCGCCACTGCGATCCTGCTCATGGACAGCATCAGCGCGGGCAATTTCCGCGAACAGGCCAAACGCGAACAGCAAACCTATATGGAACGGCTCAATGAGCTGAGCCGGGAACGCGACGCGCGCGCCTCGGAAGCGCTGGCCGCGCAGGAACGGTTCAATTCGGCGCTGGCAAGCATTTCGGTCATGCAGTCTGAACTGCTGACCTCGGAAACCCGGCGCCGCGAGCTGGAAACCGGGATCGAGGTGATACAGGCCACGCTGCGCGACGTGATGCGCGAGAAGAAATCGAACGCGACGCAATTGGCCGAGCTGCGCAGCGCCATCGAAGAGGGCGGCACCCTGCCCGGCCAGACATCCGGTGCCGACAGCGAGACCGTCGATCTTCTGGCCGCCGCGCTGGAACGCACCGCCAAGGAACGCGATCAGGTCGTTGCCGACGCGCAGGAGGCGCTGATCGCCGCCGACGCCATGTCGACCGAGCTGCGCCTGATGGAAGAAAAGAATGACGCCATTTTCCGCCAGCTCGAAGAGGCGATGACCATTTCGGTCAAGCCGCTCGACAAGATGTTTCAGGCAGCTGGCATGAACCCCGACACGCTGCTCAAGAAAGTGCAGCAAGGCTATTCCGGTCAGGGCGGCCCGCTGACGCCGCTCAGCTTTTCCACCAAGGGTGGCGAGCTGACCGAAGAGGCCCAACGCGCCAACCGCATCCTGAACCAGATGGACCGGTTGAACATGTATCGCATCGCCGCGCAGAAAGCGCCCTTTGCCGTGCCGCTCAAGGACAGCTTCCGCTTTACCTCGGGCTTTGGCTACCGCTGGGGCCGGATGCACAAGGGCACCGATTTTGCCGCGCCTCATGGCACGCCGATTTATTCAACCGCTGATGGTGTGGTGGTGCATGCCGCTTGGCTGTCCGGCTATGGCAAGCTGGTCAAGATCCAGCATGAGTTCGGCATCGAAACCCGCTATGCCCATATGTCGAAAATCCGCGTGAAGAAGGGCCAAAGGGTCTCGCGCGGGGAACGCATCGGTGATATGGGGAACACAGGACGCTCCACCGGCACACATCTGCACTACGAAGTCCGTGTCGGCGGCAAAGCCGTCAATCCAATGATATATATCAAGGCTGCAAACGATGTTTTCTAAGAGCAAGATAAACGAGCCCGGCCCGCGCGCCGATGACGCTGCAAAACCCGCAGCCCCCGCGCCCGAAGCCAGACCCACCCCGTCGCCGAACGAATTCAAGGCCTCCGCCCCCAAGGCCAAGCCGCCCGCATCGGTGCTGTCGGCGGACCTGCACGTGGTTGGCAACATGAAGACCACCGGCGACATTCAGGTCGAAGGCACGGTCGAGGGGGACATCCGCGCCCACCTGCTCACCATTGGCGAGACTGCAACCATCAAGGGTGAAGTTGTGGCCGATGACGTGGTGGTCAATGGCCGTATCGTGGGCCGTGTGCGTGGGCTCAAGGTCCGCCTGACCGCGACCGCTCGGGTCGAGGGTGACATCATCCACAAGACCATCGCCATCGAATCCGGTGCGCATTTCGAAGGCTCCGTACAGCGTCAGGACGACCCGCTGAACTCGGGCGCCAAGAAAGCACCCGGCGCCCCTGCTGCTCAGGGCAAGCCCGCCGGGCAGTAACACCCGCCGCGAGACTTTCAAAAGCCCCGCTCCGCTATCGGAGCGGGGCTTTTCGTTTGCCGGTGCACCCGGTCAAAGGTGATCGTTGAAAAAGGCCAGGATCCGCTGTGCCAGTTCTGCGAGGATCGCCGCACGGGACCGTCCGCCCGCATCGTCGCAGAGCGGGTCGGGCTCGCCTTCATCCTTCAGGATCGCCGCGCCCTTGGGTGTGCATTCCGCCAGAAAGCTGAAATGCGTCGCATCCGGGATCACCACATAGTCCGCCCCCGGAATCTGCTCAGCTGCCTGCCGCGTATAGACCCCCTGCGGGACAAGGTTCTCATCACCCAGATTGGCCACCATCATCGGGACGGCAATTTCGGACAGGCTGTCCTGCGTCAGCGTGCTGACGATACCCGGATCGACAATGACCGCCGTGCTGAACCTGGGATCGCGCAGGTCCTGCCCGGCGGGGCTCAGATCCATCTTGTGCAGGTCAATCCCGAATTGCGCGAGAAAGGCGCAATCCGACATGCCGTGATCGCCCGCATCGCAAAAGCGTTGCAGCCGGTCCGGGTCCCCCCGCGCGCCCGACAGCGCCATGGCGGTATACCCCCCTGCGGAAAAGCCAAGCGCGGCCATGCGGTCGGGATCGACAAAGGGATACCGGTCGGGATGGCCGGTCACCTCATCCAGGACTGCAGTCACATCCCCGGGACGCTCCCAGACCCGCACCGCAGCTTGGGCCGAGGCATTGCCGGTGGTCGTGCCCGGATGGTTGGGCAGCAGCACGACAAACCCGGCCTCGGCCAGTTTCTCAGCGATCCAGCCGAATTGTCCGGCATTCCCCCCTGCCCCGTGCGAGATCACGATGGCCGGGAACCGCCCCGCGCGATGCGGCGCGCGACGCCCGGCGGGTGTGCCATGGAACACGCCATTGCCACCCACGCGCACACGCTTGCCGCCGGGCTCTGCCGGATACCAGATGTGGAACTCTACATCGGTGCCGCGCAATGGCGCATGGGCCGCGCCATAAGCGATCCCCGCGCCGCCCTCATATGCAGGACGGAACAGCTCAAAGCCGCCCCACCCCGTCAGCCCGATTGCCATTGCGGCTATGCCCGCCTGCACAACCCGTCTTGCGCTTGCCATGGAAACTCTCCCTCCGTGACGTGTCCGTCGAAGGCAGGTTTGCAAGGGATCGCGTGATGCCGCGTCCTGAAACCGGTTCGGGGAGGACCTGAAACCGGTATCAGAACCCGAAATCACGGCGCGGCAGCTGATGAACGGCTGTGAAATAACTGGCTGGCGCCGTCACGTGTTTGGAGTGATGGGCGGATTGGAAACGCATGCCTGCTGGGCGGGACGGAGCGGACCAATGCGCCGGAAACTTTTAAAGTTTCCGGACCGATTTCTTTTAAAGAAATCGGGTTCATGGATGCTGGCGGGCGTGGGCACATCGATTGGTGGGCTGGCATCCTGGGCTCGATTCCGACATTCGCGCGCGCATGGCATTCTCAGCATCGATCACATTCTTCGGGGCCATTCCCTACGAAAAGCCCCCGCCGTCACCGGCGGGGGCTTTGCATTTCAACGCTGTGCGAAAGATCAGACCGCAACGCTGCCTTTGCCGTCTTCGCGCGCGGCGGTCAGTTCCTCGGCCACAAGGAAAGCCAGTTCCAGCGATTGCGAGGCGTTCAGACGCGGGTCGCAGGCGGTGTGGTAGCGATCCGACAGGTCCTCGTCTGTCACGGCGCGCACGCCGCCGGTGCATTCGGTCACGTCCTGGCCGGTCATCTCGAAATGCACACCGCCGGGGATCGTGCCCTCGGCCTTGTGCACCCCGAAGAACTCGCGCACTTCGCGCAGCACGCTGTCAAAGGGCCGGGTCTTGTAACCGCTGGCCGATTTGATCGTGTTGCCGTGCATCGGGTCACAGCACCAGACCACGTTGGCACCCTCTTCCTGCACCGCCTTGATCAGACGCGGCAGATGCTCGCCCACCGATCCGGCCCCAAACCGCGCGATCAGAGTCAGCTTGCCGGCCTCATTCTCGGGGTTCAGCTTTGCCATCAGAACCTTGAGATCCTCGGCCGTGGTGGTCGGACCACATTTCAGCCCCACCGGGTTCAGAACGCCGCGTGCAAATTCCACATGCGCGCCATCGGGCTGGCGGGTGCGGTCACCGATCCAGATCATGTGCCCGGACCCGGCCAGCCACTTGCCCGAGGTCGAATCCTTGCGGCAGAGCGCCTCTTCATATTCCAGCAGCAGCGATTCATGGCTGGTGTAGAAACTCACGGTCTGGAGCGCATTGGTGTTGTCGCTGTCCACACCCGCGGCCTTCATGAAATCAAGCGTGTCGCTGATCCGGTTGGCCATATCGCGGTAACGCGCGGCTTTTTCGCCTTCGGTAAAGCCCAGCGTCCATTGATGGACCTGATGCACATCCGCATAGCCGCCCGTTGAGAACGCCCGCAGCAGGTTCAGCGTTGCCGCCGCCTGGGTGTAGGCCTGCAGCATCTTGCGCGGGTCGGGGATGCGCGCCTCGGGCGTGAAGTCCAGCTCATTGATGATGTCGCCACGGTAGCTGGGCAGCTCCACGCCATCCTTGACCTCGGTCGGCGCGCTGCGCGGCTTGGCGAACTGCCCCGCCATGCGGCCCACCTTGACCACCGGCACCTTGGCGCCAAAGGTCAGGACCATCGCCATCTGCAGCATCACCTTGAACGTGTCGCGGATGCCATCAGCGCTGAACTGTTCGAAGCTTTCGGCGCAATCGCCGCCCTGCAACAGGAACGCCTCGCCCCGCGATGCGGCGGCAAGCTTGGATTTGAGCGTGCGCGCCTCGCCCGCAAAGACGAGCGGCGGATATTTGGCCAGCTGCGCCTCAACGGCATTCAGGGCCTCCGCGTCGGTATAATCGGGCATCTGAACCCGGGGCTTGTTGCGCCAGTCAGATTTTTGCCACTCGCTCATCTCTCTACTCCGGTGGTTTGGATTTTGGTGTTAGCGCTTATACAAGCGGAAAAGCCGGGGGGCCATACGCGAATTTCACCAGATTGCTTGACCTTGCCGGATGGCTCGGGCCAACTGTGCCAATACGTCGCAAACGACACAACGAGTCGATAAGAGACCTTCTGAAAGGTTCGCCCGAACTATGCTTCCCCAAACCACCCAAGTCGAAGTGGATGCCCCGGCCAAGCCGCAACGGGCGATTTTCGTGCTTCAGGACAAATTCACGCTGCTGTCTTTCGCGGCGGCGATTGACTGCCTGCGGATCGCCAATCGCATGTCCGGCAAGACACTTTATGAATGGATGATCATCGGCGAAGGCGGCGAGGAATGCTCCTGCTCGGCGGGCACGGTGTTCCGGCTGGAAAGCGATCTGTGCGAGCTGATGCGCGATGACATCGTCATTCTGTGCGGCGGGATCGATATCCAGCATGCCACCACCAAGAAGCTGCTCAACTGGCTGCGCCGCGAGGCCCGCAAGGGCGTGAAAATGGCGGGGCTGTGCACCGCGTCTTACACGCTGGCGCGCGCCGGATTGCTGGACGGGAAAAAGGCGACGATCCACTGGGAAAACCATGACAGCTTTTCCGAAGAGTTCGACGAGGTCACGCTGACCAAATCGGTCTTTGTCATTGACGGCAACCGCATGACCACCGCCGGCGGCACCAGCTCGATCGACCTGATGCTCAAGGTGATCGCCAACGCCCATGGCGAAGAGCTGGCCAATGCGGTGGCCGACCAGCAGATCTATTCCTCGATCCGCACCGATCAGGACACGCAGCGGCTCTCGGTCCCCACCCGCATCGGCGTGCGACACCCCAAGCTGAGCCTGGTGATCCAGATGATGGAAAGCAATATCGAGGAACCGATCAGCCCGTCGATCCTCGCCAAGGAGGTGGGCATGTCCACGCGGCAGCTTGAACGGCTTTTCCGGCGCTACCTCAACCGCTCGCCCAAGCGCTATTACATGGAGCTGCGCCTGCAAAAGGCGCGTAACCTGCTGATGCAGACCGATATGAGCGTGATCAACGTGGCACTGGCCTGTGGCTTTGCCTCGCCGTCGCATTTCTCCAAATGCTACCGGTCGCATTACGACACGACCCCCTATCGCGAACGCGGAACACAGGCGGCACGACTGTCGATCTGAGGATGGGATAAGCTCGGGTCGGTTTTTACGTGTTATGCTGTCCCGACACGGGGAATGCAGGTCATAGGCGGGATCGCGCAGCACTGCGGGGGGTGGCGCAATCGGCCTGAGCGATTTGGTGTTTGAACGGAGCTGGTATAGCGTGTTGCGCGGAGGAGAGGCCGCATGCTGGACAGGGATCATATCACCGAGATCGACCGCGTCCTGAACGGGGAGGAGACCGGGCGCGACCGGCTGGTCAACGACAGCTGGCGGCGTTGCGTCGAGCGCTACGGCATGGACCCGACCCGGCCCGACCCGGCCTATATCGTCTCCGAGACCCGGTTACGGGAGCACCGCGAACAATCCGAACGGCTGATTGCAATTGCCCGATCCGGGCTTCAGACCCTGTTCCGGCAGGTGGCGGGGCAGAACTATGTGTTGCTGCTCGCCGATGCCAAAGGGGTCTGCGTTGACTTTTTCGGCGACCCAAGGTTCGAAGATGAGTTGCGGCAGGCGGGGCTTTATCTGGGCTCGGACTGGTCCGAAGACCTCGCGGGCACATGCGGGGTCGGCTCCTGTCTCGTGACCGGCGAGGCGATCACCATCCACCAGAGCGATCATTTCGGGCTGGCCCATACGCCGCTGTCCTGCACGGCCGCGCCGATCTATGACACGGGTGGGCAGTTGACAGCGGTGCTCGACATTTCGCTCTTGCGCTCGCCCAGCCCGAAATCCAGCCAAAACCTCGCCCTGTCGCTGGTCACCGCCTCTGCGCGCCGGGTCGAAATGGCAAATCTCATGGCGTCCAGCCGCCGCGACTGGGTGCTGCGGTTTTCGACATCGCCGGAATTCCTGGATGTCGATCCTGAAGCGGCTGTGGCGCTGGATGGATCCGGGCGGATCATCGGCATGACAAAGGGTGCCGAACAGCTTGCCCCGGATCACTCCGGCAGCCTGATTGGGCGGCATATCGAAGACCTGATCGAAGTGTCTGTCGATGACCTGCCCGACCTGATGCGCGGCAGGCCCACGGAAGAGCGCGTGCTGCGGCTCAAGGACGGGCGCGCCCTGTTCGGTCACGCGATTGCGCCGCAATCCGCGCCGGTGCCGTCGCGCGACCGGGCCCGGGCGGGGCTGGGGGCGCTGTCTGGTATTGCGGGGCCTGATCCGGCGATGGCGCAACTGGCCGAGCGCGCCAGTCGTCTGGCGCGGACAATGGTGCCTGTCACGATCCTTGGCGAAACCGGAACCGGAAAGGAATACCTGGCGCGGGCCATTCACGTGTCCGGGGCTTCGGGGCGCAGCTTTCATGCCCTGCGCTGCGCCGGCCTCACCGCCGATGCGGTCCGGGCGCTGGCCGAGGCGGTGCCCGGAACCCTGTTCCTGCGCGGCGTCGAAGACCTGAGTGCCGAGGCGCAGGGCGCGTTGCTTGGGCTGCTGGACGCGCGGGACGATTTGCGGGTGATCGCCGCAGCCGGTCCGCAATTTGATGCCGCCAGCAGTCCGATCCGCAGCGACCTGTTCTTTCGACTGTCCGGAGCGGTCCTGACGGTCCCTGCCCTGCGCCTGCGCCGTGATTTCGACTGGCTGCTGGAGCGGTTATTCCGGCGGCGCGCGCCGGAGGACATGCGCCTGACCCCGGCCGCCCGGATCGAACTGGCCGGGCGGGACTGGCCCGGCAATATCCGCGAGCTGGCCCATGCGCTCGATGCTGCAGTCGCGCTGGCCGAAGGCGGCGTGATCGACCTGACGGACCTTCCGCCGCGCCTGTCGGCCTGCGCTGCCGAAGCGGGGGCGGAACCCGATCTCGAAGCGCTGCTTGCAGCTTGTGAGTGGAACATGTCGCAGGTGGCCCGGCGGCTTGGGGTCAATCGCTCGACCGTGCTGCGGCGGGTGCGCAAAGCCGGTTTGACCACACCGAGCTGACGCCTGTTTACCGTGTTTTTACGCAATGCGGGTGTCGTTCGAATGATATTGCCAGTGTCGGTTATGGGGTACGAAGCTGCCGTTCACTGCAAAGAGCTAGGGGCCGCGCCCGACCCTGGTTGGGCGCATGCAAGATTTGTGGGATACACACCGGCGCGGCACTCATGCCATTGGTTCGCTGCGAAACATCGCCAATGCGCCCTCCCGGGGGGAGGGTCGGGCGCTGCCCGGGGTTCCCCCGGGCAAAACAGAATTGAGTGTCTCGCAAGGGCTCTTTGCAGACCTTGTCCACCTTTCCACCCCATCCCCGAAACGTCGTCCCGGTCCCGCAAACCCCGTGTTGCGCCTTGTTGCGCGCGCAACAAGTGAGGGTGAAATCTGCCTCCCTTTGCCCTGGAAAGGCGATTTCCTGTAGGCGGACGGACGCTGGCCCCGCATGCTCCGCAAGTGATCCGAAGAATGATCAAAGGGAGGACCAAATGCTCGACACAAGTTTGACAGACCAGACCCAGGCGTTTCTGGATACATTCGGCGCGGCGCTGGAGCGCGGCGATATCGACGCCGCGACCGAAATGTTCCACGACGATTGCTATTGGCGCGATCTCGTGACCTTCACATGGAACATCAAGACGGTGGAGGGCAAGGACCAGGTCGCGGACATGCTCAAACACCAGCTTGCGACAACCAAACCGACCGGCTGGGCGCTGGCGGAGGGCGAATTGCCCACCGAAGAGGACGGGGTGACCACGGCCTGGATCAGCTTTGAAACCGAGGTGGCGCGGGGCTACGGCCTGATCCGGTTGAAGGAGGGCAAGATCTGGACCCTGCTGACCACCATGGTCGAATTCAAGGGCCATGAAGAGCCCAAGGGCTTCAATCGCCCGCTCGGTGCCAAACACGGCGCGGGCAAAAACCGGACCACATGGGCCGAAGAGCGCGCGAAAGAAGAGGCGGAGCTGGGCTACACGACCCAGCCCTATTGCGTGATCATCGGCGGGGGACAGGGCGGCATCGCGCTCGGGGCGCGGCTGCGGCAACTGGGCGTGCCGACGATCATTGTCGAGAAAAACGACCGTCCCGGCGACAGCTGGCGCAAGCGCTACAAGTCGCTCTGCCTGCATGACCCGGTCTGGTACGATCATCTGCCTTACATCAAGTTTCCGGAGAACTGGCCGGTCTTCAGCCCCAAGGACAAGATCGGCGATTGGCTTGAGATGTATACCAAGGTGATGGAGCTGAACTACTGGACCCGGACCGAGGCCAAATCCGCCAGCTTCGACGAAACGACGGGCGAATGGACGGTGGTTGTGGATCGCGACGGCGAAGAGGTGGTGCTGCGCCCCAAACAACTGGTCATGGCCACCGGCATGTCCGGCAAAGCGCGGATGCCCGATTTCCCCGGTATGGAGAAGTTCAAGGGCGATCAGCATCATTCCAGCCAGCATCCCGGCCCGGACGCCTACAAGGGCAAGAAAGCGGTGGTGGTTGGGTCCAACAACTCGGCCCATGACATCTGTGCCGCGCTTTGGGAAAATGACGTGGACGTAACCATGGTGCAGCGCTCCTCGACGCATATCGTGCGCTCCGACACGCTGATGGAGGTGGGGCTTGGGGCGCTTTATTCCGAAGAGGCCGTGGCAAACGGCGTCACGACGGAAAAGGCCGACCTGATCTTTGCCTCACTGCCCTATGCGATCCTGCACGAGTTCCAGATCCCGGCCTATGCCGAGATGAAGAAACGTGATGCAGAGTTTTACGAGGGCCTCGAAAAGGCGGGCTTCTGGCTCGACTGGGGTGACGACGAGAGCGGTCTGTTCATGAAATACCTGCGCCGCGGATCGGGATATTACATCGACATCGGTGCCAGCCAGCTGATCATCGACGGCGAGATCAAGCTCAAGCGCGGACAGGTGGTCGAAGTGGATGAAACCGGCGTGATCCTCGATGACGGCACCCATCTGGACGCCGATGTGATCGTCTATGCCACGGGGTACAATTCCATGAACGGTTGGGTCGCGGACCTGATGGGACAGGACAAGGCCGACCAGCTAGGCAAGTGCTGGGGGCTTGGCTCGGACACCACCAAGGACCCTGGCCCCTGGGAAGGCGAACAGCGCAACATGTGGAAGCCCACGCAGGTGCCGAATCTCTGGATGCATGGCGGCAACCTGCACCAATCACGGCATTATTCACAGTTCCTGAGCCTGCAGATCGCCGCGCGGATGCATGGCATCGACACACCGGTCTACGGGTTGCAGGAGGTGCATCACCTGTCCTGAGACCAGGTTGGTGCGTCCGCGCCCGTTGCGGACGCACATGAGATTACAATGTATTGCGCGGAGCGGGTTTTCAGTCCTATGCGCATTTTGCCGTTCTCTTCGAATGGCCACTGCGCGGATTGCGGTCGCAACTTTGCGCGGATCGAGCAAAAGGCCAAGGGCCGAAGACCCCATAAAACCGGCTCAATCCAAGGCCTCCGCGCGCCTCGATCACACTGCACGCCTGTACTGGTCTTTAGGTGTTTGATCCCACGGTTTGATGGTGTGATTTTTTCTCAGGAATTGAAGGAAGCATTATGGGACAAGTTCGTCACGGGAGCGCCACGACCACGTACGCCGTCAGAGCTGCAATACA
>NZ_JAQIOZ010000007.1 GCF_028023675.1 Primorskyibacter aestuariivivens | reverse complement strand
TCGAACGAATGAACCGCACCATCAAGGAGGCGACCGTCAAACGCTTCCACTACGAAAACCACGACCAGTTGAGAACACACCTTGCCGACTTCATGGCAGCCTACAACTTCGCCCGCAGGTTCAAGACCCTCAGCGGGCTGACGCCTTACGAATACATCTGCAAGATCTGGACTTCAGAGCCAGATCGTTTCATCCTAAATCCGATCCACCAAATGCCGGGACTGAACACCTAGAGTTGGAACCCCGAGCGCATAGAATGAACTGGAAACGAACCGAACCGCCGAGAGGCGCGACCGCATGCCCTCTATGCGACGTTTGTTAATCTCGGAGGCGAACATCGGACCGAAACGATGCCACCAATACCGGACTGTCTCGTGGCTGATGTCGACGCCACGCTCGTGCAGCAGGTCCTCGACATTCCCGAGCGACAGGGGAAATCGGACGTACAGCATCACCGCCAGGCGGATGATCTCGCGGCTCGTCTTGAAGTACTTGAACGGCTCGTGCTTGCTCATGCGACAAGGCCACGAGACCGCCCTGTCCGTCTCAACCGAAATCCTTATGACAAAACCCTGGGCCATGCTCGCCTCACTGGTCGCCACCTGCAAGCTGGCCGGCGTGAACCCGGTCGACTACCTCGCCTATACCCTCCGGGTTATCCTCGACGGACACTGCAAGTTCCGCATCGAGGACCTCACGCCCTGGCGCTACGCCCGGCCGTCAAGCCGCGCCGCATAGGGCTGCGGCATCGCGCTTACGAAGTATTTTAAGGGAGAGCGTTTGGTCATCGTCAAAGGCTGCGAAAGCACCGCGCCCGCCACAAGCCAAGTTCCCCTGACATGACCGTTCAGCCTGCCTTCTGCGTTATTCCCTGTCTGAACCCCAATACGAACAGTGCGGCTCCATCAGCCAGCAGCTCTAGCGACAGAACGAAGCCCAAAGTGACCTGGTTTCCCGCCAGCACGAGACCTCCAAGCACGACAGACACTCCGGCCGCCGCGAGGATCACCGGAAAGAACGGATCGCCTCGCAAAGCGCGGCCCATCCAGAACTTCGCCGCGCCGGATACCAAAAGAAGAACGCCCAGAATGTTTCTCAGCAGGCTTCCGTCACCGAATGGGCCGAACACGAGCGACAGCCCTAGAAAAAGTGCTGCCGCGGAAAAGAGGATCGCGCCGGCCCTTTCGCGTGCTTCCGATGCCTGCCAGGCAGCGCGTCCCTGCAGCAGACCCACGATGAGCAATGCCCAGCCTGCAATGGTTGTCGAAGCGAACTGAGCGGCGGTCGGATTAAAGAGCCCCCAAAGCCCACCAACCAGCGCGACAGCACCAGCCGCCAGGCGAACGTTTCTGCCAGTCATGGACGTTTCCCTATTTTTTTTTCCGATCTTGCCAGAAGTGAAATTGCGATCAGAAAAACTCCATTGGAGATCAGTTCGATAGCCAGGAGTATTCCAAGAACGACGGCCGCAGACCATGGAAAGTTCAAAAGGATCATGGCGCCCAGCACCAAGGAAACCGCTCCGGCGAGGATCAGGAAGACGCGAACACGGAAATCCGATGCGCTGAATGCCAGAATGAGGCGAAAGCCACCGACGATCAGCATAATCACCGCAACAAGAAGGGTCAGCGACAGAACGCCCTTGAGAGGATTCGCGACCAGACTGAAGCCAAGCACAACGAGGCCAAATCCGAGAAGAAGCGACAGGATGCGCGATCCCCACTCCGTGTCCCAGAATATCGAAACGAGCATCATAGCTCCGACCGCAACGAACAGATATCCGGTCAGCAACTCTGCAGTCAGGGTCGCGGCCAGTGGGTTCGCAAGCGCGAAGACTCCCCCGAGCAGAGATAATAGCCCGGCAATGAGCCACCAAATCCAACCTTTCATCACCATATCCTTTTTTCGCTTCGGTGTTCAGTGGAACTTTCAACACTAACAATAGTAAGATCGCCCGACTAGATGATAGGCAAATCGATAGGCCCAACCGGCAATTCGTAGAAGACTTCGGCCTCGGCTGCGATAGCGCTCACCGTCCAACGTCCGTCGCCGAAATTCACGCTGCCGCCAAGGCCAGAGGCGGTGCTACCGTTGTCTGTATGCATGTATCCGAGACCGACACCCGAAGTGTTCGAGCCTGGCAGGTTGAAAAGATACCCCGTGCCAAGCGTCAGGCCGTTGCCCAGTTCCGCGCTTGAGAACGGGATCGGCGCCACCACCAGGGTGCCAAAGCTCAGGCCGACATCGGTCTGGACAACTTCCGCAGGCGAGACACCGCCGGGTTGTATCACCCTGTCAACCGCAAAGGCCGAGCACGGCGCAAGCGCGAACATTCCGGCGGCCATGCCAATTCCGACAAGCGAAAGGCGAACCGTTGCCGTCCGGTCTGGTTCAGCCGAAATTGATCTGACAAAAACAGCGCTGGCGTTCATCCGCCATACTCCTCGACCAGCACCGGCTGCATCGAATAGCTCACGGAGACCGGAGCCTGTCCGTCGACATAGCCAACCTTCTGAACCGAACTCTGAGCCACCATGGTTCCGGTGATCCATACGGGGGTGAAGAGTCCGTTGACCTCGATGCCCTCCGGATACACTACATGGACGATCTGGTTGGCGGGGGGCGGCGGGGTGTGGACGCAGGCGCCGACGGTCGGCACAAGCAGGAACTCAACCGCCTTTCGATCCTTGAATTCGAGCGGCAACACATATCCAGGCAGGCGTACGCTCGTGCCAACGAGCTCCTCGTTCACCCCGGAGGCCGCAGCTTCGCGTTTCTCCATGATCGCGAGGCGCGCGGCGAACAACCCATCGACATCGAGGCCGTCCCCGGCCAGTTGCTTGCGTAACGCCTGCGCCTCGGTGCTGGCTTCGGCGTCATCGCTCCGCTCGGCCAGGGCCTCGAACCGCAGGATCTGGCGCAGCGTGTCCATCTGATCGTCGGTGAGGGTCTCAAACGGGTTCTCGATCACAACGGCCGGAGGTGCGAGCGTATCCCACGAGATTTCCAGAGGGTCAGCCGCTTGTCCGAGACCCGGAAGAACGGCAAGCGAGAGTATCAAGACGAGACGAGCGAACATGGTCATGGAGAATTCCCCTGAGTTTATCATAGCCGGACCGACAGCCCGTCGGCCAGCGTCATGCGATAGACCCGGACTGCCGGGACAAGCGAAGCAAGAAGCCCTGCGCAGAAGATGACGAAAAGGGCGGCCAATTCGCTCGCTCCAAAGACATTCAATCCCAATCGCAAACCGAAACGGGCGGACAGGATCGGGTCGGTCACGAACGTGGCCACCGTAAGCAGAACAAGGCCAAGGATCAGTCCCGCGGCCGTGAGACTGGCGGCTTCGATCACAATCAGGCCGAAGATGCGTGCCGGTGTCGCGCCGACAGAGCGAAGGATCGCAAACTCGCGGCGGCGCGTATCGAGTGTGGCCGAGAGCATGACCACCATACCGATCATCCCGGCCAAAGCCACGGCCCACGCCATCAGTCGCATCGCGCGCTCTGCTGTCCCGGTGATCCCCCAGAGCTCGGCCAGGGCAACCGCCGGCAGGACGGCACTCAACGCATCAGATGGGCGTTCGTTGACGGCCCGCTGCAGGCCGAGGACACTGGTCCGATCGATCAGCCCAACGTAGACGGCATTGATCCGGTCCGGTTCGTGATCGTGTCCGGCCTCCGTGCCTTTGTGGTCGCCATGCGCGTCATGATCATCGTGCGCGTCACCGGCCTCATGGTCGTCATACGCGTCATGATCCTCGTGCGCGTCACCGGCTTCATGGTCGTCATGCGCGTCATGATCCTCGTGCGCGTCACCGGCTTCATGGTCGTCATGCGCGTCATGATCCTCGTGCGCGTCACCGGCTTCATGGTCGTCATGCGCGTCATGATCTTCGTGCTCGTCGCCGGCTTCATGATCGTCGTGCGCGTCATGATCGTCGGAGGGCATGGCGGCCGGGTCGAGGGGGTCGGCCAGTGGCGTCTCTTCCTGTGCATGGATGGTGTCGAACCCTTCCAGCGTGACAAAGACCATCCGGTCGACGGCGGTGCCGGTCCGCGCGAGCACGCCCGAGATGATGAAGGGAGCCTCGTCATGGACGTCGAACGAGACCTCGCCGGAGCCATGGGCGTTGACGATCACGGTCCCCGGCGCATAGCCGAACCGCACCGCGATCTCAGCCCCGACCACCGCCGCATCCGCCCCTTCCCCAGTGAAGAACGTGCCAGCCGCCAATGCGAGCGGCTGACCGCCGGAGTGCCGAAAATGCTCGAAATACGATGCATCCGTCCCGATCACCGGATAGCCGCGATGGTTGTCGCCCATCTGGATCGGCACGGCCCAAGCGACTTCGGGCCGGTCCTCCAGCCACTCGAAGCTGTCCCATGTCATGCCGGTCCCGGTGCCGCCGACGCCGAAAACGGTGGCCATCAGGATCTGCACCGAATTGCCGCGCGGTGCCACGATCAGGTCGATCCCCGAGGCGGAGTTGGCGAAACTGTCGCGCGCACCGTCCCGCAGCCGCTCGACACCGAGGATCAGCGCGACGCTCAGGCCGATGGCCAGCACGGTCAGGCCGGCGACGAACCGGCGGTTCCACAGGCTGCGCAGGCTGAACCCCAGCATCAGGCGCCCCCCTCGTTGAGGGCGAGGAAGTCAACGCCACGGTCGAAATGACGCTCCAAGCTGCGGTCGTGACTGACGAAGAGCAGAGCGGTGCCCGCTTCGGCGCATTCCCGCGCCAGCAAGTCGACGAAGGCGGCCTTGGCCGCCTCATCGAGCGCGGAGGTCGGCTCGTCCGCCAGGATCAGGTCCGGCTTGCCGATCAGTGCCCGGGCGGCAGCGACGCGTTGTTGTTGGCCGACACTGAGCTCGTTGGCCGGCTTCGAGGCCAGAGACGGATCGGCAAGGCCCAACTCACTCAACAACCGTCGCGCCGTGCCCTCCGGATTGTCGCCAGCACGGACGCGGCGGTGCCGGGAATAGGTGCAGGGGAGTAGGACATTCTCGATCGCGCTCAGCCACGGAATGAGGTTGAATACCTGGAAGATCATGCCGATGTGGTCCACCCGAAACCGGTCCCGCGCACCGCCATGCACTGCGCCAACATCCTGATCCGCAACGCGTATGGCACCCTTCGGCACTTCGACCACCCCCGCAATCGCAGACAGCAGCGTCGATTTTCCGCAGCCGCTCGGTCCAAACAGGAACAGGCTCTCGCCGGACGCCAGAGACAGCGCGCCGATCTCCAGCGTGTTGCGCTCCGCGCCCGGCCAACGGTAGACAAGCCGTTCAATCCGCAATGGGTGCATATACCGACCTCCCGGCAATCAAGCCGCCCGCCGCGCTTTCGCAACCGGCGGCCGTTTTCACTGAAGCGTGTTCTTGTAGATCACGCCGTCTTTCATGATGACGACGAAATTCTTCTCCGGATCGCCAATGAGATCGATATTCTCGAGTGGGTTACCATCGACCAGAAGCAGGTCGGCATACGCACCCTCCTCAATGACACCGAGCTTGCCCGGATAGGGGTTGCGTGGGCCGGACAACGCGATGAGCTCAGCTGGGCGGGATGTTCCCTGAACCAGGATCTCATGGGGGGTGAACCACTTCTTGCGCATCACGAGCTCTTTCGTTTGCAGCATGGGATCCGCGCCGAGGACAAGGTCGGTGCCAAAGGTCAGTTTGGCGTTGTACTTCTTCGCCAACTCGAAGAAACGCTCGGTGTCTTGCAGAACCACTCTCTGGCTTTCCCTAGCCTTCTCGGTGAAGGAAGGAATGTCGATGGTAAAGACGAGGTACTGCGACGTGAACCAGATTCCCTTTTCGACGGCATATTTCATCGTCTCCTCGTCGATCTGCTGGCCGTGTTCAATCACCTTGACGCCGGCGTCGATTGCGCGACGGATTGACTCGACGTTGTACGCATGCGCCCCGACATAGGTGTTCCAATCCGCCGCTGCGGCTACCGCCGCGCGCATTTCCGCGGGCGTATACTGCTTGGTGTCGATCGGGTCCAAATCGGTGCTGACGCCTCCGCCCGCCATGATCTTGATGAAGCTTGCGCCCTGGCGAAGGATTTCACGCGTTGCAGCCAAGACTTCCGCCTCGCCATCCGCCATGTAGGCAAAGTTCAACCGGCGGTCTGGAGTCATCCCCACCTTATCGAAGCGGGGATGGCCCGTGTAAGGGAATCTGGTGTCGCCGTGCCCATTCGTCGGACCTACAACGGGCCCGGCTGATACGATCCGCGGTCCCGGCACGAGCCCTTCGTCGATCGCCCTCTTGAGTCCCATGCTGTCACCGCCCGGGTCCCGCACGGAGGTCACGCCTCGCATCAGGGTCCCCTCAGCATACTTGCTCTGCGCGATCCCGATGTAATAGAGGTTGGCGAACTGGTCGGCTAATGACAGCCCGCCCTGGTTGAGATGCTGGTGTGTGTCAATCAGCCCTGGCATCAGCGTGCGCCCGCCACCATCGATCACCGTGCCACCCGCGACAGCAAGCGCCTCGGTTGACACTGCCGTGATCAGGTTGTCCGTGACCACGACATTGGCATTTTCGATCAGGGTTTCGTTCACGCCATCAAAGACATGGACGTTCGTGAACAGGATCGGCCCGGAGGCATCCTGAGCCGTTGCCGGCAGGGTGAAACTGACGGCGACGGCAAGCGCCGCAGTGAGGTTCCTTGGGTTTAATCTTTTCATTTGACCGCCTCCTTTACCTCAGCGTTGCAGTGGTTAACTCTTGAACAAATCCATTCGCCTTCGTGCAGCATCGCCACTGGACCGTGCGCTTCCGTTTCGTGTATCGACGATCAGTCCCTTGGTCGGCGTTTTGGGGCGCACCGGCAAAGGTGCGCCCCGGCGAGATTTCCCCGCTTACTGCTTCGCCATCTGCCCGACATTGAAGTAGTCGAACAGCGACCGGGCGACCTCGGCAATTGCCCGATCCCTGTCCGCCTCGGATGTCTCGCTGCTCTTGGTGAACACGGCGATTGCAAACCGGCGACCGTCGGGGAGCGTGATATAGCCGACGTCATTGGCCACTCCCCCGATGGTTCCGGTCTTGTTCCCCACGGGCGTTCCACGGGGCAGCAGGCCCTTGAGCCGGCCAGCGCCGGTGCGCGTGCGCGACATGACGTCAATCAGGAAGTCGCGGCTCTCGGCGCTTGTCGCCGCGCCACTGTCGATGGCAAGCAGGAGTTGCAGCATCGCAAGCGGCGTTGCCTGGTCACGTGGATCCGCCTCGAAGTCGAGATTCCGGTCAGCCTGGATCTTCAAGAGTTCCGGCCGGGCCTTGAAGACCTCTGTGGCGAGTTTATGCGTGGCCGGTCCCGGCAAACCATAGAACTCCCCGATGATCTCGCCGGTGGGCCGATCGACTCTGATATCGCTGATCCCGATCCTGCGCAGATATTGGGTCACCGCCGCGGGTCCTCCAGCCAGTCCCATCGAGATGTCGGTCGCCGTGTTATCGCTCTCCGTGATCATCACCTCGATCACGTTCGCGATCGACAACTGGAGCCCAGGGTGAACGAATGTGCCGTTCAGCGCAGCGTCCCCGATCATCATCATGTCGAGTGTGACCTCGACCATCTGGTCGAGGCTGAGTTCGCCTTTGTCGACGCGATCCAGGACCGCAGCGGCGATCGCAACCTTGTAGGTGCTGGCCATGACGAAGGCCTCATCGCCATTGAACGCGATGACCTCGTCGCCGCCGATCTCCTGCGCCGCGAAACCGATGCGCCCGGCAAGCTTAGTCGCGACCCGCTCGATCGCGGCCCCGACGGACTGTCCGTCCGCTGTCTGGGCGTATGCCGGGCCGAAGGTCGCCGCGGCGGAAACCGCAAGGGCCATGATGGTGTTGCGAAGTTTCATTACAGATATCTCCTTTCTGAGAGACAGGCATCGGGATTGTCCCGTTCGGCGTTGATACCCAGGAACGCGCAGCCTGCGCACAAAACCTGGGCGAAGGGCAGCCAGGAGACGGAGATCAAAAACAGCATGATCCCGTCTCCTTGCTTGGATGCGGCGCGATCAGTTGCCACCGTCCGCAGGGAAGGCACCGAAGTCACTGGGCATCCCGGTCGAGAATTCGGCATTCCACGCTTCCACCGAGACTGGCACGAAGCGCGCCTTGTCTTCGGGGTCAAACCGGATCGGCTGACCGGCGAAAACAGGAAGCACCTTGTCGTCACGCAACGTGACCTGACCGTTGACGATCACGGCTTTCATGCCCGTTGAAGGGACGGCACCCTTGTCGTAGGTCGAATTGTCCGTGAAGCGTTCGGGGTCAAAGACCACGATATCGGCAACCATCCCGGTCTGGATGCGGCCGCGTTCCTGCATCGCCTTCAGGCCCGTATCGCCCAGATGCTTGGCCGCGTTGTAACTGAGGATCGAGATCAGCTGCATCATCGGAATGTTGTTTTCCCGACCGAGGCGGATCGTAATACCCCGGGTGCCAGCCGCGCGGGGATGGGTGTTGCCGAGCTGGTCCAGCGGGATATCCCACGGGCCGAAAAGAGGTTCGGGAGGAAGCGCATCGCTGGCCACGGTGACGCCCTTCAGGGTCAGCCATTTCGGCGCATCTTCTTCGGGCATCTTGAACACGACGATCGGCTTGGTCGGATTGGCGGCCATGTCGGTCTTGAATGTCTCCAGGGTGTAGAAGTCGCCCGTGACCGGATCCTGCACGGTATCCTCATAGCGGTTGCCCAATTGCTCGACCCAGCTCTCCGGCTGCAGGAACGACGCATTCAACGTGGTGGACCCGGCAGCGTAGGGATAGATTTCACCCCAGATGTTGTGGCCCTGTTCCTGAAGCCCAACAATCATTTGCTGGGCAAGCCGCCAGCCGGGGTTGTTGAAGTGAAGAACAATCGCCGGGGCACCCAGCGCCAGGGCATTAGCGATGAGTTCCTGCGCACCATTGTTCTCGGTCGTGTCGGTGCCAAGCGTATAGCGTGTATGTGCGCCAGTCGGGCGGCCATAGCGTGCGCCAACCTTCTGCACCTCGAACATCTCGCGGGAAGAGACGCCCTCCCTCATATAACCCACGGTGCTGCCAATGCCGGGTGCGCCCGCCTGCAGACCCTTGTCAATCTCTTCAAGAATCGCGTTGCCCTGTTCCAGGGTCGGGCGCGTCACGCTCCAGCCCGATTTCTTGCGGGTTTCCAAAGCGGCAATGGGACCGTTTACCAAGAAATCGCCCTCTGCCCCATCGAGCACCACCGCGCGGGCCAATTCGTGGCTGACCGCACAGCCATAGTTGGCCTGGGTCACACCGGCACGCGCCTCGTACCAGGCGGCGACATAGGATCCCGCACAGCCTGCCTCGAAATCCATGCCGCTGGTCAACCCGTCACGCAAGCCGACCCGGTAGCCGATTGGCGTCTGCCAATGAAAATGGGTGTCGATGAAGCCCGGCGCCACAATATGGCCCGTGGCATCCACCGTCTCGGCACCGGTAAGCGCGTCCTTGGTGATCGCGACAATCCGGCCATCCTTGATCCCGACATTGGCGATGTCGTCATACAGAGTTTCCGGGTCCATGACCCGGCCATTGTTGATTACCAGATCATAGTCTTGCGCCAGGGCCGGAACGGCAGACATGACGCTTAGCAGGAATGTGCCTGTCAATATGTATCTTTGCTTCTTCATTAGTGTCTCCATGTCAATTTCGGCTTCTATTTTTGGCTTTAGCGCCAGCAGGGCAATCGCCTTGAATGCGCCCTTGGCGAATTCCTGTTTCCCGGACGCGGCGCCGCGCGGCTTCGCCAACAGTTCCTACATTCCGGAGTAAAAGGGCCGGGCCATTCCCGCTTCAACCCTCCGGCAACTCGACGGTTTCGGCGTTGAGGGTCCAGCCACTCAGCATGCGCGACTCGCCGTCGAGGATGAATATGGTCTCATCGCTTGGCTCGACGCGCAGCAGCCCCGACACCCGAACCGGCAGATACAGGGACTCGACCTGTTGATCCGCGCGAAGTCTGACCCTGACGAGTTGGTTCGGCGGTGGCGGCGGAAGGTGGCTGCACATTCCGACCTGCGGCACCAGATAGCCGAACCCGCTGCCATCCGCGTTTGGTGGTGCAGGGATGATATAGCCCGAGATCGAGACCTCGACGCCGTCGAAAATGGGGTTCGTGGCCATGCGGGCGATCTGCCGCTTCCTGGCGACGTCCCAGCGCTGCTCGAGCAGCGCTTCCACATCGTGACCGTTTGTTTCAAGCACTTCCCGCGCGGCAGTGCGGCGGGCTTCCAGACGCGTGCGGGTCTCCGCATCAAGATCAGTGCCGGCGAGCTTTTCGTCCGACTGAACCAACAGTTTCAATTCGTTCAGCATGTCGACCCCCATGGCTGCGTAGGGATCGTCAAAGGCCACCGCCAACGGATCCGCCAAGTCGGAGAACTCGATCGCCTCCGGTTCTGCAGTTGCTTGAGTGGCGGCCAACAAGGCCGCCACAAAGACAGAGATCAAGAATCGCACGCTGACTTCTCGTTGCCTGAACGCGATCACGATTAGTTTCCACCGTCCACGGGGAAAGCACCCGTGAAGTCACTGGGCATCCCGGTCGAGAATTCGGCATTCCATGCTTCCAGCGAGACCGGCACGAAGCGCGGCTTGTCTTCGGGCTCAAACCGGATCGGCTGACCGGCGAAGACAGGAAGCAGCACATCGTCACGCACGGTGACCTGACCGTTGACGATCACGGCTTTCATGCCCGTTGAAGGGACGGCACCCTTGTCGTAGGTCGAATTGTCCGTGAAGCGTTCGGGGTCAAAGACCACGATATCGGCGACCATGCCGGTCTGGATGCGACCGCGTTCCTGCATGGCCTTCAGGCCAGTATTGCCCAGATGCTTGGCTGCGTTGTAGCTGAGGATCGACATCAGCTGCATCATCGGGATGTTGTTTTCCCGACCGAGCCGGATCGTGGCTCCTCGGGATCCGGCGGTCCGGGGGTGTGTGCCGCCCAGCTGGTCCATCGGGAAATCCCACGGGGCGTCGTACGGCTGGGCACCAACCCCATCGCTGGCCATGGTCACGCCCTTCAGCGTCAGCCACTTCGCCTGATCTTCTTCGGGCATCTTGAACACGACGACCGGCCTGGTCGGTTCGGATGCGATGGTCGCCTTGTAGGTCTCGAGGGTATAGTACTCATTCGTGACCGGATCCAGAATGGTTTCCTCATAGCGGTTGCCCAGATCATCGACCCAGCTTTGGGGCTCCAGAAACTCCGCATTGATCGTGGTGGAGCCTGCAGCGTAGGGATAGATTTCACCCCAGATGTTGAAGCCCCTTTCCTGCAACCCTGAAATCAATTCGTGTGTCACGCGCCAACCGGGGTTATTGAAGTGCAGGACGATCGCAGGCGCGCCGAGCGCGATTGCGTTTGCGATGAGTTCCTGCGCGCCGTTGACCTCGGTCGTGTCGTTGCCAAGCGTATAGCGTGTATGCGAGCCCATCGGACGGCCATAGCGTGCGCCAACCTTCTGCACCTCGAACATCTCGCGAGAAGAGATGCCCGCTCTCATATAGCCCGTGGTGCTGCCAATGCCGGGTGCGCCAGCCATCAGGCCCTTGTCAATCTCTTCAAGAATCGCGTTGCCCTGTTCCAGGTTCGGGCGTGTCACGCTCCAGCCTGTTTTCGCCCGAGTTGTGTAAGCGGCAACGGGGCCATTTATCAGGTACTCAGCGCCGTCCGACCCGTCTAGGATCATCGCGCGGGCGAACTCGTGGCTGACCGCGCAGCCATAGTTGGCCTGGGTCACACCCGCACGCGCCTCGTACCAGGCGGCGACATAGGATCCCGCACAGCCCATCTCGAAATCCATGCTGCTGGTCAACCCGTCACGCAACCCGAGGGAATAACCGATCGGCATCTGAAAGTGGAAATGCGTGTCGATGAAGCCCGGCGCCACAATATGACCCGTGGCATCCACCGTCTCGGTGCCCGTCAGCGGGTCGGTGCTGATCGCAACGATGCGCCCGTCCTTCACGCCGACATTGGCGATGTCGTCGAACAGGGTTTCAGGGTCGATGACCCTGCCGTTGTTGATCACCAGATCATAGTCTTGCGCGAAGGCCGCTGAAACGGTCAGCAGCCCGGCAATAAGCGGAGTCGTTGTCAGAAAGAGCGTTTTTGCCATCGATGTCGTCCTCTCTTGCCTTTGATTATCCATTATTTACAGCATTTTGCGCCGTTCGTCAGTCAGTCCGGGCATTCCGAATCGGCCGACCAAAGGGAGCGTCCAATACCAGCTCGCCGTTGCGCACCGAAAAGCCGCCGTTCACGATCACGGTTTGCACGCCCACGGTCGGTTGATTGGCATTTTCAAAGGTGGCCAGGTCAGCGACCGTTGCGGGATCGAAGACGACGATATCAGCGTCCATGCCCACTTGAAGCCGACCCTTGGTGCGCATTTGCGGCACGCTGTCTTCCAGCGTCTGTGCAGGCAGAAGCGACATCTTGCGGATCGCTTCGGAAAGCGACAATACCCCGCGTTCGCGCACATAGGACCGCAGGATCTTGGTATACGCGCCTGTTGACCGCGGATGGCTGAACACATTGTCGGGCAGAGGCCATTCATCGCCTTCGTATTGCAGAATGTTGCCGTTCTCGTCGAAATAGGACCAGAGCACGGAATCCGAGGCGATCGCTGTCGCGGGGTTGGTTACCGAAACGTCCAGCAGCGACAGGGCCGCGGGATCTTCCTCGTCCAGGAAATGCCAGACGATCATGGTACCGGGCTTGTTCGCCTGATAATCGGCCAACTCGTCCTCGGTCATCCGATCCGCGCCAAGCTGGAAGTTATCGGCGGTCGAATCCATCCGCTCGCGCCAGTCCGGGCCGCTGAACATGGCCGCGCCAACCACGGTGCTGGCTGCGCCGTAAGGATAGGCTTCGGTCGTGACGTTGATGCCCTGGGCCTGCGCCTCTTCCACCAGCGCCATCGTGGCCTTGATGTCCGACAGCGAGGTCGAATTGATGTGGCACAGATGCATGTGCGCGCCGGTGATGGCGGCGAGGCTGATCAGCTCCTGGATCGCCTCGAACGAGCTTTGCGGCTCGGTGTTGCTGGCATAACGCACATGGGTATAGGTCGGGACATTGTATTTGTTGGCCAGTTCGGCCAGCGCGTAATATTCCTTGTGTCCAAAACCCGGCGCGTAACCGGCGTTGATGCCGATACCCAGCGCACCGTCCTTGAGGCCCTGTTCGACCAGCGCCATGATGCGTTCGGATTGTTCCGGGCTGGCGATGTCCAGCTTCCAGTCGGTGCGGCCCTGTACATCCAGGAAATAGCCTGCCGTCGCCAATGGATCGGTTTCGGTGAAGGTTGCGATCCTGCCAAAAACCCAAGCTGCTGAAGCGCCATAGTTCATCGGCAGGTTCTTGGTGGCCTGCGCATCATACCAGTCGCCGATGGGCAGAAGCCCGGATTCAAGCTCCAGCGCCGTGGTGACGCCCTGGATAACCTGCATCCGGTAGTCGCCGATGTTCTGGCCATGGGAATGCAGGTCGATGAAGCCCGGCGACACGACGTGGCCGGTGGCGTCGATAACCACATCGCCCTCTAACGGAAATTCACTGATCGCCACGATCTTGTCGCCCTCGATGGCGACGTTGCGAATGGCATCGAGACCGGTTTCGGGGTCGATCACCCTCCCGCCGGCTATGACGATGTCATTCGCCAGCACGGCTGTCGTCGACAACAGCAAAGCCACCATCGTGGCAGCTCCCAAGGTCCTTGTTCGCAGCATATTCAAGCCCCCCGCGCTTGCTAGGATCATGAGCGCCGCGCGCACATCGCCCGATTCCGCTCATCCCTAACCTGAAAACTACCATCCCCGTGAGATCAGGTGTTTGCATCTCATGCCAGCGGTGACACAATCCTGTCGCCTTAGTGGTATCCATTGAAAGATGAGAAAAGAGTCCAGATGAGCAAACCATCTACACTGAAATTCACCCGGGCAATGTTGGTTCTGGTCCCGCTCGCCAAGGCATTCGTCTCGCGTGGCGGCGATATCGAAGCTTTGCTTGCCCGCAACAGGATTCCGCTCGGCGCGCTGACCGATCCTGCGATGCTGGTTGAGGCGAGAGCCTGTTATGCTGCCATGGAGGACATGGCCGAAACTCTCGGCGACCCGTATTTCGGCGCAACGGTGGCGATCGAAACCGCCAAGAAGGGGACGCCCGGGCTCCGGGACGCGGCGAGCCGCGCGCTCACCTTGGGAGATTTTCTCTCCCGGGTGGTTGTGGAGGTTTCGAAGCAAGTTGATAATGTCAAGTATTCCTTAATCGTTTCACCCGACGTTGCCAGCTTGGAGATTAAGCGCACGATCGGGGTGTTGAAGCCAACAAGGCAGTTGGATGCAGTCGGCGTCGCCTTCTACGTGACCGTGATCAGACAGGGTCTCGCTGGCACTTTCGACCCCAAAGACATCCACGTCACTGTGCCGACCACCGCAGGTCTTCCGCCGAAGTTTCTGCCGAAACAGGCGCTTATCACATCCGGGATCAACGGCTTGCGGATTTCGTTTCCGCCGCAATGGCTTTGGACGCCATTCTCGCTGGACTGGGACCTGAAGAAAGCCTCACGAGGGGAATTCGCGCCCGACGGCGCCAGCGAAATAACCCTTGCCTATCTTCGTAGCTTGCTTGCGGACAACATCGCTCACCACGATCTTACTCTTGATGGATTTGCCGCAATCTGTGGCCTGCATCCACGTCGTGTACAGCGCATCTTACAGGCAAACGGCACCTCCTTCAGCCAGATGAAAGAAGACGTGCGCCAGAGCGTCAGCGAAGACCTCCTGTCAAACACAACGCTACCCATCTCGCAAATCGCCGTTCAGGTAGGCCTCTCCGGCCCGGCCGCGTTCGACAGGGCATTCAGCCGATGGACGGGCAAGACGCCGACAGGATTTCGGGCCGAGTCTGCTGCAGAACGGCGCCTTACGCCTCAGGCCACTGATGAGGAGGAAGCCGATCATCGCTGCCCCCGGCGCCAGTCGTCGAGGCGGGCATAGATGGTGACCGCGATCCCGCCGAGCGCGACGGCAATGAACACCCAGCGCAGGGTGTCGAGATACGGGACAATGGCAGTATGGCGTTCAGCGTCTCGGCCAGGACCTGCTGCGCCACCGCCACGCCGGCTGCGCCCAGCGTCGCCGCGCCACCGCCTTTCGATGTGCGGCTCTCCGCCAGCGCTTCGCGTGCGGGCGGCGTCTCGGCTGCAAATGCCGTCGCCCGGATCGGGAACCGCTCGCCCCACTGGCGTGCGGGGCCGAGGTCGACATGCATGAACCCCGATCGCGGATAGAAGCCGAAGCCGAGGAAACCGACATCGCGCGCCGCCGCTTCGAAGGCCACCGGGTCATGGTTCGACATGGCGATGTCGAAGGCGGCGCCGTCGAGGCGCTTCGACCTCGTGGCGCCACCGACGGCGCGGTTGTGTTCGGGGCTGCGATAGCAGGAACGCACGATCAGCGGCTTGCCGAGCCGGTCACGCAGCGCCTGAAGCTTGTCGAGCGCGGGCTCGTTGATGAGCAGCTTGCCGGCACCGCGGCAGGCAATTTCGGCGGGCGAGAAGTTGGTCCAGCGCCAAGCTTTCTCCGGCACATCGCTCCAATGGTCGTAAAAGGTCGTGGTCATGGTGTCCTCCAGAAACGAAAAAACCCGCCACATGGGCGGGTTCAGGTTGGTGCGTGAATTGTTGCGATGGGCGGCTAAGGGCCGCTTCCGAAGATCTTGAGCTTGATCGCGATACCCGCGAGCAGCGCCAACATCACGCCGGTGGTGATCATTCGCACAGCCGTCTGCATCGCGGTGCGGCGCACCAGCCGGATGCAGTCCAGCAGCGAGCGTAAATCCCGGATATCGAGCGCAGCTTCTTCGCCGTCGAGGCCGACATCGGCGAGCGCGCGTTTGGCGCCTTTCTCCGCAGCACGTGCCAGCATGGCCTCAAACTCAGCATCGGGCATGCGCACGAAACCCTGATCGGATCGGGGTGGTGTCATGGGATCCTCCTTCCGCCGCTCAACCGACCTTGCAGCCCCAGAAGGACGTGTGGTCGGCGGCGAAGTAGCCGTCCGCGACCCGGAAATACCCTTGCAGCTCGACGATATCGCCAGCCGATAGCGGCACCATGGTGTGGAGCCAGATGGTCGTCGCCAGCGAAACATGGGTGGCGGAAATCTCGCCAAAGGAGCCGCGGATTGGCAGCCTGCTGCGCGCCTACCGGCTGGTCGGGTTCAAACCTGATCGGGACTACAGATACATCGAGATCAACAGACGCTTGCGCGAGCTCCATCCGGACATTGTCGCCGAGACGATTGCTGGCATCGAGGCTTCGGGCGGCAAAGTCGAGCGGCATCCCCGAACAGACCTGCTCACCATCAACGGCGAATTCACCGCATCTCTCGTCATCGTCCGCTGCAGTGAAACCAATGCGGGCTCTCTGCGGTGGAATATCCGCTTTGACATGAGCCTCAAGCCTGACATCACGATTGCGGTTCGTATGGATCGGCCGAACCAACAGCCGCTCGACTACTACCTGCTCCCGAGCCTCGACATGACCCTCCCCCGCATTCGCCTGCCTTGCCATGCGGGCAGATGCCTTCGACGACGCCGAGATCGGCCTCCTACGGGAAAGTGGCTGGCGCGTCGCTCGCATGCCTCCTGAAGGACTCGACTGGGTTAAGTGATTGGTTCTGATGCACGAGTTAGCGACTGCGCGACAGGGCTCTGGCCAACTTCGAAACCGCTAGAAGTCAAGTCCTGCGGCTGAAGCAGCACCCGAAAACCGTATCGCGCCAAATGCCAAATAGAGACTCGGGCTGTTTTGGGCGACTATTTCGCCTGCGATTTCAAGTCTCTAGAGGGTAACGTGTCTCGCATGCCGCGGAAAACACGCCACAATACGAGAGGCGAAAAATATTTTAAAATCAATATGTTATGTGGTGGCGGAGGAGGTGGGATTCGAACCCACGGTACGCTTTCACGCACGCCGGTTTTCAAGACCGGTGCATTCGACCACTCTGCCACTCCTCCGGTTCCGCTTCGTTAAACGCCGCGAAATGATTCTGCAAAGCACTGATTTGCCAGAAACTCGCCTATGTGATCGCAGCAGCCTTTTCTTGACGCGCTGCAATCGCTAAAATACGCCTGCGGTCATCGCACAGGCAGTCAAAACAAGACCGGATAACCGGCCATTGCTCCGAAACCGGGGCTGATCAGGCAGAAGGGCACGACATGAATTCTCAGGATCTCTCCGCGTATCGGGCAGCGCGCAAACGCTCTGGACGCACTGCTGCGCGGCTCTTGGCGGCAACGGCCGCGCTGGCCCTGCTGGCGGCCTGCGAAGAGGGCGCGCAATTGCCCGGCTTCCTGCAGGCCAAGGATGGTGCGGACGCAGCACAGTCCGAAAGCCCCAATCGCGCGGTCAAGCTGGTCGAACGCGACGTCGAGGCACCGGACGTGTTTCAGGTGACCGAAGCCGGGCTCTGGGACGGGCGGCCGTCGCTGGGCGGTGTCTGGGTCGCGCATCCGGATGTGAAAGACCCCGAGCGGGTGATCATCCGCAATCCCTCCAACGGCAAATTCGTGATCGGTGCACTGTTCCGCAAGGAGCGCGCCAATCCCGGGCCGCGGCTTCAGGTGTCGTCCGACGCCGCCGCCGCGCTGAAGCTTGTGGCCGGTCAACCGACCAATCTGAACGTCACTGCCCTGCGGCGCGAACAAGCACCGGAAGCGGCCGAACCCGCCCCGGCCTCCAGCCTTGATGCGCCCGACGGCGTGACCGAGACCGAGCTGGACCCGGTGACCGAGACCGCCGCCGCCGCGATTGACGCCGCGCCCGAAGCGACGACGCCCCCCCCGGCCCCCAAACCGAAACCTGCGCCCAAGCCCGCCTCGGGACTTGAAAGGCCGTATATCCAGATCGGCATCTTCTCGATCGAGAAAAACGCCCGCAACACCGCCGCCACCATGCGCCAGAAGGGCCTGATCCCGACGGTCAAGGAAGGCTCCAGCTCGGGCAAGAAATTCTGGCGTGTCGTGGTCGGTCCGGCCACCTCTGTGTCGGAACGTGCGGAGCTGTTGAAAATCATCAAATCGGCCGGCTTTATCGACGCCTATGCCGTCACCCATTGAACCAGCCCCATCTGGGGCCCCGAGACATCTGACACCGGAAAGTGACATGATCCGCTCTACGTTTCTCGCCCCCGTTCTGACCTTGGCCCTCTTGCTGGCAGCTGGCATGGCGCAGGCCTTTGACACCAAGGCCCGCTCCGCCTTTGTCGTGGATGTAACCACCGGCACCGTGCTCTTGAACAAGGATGCGGATACGGCCCTGCCGCCCGCCTCCATGTCCAAGCTGATGACGCTCTACATGGCGTTCGAGGCCATCCGCGACGGCCGCCTGTCCCTCAATGAGAAACTGCCCGTATCGCAGCACGCCATGTCCTATGGCGGCTCGACCATGTTTCTGGACACCACCGACCGGGTTACGGTCGAGGATCTGTTGCGCGGCATTATCGTGCTGTCGGGCAACGACGCCTGCGCAGTGATTGCCGAAGCGCTCAGCCCCGATGGCACCGAGGCCGGGTTTGCCCGCTACATGACGCGACGCGGGCAGCAGTTGGGCATGACATCGTCGACCTTTACAAATTCCAATGGCTGGCCCCAGGCCGGTCATCGCATGTCGATGCGGGACCTTGCCCTGATTGCCCGCCTGATCATCGAGGATTTTCCGGAATTCTACCCTATGTTTGCCGAAACCAAATTCCTGTTTGACGGGCGCGCCCCGCAAAACGTGGAAAACCGCAACCCGCTTCTGGGTCTTGGCATCGGCGCGGACGGGCTCAAGACCGGACACACGCAAGAGGCCGGATACGGCCTCGTCGGATCGGCCAAACAAGGCGACCGCCGGGTGGTCTTTGCTTTTACCGGGCTGGAAAGCGCCCGCGCCCGGGCCGAGGAATCTGAGCAGATCGTCAACTGGGCTTTCCGCCAGTTCACCCAGACGACCCTTTTGAAACAGGGTGCCGTGGTGGCCGAGGCCGATGTCTGGATGGGGGAAGCGCCGATTGTGGGCCTGACGCCCGCCTCCGATCTGGAGATGCTGGTGCCGGTGCTGGCGGGTGGCAAGATCGACGCCGAAGTGGTCTATCGCGGCCCCGTGGCCGCCCCGATCAAGACCGGCGATCCGCTGGGCGAAATGATCGTCAAACCCGAGGGCCTGCCCGAATTCAGCGTGCCGCTGGTGGCGGACCGCGACGTGGCGGCGGGCGGGTTCATGTCCCGCGTGACAACGGCGGCCAAGCTGCTTCTGGAAAAGATCGGCACAACAGTGCCCGAGGCCGCCTCTTGAGCACGCAGCCCGGGGTGTTCCTGTCTTTCGAAGGGATTGATGGCTCGGGCAAGTCCACCCAGACCCGCCTGCTGGCCGATCACCTGCGTGCGCAGGGCCGCGAGGTTGTTCTGACCCGTGAACCGGGCGGCTCACCCGGAGCTGAGGAAATTCGCGCGCTGGTGTTGCAGGGGGATCCCGACCGCTGGTCGGCCGAGACCGAGCTTTTGCTCTTTACCGCCGCGCGCCGCGATCATCTGGAACGTACGATCCTGCCCGCATTGGCGGCGGGCAAGGTGGTGATCTGCGACCGCTTTGCCGACAGCACCCGCATGTATCAGGGCCTGTCGCGTGGTGATCTGCGCGCATCGGTAGATCAATTGCACGCGTTGATGATCGGGCGCGAACCGGATCTGACGATACTCATCGACATGGACCCCGCCACCGGGCTGGCCCGCGCCAAGTCCCGCAATGGGGTCGAAGAGCGGTTCGAGGATTTCGGCACCGGGTTGCAGGAAAAGATGCGCGCCGGGTTTCTTGATCTCGCCCGCGAATTTCCCGACCGTATCCGCGTGATCAACGGCGCGCAGGGCGTGGAGACCGTGGCGCAGGACATTGCCGCCGTGGTAGACAAGCACCTGACATGAGCGAAGACCGCCCCCAACCGGACCAGATCGACGGCGCACCGCATCCGCGTGACACCGCGCGACTGATCGGACAGGATGCCGCTGAACGTGCTTTTCTGGGCGCGGTCGGTTCTGGTCGTCTGCACCACGGCTGGATGATTGCGGGTCCGCGCGGCGTGGGCAAGGCGACGCTGGCCTGGCGCATCGCGCGGCATCTGATCGCCAACCCGCCCGAAGCGGATGGCGGGCTGTTTGGCGCACCACCGCCCCCAACATCTCTGGATCTGGACCCCGAACACCCGGTTGCGCGCCGCATCCACGCCGGGTCAGAACCGGGGCTGTTCCGGCTGATCCGCCCCTGGGATGACAAGCTCAAGCGGCTCAAATCCGAGATCACTGTGGACGAGGTGCGCAAGCTGAAATCGCGCTTTGCACTGTCTGCGGCGGATGGCGGCTGGCGTGTCGTCATCGTGGATGCAATGGACGAAATGAACACCGCCGCCGCCAATGCGCTTTTGAAACTTCTCGAAGACCCCCCCGCGCGCTCGACCCTGCTGCTGGTCACGCATCAGCCCTCTTCGCTCTTGCCCACTATCCGCTCGCGCTGTCGCATGCTGCGCTTGTCGCCGCTGACGACGCCCGACATGGCAGAGGCATTGACACAAGCCGGAATCGAGACCGCCCCGGAAGAGGCCGACGCGCTGGCGGCGCTGTCGTCGGGCTCTGTGGGCGATGCCATCCGTCTGTCGCTGAATGACGGGCCAAAGCTCTATGCGGCAATCCTGTCGCTTCTGGGCACCCTGCCCCGGCTGGACCGCGCCCGCGCCCTGGCATTGGCCGAGGCCGCCACGACCCGTGGCGACGAGGACAAGGTGAACACCATTTTCTCGCTGCTCGACCTGGCGCTGATCCGGCTGGCCCGTGCGGGCGCCACCGGTCAGCCCCCCCTCCCCGCCGCCGCACCGCATGAGGCCGAGATCTTTGCCCGCCTCGCCCCGACCCCGCAAAGCGCCCGCCGCTGGGCCGAGATCGGACAGGAGATCTCCGCTCGAAGCCGTCACGGGCGGGCGGTCAATCTTGACCCTGCCGCACTCATCCTAGATACGATGATAAAACTCCAGAAAACGGCGGCGGACATGGCCGCCTGAGGCGGATATGAGCAACGCACCCCGGATCACCGACAGTCACACCCATCTTGATTTCGCGAATTTCGACGGCGAACGCGCGGAGCTTGTGGCGCGCGCGATGGAAGCGGGCGTACACCGGATGGTCACGATCTGCACCAAGCTGCGGCTGGAGCCACAGGTCCGCGCGCTAGCCGAGGAATTTGCCCCGGTCTTCTACGCCGCGGGCACCCACCCGATGAGCGCGGCGGATGAGCCTTTGGCCACGGTGGACGAGCTGGTGACGCTCTCGCAGCATCCGAAATTCGTAGGGATCGGTGAAACCGGACTGGACTATCACTACACCGCCGACAGTGCCGAGGTGCAGAAAACCTCGCTGCGCATTCATATCGAGGCGGCGCAGCGCACCGGCTTGCCACTGATCATCCATGCCCGCGCAGCGGATGAGGATATGGCCGATATTCTGGAGGCCGAGCACCGCAATGCGCCTTATTCCTGCGTCATGCATTGCTTTTCTTCCGGGGCCGAGCTGGCGCGACGCACGCTCGATCTGGGGTTCTACCTGTCGATGTCGGGCATCACCGCCTTCCCCAAATCCCAGGAGCTGCGCGATATCTTCACCTCCGCCCCCATCGACCGCATTCTGGTGGAAACCGACGCGCCCTATCTCGCCCCGCCGCCCTATCGCGGCAAGCGCAATGAACCCAGCTTTACCGCCCATACCGCGCGCCGGGCCGCCGAGACATTCGGCATGGAATACAAAGACTTCGCGGCGCAGACCGAAGCCAATTTCGAAAGCCTCTTTACCAAGGCCGCCAACTGGAGCCCCGCATGAGCGACACATACCGCTTCACCATTCTCGGCTGCGGCTCCTCGGGCGGTGTGCCGCGGCTTGGCGGGCATTGGGGCGACTGCGACCCGGAGAATCCAAAGAACCGCCGCCGCCGCTGTTCCATGCTGGTGGAACGGGACGGGCCGGAGGGCACGACCTCGGTCCTGATCGACACCTCGCCCGACCTGCGCAGCCAGCTTCTCGACACCGGCACCGGGCGGCTCGACGGGGTGGTCTATACCCATGCCCATGCGGACCATGTGCATGGCATCGACGATTTGCGCATGATCGTCTTCAACATGAAGGCGCGCCTGCCCGTCTGGGCCGATGGCGACACGCAGAACGCGCTTCTCAGCCGCTTCGGCTACGCCTTTGTCCAACCCGAAGGCTCGCCCTATCCGCCCATTCTCGATCTGCACACGATCAAGGGCGACGTGACCATCGAGGGCGCGGGCGGCCCGATCACCTTTACCCCCTTCGAGGTGGATCACGGTTCCATCGACGCGCTGGGCTTTCGCATTGGCGGTCTGGCCTATCTGCCCGACGTGGCCGATATCCCCGATGCGGCATGGCCCGTTCTGGAGGGGCTCGACATCTTTGTCGTCGACGCGCTGCGCCGCACGCCGCATCCCACGCATGCACATCTGGACAAGACACTGGACTGGATCGCGCGTGCCAAACCTGCCCGCGCAGTGCTGACCAATATGCATATCGACCTCGATTACGAGACGGTCAAAGCAGAGACCCCAGACAACGTCACCCCGGCCTATGACCTCATGCAGCTGAGCTTGCAGGTGTCATGACAGGCTCCTGTTTCATCTTGCCAGATAAACTCCCGCCGGAGGCTCCTGCACTCTCCCCTCGCGCAAGGCTCTGAGATGCAGGCGCTGATCGATGTCATCCTGCCGGTCTTTCTGGTGATCGGTGCGGGTTATGTGGCGGTCTGGCGCGGCTGGATCGGCGGCAATGGCATCGACGGGCTGATGAGCTTCACCCAGAATTTCGCCATTCCCGTCCTGCTGTTCAAGGCGATCTCCACGCTGGATCTGGGGGCGAGCTTTGACGCCCGCCTGCTGGTCAGCTTCTACACCGGATCTCTCACCGGCTTTATCGCCGGATTGCTGGCCGGGCGATACCTCTTCAAACGGGAGTGGGAAGACGCGGTGGCCATCGGCTTTTGCTGCCTGTTTGCCAATTCCGTCATGCTGGGTCTGGCTATCACCGAAAGCGCTTATGGCGCGGGCGCATTGGCCCCCAACTATGCCATCGTCGCGCTGCATTCGCCGTTCTGCTACGGCGTGGGCATCACGGCCATGGAGATTGCCCGCGCCCGCGGCACCCCGGCCCGCCACCTGCCCGCCAAGGTGTTGCGCGCCATGTTCCGCAATGCGCTGGTGATCGGCATCGTGGCGGGGTTTGCCGTCAATCTCAGCGGGCTGGAGCTGCCCAAGGTCGCCAATGACGCCGTGGACATCATCGTGCGCGCCGCCATTCCCTGCGCGCTGTTTGGCATGGGCGGGGTGATCCATCGCTACCGCCCCGAGGGAGATTTCCGCATCATCGGTTTTGTCTGCGCGGTCTCTCTGGTGCTGCATCCGAGTATCGCCTACACGCTGGGATCGGCGTTGAACCTGTCCACCGGCGCGCTGCGCTCGGCGGTGCTGACCGCGTCCATGGCCCCGGGGATCAACACCTATGTCTTTGCCAACATGTATGGCGTGGCGCGGCGGGTGGCGGCGTCATCCGTGCTGATCGCCACGGCGCTCTCTATCGGAACAATCTGGGTCTGGCTGCTGATCCTGCCTTGACGGTGCTGCCCCGGCATGGCGAACTCGGGCCAAAGGAGACCCCATGTCCACCAAGACCATGCTGCGCTACCCGCGTATTCAGGACCTGATCCCGCGCGCCCGGCGGCGCATGCCCGGTTTTGCCTGGGGCTATCTGGAACATGGCCAATCGCGCGAAACGCGGCTGGCCGAGAACATTGCCGTTTTCGACCGGGTGACGCTGGGCCAATCCGTGTTGCATGACATGGGCGCACCGGACACCGGCACCGAGGTTCTGGGCCAACGCTTTGCCCGACCCTTCGGCATTGCCCCGGTTGGGCTGACCTCGATGATGTGGCCCGATGGGGAACATCACTTTGCCCGCGTCGCGCGCGAAGTCGACCTGCCCATGGTGCTGTCCACCGTGGCCAATGTGCCTCTGGAAAAGGTCGCGCCCGAGGCGGGGGGCAAGATGTGGTTCCAGCTTTATGCCACCGAGGACCGCGAAGCGCGGTTCGACCTCGTGCGTCGGGCCAAAGCGGTCGGGGTGGACACGCTGGTGATCACGATTGACGTGCCGGTCACGTCGCGGCGGGAAGTCGCCTCGATCTCGGGCCTGCCGCCGCGGGGGCGTCTGACCGCGCGCATGGTGGCGCAGGCCACGCTCTGCCCGGATTGGGCGTTGCGCACACTGAAACGGGGGCGGCCCGATTTCGTCAATTTCCGGCCCTACCTGCCCGACACAGCCAGCTTCGAGGACATGGGCGATTTTGCCGCCCGCAACCTTGGCCGCCGCGCGACCCCGGACGAGATCGCCGAGATCCGCGCGCTGTGGCCCGGCAAGCTGGTGATCAAGGGGATCCTGAGCGAGGCCGACGCGCGCGCCGCGCTGGATCTGGGGGCCGACGCGCTCTGGGTCTCCAACCACGGCGCGCGGCAGAACGATGCGGTGCTGCCCTCGCTGACCGCGTTGCAGAAACTGCGCCCGCGCTTTCCCGACGCCTGCCTGATCCTCGACAGCGGTCTGCGCAGCGGCCTGGACGTGCTGCGCGCATTGCGGCTCGGGGCGGATTTCGTGTTCCTTGGCCGCCCGTGGTTCTATGGCCTCGCCGCGCTTGGCCCGCGCGGGGCCGCCCACGTGGCCGACATTCTGAGCGCCGAGCTGGACCACGCGATGCGGCAGCTGGGTGTGGCGGACCTGTCGAAAGAAACGCTGGCCAAGCTCCCGGTGCATGGCGGCACGGACTGAGCCACGTCAACCACAGGCGTGATGCGGGTCTATCTCAAGCGTTTGAAGAAATGGCGCACCTGAGAGGATTCGAACCTCTGGCCTCTGCCTTCGGAGGGCAGCGCTCTATCCAGCTGAGCTACAGGTGCCTGCCTACGCATCTACCCCGAAGGTTCCGGCGCTTCAAGCGGGTTTTGACGCGCGGCGGGCATTTCCGGCTGCGCATACATTACGGGCAAAATCACATACATTTCACGCAAAAGATGTAGCACGGTTCCGGGGCCGGTTTGATTTCGATGCCCCGCAAGGCCGATTTCGTGGCCGCAGATTTTCGACGACGCAATTTTCAAACGGAGACGTTCAATGAGTACAATGCCACACGGGTTGTCCCGGTTCGACAAGCTTCTGGAATGCCATGCAGGCCCGGAAGAGACCCGGCCCAAGCCCTTTCCTGCCACGCTGGGCCGGTTGCGCCCGCCCCTGCCCGTCAAGGTCAGCCACACCACCCATCCGCAGGTGATTGCCACGCTGGAAGAGGTGGCGCTTGGCATGGGCAAGAAGACCGACAAATCCGGCGAGGCGGCGGCGGGGCTGACCTTTTTCGGGCAATTCGTCGATCATGACATCACGCTCGACGCCACCAGCGCTTTGGGCACGAAAATTTCACCCGCGGACATCCCGAATATTCGCACCCCGTCGCTGGATCTCGATTGCGTCTATGGTGACGGGCCCGAGGCCAGCCCGCATCTCTATGGCAGCGGCAACACCGCCAATTTCCTTGTGCTGGGCAACAGAGACAACGCTTTCGACCTGGCCCGCACGGCCAATGGCACGGCGCTGATCGGCGATCCGCGCAACGATGAAAACGCCGTCATTTCGGGTATTCAGGCGGGGTTCATCGCGCTGCACAATATCCTCATGACCGAGGCGCTGAACGACCCGGCCACCTATGCCGAGATCAAGGGCTGCGCGCATATGGGCACTTCGGCCAATGACTGGGCCGATTTCGTGCCGGAACGGAGCATGGTGTTCGAAGAAGTGCGCCGATTCCTGCGCTTTCATTACCAATGCGCGGTCTGGGAGGAATTTCTGCCCGCCTTTGTCGATCAATCCTGTCTGGATGAGGCGCGGCTGCATGACATTTTCGGAACTGATGCGGCGATCATGCCGGTGGAGTTCACCGGCGCGGCCTATCGCTTTGGACATGCCACGGCGCAGCCCGATTACGAGATGAAACCCAAGACCGGGCAGGTTTCGATGGACAAGCTTCTGGGCTTTGGCAAACGGCCCAAGGAGTCGATCCGCATGAACATGTTCTTTGACTATGACGGCAAAGCCGCCCAACGCGCGCGCCCCGTGGGCACGACGCTGGGCCTGCCGCTCACGAACCTGCCGTTTATCCATGAACGCGTGCATCTGAAAGAGATCGACCACACGCTCACCCTGGCACAGAGCCGCAACCTGCCCCTGCGCAACATGATCCGCGACCGCTATACCTATCAGCTGCAAAGCGGTGAGTTGATGGCGGCGTTCCTGCGCGACGGTCTGGGCCGTCCGGCCCCCGAGGTCGAAATGCATCCGGTCCTGGCGAATGCCGGGTTCACCCGCACGCCGCTGTGGTTTTACTGTCTGCAAGAGGCCGAACAGCACGGCGGCGGCAAGCTCACCGGTGTGGGCGGGGCGATCGTGGCCTCGGTCTTTGGGCGGCTGTTGCGGCTGGACAAGACGACCTATTGGCATGCGCACGGGTTCCGGCCGTCGGCGAAGTTTGCCAATGACGGCGGGTTGATGGCCGGGTTGATGAAATATGCCGAAGACAATCGTGACAAGGTCGCCCATGCGGATCAGTTGATCAACGGATGATCGGCCGAACAGCGAGGGGCCAGCCCTTTTGGCCCCTCGATCCCGGCCTCAGCGCAGCGCGAATGCCAGCAAAAGCGCGACGAGCACCAGAGTCACCACCCGAAACCCAAGGGACAGGCGCTGGCGCAAGGATTTGTTTCTCAACGGGTCAGTCATACTGAAAACGCTCCGACAGGATGCGGTCCGAGGGCGCGCCGCGCGCGATCAGATGATCCTCGACCATGTCCAACATCGCGCCCGGGCCGCACATCACGAAGACCCAGTCGCGCATCTCCTCTGGCGTAAAGACCCGGTCAAGAAGCGTCGGACTGATCATGCCGCTTTCGCCTGTCCAGCCCGGCGGCGGCTCGGACAGGACATAGGTCACGTCCTCCGCCGCCAGCTCATCGCGGCAAGTGATCTGCTCTTCGCTGCGGTTGCCATAGATCACCCTGACCTTGCGCGTATCGCCGGTGAGCCGCATCTGCCGCAGGATACCGATGAGCGGCGCGATGCCAATCCCTCCGGCAATCAGCGCCACACCCGGCTCGCTTCGCCCGTCCACCGACAGGTTGCCATAGGCCCCGTCCACATAAGCGACGGTGCCCGGCGTGATCCCGCCAATGGTGCGGGTGAAATCCCCCAATTCCTTGATCATGAACGTGACCTCGGGGCCTGAGGCCGGGGCCGAGGCAATCGAGAACGGGTTCTCATGCAGGGAAAAGGCGCTGTGCCCGATATTGAGCCATGCGAATTGTCCCGCGTGATAGCGCAGCCCTCCGCCCTTTTGCGGCGCCACGGTCACCTCCCATTGCCTTGGGGTCAGTTGCGTCACCGAGGTGACACACCATGGTTTGCCACGCGCCCGAAGCGGCACCAGAAGGTAGAAATAGACCAGCGACGCAACCGCGATCCCGGTCAGGATGATCCAGACCCAGACCATGACCGGATGCCCGCCATAGCGCCCGGCATAAACCGCGTGATGCAGCAGGGCCAGCGCGATCACCACCGCGCCAATCCCATGCATCAACCGCCAGGTTTCATAATTGTAATCCAGCTTGTCCCGGTGCACCGCAAACAGCACCAGCGCGGGCAGCAATGCAAAGGCCGCGATGCCCGAGGCCAGCGCGGTGAAATCCGTGGTGACGGTCAATGCGCGGGTCGGGTCCCAGGGCCGCGTACCCCCGGACGGCGTGCCGCCATAGAGAAACGGATGCAGCAGCGCAAAGACCAGCGCGACACGCGCCAGCATCTGGTGAAACCATATGGCGACATCCATGCCGACGCTGTTTGACACGCTCTTGAACCGCCCCGACAGCACGAATTCGGCCAGGATCATCGCATAGGCAAGGATGCCCAGCCCCGACGCGATCTCCTGCAGCACCGGGCGTGGCGGTCCGCCGGTGACCCATGACAGGATCAGCGGCAGCGTCACGGCCACCAGATAGATGAGGATCAACAACAGCGGTTTCATGAACGCTCCCGATCCGCGCATATCGCCCTGCTCATGCGCCTCGGGCCGGAGGTTAGCGAAGCCCGGCACAAAGACCAAGCGCGATGCGGGCCGGTCAGTCGCGCGGGTTCAGCAGACGGTCGATGGGCGCAAAATCATCGCGCAGCACAATGCCCCGCGCGGCAATCTCGTCCACAAAAGCAGCCCCAAGCGCGGCGAATGTCGTTTGATCGGGCGATGGGACGGCAAAGCTGTTTGCCGGGGTCGGTGTCTCTCCGGCGGCAATCACCATCACGATCCGCTCGCCGGGCGCGGGCCTGCGCGCCTCGGTCCAGAGCTCGACCGAGGGAAAGACCTCGCGCAGGGTCCGCACGAGGCTGCCAACAGCCTGCAGGCTGTCGGCATAGTCGATCACGTTCATCAGGTAGCTGCCCCCGGGTGTCAGCCGGTCGCGCACCAGTTCAAAGAACTCCAGCGTGACCAGATGCTGGGGCACGGCAATATCGGTGAACGCGTCGCCGATGATCACGTCATAGCGCGCGGGATCGGCGCGCAGCGCGGCGCGCGCGTCCCGGTGCAGGACCCGGGCCGTTGCGGGATCAAACCAGAACTCCCGCGCCGCGATGCGGGTCACTTCCGGGTCGATCTCGGCCACGGTGATGCGTTCCAGCCCCCGGTCGGCAAAGGCGCGCGGCAGGGCGAAATTGCCGCCGCCGATATGGAAGCTTGAAAACTCCGGCTGAGGCGCGCGCAGCCGCGCCAGCGCATCCAGCATGGCGGCGTGATCGGTGAACATCACCCGGGGCAGGTCGCGGGCGGAGATGCCATGCACCATATGGTCGATGACCATGGCACGCGCCGGGCGCTCCGGGTCGCTCGACACATCCGAGACCTTGATGCAGAAATAGCGGCTTTCCACCGTGCAGGGCCCCTCGCTCAGAAGGCTCTGCCCTGCCACCAGTGCGCAGACAAGCGCCGCCGCTGTCCCCGCGACGCGGCTTTGACGCGCGAGATAAAGGCAGAGCGCCGCGCCCGCGATATAGACCGCCGTGACCACCGCCAGCGTGATCATGGAGCCGAGCCAAGCGATAAAGACAAACCCGGCCAGCAGCGTGCCCCCAATCGCCCCCACCGCGCCCGAGGCAAACATCGCCCCAAGCGCGCGGCCTTGCGGCGCGCCGCTGTCAAGCGCCACGCGGGTCAGCACCGGCGCGGGGACACCGGCAAAGAAGGAGGGCAGGAAAAACGCCGCCATCGTCAGCCCGGTGATGCCCCAGACCGGCCCACCGCCCAAACCCAGCACCGGTTCTGCCGCAAGCCTGAGCGCCTGTGCGGCCAGCGCCGTGGTCAGCGCCGCGCCCAAAAGCGCCCAGCCCGTGGCTGAGAGCGCCCGGCGCAGGGGCCGTTCGGCCAGCACCCCGCCCCACCAATGGCCCAGCGAGAACCCCGCCAGCACTACGGCGATCACCGCCGTCCATGTGTAAAGCGACATGCCGACATAGGGGGCCAACATCCGGCCTGCCACGATCTCGACCACCAGCGAGGCCGCAGAGATCACCGCCTGCAATACAACGAGGAGCCACAGCGGCGCGGCGCGCATCTGAGCCTCTGAAGCCGGGACCGGCACCCGCGTTCAGCCCTTAGCCAAACAGTTCGCGCGCCAGTTCCAGCGCCTCGATCAACGTATCCACCTCGGCCTCGGTGTTATACATGGCAAAGGAGGCGCGGCAGGTGGCGGTCACCCCCAGATGATCCATCAGCGGCCCGGCGCAGTGATGGCCCGCGCGCACCGCGACGCCCTTTTTGTCGAGAATGGTGGAGATGTCATGCGCATGGGCCGCACCGTCGAGGGTGAAGGAGAAAATCGCCCCCTTGCCCGGGGCCTTGCCCTGCACGTTGAGCCAGTTCAGCCCGTCCATCCGCGACCGCGCATATTGCGTCAGTTTCTCTTCATGGGCGGCGATTCTCTCCATCCCCACGCCCATCATATATTCCAGCGCCACGCCCAGCCCGATGGTCTGCACGATGCCCGGCGTGCCTGCCTCGAACTTCATCGGCGGGTCGTTATAGATCACCTCGTCCCGGTGCACTTCCTTGATCATGTCGCCGCCGCCGAGGAAGGGGCGCATTTCGGCCATGCGTTCCTTCTTCATGTAGATCGCGCCGGAACCGGACGGGCCATAGAGCTTGTGGCCGGTGATGGCGTAGAAATCACATCCGATCTCTTCGACATTAACCGGGCCATGCACCGCCGCCTGCGATCCATCCACCAGCGTGGCGATGCCGCGCGCGCGGGCCTCGGCGCAGATGCTTTTCACATCCACCCGCGTGCCCAGCACATTGGACATCTGGGTGATCGCCACCAGCTTGGTCTTTGGTCCCATCGCGTCGATCACCGCCTGCGGATCCAGCGCGCCGGTGGCATCCACATCCACCCATTTCAGCACCACACCCTGCCGTTCGCGCAGGAAATGCCAGGGCACGATATTGGCGTGGTGCTCCATCACCGACAGGATGATCTCGTCCCCTGCCTCCAGATGCGGCATGGCCCAGCCATAGGCCACGTTGTTGATGCCCTCGGTGGTACCGGAATTGAGCACGATCTCGTTCTCGTCCAACGCGCCAAGGAACCGGGCGATGATGCCGCGCACGGCCTCGTATTTCTCGGTCGCGAGATTGCTCAGGAAATGCAGGCCGCGATGCACATTGGCGTATTCCTCCGCATAGGCGCGCGTGACCGCGTCGATCACCACCTGAGGTTTCTGCGCGCTGGCACCATTGTCGAGATAGACCAGCGGCTTGCCGTTTACCTCGCGGCTGAGGATCGGGAAATCACCCCGGATTTTGTTCACGTCATACATCTGCTGCAAACCCCGCAGTTGAGACCCCGATGATGGACAGCATCAGGATCAGGCCCATGACAATTCCCATTCCGGTGAAAATGAGAACGCCGAAGGCCTTGAAAAGATTGTCGAACCTGTGCGCCGTATCAATGAAATTGACAAGGATCCAGATCCCAATGATCGAGGCCACCATAAGCCCCATCACCGTCAATGCCGGGGCGATGATCCCCAGCGGCACCGCCACGAGCTGAACCGCAAAGCGCAACACTTGCAGCCATGTCATCAAGACCAGAATATCGTCCAGCCTTGCCTGACCGCCCAGCCAAGCACCGACCCAGAACACACCAAAGATGGTAATCACAAGGCCACAGGCCATGGTGAGCGCAAACAGGAACGGCGTCGCCATCATCGGCGGCAACGCTGTGTCTGGCGGCGCGATCATCGTGGACAGCCCAAAAACCAGCGCATTGAGCACAACCGCGCAGAGAAGCGCCTGCCAGAGCCAGTCGCGACCGGGCTGGAACTGTAGGATGCGCGCCGCCGCCATGCGCGGCGCGCTCACCGTTTCAAGGGCAAGATCGCGAAAGGCGGGCCAGAGCGTCACTGGGGCACCCTTTCGGCTTCGCGCAACCCGGCGAACCAGAACCACAAAAACAGCACGACCCAGATGAACCCCACGAGGCTCAGCGCCGGTCCCGGCCCGATGAACCCGCCCACCAGCCCGTTGAGCAGCATCAGCGGCGAGGCTGCCAAAAGCGCCCAGAACAGCGCCAGTCGCGCGCCGTAATGACTGCCCTGCCCGCCCAACGCGCGGGCCACCATGTGGCTCAGCGCCGCAAGCGCATAAAGCACCAGCGGCGCGATAAAGAGCCAGGCCAGAAGCGAGCCGCCCAAAAGCGGGTTCAGCTCGGTCTGTTCCAGATGGGCACGCCGCGCCAGCACCGGCCATTGCGACACGAACACCACAAGACAGCCCGCCATCAGAATGGCGAGCGCCCGGTCCTCGCGCTGGCCCCGGTCAAGCAGCCTGCGCAGCACCTTGCCCGGGCCGCGATAGGTGGCCACGATGTCCTGTGTGATCGCCATTTGCGCCCCGGCCTAGCCCGCGTGCCGGATCAGCCATTGCTCGATGCGGGCGGTGATCTCTTCAGACAGGGTCTCGTCCTCGATCTCTTCCACCGCTTCGGCAAGGAAGGCCAGCGTCAGCAGGTTCACGGCCTCACCCTCTGGCACGCCGCGCGAGCGCAGGTAGAACAGCGCCTCCTCGTCGATCGCGCCGGATGTGGAGCCATGCGAACAGGCCACGTCATCGGCGTAGATCTCAAGCTCGGGCTTGGCGAGGAACTGGCTGTCATCGTCCAGAAGCAGCGATTGCGAGATCTGGTAGCCGTCGGTCTTCTGTGCGCCGGGTTTGACCAGAATCTTGCCCTGGAACACACCGGTCGCGCCATTGCGCAGCACCTTCTTGAACACCTGACGGCTTTCGCAATTCACCGCGTCATGGGTGATGAACACCGTGTCATCGTGATGGAAATCCCCATCGCCGACACAGGCACCGGCCACATGCGCCACCGCGTCGTCGCCGGTCAGCTCGATCACGCATTCATTGCGGGTCAGCACGCCATTGGCGGTGAGCGTAAAGCTCTTGAACACCGATTCCGTGCCCAGCCGCGCGAAGATATGCGTGGCGGCGCGGCGTTCGTGGTCGCGGCCTTGGGTGCGCACATGGTGCAGCGTGGCATTGTCGGCAATGTCCACTTCCATGCATTTGTTGAACCGTGCCGCGGCGGGACCGTTTTCAAGGATCGTCGCCTCGGCCCCTGCGTCCAGCTTGATCACGTGATGCAGGATCGCGTCCGAGCTTTCCGAGCGATGATGATAGATCAGCGAGATCGGCCTGGACGGTTTGCCCGTCACATGGATCAGCACGCCATCGGTCGCATAGGCGGTGTTGAGCGCCGCCAGCGGGCGCTGCACCGGGTCCTGACCCTTGACTTCCAGCACGCCATAGAGCGACTGCGCCCAATGCAGATCGCTCTGCGCCTCGGCCAGACGTTCGATGGTGACACCCTCAAGGCTCAGGTCGTCCGAGGCCCCGGCGTCAAAGACACCGTCTACAAAGACGATCTTGAGCCGGTCGATGCTGTCAAATACCGGCGCTTCGCCGGGATCGAACAGCGCCGCCCTGGGCGCGCCGGGCTGCACCAGCGTGTCGGGGCGGGTGTATTTCCAGTATTCGTCACGCCGTCCGGGCAGGCCATACTCACGCAGCCGCGCCAGAGCGTCCTTGCGCGCCGCGCCGGACCAGCCGCCCTCGGGCAGGGTCAGAGACGACAGGCGCTCTTCGGTTGCATCCAGTTTTGTTTGCGGCAATGCCATTACGCCACCTCCGCCAGCAGGTCTGCGTAACCGTTCTGTTCGACCTCAAGCGCCAGCTCGGGGCCACCGGTCTTGATGATCCGGCCGTCGGACATGATGTGCACGACATCCGGTTTGATGTGATCCAGAAGACGCTGGTAGTGGGTGATGACAAGGAAACCACGGCCCTCGTCACGAAGCGCGTTCACGCCTTCCGAGACCAGCTTCATCGCGTCCACGTCGAGGCCCGAGTCGGTTTCGTCGAGGATGCACATCTTGGGTTCAAGCATCGCCATCTGCAGGATTTCGTTGCGCTTTTTCTCACCGCCCGAAAAGCCCACATTGACCGGACGCTTGAGCATGTCCGCGTCGATCTTGAGCTCCTTGGCCTTGGCGCGGATCAGCTTGAGGAAATCGGTCGCGTTCATCTCTTCCTGCCCGCGCGCCTTGCGCTGTGCGTTGAGCGCGGTGCGCAGGAAGGTCATGTTGCCCACACCGGGAATTTCAACCGGGTATTGGAACGCCAGGAACAGGCCCGCGGCGGCGCGCTCTTCGGGTTCCATGTCGAGCAGGTCCTCGCCCAGCAACTCGGCGCTGCCACCAGTCACTTCATAGCCCTCGCGGCCCGACAGCACATAGGAGAGCGTCGATTTGCCCGAGCCGTTCGGCCCCATGATCGCATGCACCTTGCCCGCTTCCACGGAGAGGTCCACGCCCTTGAGGATTTGCTTGTCCTCTTCTTCCAGCTTTACGTGCAGGTTCTTGATTTCCAGCATGAATTTACCCTTTCAATACGCATGGCAATGACGCCGCCCGAAACGGGCCGCGCCATCTGCGGTTTGGTTTTCAGTTGATGTCAGGTGAGTTTGAAGCTCATCCCGCGAAACAGGATGGAATTCGGATCGGTTGTCGAGCGGACCCAGTCCACCCATTCCCAGGAGAACAGAGTGGTCCACTGTTCGGGATACATATGCACCAGATTGTGCATCATGGTCGTGGCCACCCAAAGGCCGACGAATTTGCAGAACATGTGCTCGCGCGTGGCGAGGTTGAACGCCAGCGCAAAAGCCACGAGGATGAACCCGCCGATGGCCACATCCACGCCCATGATCAGATCGGCCATGGCGATATCGCCCACCATGCCCGCAAACTGTTTGGGCACCTCGTTGGGCAGGCCGTGCAGGTGATAGACCGTGTAGCGCGACAGCAGGATGGACAACACGCCCAGCAGGAAGGCCCAGACATAGCTCAGCGCATGGAGCCGGTCCTTGAGTCCCGCGCCCACGCTGGACCGGACGGTGCGTGCCAGTTCCGCGTCGCTGAGCCAGCCATGCGATGCGTTTTCCGCGACGCCGGGTTGCGGCACACGGCAGACCTGACCCGAATTGATCCGCGCGACACGCTGGTTGAACGCCAATTGCCCGTTTGAAATCATGCCTGTCCTCCGCAAATTCCGCACGCGGACGGACTTCGCCCCGCGCCACCGACCAAGGTGGCGGCGAAACAAGGCGCAAATGCGTCAGGGTTGGTATGATTTTGCGGAGAAGGTTGGGCATTACTCTAATACCACTGCCGTGCCAGAAGCGGAGACCATCAGCATGGATTGCCCGACCACCTCGTAATCGAGATCGACGCCCACCACCGCATCCGCGCCAAGCGCGGCGGCGCGCTCCTGCAATTCGCGCAGCGCCGTGTCGCGGGCATCCTGCAGTTTGCTCTCATAAGCCCCCGAACGCCCGCCGACGATATCGGTGATCGAGGCGAACACATCACGCACCACGTTGGCGCCCATGATCGCCTCGCCCACGACAATGCCGCGATAATCGATGATCTTGCGCCCTTCGACGCCGTTGGTTGTGGTGATGATCATGCGGTTTCCTCCTCGGGCTTGGCCGCGTCTTCCACGAAATAGGCCGCTTTGAGCGTCTCCAACTGCCCCGCGTCACAAACCAGGTGGTTCTTGTTGAGACGGTAGCGTTGGTGGGTCGACAGCACCGCATAACCCTGCGCTTCGACCCAAGTCATGAACTCGTCCTCGGCGGTGTTATCCACCTCGACCATGAGGATCGGACGGCAGCGCTTCAGCACCGGCTCAAGCCCGGAAAGCACTTTCATTTCCATGCCCTCCACGTCGATCTTGATGAAATCCGGCGTTACATCGGACAGAAGCTCATGCCCGGGGAACACCTCAAGATCGCCCTCGCCCTCCAGCATCGTGGCACCGCCAAGATTGCGTTCCCGGTCCTGCATGGCAAAGCCGCCGGAATGGGCGTCCGAGACACCAACACCCAGCTTGGACAGGTCCACCACATCGCCCAACCCGTTGACCAGCACATTCTGCAAAAGCAGATCAAAGGCGCGCGGGTTCGGCTCAAAAGGGATCACTTTGGACGCTTTGAGGAACTTCGCGGCAAAGAGCGTGTGATTGCCCACATTGGCCCCGATATCGGCGAATACGCCACCTTCGGGGAAGATACGGCGCAGGCGGGACAGCTCGCTCATCTCATAAAACTGGCCCCGGCGATGATTGCGCTGAATCGGGTCGTTTTTCATGTTCACGCAAAAGGTTACGGGTTCACCCAGCACGCGGGTATGGATCAGCCGCAGCTTCACGCTTTCCACCGGGCGCCCCAGAGAGAGACGCTTGTTGATACGTTTTATCCGCGGGATCATGTCCGGTGCTCCTGTGCCCTGCTACCTTGGTTACTCATTACTCTTTCCCGTCACCCATTGCGCAAAAAGATTCCCCAGAAAGCCCGACACGAAGGACACGCCCAGCACCATCGACATGGTCAGCGCCTCGGTGATGAAACCCACCAGCATCGCGAAGACGGCGCAGAACACGCCGGTCATGATCGCGGGCAGAATGAGCAGGTTCATCGGTCACCTCGCAGGAATGGTGGGCAGAATTGCCCACCCTACACGCTCCCGTAGGGTGGGCTGTTAGCCCACCGACCCTTCCAGCGAAATCGCCACAAGCTGTTGTGCCTCAAGCGCGAATTCCATCGGCAGCGCCTGCAGCACTTCCTTGGCAAAGCCGTTCACGATCAGCGCAACCGCCTCTTCCTCGTCCATGCCGCGCTGGCGGCAATAGAACATCTGGTCGTCATCCACCTTGGAGGTGGTCGCCTCATGTTCGACGCGCGAGGAATTGTTCTTGACCTCAATATAGGGAACCGTATGCGCCCCGCATTTGTCGCCAATGAGCAAGCTGTCACATTGGGTATAGTTACGGCTCTCCTTGGCCTTGGGGTGCATCGACACAAGCCCGCGATAGGTGTTCTGCGCAAACCCTGCGCTGATCCCCTTGGACACGATGCGCGACTTGGTGCGCTTGCCCAGATGCACCATCTTGGTGCCGGTATCGGCCTGCTGGTGGTTGTTGGTGATGGCGATGGAATAGAACTCGCCCTGGCTGTCATCGCCGCGCAGAATGCAGGACGGGTATTTCCACGTCACGGCAGAGCCGGTTTCCACCTGCGTCCACATCACCTTGGCCCGGTCGCCCCGGCAATCGGCGCGCTTGGTCACAAAGTTATAGATGCCGCCCTTGCCGTTCTCATCGCCCGGGTACCAGTTCTGCACCGTGGAATATTTCACTTCGGCATCTTCCTCGACGATGATCTCCACCACAGCCGCGTGAAGCTGCGAGGTGTCGCGTTGCGGTGCAGTGCAGCCTTCCAGGTAGCTGACATAGCTGCCTTTATCGGCGATGATCAGCGTCCGTTCGAACTGGCCGGTATTCTCGGCATTGATGCGGAAATAGGTCGACAGTTCCATGGGACAGCGCACACCGGGCGGCACATAGACAAACGAGCCGTCCGAGAACACGGCCGAGTTCAGCGTTGCATAGAAATTGTCAGAGACCGGCACAACCGAGCCGAGGTACTTCTTGACCAGCTCGGGATGCTCCTTGATCGCCTCGGAGATCGAGCAGAAGATCACGCCCGCCTTTTTCAGTTCCGCCTGAAAGGTCGTACCCACGGAGACGGAATCAAACACCGCATCCACCGCCACTTTGCGGCCCTCGGCAGGCGCCTCGTCCGCGCCTTCGACACCGGCAAGAATCATCTGTTCCTTGAGCGGAATGCCCAGCTTTTCATAGGTCGCCAGCAACTTCGGATCGACCTCGTCCAGCGATTTGGGCTTGGTCTCCATGCTCTTGGGGCGGGCGTAGTAATACTGGTCCTGAAAATCGATCTCCGGATAATCGACCATGGCCCAGTCCGGCTCTTCCTTTTGCAGCCAGCGCTCATAAGCCGCGAGCCGCCATTCGGTCATCCATTCCGGCTCTTCGTTCTTTTCCGAAATCAGACGCACGATATCCGGCGTCAGCCCCTTGGGGGCGTATTCCATCTCGATATCGGTGTTCCAGCCGTATTTGTAGGTGCTGACCTCGCGCACCGCATCAACGGTTTCCTGATCGACGCCGTCCTTGACCTGTGTCGTGTCCAAAGCTGCCATCACAAACCTCCGGTTTTTGACCCGCGTGCGCGGTGTTTCTCATATGCTGTGCACCACGCATCGGCAAAGCGCAGCACATCATCTTCCGTGTTCTGGGGACCAAGGCTCACCCGTATCGCACAGGCCGCCTCCTCCCCGCTAAATCCCATCGCCTGCAACACGCGGCTGGCCTTGACCTTGCCGCTGGAGCACGCCGACCCCGCCGAGATTGCAAACCCGGCCAGATCCATGGACATGACCTGCGTCTCACCCTTCCAGCCCGGCGCAATCACGCAGCAGGTATTAGGTAAACGAGATACATCTTTCCCGACCAAAATAGTCTCTTTTGTTCCGGCCTCAATAGCCTTTTCTAGAATATTTCTAAGTTTTGACACCCGGTCCCAAACGCCATCCGCCAAATCCTGAGCCGCTGCCTGAGCTGCGGCCCCGAACCCCGCGATTCCAATGACATTTTCCGTTCCGGAGCGTCGGCCCATTTCCTGACCTCCGCCAAGGATTCGGGCCTCTACATCCAGTCCACGACGCAGGATCAGCGCGCCCACCCCCTTGGGACCACCCAGTTTATGGGCAGAGGTCAGCGCCATTTCCGCCCCGGACCAGGCAAAGGAAAACGGGATTTTGCCAAAAGCCTGCACCGCATCAGTGAGCGCCAGCCCCTCGGGCAGGTTCTGGATGATTCCCGTCTCGCTGTTGGCCATCTGCACCGTGCTCTGCGCGGGATTGGCCACGGTAACAGCCCCTGATTCATCGACGGTCAAAGCCCCATCCGTCCAGGCCCCCACGCAATCATGCTCCACAGCGCCCGAGGACAATCCCCGCCCTGCCAGCGCCAGCGCCGCCGCCTCGGTCGCGCCCGAGGTAAAGACGATATCCGCCTCCCCCGCGCCAAAGGCCTCGGCCACCTGCACGCGGGCGCGCTCAATGAGGGCCTTGGCCGCGCGCCCTTCGCTATGCACCGAGGACGGGTTGCCCACCACGTCCATTGCCGCGATCATCGCAACGCGGGCCTCTTCGCGCAGGGGCGCGGTGGCGTTGTGATCCAGATACACGCGCGGCATCAACACCGCTCCCGTGCTTCATCTTGCCAGATAAACTCCGGGGGGAATCGCCAAAGGCGATGGGGGGCTGGCCCCCCGTACGGGTCAGCCATCATCCACCACCGAAAACAGGCCCGGCACGGCGGGACATGGGGCGAGTTCATTGTCCACAATATCGGACAGGCGCGTCTGGTGCAGGAACACATAGACATGCGCCGACAGCCCCTCCCACAACCGGTTGGACAGCGATTGCGCCCGCGACCCGGATGCGCCGCCGCTGGCCCCCGCGCCCTTGTGCATGGCGTCCACGGTCTCATCCACCGCCGAGAGCACATCCACCACGCGGATTTCCGTCGCTGGCCGGGCCAGCCGATAGCCGCCGCCCGGCCCGCGTACCGACGCCACCAGATCGGCGCGGCGCAGCTTGACGAAGAGCTGTTCGAGATAAGGCAGCGAAATATCCTGTCGCTGGGAAATCTCGCCCAAAGTCACCAGCTTGTCGCTGGGCTGCAGCGCGATATCGACCAGCGCCACCATCGCATAACGCCCTTTTGTACTCAGCTTCATATGCGCCCCCTCCGGCAGGCCCCCAAGGGACCCAAGCAATGTTGACCTTGGGCCGTATAACGCTTAACTGCGTAAGACCCGCTCACTCACAGCGGAGTGACATTAGAACCATTCTAAAGTGGTTGAGCGATTTCGTCAAGAATTGCCGCCACACGCGCAGGAGTTTCGCTGTATATGCCCGAGGTCATTTTTCCCGGACCCGAAGGTCGCCTTGAAGGCCGCTATCATCCGCAAAAAGAACGCGACGCTCCGATCGCCATCGTGTTGCATCCGCATCCGCAATTCGGCGGGACGATGAACAACAAGGTGGTCTATAACCTGCATTACGCCTTCTACAACATGGGCTTTACCGTGCTGCGCTTCAATTTCCGCGGCGTGGGCCGGAGCCAGGGCGAATATGATCAGGGCGTGGGCGAATTGTCCGATGCGGCCTCGGCGCTGGATTATCTTCAGTCGATGAACAACAATTCCAAGCATTGCTGGGTCGCGGGCTTTTCCTTTGGTGCCTGGATCGGCATGCAGCTTTTGATGCGCCGTCCGGAAATCACCGGCTTCATCTCGGCCAGCCCGCCGGCAAATATGTATGATTTCTCGTTCCTCGCGCCCTGCCCATCCTCGGGGCTGATCATCAACGGCACCAATGACCGCGTGGCCCCGCCCGCAGACACCACGGCGCTGGTGAACAAGCTGCATGAGCAAAAGGGCATCACAATCACACATACCGAGATCGAAGGTGCCGGGCATTTCTTTGAAAATGACCATATGGACACGATGATCGGCACGGTGACCAATTACGTGAAGCGCCGCCTGACCGAGAACACCCGCTAGAGGCCTGCCCCATGAGCGTGATCGAAGAACTGGCCGACAAGCTTGCCGCCGACGCCATCGAGGCGGCGGAGGCCATGGATGACGAAAAGCTCATCATGGATATCGCCAATCTCATGGGGTCGTCCTCGCAAATCACCGAAGAGGCGTTCCTGTCCGCCGTGCGGGGCCGCATGGCCGCAAAGCGCGGGCGGGAAATGCTGAACCAGCGGATTGCGGCGTTTGAAGCCAAGCTGAAGGGTCAGCAGGGCTGATCCACGCATGACGGGGGCTCTGCCCCCGCCTGCCTGTGGGGTGGTCTCCGACCCTTCGGCGCTGAGATTGATCCCCCGGATCAATCTCCGGACGCGCCACAGTCCCCGAGGCATTTTCGAACAGAAGAAGAGCTGGTGCCGGGCGAGGGCATGCGTCGGCATGAAACACGTCAGCGGCGACTGATCCTGAGCCAGATGCCTTTGTCAGAACGCACCGTCAGATGCGCCACCGGGACCGGCGCGGGGCGGTCGGTCAGCTCCACTTTCAGATCGCGCAGCAGCATCGACAGGATCAGCGGCCCCTCGACCATGGCAAAGCCAGCGCCCGTACACACGCGCCGCCCCGCGGAAAACGGGATATAGGCCGCGCGCAGGCAGGTCTTGCCATTCTCGGTCCCGTATCGGCCCGGGTCGAAACCATCGGGATTGTCCCAGAGCCGCTCATGGCGATGCAGGTGCCAGGGGCTGAGCACGATCTGGCTGCCCTTTGGCACGTCACGGTCGCGGAAATGTTCGGGGCACGCCGCCTCGCGCACCATCATCGGCACCGGCGGATAAAGCCGCAGCGCCTCGCGGAACACATCGCGGGAGATACGCAGTTTCGACATGACGCCGAAATCGGGGCCTTGCAGCGCTTTCGCCTCCTCCGCTACCCGTTCCTGCCATTCTGGATAGAGCGCCATGAGATAGAGCGTCCAGGCCAGCGCAGAAGCGCTGGTTTCGTGCCCCGCCAGGAAGAAGATCGCCACCTGATCGACCATTTCCCCGGTGGAAAAGGTCTCGCCCGTTTCCGGGTCACGGGTTGTCATGATCTTGGTGGCCAGATCATCGGGCGCGGTGCCGGCCCCGATCGCGTCCATGCGCTCCGCCGTCAGTTGCGTGATCAGTTTTCGAATCGATGCCGCCGCGGCGCGGGTATCACGCCGGAAAAAGCGCGGCATCCATTTCGGCAATGGCACAAAGGCCGCGAGGTTCAGGATCGGCTGGCTGCGCTGGTAGTCGCGAAACTCGGAAAACACCTGTGCCGCGACCTCGTGCTCGATGGGGATCGAGAACAGCGTGCGAAAGATCACATCCGCCGCCGCATGGCTGGTCTCGGCCTCGATCTCGACTTCGTCCCCTGCCCGCCGGGTCAGCCGTGCGGTCGCGGCCTCGGCTGCCGCCCACATGGCCGGAAAGGTATCGCGCAGCCTCCCGCCCTCGAACGCCGGATCGATGATGCGGCGCTGACGTTCCCATGTCGCGCCATTGGTGAGAAAGACCGAGTCACCCAAAAGCGGGCGCAGCCCTTCGCCGATACGGTCGGATTTGGGGAAATCTTCGGGCCGTTTTCGCAGCACCTCGCTCACAAGATCGGGCTGGTTCATCAGGTAAGAGCGAAAGAACGGCGTGCGAAACTCGGCCATCCAAGCGCGATAAAGCCGCGCGGGCTGGGCCGAGAGAATGTCCCTTCGGAACAGCGCCATATAACGCAACAGCGACACGCGGTCGGCACGGGCGGGCGGTTTGGGCGGGCGTTTCATGGGCGGGTCGCGGTGAATTTGTTGACCGGGGTCACCTTGCGCGAGGGCGATGGCGGGCGATCATGATACCGCTGGCGCAGGGTCATTGGACCGGCGGTGATGCGGAAATAGTCGTAATCCTTCACCGCATCAAAGGCGCAGAGATATTGGAAATGCAGGCGAAAGAAGCGCCAGCGCAATTCTTTCCACCGCGCCGGGCTAAGCGATTGGGTGAAAGCGGCAGAAAACACAAGCGGCCAGCGCTGGGTCTTGGGGGCTACTCCGGACACCGCCACGGGATCACAGAGCGCAAAGGCACAGCCATCGCCGGGCGCAGTCACATCGGCCCAGAACAGTTCATCGCGGTCACACAGGAACCGCAGATCGGCACGCAGCCGCTGCGCATCGGGCAGGAAGGACACCATCGGCACCACCTGCCCCAACGTGAGGAAGGACAGCGCCGGGCCGTCACCCGGCACGCGCCCCGCGCGGATCAGGTCGGCCAGAACCGACACGCCCAGATGCGCGCCCGAGGAATGGCCCACCACCAGCACCTCGTCCACATCGCTGGAGAGCGCTTCGGCCACGGCGTCAGTGAACTCCGCGATCCGCGCCTCCAGCGCGGGCGGGTTCGCGCCGCGGGTGCGGGCGGAATAGGAATAGTCATGCATCAGGTAGTAGACAAAGAACCTGTTATCCCAGCGCCGGAACAGATCGAGGATCGCCCAGATCAGTGCCAAAGCGGCGACGCCACCCAAACCACGCGTCACAAGATCGGGCAGCGGCAGCAGGGATGCCCCGCGATAGAGCCCATAGCCCGCCAGTAGCGCAATAATCGCCTGAAGGATCAGCATCCCCACCGGGTAAAGCGCGGCAATCACCGGCCCCTTGCGCAACCGCATGAGCCGCCAAAGCGCGCCGGACCCGATATAGACCCAGGCCGTGCGCAGCATCGCCAGGTAGGTGGCGGGAATGGAATGGCCCATGGAGGAACGCACGATGTCGGACCACAGGAGCACATCGACATCGACCTCGGTCGTGTAGCCGTCGATATCGCCCGTCACATGCCAGCCAAAGCGACCCTTGGCCTTTCGGGGGCTGAGAGCGAGATCATAGCCGGAAATTTCTGCCTGCGCGGCCCCTTCCTTGCGGTAAAGCTCGCGGTAACGGCGCGGATGAATCGGATCATAACCGGGGATGTAGAACACCCGGCGGCGGCTGACTGGTGCTTCGCCCGCAACACTGCTCATGTCTCAACCCCTGGCTGGGTCACTCTTTACGGCTTTTCATGACGTTACCCGTTTTTTGCGGCAAGAGTAAGGCGCTGGACAGGGCCGGTGCCGCGCCCTAAACCAAGGGCATGACAGACAAGATTGATGCCGTTGGGTTGCTCTGCCCCCTGCCCGTATTGAAGGCGCGCAAAGCGCTGAAATCGCTGCAAAATGGCGATGTTGTTGAGTTGCATGCCGATGATCCGGCGGCAGTGGTGGACGTGCCGCATTTCTGCATGGAAGCGGGTCATGCGCTGGTGGACAGCCGCGAGGCCGAAGGCGTGCAGATCTATGTGATCCGCAAGGGCGGCTAACCAAAACCCGGCAGGCAAAGAAAAACCCCGGCACGTCCAGCGCGCCGGGGTTTTGTTGGTGTCATGATGCCGGGCTTATAGCGCGTCGCATCTCCGAGGAGCGCAAAACCGGTTCCCACTTTTGCGCGACATGCTTTAGCCGCCCATCGACCACCAGCCGCGCCGTTTGGGCTTGGCCGGCTCGGCGGGGGCCGGTTCGGGAATGGCCTCGGCGGCCACAGGCTCGGGCTCTTTTGCGGTTTCCTCGGCCACAGGCTCTTCCGGCTGAGCGATCTCCGGCTCTGCCGGTGCCTCTGCCTCAGGTTCCGCAGGCGTCTCGGCCTCTGCCGCGGGCTCGGCTTCAGCAACCGGTTCGGCCTCAGCAACCGGTTCGGCCTCAGCAACCGGTTCGGGGGCCGCTTCAGGCTCGGTCACCGCATCCTCTGCCATCGGCTCCGGTGCAGGCTCTGCCGCATCAGGAGCGCTGGCCTCTTCGGACACGGTATCCGCCGTCTCTGCAACCGCCTCGACAGGCGCTTCATCAGTGGCTGCATCCGCTTCGGCGGGTGTATCCGTCTCTGTTTCCGAAAGCTCTTCGGTCTTCTTCGATTTCGACCGCGACCGGGAGCGCGTGCGCTTCTTCTTGGCCGGTTTCGCCTCGTCCTCGCCGTCTTCCGGCTTGGCCTCGTCGGTGGCGGTTTCGTCGGAGGGGCTGGCCTCGGCTTCGTCGGGACTGCCCTCGTCCTGGGCATCGCCGTCCTGATCCGGGGTCTCCTCGGTCGAGCCGTTTTCATCCCCCTCTGCCGTCTTGGACTTGCTGCTCCGGCGACGACGGCGACGGCGGCGTTTCTTGGGTTTGGGCGATTCCTCGTCCTCGGCCACTTCCGGTGTCTCGATCTCTTCCTCGTCTTCGGCGGCGTCCTCGTCCACCAGCGACATCAGCGAGGTGTCGGCAGACACCACAGGTGCTTCGACCTCGGGCACGCGGCGCGTGGCGGTTTTCAGCTTCTCGATGGAGAAATCCGGGCTGACCAGGCTGGGATCGCCCTCGACCCGCACGGACAACCCATAGCGCGCCTCGATCATGGCGATATGTTCGCGCTTGGAATTCATCAGGAAGTTGGCAATGCCCACCGGGCAGCGCACCACAACCTCACGGCAGCGGCGGCGCACGCCCTCTTCCTCGATCTGGCGCAGCACTTGCAGGGCAAGGTTGTCGTCCGAGCGGATCAGGCCGGTGCCGTGGCAATGCGGGCACGGCGCGGTTGTCGCCTCGATCATGCCGGGGCGCAGACGCTGGCGCGACATTTCCATCAGGCCAAAGCCCGAGATGCGGCCCACCTGGATGCGGGCGCGGTCGGTCTTGAGCTTGTCCTTGATCTTCTTTTCAACGGCGGCGTTGTTCTTGCGCTCGTCCATGTCGATAAAGTCGATCACGATCAGTCCGGCAAGGTCACGCAGGCGCAGCTGGCGCGCCACCTCTTCGGCGGCCTCAAGGTTGGTCTTGAGCGCGGTTTCCTCGATCGAGCCTTCCTTGGTGGCGCGGCCGGAGTTCACGTCGATGGCGACAAGCGCCTCGGTCACGCCGATCACGATGTACCCGCCGGACTTGAGCTGCACGGTCGGGTTGAACATCGCGCCCAGATAGCTTTCCACCTGATAGCGCGCGAAAAGCGGCATCGGGTCGGTGTATTGCTTCACATTCTTGGCGTGGGACGGCATGATCATCTTCATGAAGTCCTTGGCGATGCGGTAGCCGCGCTCGCCTTCGACATGCACCTCGTCGATCTCGCGCGAATAGAGATCGCGGATCGAGCGTTTGATCAGGTCGCCCTCTTCATAGATCTTGGCCGGTGCAATGGATTTCAGCGTCAGCTCGCGGATCTGTTCCCAGAGCCGTTGCAGGTATTCGTAGTCGCGCTTGATCTCGGTCTTGGTGCGTTTCGCCCCGGCGGTGCGCACGATAAGCCCCGCGCCGGTCGGCACGTCGATCTCATTGGCGATGGTCTTGAGCTTCTTGCGGTCGGCGGCATTGGTGATCTTGCGGGAAATCCCGCCACCGCGCGCGGTGTTGGGCATCAGCACACAGTAGCGACCGGCGAGGCTCAGGTATGTGGTCAGCGCCGCGCCCTTGTTGCCGCGCTCTTCCTTGACCACCTGCACCAGCATGATCTGGCGGACCTTGATGACTTCCTGGATTTTGTAGCGCTTGGGGCGCGGTTTGCGCGGCGGGCGAATGTCTTCCTGATCGTCCTCTTCGGCTACGGATTCGATCTCGCTGTCCTTGGCGGCGGCATCGGGCGCGCGGGCGGTTTCGCCCTCGTCGCTGTCATCCTCCTCGGCGGCGGGCTCTACGTCGGCCTCTGCGGTTTCCGACGTGTCTGCATCTTCGCCTGCGTCGGCTTGTTCCATGTCCGCTTCTGCCGGAGCGGCCTGCTCCTCTGCCTCTGCCGCATCCGCACCATCGGCGGTCACAGCCACGGCTGCGTCTGCGTCATCGGCCGGGGCCTCTTCGACGGCATCTGTTTCCGACGCAGTGCCCTGAACCTCGGGTGCCTCGTCCACCGGCTCCTCGACCGGGGTTTCGGCCACCGTTTCCATCGGCGACAGGCCCTCATCCGTCTCGTCCTCGTCGCCAAGGTCGATGGTCTCCATGCCTTCGACTTCGCGGGTCTGCACGGCATCCTTGCGGGTGGTGGATTCCGCCTTGGATTTCGACCGGGAGCGAGAGCGCTTGGGCTTTTCGTCTTCCTCGTCGCGGGCGCGCATCGCCTCGGCATAGGCGCGCTCTTCTTCCATCAGCGCCTCGCGGTCGGCGACCGGGATCTGGTAGTAGTCCGGATGGATTTCCGAGAACGCAAGGAAACCGTGGCGGTTGCCACCGTAATCCACGAAAGCCGCCTGAAGCGACGGCTCGACGCGCGTTACCTTGGCGAGATAGATGTTGCCAGCAAGCTGGCGTTTGTTTTCGGATTCAAAGTCGAATTCCTCAACCTTGTTTCCGTCAACCACCACGACGCGGGTTTCTTCCGCGTGGGTGGCGTCGATAAGCATTTTCTTAGCCATATTGTCCAATTGCACCCCGGCAAAGACCGCACACCAGGCGAAAGCCCGGGCGGTGCAGCATATTGCGGGAGATGTCTGATTGAGGCGATGCGGGACGCGTCGGGACCACGGTTATAGGAAGAGCGACGATCGCCCCCTGCCCGTATCCTCAATGCGTTCGCGCGTTGCATCGCGGTTCTTCTCCGACGGAAGCAGCCCTTTGGCCCTCCGCCCGTTTACGGCCCGCCGGTTTCACGGATCGGGCTGGTCTTACTGATCGCCCGGCGTGGTTTCCCCGCTCTGGGCAATCGCATCGGTCTGTTTCAAAGAGGCTGGGCGGGTTTGCCCACGAGAGCTTTGATAACAGCGAAACTCTTTAGGCCGGGAAAATCCCATTGGCCTTCGTTCAACATAAGGTCGGAGGGGATGCAATGACAATGCTCAAAATGCACTTTGTCGCATTTCACCGGTTTCGGGCTTGCAAAATGCGGTGATTTCCTGTTGCGGCGCTACTGCACGATGGCGCTTTGCCATTCCGCCAGAAAGCTGCGTTTCTTGAACTGATCGAGAAACACCAAAAGCCCCGGCCCCAGCCTGATCCTATGCAGCGTGCTTTCCGCCTGCAGCGCGGTCAGGTCCACCCCGGCCAGCGGCGAAGCCTCCGGGCCAAAGCTCGGCGACAGAATATGATCGGCAAATCGCGCCGCGCCGTCGCGGTTCTGCGCAGTGACCGGGATCAGCAGGCTGCGCAGCATCACCGTTGTGAAATCCTGCGGCAACACGATGTGAAACCGGTCCGTATCGGCGCGCGTGACGGCATAGCTGCTCAGCACATTATAGGCGATGGCCAGATCGCCGCGTTCCACATCCTCGATCATGTCGGACGAGCAGCAATAGAGCCGTGCGCCCAGCGCGCCCATCACCTCGGTCAGCCGCCAGAACGTCTCGGATGCGCGGGTGTCCTGTGTGGCGAACAGGTAACCCAGCCCGGAGATCCGCACATCATAGGTGCCGATCCGCCCGCGAAACCGCTCGGGGTTCTGGCGCAACAGCTGGATCAGGTCCTGTCGGCTGCGCGGGATCGGCAGATCGGCAAAGGCCGCGCGCGACAGCACGATGGCCGCCGGTTCCTGGGTGAAGGCAAAGACCATGTCATTCCATGTGGCCCAGCGCGGCAAGCTGCGCGTGACATCGGAAAAATGCTGTTGGGCCAGCCCGTCATTGGCCAGCTTGGTCTGCAAATCCATGGCACTGGAAATGGCCAGATCAAAGCTCTGGCGTTCGTCCTGGATGGCTTTCATGAGTTCCGACGAACTGGCCACCGTGTAGTCCACGCGCAGCCCCGGCGCGCGGTCCAGAAAAGACCGGATCATCGGCTCGAAATAGGCGATATCGGCGGTAGAAATCACCTTGATTGTGTCCCCTGCCGCCTCGGGACCAAAGACCGCGCGGTCCTCGACCTCAAATGCACTGACCCAGGCGGCCCAAAGCGTCAGGATGCCGGAAAGAACAATCGCGCGCATGCGCCACCTCCGTCATTGTTGTCGATGGTAAAGCGCCCGCCATGGGCCACGGTCACATCCTCGACGATGGTCAGCCCCAGACCGGAGCCAACCACGCCCGAGACATTGTCACCGCGCGAAAAGCGCTGCACCAACCGGCGTTTGCCGCCCTCGGGAAAGCCGGGGCCGGTGTCGCTGACCTGCAAGCAGATCTCATTGCCGTCATTGCGCACCGAAACCGTGACCTCGGCCAGGGGCGGGCAGTATTTAATGGCGTTGTCCAGAAGGTTGCGCAGCGCGTTCTGCAACAGGATTGCATCCCCCTCGACCACCGCGTCCTCCATGCGGCCCAGGATCAGGTCAATGTCACGCATCTCTGACAAAACCCCCACCTGCGACACGGTTTCGCGTACCAGCGCGGGCAAATCGACCGGTTCGCACGCCAGATCATCAAGCCGGAATACCACCATCGCGTGATCCAGCAACTGCCCCGCCGTGCGCGAGCTTTCGTCGACGGCATGGATCATCTCGCGCACGGCGTTGCGCGTGTCCTCGTCCCGGACACGGCGCTGCACGATCTCGGCCTGTGTGCGCACGATGGCCAGCGGGGTGCGCACCCGGTGCGCGGCCTCGGCAATGAAATCCTCGGAGCGCGAGAGCGAGGTTTCCAGCCGCTTCATGAAGGAATTGAGCGAGGCCACCAGCGGCACCATCTCGGACGGCACCGGTGCCGACACAGGGCGCAGATCGCGCGGCCCGCGCCGCGACACCGCCCCGGTCAACCGGTTCAACGGGCGGATCGTGCTTTGCGCCACGATCAGCGCCAGCACCGCCGAGAGCGCAAAGAACCCGGCCCCCACGCCCAGCGCCACGCGCGAGATGCGCGCCATGGTCTGATCGCGCCCGGTCAGGGTCTGCGCCACCGACACGCTCAGTTGCTCATTGCCCAGATCGGTGGAAAACGGCCGCTCCACCGCCGCGATGCGCACCTGTGCCCCCAGAAATGCCGCCTCAAGAAAGGCGGGCTGCGCCTCGCCCGGTCGCTGGGGACGCGGCAGGTCCTGATATCCCGACAGGAACTCATCGCCCAGCCAGATCGCATAGAACACCCGTTCATCCGTCACCGAATCCAGCATGGAGAGCGCCGAATACGGCAGGTCGATCACGATCTCGCCGCCCGAGACCCGCGCCGAGCCAAGGATTGACAGGGCCGAGGCCGCGAGCACGTTGTCCTGGCTCTGCTGTGCCACCTGCCGGGTGACCGAAAGCACCACGAAATAGAGCAGAACCGCCAGCGCCGCCGCGCCCGCAAGCTGTACCAGCAGCAATCGCCGCCGGATCGAGCCTTGGGAAACGGGGTCTTGTCTGGCGGGCGCGCTCACGTCTGTTCCAGCTTGTAGCCAAGCCCCCGGACCGTGGTGATCCCGACATCGGAGCCCGCCAACCTGCGCCGCAGACGGCCGACATAGACCTCGATGGCGTTCTCGGACGGGTCCTCGTCATAGGAAAACAGCCGGTCCACCAGGGCGGATTTGGAGAATATCTGCCCCGGCGCGTTGATGAACACCTCGAACAGGCGCAGTTCGCGGGTCCGGAGCTGGACGGTTTCGCCGCCGATCTTCAGCGTCCCGGCAAGGGAATCGAATCCCAGATTACCCAGCGTGATGAGGTTGCGCGCCTCCCCGCCCCGGCGTCTCAGCACCGCCCGGCAACGCGCCTCAAGCTCGGAAAAGTCGATCGGCTTGACCATGTAGTCATCCGCGCCAAGGTCCAGAAGCCCCACCCGGTCCGACACTTCGGACCGCGCGGTGAGCACGATGACCGGGGTACTGGCGTCGGCGCTCCTGTGGCGTTCCAGAAAGCTGCGCCCATCGCCATCGGGCAGCATAATATCCAGCAAAATCAGATCGTAATCGGTCGTTGCCACATAATCCCAGGCGGTCGCCAGATCGCCCGCATGATCCACCACATGCCCGTCCAGATGCAGCCGCTCGACCACGGCTGAGGCCAGCGCCTCGCTATCTTCGATCAGGAGAAACCGCATGGGCCGTGCTTTCGTTTCAGGGAATTATCCGGACGTGTCAGGTTTATGTCAGGTTCATGGGCAAGTTTCATGAAACATGAGCGGGTCCCCCCGCCATTGTCAAATGGGAGGAAAATCTGATGACATTGAAACTGGGCCGTCGCGCCCTGATGGTAGCCGCGACCGCGGCGATGAGCTTTGGCACCCCTGTTCTGGCCGGCGGCCACCAGGTGCTGGACAGCATCCACTTCCTGATCCCCGGCGGCGCCGGTGGCGGTTGGGACGGCACCGCGCGCGGCACCGGTGAGGCGCTGACCAATGCGGGCCTCGTGGGCACCGCGTCCTATGAAAACATGTCCGGCGGCGGCGGCGGCAAAGCCATCGGCTACCTGATCGAGAATGCCGAGAGCAACCACGGCACGCTGATGGTGAACTCCACGCCGATCATCATCCGGTCGCTCACCGGTGTGTTCCCGCAGAACTTCCGCGATCTGACGCTCGTGGCTGGCACCATTGGCGATTACGCCGCGATGGTGGTTCCCGCCGACAGCAACATCGACTCGATGGCCGATCTTCTGGCCGCCTATGATGCCGACCCCAACAGCACCGCCATCGGCGGCGGCTCGGTGCCCGGCGGCATGGACCACCTGGTTGCGGCGATGGTGATGGAAGCGGCGGGCAAGGATGCGCTCGAAGTGAAATACATCCCCTATGACGCAGGCGGCAAGGCCATGGCAGCGCTGCTCTCGGGCGAGATCAAGGCGCTCTCCACCGGTTTCTCGGAAGCCGTGGCGCTGGCACAGGCCGGTGAAGTCAAGATCCTCGGCGTGACCTCGGACGAGCGCGTCGGCGCTTACGAGGATGCACCGACCATGAAGGAACAGGGCATCGACACAACATTCGTGAACTGGCGTGGCTTCTTCGGCGCTCCGGGCCTGCCCGAGGACCAGCTGGCCGCCTATCAGGATGCGATTGCCAAGATGTACGACACACCCGAATGGGAAGCCGTGCGCGCCCGCAATGGCTGGGTCAACATCCACAACTCCGGTGATGACTTCAAAGCCTTCCTGGAAAATCAGGAAAAGGTCATCGGCGATCTGATGAAGAAGCTGGGCTTCCTCTAAGGTCCACATGACCCAAATCCTGCGCGAGAGGCCTACCCTCTCGCGCAGGGCCCCCGAAATCTTCGAAAGATTTCGGTCCGATTTCTTCAAAAGAAATCGTCACCCCAAAACTTACCCCTGTCGCAAGGGAGGCCCGCTCATGGCCCTCGATCGCTGGATTGCCTTTGTCATCCTCTGCGTGGCGCTTGCCTATGGTTACGCCGCATTCTTCACCATGGACCAGTTGCTGCCGCCCTTCATGCAGCGCAACCCGATCTGGCCCTCGACCTTTCCCAAGGTTCTGGCTGTGCTGGCGATCCTGACTTCGCTGGTGATCCTGCTGGGGCTGGAGAAAGCTGACGCGGACAAGAAGCCCGCCGATATCGATTACCGCCGCCTGGGCGAGTACAATATCGGACAGGCGCTGCTGCTTCTGGGGCTGATGGTGGCTTACGCGCTGCTTCTGCGTCCTGCCGGGTTCCTGCTCTCGACCGTGGGGTTTCTGACCGTGGGGGCGATGATCCTAGGCGAACGCAAGCTGCATTACCTCATCCCCATCACCGCTCTGGCCACCGGTATCGTCTGGTATCTCGTCGAAGGCGTGCTGGGCATCTTCCTGCGCCCCCTCCCCATCTTCTTCTGAAAGGAGCCTGAGCCATGATCGAAGGTCTCATGATCGGCCTCAGCGCCGCCTTCTCGTTGCAAAACCTGTTGATGGTCATCTTTGGCTGCCTGATCGGCACCTTTATCGGCATGCTGCCGGGGCTTGGCCCGATGTCGATCATCGCCATCATGATCCCCGTGGCCATCACAATCGGCGACCCCTCTGCCGCGCTGATCCTGCTGGCCGGGGTCTATTACGGGGCCATCTTCGGCGGCTCCACGTCGTCCATCCTGCTCAACGCGCCCGGCGTGGCGGGCACTGTGGCGTCCAGTTTCGACGGCTACCCCATGGCCCGCAAGGGCCAGGCGGGCAAGGCGCTGACCATCGCGGCGATCTCATCCTTTGCGGGCGGCTCGATTGGCGCGCTGCTCCTGATGATCTTTGCGCCGATGCTGTCGACGGTGGCGCTCCTGTTCCATTCGGCGGAATATTTCGCGCTGATGGTGGTGGGCCTCTCGGCCATCGCGGCCTTTGCCGGGACCGGCAATGTGGCCAAGGCGGTTCTGATGACGCTGCTGGGACTGATCCTTGCCACGGTGGGCGAAGGCGCGCTGTTCAACCTGCCGCGTTTCACCATGGGCATCATGGACCTGCAATCGGGTCTCAGCTTCATCACCCTGGCCATGGCGATGTTTGCCCTGCCCGAAGCTCTGTTTCTGGTGATGAACCCAGCGCGATCCGCACAGGGCGACGGCGGCAAGATCACTGGGCTGCGCATCACCCGCGAAGAGGGGCGCAAGATCGCGCCCGTGATCGGCCGCCAGTCCATTCAGGGCTTCTTTATCGGCGTGCTGCCCGGGGCAGGTGCAACCATCGCCTCCTTCCTCGGCTACGCGGTGGAACGCAACATCGCCTCCAAGGAAGAGCAAAAGGAATTCGGCCATGGCTCCATCAAGGGGCTGGCCGCACCGGAAACCGCCAATAACGCCGCCTGCACCGGGTCTTTCGTGCCGCTCCTGACGCTGGGCATTCCCGGCTCGGGCACCACGGCGATCCTGCTCGGCGCGTTGATCGCGCTGAACGTGACGCCCGGTCCGCGCCTGATGATCGACGAGCCGCAGATCTTCTGGGCGGTGATCATCTCGATGTATATCGGCAACCTGGTGCTGCTGGTGCTGAACCTGCCGCTGATCCCCTATATCGCCAAGGTCCTGACGATCCCGCGCAATTACCTGATCCCCTTCATCCTCTTCTTCACGCTGATGGGCAGCTATATCGGCCAGAACAACGCCACCGAACTGCTGCTTCTGGTCGGCATGGGCGTCTGCGCGACAATCCTGCGCTTTGCCGATTATCCACTGGCACCGTTGCTCATTGGCTTCATCCTGGGCCGCATGCTCGAGGACAATTTCGCCCGCTCGATGCAGCTTTATGACGGGATGGGCTTCCTGATCGACCGTCCGATGACGCTGGGGCTTCTGGTGATCGCCGCGCTTCTGGTGGTGGTTCCCAGCTACCGCGCGCGTCGGGCCAAGGCACGGGCCAAGGGGATCGCCGATGGCGACTGAGACAAGGGCTGGTGGGCAAACTGCCCACCCTACGCCCGCGCCCCTGGCCGGGGTGCGGGTTCTGGATCTGACCAATGTGCTGGCGGGTCCCTTCTGCTGCTACCAACTGGCGCTGATGGGGGCCGAGGTGATCAAGGTCGAACGCCCCGGTTCCGGCGATCTGGCGCGCCAACTGGGCGCGGACCCGGCACGCAACGCGGCAGGCATGGGGATCAGCTTCCTCGCGCAGAACGCCGGGAAATCTTCGGTCACGCTGGATATGAAAGCGGACGAAGGCAAGGCCCTTTTGAAACGGCTGGTGGCTAGGGCGGATGTGCTGGTCGAGAATTTCCGCCCCGGCGTAATGGACCGGCTGGGACTGGGGTATGAAACGCTCAAAGAGGTTAATCCACGGCTGATCTACTGCGCCATTTCCGGCTTTGGTCAGGACGGCCCGTGGAAAGACAACCCCGCCTATGACCAGATCGTGCAGGGGATTTCCGGCGTGATGTCGATCACAGGCGACGCCGGGTCCGCACCGCTGCGGGTGGGCTATCCGCTGGCCGATACCGTCGGCGGCATGACAGCAGCCTTTGCCGTGGCTGCGGCGCTGAACGCCACCCCGCGTGGCATCTTCCTCGATATTTCCATGACCGAAGCGGTGATCTCGACCATGGGGTGGGTGGTGTCCAATCACCTGATTGGCGGCGTCCCCCCCGGCGCGCATGGCAATGAAAACACCACCTCCGCCCCCTCGGGCACCTTTGCCACCGCCGACCAACCGATCAACATCGCCGCCAATCGCGATGAGCAATGGCAGGCGCTGGCGCGGCATCTGGGTCTGGAGGCGCTACTCGACGATCCGCGTTTTCTCACGCGCGAGGACCGCAAGACCAACCGCCATGCGCTGCGCGCGGCGCTGGAAACCGTCCTGACGACCCGGCCCGCCTCTCATTGGGTCGATCCGCTCAACCGGCTGGGCGTGCCCACCGGCCCGGTGTTGAGCGTGCCACAGGTGCTGGAGGGCGAACAAACCCGGGGCCGCGACCTGATCCGCGCCACCAAACTGGCCAATGGCGAGGACATTGACCTGCTGGGCGCGCCGGTCATGGCCGATGGGGCACGAGCCCATGCCACCCTGCCCCCGCCGACACTGGGCCAGGACAATGACCGCATCTGGCGCGATCTGGGGCTGAATGAAGCTGACCTGACGCGGCTGAAACAGGAGGACGTGATATGAGCGATGTTTCCGACTGGTGGCGCACCGCCATCATCGACATGGAACCGGGCAGCATCCATCTGCGCGGCACGCCGGTTCAGGAGCTGATCGGGAATGTCAGTTTTGCCGAGATGATCTGGCTCATGGTCCGGGGCGATCGCCCCACCCCGGCGCAGGCGCGCCTCTTCGAGGCCGCGCTGGTCTCGGCCGTCGATCATGGCCCGCAAGCGCCCTCGATTGCCGCCGCACGCATGGCGGTGACCTGCGGCGTGGGGCTGAACAACGCCATGGCCAGCGCGGTGAACATGCTGGGCGACGTGCATGGCGGCGCGGGCGAACAGGCGGTGGAACTGTATCACCACATTGCCGGGTTCGACGGCGGAACCGCCGCCGCGCTCGATGGCTGGATCGCAGCGCAGGGCAAGATCATCCCCGGCTTCGGCCACCGCTTTCACGATCCCGTGGACCCGCGCGCGCCGCGCCTGATGCAACTGGTCTCCGAGGCCGTAGAGGCCGGGGCCTGCTCCGGAGATTTTGCCCGCATCGGACAGGCCATCGAGGCAGAGCTCAACCACCGCAAGGGCCGTGCCATCCCGATGAATATCGATGGAGCCACGGCGGTGATCTACGCCGAGCTGGGTTTTCCCGCCCCACTGGCGCGCGGGTTGTTCTGCCTGTCGCGCTCGGTGGGCATCCTCGCCCATGCCTGGGAGCAAATGGAGCAAGGTGGGCGCAACAAGGGACCGACACCGCCCAAATATCGCTGGACCTATACAGGGTCACACTCTGGCGAGTAAGGGGCTTTGCCCCTCTTGGCCCAAGGCCAATTCACCCCAGGATATTTCTCAAACCAGAGAAGCGAGGGACGGGTCCAGTCCTTCTTTGGCTCAAAAATATCCTGGGGGTCCGGGGGCAAAGCCCCCGGCCGGTCGGCGCAGGCGCAGCCTGCGACGAAACAAGAAACTCATCCCACTGTGTTCAACCGCTTGATCAGGCTGGAGGTATCCCAGCGCCCGCCGCCCAGCTTCTGCACATCCTTGTAGAACTGGTCCACCAGCGCCGTGACCGGCAGGCTCGCGCCCACCTCATCCGCCGCCGACAGACAAATCCCCAGATCCTTGCGCATCCAGTCCACCGCAAACCCATGCTCGAACTGATCATCCAGCATGGTCTCGTATCGGTTCACCATCTGCCACGATCCCGCCGCGCCGCCGCCGATCACATCAACCACCGCGCGCCCGTCCAGCCCGGCCTTTTGGGCGAAATGCAGCCCCTCGGACAGGCCCTGTACAAGCCCGGCGATGCAGATCTGGTTGACCATCTTGCACAGCTGCCCCGAGCCGCTTTCGCCCAGACGGCGGCAGGCCTTGGCATAGGCGTCGATCATGGGTTCCGCGCGCCCGTAGGCATCCTCGTCGCCGCCGCACATCACCACCAGCGCGCCGTTTTCGGCCCCCGCCTGTCCGCCGGAAATGGGCGCATCGACAAAGGCAATGTTCTTCTCCGCTGCCGCAGCATAAAGCTCACGCGTCACCAGCGCCGACACCGTGGTGTGATCGACAAAGACGCTGCCTGCGTCCATCCCCGCAAAGGCCCCATCGTCCCCGAGGCAAACCGAGCGCAGGTCATCATCATTGCCGACGCAGGACATGACAAATTCCGCGCCCTCGGCCGCTTCGCGCGGGGTCGCGGCAAAGGACCCGCCATATTCCGCCGCCCATTTCTCCGCCTTGGCGGTGGTGCGGTTATAGACCGTCACCTCGTGCCCCGCCTTGGCCAGGTAACCCGCCATCGGATAGCCCATGACCCCCAGACCCAGAAATGCAACTTTTGCCATGACGCGACCTCCCCGCTTTTGTCTTGCATGTAATTCCGTTACAGGTTCTCACCCGTGCAGGCCGGGTTGACAAGGGGCAAGGCAGAAAGTGATGGGCTTGGTTTTTCGATGGCTGCTGCGGCTGGCGACCGCATTGGTGGTGCTGGTCACGCTGGGGGTTGTGGCGGTCTGGTATCTCGCGTCGCGCTCGCTGCCCGAATATGACAAGACGCTTGAGGTCGCGGGGCTGAGCGCGCCGGTCGAGATCGTGCGCAACAACGCCAATGTCCCGCATATCTTCGGCGCGTCGGATCCCGACGTGTTCTTTGGTCTGGGCTATGCCCATGCGCAGGACCGGCTATGGCAGATGGTCACGCTGCGCCGCACGGCACAGGGACGCCTGTCCGAGGAATTCGGGCGGCGCACGCTCACCACAGATACGCTGATGCGGCGGCTGGATCTCTATCCGCTGGCGGTCAAATCCGTGGCCTCGCAGGACGCCCGCACGCTGGAGGCGCTCAAGGCTTACAGCGCCGGGGTGAATGCGCGGCTGGACGAGATCAACCGCGACGCGCTGGGCCGGGGCGCGCCCGAATTCTTCCTGTTCGACGCGCCCATCGCGCCCTGGCAGCCGGCGGATTCGCTGGCCATTCTCAAGCTCATGGCGGTGCAGCTCTCAGGCCATCTGAGCGAGGAAGTGCTGCGCGCGCGGACCTCGCTGATGGTGCCGGATGACGCGCGGCTGGCCGATATCCTGCCCGATGCGCCGGGCGCGGGCGTGGCGGCGCTGCCGGAATATGCGGCGCTGGTGCCGGAAATCGAAAAGGGCCACCAGCGCTTTGCCCGCGCATCACAGGACAGGCTGTCGCCCTTTGCCCCGCGCGGGCTGGCGGGGGCGTCGAACGCCTGGGCCGCCGCGCCCTCGCGCTCGACCTCGGGCGGGACGCTTTTGGCCAATGACCCGCATCTGGGCTTTTCCGCGCCCTCCACCTGGTATCTGGCGCGGTTGGAACTGTCCTCGGGCGGGGTGATCGGCGGGACCATTCCGGGCCTGCCCGTGGTCACCGCGGGCAAGACCCCCAATCTCGGCTGGGCCGTAACCTCGTCCTATCTCGACGATCAGGACCTCTATATCGAACAGCTCAACCCCGAGAACCCGCAGCAATACCGCACCCCGGGCGGGTTCAAGGCATTCGAGACGCGCCGCTCGATCATCGAAATCAAGGATGAAAGCCCGGTCACAGTCACCTTGCGCTGGACGGATAATGGCCCGGTGCTGCCCGGATCGCATTATGATCTGGGCGAGATCACGCCGCCCGGTCACGTCGCCGCGCTGGCCTGGACCGCGCTGTCGGACAAGGACACATCCCTGAGCGCCGCCATGGCCCTGATGTACGCGCAGAACGTGGACGAAGCGATTGCCACGGGCGCGCGCTATATCGCGCCCAGCCAGAACCTGACGCTGGTGGACCGCGAGAGCATCGCCATGAAAACCGTGGGCGCGATGCCGCGCCGGTCGGCCCAGCATCAGAGCAAAGGCCGCCTGCCCACCAAGGGCTGGATGGCCGAGAACCGCTGGCAGGGCACCCTGCCCTTTGCCGACAATCCCGAATTCCTGCGCCCCGACGGCGGCATCGTGGGCAACACCAATAACAAGACCGTGGACCGCCCCTTCCCGGAACATGTCTCATTCGATTGGGGTGACAGCCAGAGGGTGCAGCGCTGGCAGCGGCTCATGCAGGGGCGGCAGGTGCATACGCGCGACAGTTTTGTCGAGGCGCAGCTTGACACGGTGAGCTTTGCCGCGCGCTCGCTCCTGCCGCTGATTGGCGCGGATCTGTGGTTCACCGGCGAGGCCGCGCCGGACGGCACGATCGAGCGGCAACGGCAGCGCGCGCTGGCGCTTCTGGCGGAATGGAACGGCGAGATGAATGAACATCTGCCCGAGCCGCTGATTTATGCGGCGTGGCTACGCGCGTTGCAGGACCGGCTGATCCGCGATGACCTTGGGCCGCTGGCGGATGAGTTCAAACATGTGGAGCCGCTGTTCATCGAGCGGGTCTATCGCGATATCGACGGGGCCAGCGCATGGTGTGACATCATCCAGTCCTCCCCGGTCGAGACCTGCGTGGATATCGCCCGGATGGCGCTGGAGGATGCGATCATCTGGCTGGAGGAAAACCACGGCCGCGATCTGGCGGCGCTGCGCTGGGGCGATGCGCATCAGGCGACCCATGATCACCCGGTGCTGGGGGAGGTTCCGGTGCTGCGCTATTTCGTGAATATCCGCCAGTCCACCTCGGGCGGCGATCACACGCTGCAACGGGGCCGCACCAGCGGCACGGACCCTGCGCCGTTTCAGAACGTGCATGGCGCGGGATATCGAGGGGTGTATGACTTTGCCGATCCGGATAGTTCGGTGTTCATCAACGCGACCGGGCAATCGGGGCATTTCCTGTCACGCCATTACGACGATCTGGGCAGCCTGTGGCGGCGCGGAGAATATATCCCGATGTCGCTGGATGAAGAGCTGGCCCGCGCGGCGGCGACCGGGGTCACCACGCTGGTGCCGCGCCCGTAGGGCGGGCAGTTCTGCCCACCGCTTCTGGCGGAAAGGGGTGGTGGGTTAACAACCCACCCTAAAGCCGCGCGAACTGCGCCTCCTGCATGCGCGTCCATTGCACCGTCAGGCGGAAGCCCTCTTCGGTCTGCGCCTCACCCGTCACCACGCCCCTTTCAAACAGCCAGGCGCGTTTGCGCCCCTCGTCAAAGCGCAGGGTGAGCACCGCTTCGTGCTTTTCAGCGTCCAGCGCGCGGGTGACCGCAGTGAGGAACTCCGCCATCCCCTCGCCCGTCACTGCCGACATGGCGACGATGCCGTCTTCGCGCGCGGCGCGGGTCAGCAGCGCCTCGTGCTCATCGGGCGGCAGGCGGTCGATCTTGTTCCAGATCTCCAGCTGCGGCGTGTCCTCCGGCACACCCAGACCATCCAGAATGGCGCGCACATCCTCGGCCTGTTCCTCGGTGCCCTCATGGGAAATGTCGCGCACATGGCAGATCACATCCGCCGCCAGCACCTCTTCCAGCGTGGCGCGGAAGGCGGCGACCAGTTCGGTGGGCAGGTCCGAGATAAAGCCCACCGTGTCGGACAGGATCACGTCCAGCCCGGTCTCAAGCTTTACCGCCCGCATCGTCGGGTCCAGCGTGGCAAAGAGCATGTCCTTGGCCATCACGTCCGCGCCGGTCAACCGATTGAAAAGCGTGGATTTCCCAGCGTTGGTGTAGCCCACCAGCGCGACAATCGGGAACGGCACCTTGGCGCGCGCCTTGCGGTGCAGGTCGCGGGTCTTGACCACCTTGTCCAATTGACGGCGCAGGCGCACAAGCTGGTCGTCGATGGCACGCCGGTCGGCCTCGATCTGGGTTTCGCCGGGACCGCCGACAAAGCCCAACCCGCCGCGCTGGCGCTCAAGGTGGGTCCAGGCGCGGACCAGCCGCGTGCGCTGATAGGAAAGCGCCGCCATCTCGACCTGCAACACACCTTCGCGGGTGGCGGCACGGTCCGAGAATATCTCCAGGATCAGCCCGGTCCGGTCGAGGAGCTTCACGCCCCATTCCTTCTCAAGATTGCGTTGCTGAACCGGGGTCACCGCGCCGTCCACAAGCACCAGCTCGACCTCTTCGGCCTTGAACCGCGTGGCCAGTTCTTCGATCTTGCCCTTGCCAAAGAGCTTGCCGGGCTGGGCGGATTTGAGGCGCACCACATCGGCGCCGATCACCTCGAGATCGGGCAAGGCTGCGGCCAAAGCCACGGCTTCTTCAAGCGCCGGACCTGCCGCCCGACGATGCTTGTCGCTGGTGATGTCGGGATGCAGGACCCAGGCACGGGTCACATGCGTGTCATGCTCTTTCAAGCGCTGTCTTCACCGTCATAAAGATTAATCGGCTGGGCCGGCATGATCGTCGAGATCGCATGTTTATAGACAAGTTGCGACTGACCATCGCGGCGCAAGAGCACGCAGAAATTGTCAAACCATGTGATCACGCCCTGCAGTTTCACGCCGTTGATCAGGAATACCGTCACCGGAACCTTGGTCTTGCGCACGTGATTCAGGAATGCGTCCTGCAGGTTCTGTCTGTCCGAAGCCATACCAATTTGCCTTTGTTCTTACGCTGTTGCCGCGGATCGGCCCCCTCGCTGAGAGCTGAGTATGTAGCGTGTGCAAGTGACTTTCCACCCTTAATTTCCTAAAGTTATGCCGCGCTGCAGCAAAAGTCAATGCTGCAGCGCGGCGTCACTCAGTCGCGCCACAGGTTGGGAGACAAAAGCGCGATAATGGCCAGTGTCTCCAGGCGCCCCAGCACCATGGCGGCGGCAAAGACCAGCTTGGCTGCGGGCCACAGCTCGACCAGCTCGATCGGCGCGTCCAGCGCCACCGCCGTCAGCGGCCCGGTCGTGGACAGCGCCGAAATCGCCAGCACCAGCGCCGCGTCAAAATCCACGCCCAGCCCGCCCAGAACAATCGTCACCGAGGCCAGCGAAATGGCAAAGAGCATGAAGAATATCCAAGCCACGAATGCCCCCTGCCTGCGGATGCGGCGGCTCAGCGCGCCGGCATTGCCGACCGAGGAGGGATGCACCAGACGCTCGATCTCGCGCATACCGTTGAGATAGAGCGCAAACACCCGAAGCAGCTTGACCCCGCCCGCCGTTGTCGCAACCCCGCCGCCGATCATGGCAAGGCCCAGGAGGATCATGCCGGGATTGTCGAGCCCCGACCAACCGCGCGCCTCGGCCCAGTCGGCGCTTTCGAACCCGGTGGTGGACAGGAAGGACAGCACCGTAAAGATGCTGCCCCACAGCGCCTTGAGCGCAGCCCAGAAATTGTTCACCTCGTCCACGTCCAGCGCCCCAGCCCAATGCCGCAGGAAGAGGAAACCGGGCACCATCACCACCAGCAAAAGCCCGATGCGGAATTCAGGATCGTTGCGCAGATCGCCGCTCGCCCCGGTGACCGTGTCATTGGAAAAGGTCAGGCGCGAAAGCGCAAACAGCAGGAACAGGAAGATCAGCACTTCGCCCACGAAGCCCGCCGCGCCGTTCTGTACCCCGCCCACCGGAGAGATTCCGGAGGTCGCGATGGTCGACGCGGCGTGTGAGAAGGCCACGAGCGGCCCTTCTCCGCTGATCAGCAACGTCACCCAAAGCGCCAGCGTCAGCCCCGCATAGACCGGGATCAGCCGCCAGGAGGTGCGCAACACCCGTGTCATGGGGTCGGCCCCGTCCATCATGGCAACGCGCGCCTCACCCCGGCCCGGCTCGGCACTTGCGGTGACCTCGAACCCGCCAAGGTTCAGCGGGGCAAGGATGGCGGCGGCCGCGATCCACATGAGCAGCCCCCCCATCCAGCCCACCAGCGCGCGCCACAGATGCAGGGTGGAACTCAGCCGTTCAGCGGGAAACAGCGTGGCCCCGGTGGTGGTAAAGCTGGACACCATTTCAAAATAGGCGTTGAGAAACGATGTGGTGCGCAGCGCCTCGAAAAACGGAACGGCCATGGCCAGCGGCAACACGGTGAACGCGCCCAGCAGTGCGAGCAACTGCCGCAGCCCCGAGCGGTTATGCACCCGGTTGGACATGGCAATGCCGATCAGGCTGACCAGAATGAGGATCAGCACCCCGGCATAAAAGAAACTGCGCATCTCATGGAAGTTTTCGATGGTGAGCGCATGGCCTGCAGGCACCAGCATCGACAGGCCAACCAACCCCAGAAGCTGCAGAAAAAGCGGCAGGTCATGCAGGCGCGTCAGCATGGCTCAGAAGAAGTCGATGGAGACCTGCAAAAGGCGCTCCACCTCTGGCACATCCTTGGACAGGGCAAAGAGCACGATCACGTTGCCCTCTTCGATGCGCAGCCCGCCGGTCGGGCGCACCACCTTGCCGCCTTCCTGCATGACCGCGCCCACCAGCACGCCCTCGGGAAAGTCGATGTCGCGGATGCGCTGGCCCGCGATGGGGCTGGTCGACAGCACCTCGGCCTCGATCACCTCGCCCTCGGCATCACCCACGGAATAGACGCCACGCACCCGGCCATGGCGGATATGGCGCAGGATCGAGCTTACGGTTGTGGCGCGCGGATTGATATAGGCGTCGATGCCCAAAGGCCCCATCAGCGGCACCAGTGTCGGGTCATTGATCAGCGCGATGGCATAGGGGCAGCCTTCGGATTTGGCGCGCACGGCGGCCAGCATGTTGACCTTATCGTCGTCAGTCACGGTCAGCACCGCGTCGGCGCGGCTGATATTCGCCTCGGCCAGCAGGGCACTGTCCAGCCCGTCGCCATTGAGCACGATGGTGCGCTCCAGTAGGTCGGCGGCGTGTTCGGCGCATTTGCGACTTTTCTCAATGACCTTGGCGCGGATGCGGTCGGCGCGGCCCTCCAGTGCCATGGCCACGGCCAGGCCGACATTGCCACCGCCCACAAGCACAACGCGTTCCTGCTTGCGCTGGTCCTTGCCAAAAATCTCCATCGTGCGGGTCACGTCCTCGACATGGCACATGATGTAACAATCATCGCCCGCCAAAAGCTGGTCCCCCGGCTCGGGCGCAAACAGCGTGCCTTCGCGGCGCACGGCGACCACCAGCGAGCGCAGGGTCGAGAACAGGTCCGTCAACTGCCTGAGCGGCGTGTTCAGCACCGGGCAGTCTTCGGTCAGGCGAAGACCAAGGAACTGGGCCTGACCCTCCAGAAAGCTTTCCGTGTCAAAGGCCGCCGGGGCCGACAGGCGCTGAAGCGCGGCATCCGCCACTTCCTTTTCGGGGCTGATCACCACGTCGATGGGCATGTGATCGCGGCGGTACAGGTCGGAATAGATCGCATCGAGATAGGATTGCGAGCGCAGCCGCGCGATCTTGCGCGGGATGGCAAAGACCGAATGCGCCACCTGACAGGTCACCATGTTGACCTCGTCCGAATAGGTGGCGGCGATGATCATGTCGGCATCGCGCGCGCCCGCCTTGTCAAGGATATCCGGATAAGAGGCGAAGCCCGCAATGCCCTGCACGTCCAGCGTATCGGTGGCACGGCGCACCAGGTCGGGGTTGTTGTCCACCACCGTGACGTCGTTGCGTTCGCCCGAAAGATGGCGGGCGATCTGCCACCCCACCTGACCGGCACCGCAAATGATGACCTTCATGGCCCAGGCTCCCCTGCCCCTTTGTCGCGAGGGTTATCCTTGGCAGATGCAGCCGGAACGGTCAATGCGGGCCAGATGCCAAGCCCGCGCCCCACCCCGGCGGGGGCCTCCTGCCGACAAATTGCCCAGATTGCCCGGGATTGTTTCCAATTTTCGCCTAAATCTTCCGATACCCTGACCCAAATGCCGCCCGTTCAAGGGCGATTGAGGATGTCGCGATGCAGGATACGCCAAACACATTTGACACGCCGATGGCCGATCTGCCCAAGGCGGAGTGGTTTGCCGCGCTCAGGGATATTGCCGAGGAAGAAGGGTTTTATACCGGTCTCGGCCCGAAACACGCCGCTGCCTTTGTCGAAGAAGGCGACACGCTGCTGGTCACATTCGAGAGCTATCAGGGCATCCAGACCCTGTCCGATGCCGGTCAACCGCTGGGCTTTGACCTCGTGCGGGCGATGGGATGGTCGCATCTGGGTGTGATTTCCGATGGCGAAACCTGGTTCCGCGACGAAAACATCTACCGTTTCTTTGACGAACTGACCGATGACGGGTTCTTCGACGAATTCGACAAGGTCATCTTTTACGGCGCGGGCCCCTGTGGCTATGCCGCCGCCGCGTTTTCCGTGGCCGCCCCCGGTGCCACCGTCGTCGCCGTCCAGCCGCAAGCCACGCTGAACCCGCGCGTCGCCGGCTGGGATGATCGCTTTACCGATCTGCGGCGGATGGATTTCACCTCGCGCTACGGCTATGCGCCTGACATGGTGCAAGGGGCCGACCACGCCTTTGTGATCTATGACCCGCAGGAGACATTGGATGCGATGCATGCGGCGCTGTTCACTGCCGACAATGTCACCATGCTGCCCACCCCCTTTCTGGGCGACACCGTGCAGAGCGATCTGCTTGAAATGGCGGTGCTCTACCGGGTGCTGGCCAAGGCAGGCACCGGCAAGCTCGATACCCAGAGCTTTGCCCGGCTGATGCGCGCGCGCCGTGCACATCCCCCGTATCTGCGCAATCTGCTGGCTGTGCTGGACCGCGACGGTCGCACCGAGATGGCCGAGCAGCTATGCCGCTTTGTGGTCTCGCGCCACAACGCGCCGAAATTCCAGCGCCGTCTGGACCAGATGGAAGCGCAGAAGGCGGGCTGAACACCTCTGGCCCTGCCCCGCGCTCTGGTGTAATCGACAGGGCATGACCCAGAGCCTCACCATCCGCCGCCCCGATGACTGGCACCTGCATCTGCGCGATGGCGCAATGCTGCGCGCCGTCCTGCCCGAAACCGCGCGCCATTTCGCTCGCGCGATCATCATGCCCAATCTCGTGCCGCCGGTGGTGACCAGCGCCGACGCCGCCGCCTATCGCGACCGGATCATGGATGCGATGCCCGAGGGCGCGGATTTCACCCCGCTGATGACGCTTTACCTGACCGAGGACACCGATCCCGACGATCTGGCCGCCGCGCATGACTCTGGCCTGATCACGTCCGTGAAGCTTTACCCCGCCGGGGCCACCACCAACTCCGCCAGCGGCGTCAAGGATTTCGACAAGGTCCGCCCGGTGCTGGAGCGCATGGCCGAGATCGGCTGCCCGCTTTGTGTGCATGGCGAGGTCACCGACCGCGAGATCGACATTTTCGACCGCGAGGCGGTGTTCATCGACCGGGTGCTCGACCCGATCCGCCGCACCACGCCGGGGCTGCGGGTGATTATGGAACATATCACCACCAGGAACGGCGCAGACTACGTCGCCTCTGCCCCCGAGGATCTGGGCGCGACGATCACCGTGCAGCACCTGATGTTCGACCGCAATGACATGCTGGTGGGCGGCATGCGCCCGCATTACTACTGCCTGCCGATCCTGAAACGCCGCGAACACCGCGAGGCGCTTCTGGCCGCCGCCACTTCGGGCGATCCGCGTTATTTCCTCGGCACCGACTCGGCCCCGCACCCGACCCACGCCAAAGAGGCCGAATGCTGCGCCGCGGGCTGTTTCACCGCGCCCATCGCGCTGTCCTGTCTGGCGCATGTGTTTGAAGAGGCGGGCGCGCTGGACAAGCTCGAAGGCTTTGCCTCGCTCCACGGTCCGGCCTTTTACGGCCTGCCGGTGAATGACGACACGATCACGCTGAGCAAGGGCGACGCGCTGGAAATTCCGAAAACCCTGCCCGCAGGCGACCACACTGTCACCGTGTTTGATCCGGGCCTGCCGCTCAATTGGCGGGTGGCCTGAGCGGAACGCCTGCACGTTCGGCCCCGCTCCACAACCGCGTGCGCACCTCGGGTAAGTGAATAGCCCGGGCCATGACATAGGTCGCAAGATTGAAATCGGCTTTCAGCCGAAGCAGACGCTCAGTGGCATCCGCCGCGGCGTCTTGATTGCCAAGATGGGCCTGTGCAGCAGCTGTGTAGAGGTGACGTTCGATGAATTCCGGTGCTTCGCTAAGCGCTGTGACCGCCTCTTCATAGCGTCCCAGATTGAAACGTGAAATCCCTGCGCCCACGGCTTACCACTCCGGCCAGGTCTCGTTCAGCGCTTTCGACCGATCCGACCATTCGACTGAGCTTTCGCCCAAAACGTTGCGCCAATTTCCGACCCAGGCAGCCTCGGCCAGAACATCGGCATTGGCCGGGGCCAGTTCCACCGCGCGCCGGATAACCTTTTCCGCCCGATCGAAATCCCACCGATGCCCTTCCAGCCAGTTACGTTGCACCAAGGTTTGCGGGTCGTCAGGCTTGAGGCGCATTGCCTCTTCGATGATTGCGATCCGCGCCTCCATGATCGGGCGCAATTCCGATGGTGTGCTTGCATTGCTGCCCTGCAAAGCATGAACAACAGCCAGCGTTGACCAAGCCTTGTGAAACGAAGGGTCTATCTCGATGGCTCGGCGGAGATGCTCGGCCGACTTGAGATAGGCTGCAGGCGTAAACCGGTGCTTGTACTCGGTGCCGATCAGGAAGTGTTCATACGCATCCAGATCGTCTGTCCCCCGCAGATGCGCCGCGCTTCGGTCGCTTCGGGCAATTGCGCCGCTCCACTCCGCGCCCAACGCCCCACTGACCGCCGTGGAAATCGCATCCTGCATGTCAAACCAGTCGCTTTCTGCGCCGCGCCACTTGTCCGCCCAGACGATTACCCCGGTATCGCTGGAGCTCAAGCGGGCCTGAACCTGTATTTCGCTGGCCTGTTCCTGAATGTCGCCGGACAACACGTAGCGGGCCTCAATCGCGCTTGCCGTCCGCTTCGATGTCACGTCCAGCCATGCGTTGAGCGCAAGTTGACCTGCGATATCCGCAGCCAATGCCTGACCCAGGCGTGACCAGTGCGAGTTGTCACTCATGTTTTCAAATGGTTCAATGTGAATTGATGGTGCGCTGTTATCGCCCGTGGGATTGTTCCACACAGCGAGCCATCCCCCCAGCACCATGGCGGTTGCGACGGCAACTGCCGCTGCAGTCACCCACCGCCACCGCGCCCGTGGCCTTTCGGTCGCTTCGGTCTGCTCAAGCACATAGCCCCGCCCCGGCACATTGCTGAGCGTCAGCCCCGTTTCGGGTCCGAGCTGCTTTCTGATCTCGGCGATGCATTGATATAGCGAGTTTTCCGTGACCTCGACATCCGGCCAGACCGCATCCATCAGATCGTCTTTCGAGACCACCTTTCCACGGTGGGCCAGCAGATGATCGAACACCGCCGCGCTGTGTGGGCGTTATCCGGCGCGGATCGAATTCCGCGCCGTTTCAAAACCATCGGCTGATCGGCCAAGTCCAATATCAACCATTAGCGTACTCCCCGCCTTAAAATCAGGCATTTCAAGGGATTTCAGACAATTTCAGACATCAATTCAGGACAAAACCACACCCTTGTTACGACCTTGGTCGCAGATCTCATGATTACAAATTGGGTGCGAAAATGGAATTACTTATCGATGCATTGCTGGATTGGATCGGCGACAACACGGATTACGAAACGCACGACATTCCCCATCCCATCGTCCGCCAACTGTCTCCACATTCGCTGACCCGCGAGTTTTACAGTGACGTGGCGCATCTCATGCCCGATGACGGGGTGGATGAACGGATCAACGCGCTTTTTGCCCAGACCGATGGCCCGCATGGGACAATCTATATCATGGCAGCAAAATATGTGGACGGCGCGGCAGAGTTCGACCATCCGACCGACAATCCGCTGTTTCGCGAAATTCTGCTGCATGAGTTGGTGCATCACGTGCAATGGCAGGCCGGGGCCTCGGCCAGTTGGGACTGCCTCGCGCTTGGCGAACCCGAGGCCTACCAGCTTGGCGGGCGCTACCTGAAACAGACCGGCACCACCGATCCCTTGCCGAACCGCAATTTCTGGGGCCGGATTTATGCCCGCTGCTGAGATGCGCCCTGCGCCATGCCATGTGCCGAGACAAAAGATTCGATGCATTCGAGCGTGCGTTCGAAATCTTCGGTGCCCGGCACCGGCAGGTGAGACGCGCCGGGAAGCGTTACGAGGGTTGCCCTAGGAACCATGGAGGCGATCTGCCGACCTGCCGCAACGGGCACCATCGGATCGTCTTCTGCATGCAGCAGCAACACCGGCACCGAACAGGCCGCTGCTTGCTCGCGCACATCCACCCGTCCAAAATAGTCCATAAAGATCATAATGCGCTCCGGCGCGATAGAGGCCCGTTGCAAGGCGTCGAACGAGGCCCGGACCGAGTCGGGCGCATTGGCGATGATGAGATTGCTCAGATATGCCCGTGTCGCCGCATTGTCGCTGTCCCAACCGGCACGCACGACCGCGCATCGCGCCTCGTAGTTTTTCTGGCGCACGGGGTCTCCGCCAACCTGTGCGCCCACTACATATCCACCTCGCCCGATGATGCCGAGCACCTGTTCCGGGTGACGCGCCGCGTAAGCAAATGAGGCCGATACACCCTGGCTGGCCCCATAGAGAAAAAACCGGTCCAGTTCAGCGGCCTCGACAACCGCTTCCATATCCGCCACCGCATCCTCATCCGAAAAGCGCGAAATGTCCCAATCCGACAGCCCGTTGCCACGCTGATCAAACCGCACGAGACGCCCGATCCGGCTGAGCCCCCGCAGGAATGGCGAATGCAGTGAACTGTCCCGCTCCATCCCGATATGCGAAATCCAGTTGGGGCATTTCAGGATCGGAATTCCGGCCCCGGACTCCGTCCAGGCAATACGCAGCCCGTCGCGGCTGGTGGCAAAGCGCACCGGTGCCTGCTCAAGTGGCGACGGGCCCGCTTTCTCTTGTGAATGCCAGCGGTAGCCACGCCCATGGACGGTCTCGATCCTGTACCCCTGGCACGCTTCCAGTGCCCTGCGCGCACCATGCACTGCCTGAAACAAGGAGTCTTCTGACACATGAATGTCGCCCCAGACCGCGGACAGGATGTCATTCTTGGGCACGAGCTCACCACCTGCTCCGCGCAACACCTCAACAAGCCGCGCCGCGTGTGGCCGCATTTTCGCGCAGGCGGCTTCCAACTCGCGATCGATTTCAACTGTCATGATGCCGCCCTCCGCATTCATCTTATGAAGAACAACTATGAATGCAATTCGATACACGGGCTTCTCTTGCTGGGACAAATCCAGTATCCGAACGCGAACCCGCACAGCGAAAGATATGCCGATGATCCCCTCGACCTACCCCGCCAAGGAAGAAATCGCCCGCCTCACCGCCCGTATGCTGCTGGAAATCGGCGCGGTGAATTTCAACACGGACGCACCTTATATCCTCGCCTCCGGCCTGCCCTCGCCCAGCTATATCGACTGCCGCAAGCTGATCTCTTACCCGCGCATCCGGTCGACGCTGATGGATTTCCTGACCGTGACCGTGATGCGTGAGGCCGGATTCGAGGCGTTCGACAATATCGCCGGTGGCGAGACGGCGGGCATTCCGTTCGCCGCAATGGTGGCCGAGCGCATGGCGCTGCCCATGACCTATGTGCGCAAGAAGCCCAAGGGCTATGGCCGCAACGCGCGAATCGAAGGTGCGATGTCCGAGGGGCAGCGGGTGTTGCTGGTCGAGGACCTGACCACTGATGGCGGCTCGAAACTGAGCTTTGTGGATGCCATCCGCGAGACCGGGGCCAGCTGTGGAAACACTGCCGTGATCTTCTATTACGACATCTTCCCGGAGACCGAAAAAACCCTTGGCGACCACGGCGTTGCCCTGCATGCGCTGTGCACCTGGTGGGACGTTCTGGCGGAGGCAAAAGCGCAGGGCAAATTCAGTGCCAATACGCTTGCCGAGGTCGAAACATTCCTGAAAAACCCGCGTAAGTGGCAAGAAGAAAACAAACCTGCCTGACCCAAGGTCAAGCGGAGAATTTTCCTAGAGTGCGGCACAATATATTGGCGCAAATCTCTGAATTGTGCCAATATGCGGTGGATGAACCACATCCACAGTTTGTCCACAGGGATATACAATTTGCCCTTGGCGCAGGCCATTTGCTATGTCCTGCCGCGGGGACAGCGCGACGGTCAAATTAGCCGCGCGACAAAGGGACGGACATGAACGAAATCGCCGCAATCAATGCGACTGGGCTCGACATCCAGTCCGAAGACACGATGCCGCATTCCACCGAGGCCGAGCAGCAGCTTCTGGGTGCGATCCTGACCAATAACGACGTCTATGACCGGGTGGCGTCGATCATCGGGCCGCAGCATTTCTATGACCCGGTGCATGCCCGCATCTTCGAGATCGCCGCCGCGCGCATTGCCAAGAACAACCTCGCATCTCCGGTGACGCTCAAGGCGTTCATGGAGGATGACGAGGGGCTCAAGGAACTGGGCGGCGCGGCCTATCTGGCGCGTCTGGCGGGCGCGGCCATTTCCGCCTTTGCGGTGCGTGATTACGCGCAGATGATCTATGACCTTGCGGTGCGCCGCGACCTGATCCGGCTGGGCCATGACATCAGCGCCAAGGCGTCGCGGATGGATGTGGCCTCGGAGCCGCGTGAACAGATCGTCGAGGCCGAGCAGCAGCTCTACAAACTGGCCGAACAGGGCCAGAGCGAGGGCGGCTTTACCTCCTTCCTCAAGGCGGTGACCGATGCGGTCAACGTGGCCAATGCCGCCTATCAGCGCGAGGGCGGGCTGGCCGGTGTGTCCACCGGGCTGATCGACATGGACACCAAGCTGGGCGGCCTTCACCCGTCCGACCTGTTGATCCTTGCCGGGCGTCCGTCGATGGGCAAGACCTCGCTGGCGACCAATATCGCCTTCAACGTGGCCAAGGCCTACAAGCGCGGCAAGAAACCCGACGGCTCCGAGGGCGCGGTGGATGGGGGCGTGGTCGGCTTCTTCTCGCTTGAGATGAGCGCCGAGCAGTTGGCAGGCCGGATCCTGGCCGAAGCCTCGGAGGTTTCCTCGCACAAGATCCGCCAGGGTGACATGGACGAGGTCGAGTTCCGCCGTTTCGTCGAGGCCGCCAAGGCGCTGGAAGCCTGCCCGCTCTTCATCGACGACACCGCAGCGATTCCGATTGCCCAACTCGCGGCCCGCGCGCGGCGGCTCAAGCGGACCCATGGGCTGGATCTTTTGATCGTGGACTACCTGCAGCTTGTGCGCGGCACATCCGACAACCGGGTGCAGGAGATCGGCGAGATTTCCATGGGCCTCAAAGCGATTGCCAAGGAACTGAACATCCCGGTGATTGCGCTCTCGCAGCTGTCGCGCCAGGTGGAAAGCCGCGAGGACAAGCGCCCGCAGCTCTCGGACCTGCGGGAATCGGGCACGATTGAACAGGACGCCGACGTGGTGATGTTCGTGTTCCGCGAAGAATACTACAAGGAACGTGAAAAACCCGGCGATCACGAACTGGACAAGATGGCCGAATGGCAGGAGGCCATGTCGCGCCTGCATGGCAAGGCCGAGGTGATCATCGGCAAACAGCGGCATGGTCCCATCGGTACGGTGGAGCTGTCCTTTGAGAGCCAGTTCACCCGCTTCGGCAATCTTGTGAAACCCTGGCAACAGGGCGGCGGCGGCGAGCAAAACTTCTGACCGGATAATTGAGCAGATGGGCAGGACAGGCAGGAGGCCGGATGCGCGCGACGCATCCGGCCTCATTCAATGTAGGGTGGGCAATTCTGCCCACCGGGCTTTCCGGGGCATCGCCATACCATTTCCCCCTTGACCTCCGCGCGCGCGCGTCTGACTAAGCGGGAATGGCACAGGCAAAGCTTTCCATTGATCTCGACGCGCTGCGCGGCAACTGGCGCGCGCTCAATGACATGACCGGTTGCGAGACCGCCGCCGTGGTCAAGGCCGACGGCTATGGGCTGGGCGCGGCCCGCGTGGCCAAGGCGCTGTCCCGTGAAGGCGCGCGGCGGTTTTTCGTGGCCATTGCCGAGGAAGGCGCCAGCCTGCGCGAGGCGTTGGGTCCCGGCCCCGAGATCTGCGTCTTTTCCGGCCATATGTCGGGCGATACGGATATGATCAACGACCTGTCCCTGACCCCGATGATCAATTCCATCGACCAGATGCTGCGCCATGTCGAGGCGCTGCCCGGTGCGCCTTTTGGCATCCAGCTGGACAGCGGCATGAACCGGCTGGGCATGGAGCCGGGCGAATGGTCGGCGCTGCGCGATATTGCACTGGCGCAGAACCCGGTGCTGATCATGAGCCATCTGGCCTGTGCCGATGAGCCGGATCACGAGATGAACCCGCAGCAACTGCGCGCCTTCCGCGAGATGACCGACGGGATCGACGCGCCCCGCTCGCTCGCCCAGACCGGCGGCATATTGCTGGGGCCGGACTATCATTTCGACGTAACCCGCCCCGGCATCGGGGTTTATGGCGGACTGCCCTTTGTGGACGCGCAGCCGGTGGTGACGCTGGAAATTCCGGTGATCCAGATCCGCGATCTGGAGCCGGGCGAAACCGTGGGATACGGCAACAGTTTCACCGCCACCCGCCCTATTCGTCTGGCCACCATCGCGGGCGGTTATGCGGATGGCATCCACCGCATCATGGGCCCCAGGGCCAGCCTTTTTTCAGGCGAGACGCGCTGCCCCATCGCCGGGCGCATTTCCATGGACCTGATCGGCGTCGATGTGACCGACGCGCCGGAGGTGCCGGATACGCTGGAGCTTCTGGGGCAGCATCAATCGGTGGACACGCTGGCCGATTGGGCGGGCACCATCGGCTATGAAATCCTCACTTCGCTGGGCGCGCGGTACAACCGGGTCTATCGCGGCGGATGAGCGCGGTCCTTTCCCCCCTCGCCGCGCTTGGGCGCACGGTACTGGCGATCCTGGCCTATGTCGGGCGGATCGCGCTGTTTGCGATTGAGGCGGTGAGCCATCTGTTGCGCCCGCCGTTTTACTGGCGCGAGTTTGGCAATGCGCTGATCCAGATCGGCTGGCTGTCGCTACCGGTGGTGGGCATGACAGCGCTGTTCACCGGCGGTGCGCTGGCGCTGCAGATCTACGACGGCGGCGCGCGTTTTCAGGCCGAGTTTGCGGTGCCCTCCATCGTCGCCATCGGCATGGTGCGCGAGCTTGGTCCCGTTCTGGGCGGGCTGATGGTGGCGGCGCGGGTGGCGTCCAGTATTGCCGCCGAGATCGGCACCATGAAAGTCACCGAACAGATCGACGCGCTGGTCACGCTTTCCACCCATCCGATGAAATATCTCACCGTGCCGCGTATGGTCGCGGCGACGCTGGCAGTGCCGGTGCTGGTGGGTGTGGGCGATTCCATCGGCATTTTTGGCGGCTATCTGGTCGGTGTGAACCGGCTGGACTTCAACGCCGCCGCTTACCTGAAGAACACGGTCGATTTCCTTGAATTGTGGGATGTTGTGTCTGGCCTCATCAAGGGTGCGGTCTTTGGCTTTATCGTCGCGATCTGCGGCTGTTTCTTTGGCATGAATTCGGGCCGCGGCGCGCAGGGCGTGGGTCGCGCGACCAAGGCCGCTGTGGTCGCCGCCTCTGTGATGATCCTGGCTGCGAACTATATGCTGACAGAGGTGTTTTTCGCGGCATGATCACACTCACCGATGTCCATAAATCCTTTGGAAACAACCACGTGCTGCGCGGCGTGACCCTGCATGTGCCCAAGGGGCAGTCGATGGTGATCATCGGCGGCTCGGGCACCGGCAAATCGGTGACGATCAAATCGGTGCTGGGGCTGGTGGAACCGGACAAGGGCCAGATCGAGGTGGACGGACGCGATGTGCATCAAGGCGACCGTGATGCGTTCCTTGCCCGCTTTGGAATGCTGTTTCAGGGCGGCGCGCTGTTTGACTCGCTGCCCGTATGGCAAAACGTGGCGTTCCGCCTGCTGCGCGGCGCGCTCAAACGCCCGAGGCCCGAGGCACGCGAGATCGCCATTGAAAAGCTGCGCCGCGTCGGGTTGAAACCCGAGACTGCCGATCTGTTTCCGGCGGAGCTTTCGGGCGGCATGCAAAAACGCGTGGGGCTGGCCCGTGCCATTGCCGCCGAGCCGGAAATCATCTTTTTCGACGAGCCCACCACTGGTCTTGACCCGATCATGTCCGGCGTCATCAACGAATTGATCCGCGAGATCGTGACCGAGATGGGCGCCACCACCATGACCATCACCCATGACATGACAAGCGTTCGCACCATCGCCGACCGGGTTGCCATGCTGCATGACGGGGTGATCCAGTGGGAAGGCCCGATTGGCGAGATGGATGCAGCGGACGATCCTTACCTGCAACAGTTCATCCATGGCCGTGCCGAGGGGCCGATCGAGGCGGTCCGGTGAGCGGGTTCTTTCAGCCCTCTCCGGTGGTGCTGGCGCTCCTGAGCCTGCAAACCTTTTTCTATCTGCCGATCCTGTTCGTTCTGGCCCTCTTCCGAACCGGTGCGGCAAAGGGCGCGGCGCGTTGGCTGGGCTTGTTTTGCGCTGTTCTCGCCGCGCTTGGCACGGCGGCCCATTTCGGCCCGCCCATGCTGGGAATTTACGACGGGCCGCTCCCGATCTATGCGAGCCAGATCACCAAGGCGGGCGGCGGGATGGTCTTGCCCCTCGCGGCCTCGCTGCCGCTTTTGCTGTCGGGCTTTGTAAGCGGGCGGCGCTGGAAATGGGTGGATTGGGCGCATTGGTTGTTGATCGCGGCGCTGCTGGGCCTTTGGGGCTGGACGCGGGTGTTTTGATGCAGGGCTGCTGTAGGGTGGGCATTTCTGCCCACCGTTGCGCCGGGGTCAGGTGGGCAAGACTGCCCACCCTACAGGGAGACTGACATGCGCTGGATCAACCTGTCGCTGCTCATCCTATTTCCCGTGGCGTGGTTCGCGCCGCTTCTGCGTGCAGCACTATTGCCGCTTTTCGGCATGAACGAGATCAGCGTGATCACCGGGTTGCAATCGCTCTGGGGGACAGACGTGATCCTTGCGCTCATCGTGACCGCCTTTGCGCTCTTTGCCCCCTATCTGAAAACTCTTGGCCTCGCTCTGGTGCAGTTTCACCTGCTGGATCGCCGCGCCCTGCCCGTGCTGACCATCCTTGGCAAGCTGGCCATGGCGGATATCTTCCTGATCGCGCTTTATATCACGGTGTCCAAGGGGATCGGCGTGGGCAAGATCGAAACCGCCTGGGGACTGTATCTCTTCACCGCCTGCATTCTTGTGTCGCTGGTCCTCTCGATTGCCGAGAGCCGCTTGGCAAAGCCCGCCGCATCAGGCACTGAATAAGCCATGGCCAAATCCAAAAGCTTCTCCTGTGCCGCCTGCGGCAATGTCACCACCAAATGGTCGGGCCGCTGCGAAGCTTGTGGGGAATGGAACACCATTTCCGAGGATGCCGGGATCAGCGAGGGACCCAAGTCCAGTTCTCTGGGACAGGCGCGGGGCCGTGCGGTCACGTTGACCGATCTGGCCAGTGAAGAAACCCCGCCGCCGCGCACCCATTCCGGCATGGGAGAGCTGGACCGCGTGCTGGGCGGCGGGCTGGTGCCTGCGTCGGCCATCCTGGTGGGCGGCGATCCGGGGATCGGGAAATCCACGCTGCTGTTGCAGGCCGCCGCGCGCTTTGCATCCTCGGGGCTAAAAACCGTCTATATCTCGGGCGAGGAGGCCAGCGCACAGGTGCGCATGCGCGCCCAGCGTCTCGGGCTGCAACAGGCCGATGTGAAACTGGGGGCGGAAACCAACCTGCGCGATATCCTGACCACGCTGGAACAGGAAAAACCGCAGCTGGCGATCATCGATTCGATCCAGACCATGTGGGCCGACAATGTGGGCAGCGCGCCGGGATCGGTGTCGCAGGTGCGTGCGGCCGCCCATGAACTGACCAGCTTTGCCAAGCGCCGCGGGATGTCGGTGATCCTTGTCGGCCACGTGACCAAGGACGGGCAGATCGCTGGGCCGCGCGTGGTCGAGCACATGGTGGATACCGTGCTCTATTTCGAGGGCGAGCGCGGCCATCAGTTCCGCATCCTGCGCGCGGTCAAGAACCGCTTTGGCCCGGCGGATGAGATCGGCGTATTCGAGATGACCGGCGCGGGGCTGTCCGAGGTGACCAACCCCTCGGCGCTGTTCCTGTCCGAACGCGGCACCCCTGCCCCCGGCTCGGTGGTGTTTTCCGGCATCGAAGGGACGCGGCCCGTTCTGGTGGAGTTGCAGGCGCTTGTCGCCCCCTCGCCCCATGCGCAGGCGCGGCGCACGGTGGTGGGCTGGGATGGATCGCGGCTGGCGATGATTCTTGCCGTGCTGGAGGCGCGCTGCGGCATCCCCTTTGCCGGGCTTGATGTGTACCTCAATGTGGCGGGCGGCATGAAAGTCAGCGAACCTGCCGCCGATCTGGCGGTGGCCGCCGCGCTGCTTTCCGCGCGGGAAGACTCCGCCTTGCCAGCCGAAACCGTGGTTTTTGGCGAAATCAGCCTGTCCGGCGCGCTCAGACCCGTGGGTCAGAGCGAAAACAGGTTGAAAGAGGCGGCCAAACTTGGTTTTACAACCGCGATTGTGCCGCAAGGGGGCAAGATGTCCGGTGCGTCCGGTCTCTCGCTCAACCGCATGGGTGATCTGACGGGTTTTGTGGGTGAAGTTTTTGGCGCGGGATAAGCGCCGCAAGTAGGGACAAGAAGGGCAGGACATGGAAGGTTTCACACTGGTAGATGGCATTGTTGCCATTGTGATCGTGCTGTCGGCGCTGCTTGCCTATTCGCGCGGGCTGGTCCGCGAGTTGATGGCAATCGGTGGCTGGATCGCCGCCGCGATCCTCGCCTTTATCTTTGCCCCGCAGGTCGATCCGCTGGTCAAGGAAATCCCCGTCGTAGGCGATTTCATCCGCGACAGTTGTGAGCTGAGCATCATCACCGCTTTTGCCGCCGTCTTTGCCGCTGCGCTGGTCGTGGTGTCGCTCTTTACGCCGCTGTTTTCCTCCATCGTCCAGCGCTCGGCGCTGGGGGGGCTCGATCAGGGGCTTGGGTTCCTGTTCGGCGTGGCGCGCGGCATCCTGCTCGTGGCAATCGTCTTCTTTGTCTATGAGACGGTGATCACCACGCAGGATATTGCGATGATCGACGATTCCCGCTCGGCACAGGTATTCGGCCGCATGACCGCCTCGATCGAGGAACAGGACCCCGAAGCCGCGCTCGGCTGGATCACCCAGCAATATGAGCAGCTCGTGGGTGTCTGCGACGACGGGTCGGAGTAATCTTCAGCGCGTCTGCGCGTCGGGGTCACGCAAGGAACCCGTCCACCGCTTCCATCAACATCTCGAACCCCGGTTCATCCGGCATCAGGATGTGATTGTCGCTGTCCAGCGGCAAAAGCCGCGCATCGGGCAGGTGCTGCATCAGCAGTTGCGCCTGTGAAAACGGGTGAAGGCTGTCGCCCCGGGAATGGGCGACCAGAACCGGGGCTGTGACCTCGGGCAACAACGCCACCACATCAAACCGGGAAATCACGTCGCGGATTTCCACCGCTCGGTCCGGCGTGGCCGAGGCCAGCTGCAGCCGGGCAAAGGCCGCTGCCTGTTCGGGCGAGGAAGACGGCATGAAGAGCGACAAGAAGGATTTCATGTACCCGCCATCGGGCTGCCCCCAGCCCAGCCGCAGCATGGTGCCCATCGCCTCGGCCATGGCGGCACTGCCAGCGTCGGCGCGCACGGCACTTCCTTGTGGATAGCCGCCATAACTCACGATCCGCCGCACCCGGTCGGGATGGCGTGCGGCCACCACACAGCTCACGGCAAGGCTTTGCGAGGCGGCAAAGATATCGAATGTCTCCAGCCCCGCCGCATCCGCCACGGCCAGCAGATCCTCCGCATAGCGCTCCAGCGACGGCGCGCCGCAATCCACATCCGACAGGCCCGTGCCGCGATTGTCATAGCGGATCAGCCGCCGCCCGCGCCCCAGCCGCGCCAGCCACGGCCCCCAAATCGCCGATGTGCGGTCGCGGTCCAGATTGGTCAGCCAATGGCCCGCCCGGATCAGCGGCGGCCCCTCGCCCTCTTCTGCCCATGCAATAAGCGAACCGTCCTCTGAGGCCGTCATGCGCAAAGCCAGCGGCCCGGGCGTGGCTTTGGCCGCAACCGGTTCCGGCGCCTCAATGCTGACTTCGGCCACGCATTGCAGCCCGACCCGCGTGACCGTGCGGATCACCTCCTGTGCCTGTCCTGTGTCCCCCACCGCCGCCCTCGCGCCGCTGATCCGCGCGGCAATCGTCGCCTCGGACACGATGCGCCCGTTCCAGACGGTGTCGATGATCTCGTCGCGGCTTACCACCTCACCGGCACGTTCCAGCAGCATTTCGAGCAAGCGAAACACCTGTGGCTCCAGATGGCACAATGCGCCCTCGCGGCGAAATTCATGACGCTCGGTGTCCAGCACGCAATTGGCAAACACATATCTCATACCCCGCATTAAACGGGCCTTCGCGGCTTTCTCAAAGCCAAAAGGCAAATCCCAAGACAATCCCAAGGAAATCAAAAGCCGCTCTTCAAGCGCAACCCATCTGGCTTTGGCACTCTGGAGACAGATCAGATGAGGAGACACGCCATGACCATCCACCCCGACGAAGACATCCGCCTGCGCCCCGACGGCTCCATCGATACCGCCTATTACATGGCACGCGGCCGCCGCGAACGCAGCCAGCAGGCCCATCGGCTGGCCAAGTCCTGCCTGCCGGAGAAACGCGAACGCCGCTCATTCCTGGGCACGCTGTTTTCATTCTAACCGATCTGGCCGAGCACCCGCGTTCCGGCCTTGCCCGCCGCGCCGAAAAGCCCTTTGGGTTTCTCCGGTGCGGCGGTTTTTGCATGTCAGGGTTGAACTGCGGCCTTCACCGCCGAAAAACCGCGCCCTGCCGCGACCATACGGCCCGAAATCAATTGTGATAGTTCCGTGACATATTCCAATCGAGTGATTAAGTAAGGCGCTAACGCTGCCACGGATTCGGGACCACCTCCTTGACCGACGCTCTTATGCCCCCCGCCCACCCTTTCGATGATGACAAGCTGCGCGAAGAATGCGGCGTCTTTGGCGTGATCGGTGTCACCGATGCGGCCAATTTCGTGGCGCTGGGGCTACACGCCCTGCAACACCGCGGGCAAGAGGCCGGCGGGATCGTCTCCTACCATCCCGACCACGGCTTCAACTCCGCCCGCCGCTTCGGCTATGTGCGCGACAATTTCACCAAGGCCAGCCTGATGGAGACCCTGCCCGGGGCGCTGTCCATCGGCCATGTGCGCTACTCGACCGCAGGCTCCAAAGGCCAGACCGCGATCCGCGATGTGCAGCCGTTCTTTGGCGAGTTTTCCATGGGTGGCGCGGCGATTGCCCATAACGGCAATATCACCAATGCCGACGCGCTGCGCCGCGAACTGATCGAGCGCGGCTCGATCTTTCAGAGCTCAAGCGACAGCGAATGCATCATCCACCTGATGGCGCGGTCGCTGCAACGCAAGGTCCCCGAACGGATGCAGGACGCGCTGCGCCGGGTCGAAGGGGCGTTTTCCGTCGTCGCCATGACCCGCACCAAGCTGATCGGCGTGCGCGACGCACTGGGGGTTCGCCCGCTGGTCATCGGCAAGGTGGGCGATGGCTATGCGCTCTCGTCCGAGACCTGCGCGCTCGACATCATCGGTGCCGAACTGGTCCGCGAGGTCGAGCCCGGCGAAATGGTGGTGATCGAAGAGGGCAAGATCACCTCGCACCGCCCGTTCAACAATGCATCCTCACGCTTCTGCATCTTTGAACATGTCTATTTCTCGCGCCCCGATTCGATCATCGGCGGCCGCTCGGTCTATGAAACCCGCCGCCAGATCGGTGTCGAACTGGCCCGCGAGACACCGGTCGAGGCCGATCTGGTCTGCCCGGTGCCCGACAGCGGCACGCCCGCCGCCATCGGTTTTGCCCATGAGAGCGGCATTCCCTTTGGCATGGGCATCATCCGCAACCAGTATATGGGTCGGACCTTCATCGAGCCCACCGAACAGATCCGCAATATGGGTGTGCGGCTCAAGCTGAACGTGAACCGCGCCCTGATCGAGGGCAAGCGCGTTGTGCTGGTCGACGACTCGGTCGTGCGTGGCACGACCTCGCGCAAGATCAAGGAAATGATACTCGATGCCGGGGCCAAAGAGGTGCATTTCCGCATCGCCAGCCCGCCCACCGCCTGGCCCTGTTTCTACGGTGTGGACACGCCGCAGCGCGAAAAACTCCTTGCCGCGACCATGAGCGAAGAGGAAATGCGCGATCATCTGAATGTCGACAGCCTCAAATTCATCACGCTGGACGGGCTCTACCGCGCCGTGGGCGAGGCTGAGGGCCGCAAGAAAGACTGCCCGCAATATTGCGATGCCTGTTTCTCCGGCGAATACCCGATCACCCCGGCCGACATGATCGAAAAAGGCTTCGAGATGAAGGCGGCGGAATAGATCAGCCAGTTTCCGCCCGCCCTTTCTGCGTTGCAGCAATTTCCCGCTGACCCTGCAAAACAGACCTTTCTGACCCCCATCCCCCCTGCTAGATGCCGCACCGCAGCATTGCCGCCCGGCGACTCACCGGGCTGCTGCGCGACAGAATTGGGGATCGCCATATGGCACAGACAATCGAAATCACCGCCGAGACACGCGCGGCGGCCACGCAAAAGGCGGAATTGCCGCTGATGCAGACCGTGCTTCTGGGCACGATGGACGGGCCATCAGGTCCGCGCGCCATTATCCGCAACGGCTTTGGCGGCGTCGAAACCGTCGGCGTCGGCAGCTACATCAATGGCGGCGAGGTGACGGCCATCCGCGACGATGCGCTCTATCTCTCGCGCGGCGGGCGCGGCCACAAGATGACCATTCCCGGCTCTTGACCCCGGCCAGCGGATCGGAGAGCAACGCGGCCATGATCCGCTTTCGACCGCATCACTTCCTCTGCGCGCTGGGTTTTCAGGGCAAGGGTTACTCCGACAGCTTCACCGCCAATATGGCGCGGCTGGTGCAGGGCACCCTGCGCGCCCCGGGCGGTGACGCGACCCTGATCGAAGTGATCGGTGCCACCGATGACATCTGTGCGCCCTGCCCTAAACGGCGGGGCACACTCTGCACCGCGCAGGATAAGATCGCCCGGCTCGACGCCGCCCATGCACAGGCGCTCGGCCTTCAACCCGGCGACCGGCTGACATGGGGCACGGCACAGGCGCGTATGAAATCCCTGCCCGCCGATATCCATGACCAGATCTGCACGGGCTGCGAATGGAAAGAGCTCGGGTTTTGCGCCGCCGCGCTCCACGTGCTCCAGTCCTGATCTTCTCTGGCTCGCAAGTATCCCGGGGGCTTGGGGGCAGAGCCCCCAAAATCCGCCGCGAAGCGGCTCAGAACAGCGCGCCGACAGGCGCTCAATCCAACAAAGAAAAACCCCGCCCGGACAGAACCGGACGGGGTCACAACCCGAGATCGGGAAAGCGATCAGCCCTTGCGCGCCTTCAGCGCCGCCCAGCCACCGGTCACGACCAGCGCGGCAATCACGGCCTTCACGGCGTCGCCGATCAGGAAGGGTGCCACGAAATAGGCCCAGTAGTAGCTGCCGAAATCCTGTGCGACCCAGCCGCCTTCGAGACCGGTCAGACCGGCGATGGCCATCGGCCAGGCCAGACCCGGAACATAGAGCAGAGCCGCGGCCGCGACGCAGACCAGAGCGGTCGACACAACACCGCGCGCGATGCCTTTTTCAGCGGCAAAGCCCACCATCCAGGCCATACCGACAAAGCCGATCAGGAAACCGGCGGTCGGACCAAAGAAGGCCGCGCCATTCATGGCATTGGCAAAGACCGGCAGGCCCATCGCGCCCTCGGCCAGATAGGCCATCAGGGTGAGCGCACCAAGGCGCGACCCAAAGGTCAGCCCCACGATCAGGATGGCAAGCGTCTGCAGCGTCATCGGCACCGGGAAGAACGGCACCGAGATCTGTGCGGCAATCGCGATGAACAGCGAACCGCCCAGAACCAGCGCGGCATTGGTCAGCAGGCTGCGTTGGCCAAGTGTGGCTTGAGTGAGAGTCATTGGGGCACTCCTTTGCAAGTGTCTCTTGAATTACCGGTTGTTTTGCGGTGCAGCGAAGCTCAAGTCAAGCGGGCTTCCCGACTGTGAGCGCTCACGCCGCCCGCCAAGCCCGGAATTTGCGGGCGCAAATCGCCTCACCCCCGGTCCCGCATCGCCAGCGCATCCGCCGTGGTCAACACATTGCCCGCATAGCCCCAGGACCCGCTGCACACCTCGTGTATGCGCACCGAGGTCCCGCCCATGATCGTCTCGCCCGCCACGTCGCCAAATGCTTTTGTGACATTGCGGATGATTTGCGCCTTTTCCCCGTCGGAAAAAACACCTTCGAGCACCTGAATGTCTATTATCGAGGGCATGAGGCCTGCTGTCCTTCCCTGTCCGTCAGGCACCAGACTAGCGCCTGCGCCAGCCATCGGCAAAGCCAGTTTTCCACCGCCCCCCATTGACCTTTTTGGCAAAGCGGCACAAACCCGGCCCATGACCGAGAAAACAGCCCTCATCACCGGTGCCTCCCGCGGGCTTGGCGCCGCCCTGGCCGAAAAACTAGCCCCCACCCATCACGTGATCGCCGTGGCGCGCACCACCGGCGCGCTTGAGGAACTGGATGACCGTATTCAGGCGGAGGGCCACAAGGCCACGCTCGCGCCCATGGACATCACGACCGAGGCCGCGATGGCGCAGCTCTGCCGGGGGATCTTTGACCGCTGGGGCAAGCTCGATATCTGGTGTCACACCGCCATTCACGCGGCTCCTCTGACCCCTGCCGATCATCTGGACATGAAGGACTGGCAGAAAAGCATCGACGTGAACGTGACTGCTGTCGGTCGGCTGATCCCCTTTGTCGCGCCGCTTCTGGGCACCGAGGGTCAGGCAGTGTTCTTTGACGACCCCCGCGCGGGTGAAAAATTCTTTGGTGCCTACGGCGCGACCAAGGCGGCCCAGATCGCGCTGGCGCGGTCCTGGGCCACCGAGACCGAAAACAGCGGGCCGAAAGTGCACGTGGTGCAACCCGACCAGATGCCCACCGGCACCCGCGCGCGGTTCTTCCCTGGTCAGGTCGCGTCCGAACTGTCCAGTGCCAAGGCAGAGGCGGAAAAGGTCCTTGCCCTGCTCTGATACGCCGCGCCAGGGCTTGCCGGTTTGGAACTGCTTTATTGAATAGGGAATAACCCCGGGACGTACCGGAGATCCGGCCATGGGCGCTCAGATGTGGCGCGTCCGGGCAAAACCGCGATTTCGGCCTCGACCGGACTTGATTTCGCTGCGGGGCGGAGGATGCGAGCAACCTGCCCCGTCAGCCGATCACGAAACATCCGGCATGTCATGTTGCAGGCTGCGTCCAGAAAACGGAAACGACATTGCACGCAACGCTTAGTGTTTCGTTCTCAACCCGCATCTGCCGGTAGATCGTCAAACACGGCCTGCTGGCTCTCCATCTTCGTCTGAATCGCCTTCATAAGATCCTCCGGGCGCAGCATGCCACCATTCCAGGTTGCGATCTGGTCAAGTCCGTCGGCGACCGTGTGGTCGCGCGCATAGGTCAGCGCCTTTTTGATACCGGCGATGGCGAGAGGCGATTTCGCGGCAATGTCGCGCGCCATCTCCATCGCCGCGAAAATGGTGGCCTCGCGACCGGAATGCACGGCATTGACGACGCCCCAGCCCATCGCTTCTTCTGCTGAAAACCGCCGCCCGGTATAGGCCAACTCGCGCACAACCCCGGGCGCCATCAGTTTGGGCAGACGTTGCAGCGTGCCAACGTCGGCGGCCATGCCGATATGGATTTCCTCGATCCCGAAAGAGGCGTCGGCGCTGGCGATGCGGATATCACAGGCGCTGATCAGGTCGACCCCACCGCCGAGGCATGCCCCGTGAATGGCAGCGATGACCGGAACACGGGCGGTTTCAAGACTGTTGAGCGACCTCTGCAGCTTGAGCACCAAATTGCGCAAGGCATAGGCCGCGCGCCCCGGTTCCTCGCGCGTCAGCTGTAAAATACCCTCGAACGCGGCCAGATCCATGCCACTGGTGAAATGCTTGCCACGGCCAGACAGCACCATCACCCGCACGCCCGGATCTGCGTCAAGTGCCGCGGCGATCACCGGCAAGTCTTCCCAGAAGGCCGATGTCATGCTGTTGGCCATGTCAGGATTGTTCATCTCGACATGCGCGATGCCGTCACTCAGCGAGACATTGAAATAGCTGCTTGGGGGAAGGTCGGACATGGGGCGCTCCGTCAACTTTCAGTAGGTCCGTCTCGGTCATAACATTGGACCCTGCACATCGGTGAATGTCCACCTGATGTGCATACTCATGGGGCAGTGGCCACGAACCGGCGTCGATTCTGCCCCCGGGCGCTTGGCGCAGAGGGCAGTTTCGCACCGCATTGCCAACACTCGGCCCGGACTTCTCCGGTGCCCGGCCCCGAGGCGCGCCGAAAACCCGCGAAACCCGCTTTCCAGGTGGCGGCGACTTGCCCCCCGCCCCGTGCTGACGTAATCAGGGCCGGAGCAATCAGGGGGCTTCATGCGCATTCTCATCACCAATGACGACGGCATCAACGCGCCCGGGCTTCAGGTGCTCGAAGAGATCGCGACAGAGCTTGCCGGACCGACGGGCGAGGTTTGGGTGGTGGCCCCCGCATTCGAGCAATCGGGCGTGGCGCATTGCATCTCCTACACCCACCCAATGATGGTCTCGCAGATGGACGAACGCCGCTTTGCGACCGAGGGCAGCCCGGCCGATTGCGTTCTGGTGGGCCTGCATGACGTGATGAAGGACGCGCGCCCCGATCTGGTGCTGTCGGGTGTGAACCGGGGCAACAATTCGGCCGAAAACGCGCTCTATTCCGGCACCTTGGGCGGTGCGATGGAAGCGGCCTTGCAGGGGTTGCCCGCGATGGCGCTGTCGCAATATTACGGCCCTGGCAACGTGAGCGCGGCAGATCCGTTCGAAGCCGCCCGTGTCCATGGCGCGGCCACGGTGCGCGCGGTGCTTGATGCGGGGCTGGAAAACGGATCGGATTACCAGCTGTTCTACAACATCAACTTCCCGCCCGAGACCGCCGCCAATGTGCGCGGCACCCGCGCCGTACCGCAGGGCATCCGCCGGGGCACCAGTTTCTCGGTCGAACCGCATCTGTCGCCCTCGGGCCGCCGCTTCATGTGGATCCGGGGCGGCGACCAGCGCGCGCCGGTTGGCGCGGATACCGATGCGGGCGTCAATCTCGATGGCTATATCTCGGTCACGCCGATGCGCGCGGACCTGACGGCGCATGATGCGCTGGCCGCGCTTCAGGACGGGCTGAAAGGCACCATTGCATGAGCAGCGATGCCGAACGCAAGATGCAGTTTCTCTACGCGCTGCGTTCCAAGGGTGTCACCGATGCCCGTGTGCTGACCGCCATGGAAAAGACCGACCGCGCCGAATTCGTTCAGGGCGGTGTCTTTGCCGACCGCGCCTATGAGGACATGCCGCTGCCGATTGCCTGCGGACAGACCATCTCGCAACCTTCGGTCGTGGGGCTGATGACCCAGGCGCTGGAGGTCACCCCGCGGGACAAGGTGCTGGAGGTGGGCACAGGCTCGGGCTATCAGGCGGCGATCCTCAGCCACCTTGCGCGCCGGGTCTATACCGTGGACCGCCATAAACGGCTGGTGCAGGGCGCGCGCGCCATATTCGACAAGCTCGACCTGACCAATATCACCGCCTTTACCGCCGATGGCTCCTTTGGCCTGCCCGATCAGGCCCCGTTTGACCGCATCATCGTGACCGCCGCCGCCGAAGACCCGCCCGGCCCCCTGCTGGCGCAGCTGCGCGTGGGCGGCATCATGGTGGTGCCGGTGGGCCAGTCCGACGCGGTGCAAAGCCTCATTCGTGTGCGCCGCGCCGAAGATGGGCTGCATTATGACGAGTTGCGCCCGGTGCGCTTTGTTCCATTGGTCGAAGGACTTGGGCGCGACGGATGAGTCGTGTATAACCCCTGCAATCTGTAAATCCGGGTCAACCGGATGGATATTGAGGAAGTCGAGATGTTGTTTTCTGTCCCCCGCAAACCCTTTGTCGTGGCGCTGTCCGCGCTGGTCCTGACGACGGCATGCAACACCAGCACGCTGGATTTCGACATGCGTGGCAAGATGGGCAGCCGCTTTGACACCTCCGAGGCCGCCCGAAACGCCACCGCAAACCGGCCAAGACCCGATGAACGCGGGATAATTTCCTATCCCTCCTATCAGGTTGCGGTGGCGCGCCGGGGCGACACGCTGGGCAGGCTGGCCACGCGCATCGGCATCAACCCCGCCGATCTGGCACGCTTCAACGGGATGCAGCCGGACGATCCGCTGCGCGCGGGCGAGATTGTCGCCCTGCCCTACAAGGTCGCCGAACCTGCCGGTGGGCCGATCCGTCCCGAGGGCGAGGTGGACATCACCGAGATTGCCGGGGCCGCCATCGACAACGCCGCCGCGACGCCGGTGGAAACAAGCGAACTTCCGCCGGTACAGACCGGCGCGGAACCGGTCCGCCACAAGGTCGAACGTGGCGAGACGGCCTATACCATCGCGCGTCTCTATGGCGTCTCCGTGCGGGCGCTGGCCGACTGGAACGGGCTGGACCGCGAGTTTACCGTGCGCGAGGGGCAGTACCTGTTGATCCCCACGGTGCGCCAGAGCGCCGCCATTGACGAGGCCAACACCTCCGAGCCGGGCGCAGGATCACCCACGCCGACCCCGCCAAGCGCGGCGCAACCCCTGCCCACGGAAACGCCGCAACCGGCGGCGACCCCGGTCGCGACCCCGCCCTCGCCCGATCTGGGCAAGGAGCAAAAGCCCAAACCGGCCAGCTCGGCACGGATGCAGATGCCCCTGACCGGCACGATCATCCGAGAATATTCCAAGGGTAGGAATGACGGGATCGACATTTCCGCCAGCGCCGGAACCGCGGTCAAGGCCGCCGCTGCGGGAACCGTGGCCGCCATCACTGCCGACGCGGATCAGGTGCCGATCATCGTGATCAAGCACCCCGACAATGTGCTGACGGTCTATGCCAATGTGGACGCGATCTCAGTCAAGAAAGGCCAGTCCGTGAGCCGTGGCCAGACCATCGCCAAGCTGCGCGCGGGCGACGCGTCCTACCTGCATTTCGAGGTGCGCGAAGGGTTCGAAAGCGTCGATCCGATGCCCTACCTGCGCTAAGGCGCACGCCCCCGCGAGACCCGTGTCGGGCGGTTACATGCCGCCCGCCGCCCAGATCGCGCCGCGCCGGATCATTTCGGTGACCTGCGGCACTCTCAAGTCGTCAAGCTCGTGCCCGATGGAGCAATAGAACACCCGCCCCTTGTCCCAGCGCCGTGTCCATGTGACCGGGATCACCGTGCCTTCGATCCACCACAGGTGATCACCGGAAAAGGTGGTGGTGGCCAGCACGTTGTTCGACGGATCGGTGAGCATGTAATATTGCTCGGACCGGATGCGGAAACTGCGGATACCTTCGACCAGCGGATGATCGGGCTGACAGATCGTGACGTCATAGTCGATGTAATCCTCGACCGGTTGCAGATTGTCAGGCCAGCCCGGCGGATGCGCCACGAATTGCCCGCCGATCAGGAAATGATACGTGGGCCGGTCGCGGAACGCGTCACCCATATGCCCGTGCCACCCGGCAAGACCACAGCCTTCGCCGATCAGCTTCAGCAGCCCGTCTTCCTGCGGCTTGGTCATGTTGCCAAATTCTTCGCGATGCCCGGACCGGGCCGAGGACCAGATCGGTGTGATCAGGTCGAGATCGGCCAGCTCCTCGGGCCGCTCCAGCGGTTCCAGCGTGTCATAGACATCGACCGTAAAGCCGTTGGCCTCCAGCAGGTCCTTGTACCAATCGGCAAAGGCGGTGGGGTTGTGGCCTTCCCAGCCTCCGACAAAAAGTGCTGCTTTCATGAGCTTTCCCCTCGCATGTAATTCAGGATCGAGGCCATGTCGCGGGCACCAAATCCCTTTGCCTCGGCCTGTTTGAGAATGTCCAATGTGCTCAGCCCCTGCGGCATGTCGGTGCCCAGCCTGCGGGCCAGATCGGCGGTGACCTCCATATCCTTGCGCGCCAGCGCCACGGTAAAGGTCACCTCATGCCCCGCCTCGTCGAGATAGAGCGGGCGGCGGTATTTCAGCATCGGCGCACAGGCGGCAGAGGCCTCGATCACGTCAAAGGCGGCCTCGGGCGCGATACCGGCTGCCTCGGCCAGCGTCATCGCTTCGGCCAGGGTCTGGTTGATGCCATGGATCAGCGAGTTGACTGCAAGTTTCATCACCGCACCCGCGCCACTGGCGCCAAGGCAGATGGTTTGTTTGCCCATGGCGTCAAAGAGCGGTTTCAGCGGTGCGGCAGTGACCGCATCGCAGCCCGCCATGATCATCAGCTGCGCCTGTGCCGCCGCCTGTGTCGCGCCGGACACGGGTGCGTCGATCACGCGCGTCCCGGCGGGCGCTTCTGCCACCAGACGGGCGATGTGATCGGGGCTCATCGTGCCCATTTCCACGAATGTCCGCGTGCCACCTGCGAAAAGCCCGTCAGGACCCAGATGCACCGCCTCGGAGGACGGATCATCGGCCAGCATGGTCACGACCACATCCGCCACGTCCGAGAGCGCGCGGGGGCTCTCCGCCACCGCGCAGCCCAGCTCATCCGCCAGGGCCCGCGCCTTGTCAGGCGTCCGGTTCCACAGCGTCAGCTCAAACCCGGCACGTGACAGGTTGCGCGCCATATGCGCGCCCATCCGCCCCAGCCCGGCAAAGCCTGCGCGCATCAGGCGACCTTGTCGCCGCCGATGCCGGAAATCGCCTGGATCAGGTTGTCCTCGGTCACTTCCTCGGAGGTAAAGGTCCGGGTGATCCGGCCCGAATACATCGCCACGATGCGGTCGGAGACATGCAGCACTTCGGGCATTTCCGAGCTGATCACGATCACCGCATAGCCCTGCGCGGCCAGTTCGCGCAGCAGGTTGTGAATCTCGGCCTTGGAACCCACGTCGATGCCGCGCGTGGGTTCGTCCACGATCAGCACATTGGGATGCATCGACAGCCATTTGCCAATGACGATCTTTTGCTGGTTGCCGCCCGACAGGTTGCCGACCTGCTGTTTCCAGCCCGGTGTGCGGATATCAAGCTTATCCCGATAGAGATCGAAGATCGCGATTTCCGCGCCGTCTGCCACGAAAGGCCCGGCCTTGAGGTCATCGACCTGCGGCAGGGTCATATTGTCCCGGCAGTTCATGCCCAGCACCAGCCCCTGCCCCTTGCGGTCCTCGGGGACCAGAGAAATGCCCTTTTCAATCGCATCATAGGGCGAATTGATGGACACCACTTCACCGTCCAGAAGGATCGTGCCCCCGGTGGGGTTGCGCAGCCCGAACAGCGTTTCGGCAATCTCGGTCCTTCCCGCGCCAACCAGCCCGTAAAAGCCCACGACTTCGCCGCGACGCACTTCGAAGCTGACATTCTGGAACAGCTTGCCGCAGCTCAGGTCGCGCACTTCCAGTGCCACATTGCCCAGCTCATGATGGGATTCATTGCGCGACAGGTCGAGCTTGCGCCCGATCATCATCTGCGTCACGCCCTCTTCGTTGGTGTCGGCGGTGTTGACGGTGCCCTGATACTGGCCATCGCGCAAAACGCTGATCCGGTCGGTGATCTTGAAGATCTCTTCCATCCGGTGCGAGATATAGGCGATGCCCACACCCTGCGCCTGAAGGTCCGCGATCACTTCGAAGAGCACGATTTTTTCCGCATCGGTCAGCGACGCGGTCGGTTCGTCAAAGATCACCGCCTTGGCGTCCACGGTCAGTGCGCGAGCGATCTCGACCATCTGCTGATTGGCGATGGAAAGATCGCCGACCCGCGTCTTGGCGTTGAAACCCACCTTGAGCTTTTCAAGGATCGCGTTGGTCTTGGCCTCAAGCTCGGCCCAATCGACCAGCCCGAAACGTTTGCGCGGCAACTCACCCAGATAGATGTTTTCCGCGACGCTCAACTCATCGGCCAGGCTCAGTTCCTGGTGGATAAAGACGATGCCCTTGGCCTTGGCGTCCAGCGGGCCGGACATGACGACCGGCTCTTCGCTGACGATGATCTGGCCCTCGTCGGGCTGGTGAATGCCACCCAGTACTTTCATCAGGGTGGATTTCCCGGCACCGTTTTCGCCCATGAGCGCATGAACCTCGCCGGGCAGGATTGTCAGGGACACACCATCAAGGGCGCGCACACCGGGGAAGGTCTTGACGATGCCTTCCAGGCGCAGAACGGGTGTTGGATCACTCATACCTTCAACTCCTCTTTGCCTTTCACGTTGAGCTGCCGGTCAAGGAACAGCACCGCGATCAGGATCAGGCCAATCACAAGGTTCACGGTCGAGGTGTCCGCACCCAGATGGGCCAGACCCTTGCGCAAGAGCTGGATGGCAACGACGCCGCCAAAGGTCGAGATGATGGACCCCGCCCCGCCGGTCAGCTTGGTGCCGCCCAGCACAACCGCCGTGATCACCCACAGCTCGTACAGTTCACCGTCATTGGGGTTCACCGAACCGCTTTCCGAGTAGAAGACAATTGCCGACAACGCGGCCAGAAAGCCGATGATCATGAAGTTGATCATCATATGCGGCCCGACCCGGATACCGGCATTGACCGCCGCTTCGCGGTTGTTGCCGATGGCATAGGCGTTGCGCCCATGCACGGTGCGCGTCATCAGGAACCAGATCGCCAGCGTGACCGCCAGAAGGAACCATGTCGCCGTGTGCAGGCCAAGGAACTGCGCCTCGGCGAAATCGACCAGCGTCCAGTTCAGGTGGCTGGTGGGTTGCTCGCCATTATACATGAAGACCAAACCGCGATAGCCCAGCATGGCCCCCAGCGTCACGATGAAGGCGTCGACACCGGTTTTCCACACGATCAGCCCGTTGATTGCCCCCAGCACCACACCGCTCAGCAGCGCCAGAGCCCATGCCACCGGGATCACCATGTCGCCAAGGCCCTCAAAGGCCGGCCATGTCATGCTGTCGAGCAGCACGATGGCGGCGATGGCATAGATCGCGCCCACGCTCAGGTCGATATTGCCGTTGATCATGACGATGGTCATGCCCATGGCGATGATGCCGATCGGGGCGGATTGCTTGAACAACAACAGCATGTTGTCAGCATCCATGAAGGCCTTGTCACTCACCGACAGGAATTCACCCGCGACCGAGAAGAAGATCAGCTCGAAGACGATAAAGCCCCAGATGGCACCGCCCTTGAGATATTTTGAAAGCTGCCCTGCTTGCATTGTCTTTCCCCCTTACGCGATCGGCGACCAAAGCTTGCCGCGCTTGGCTGCGATATCGAGCCAGACAGCAAGGATGATGATGACCCAGGTCACGACGAACTGGACATAGAACTGCAACCCGACCAGCAGCAGGCCATTGGTGATGAAACCGAGGATCAGAACCCCGATGACGGTCTTGAAGATGGTGCCGGAGCCGCCCAGAAGCGACGCGCCGCCAAGGATGACCGCTGCCAGAACCTCAAGCTCAAGCCCCTGTCCCACGGTGTTTTGCGAACCCAGCGAGCGGGATGCCTGAAGCAGGCCCGCGGTGGCCACGCAGAAGGCACTGATGATGTAGCACATGAACACCACCCGCGCGCGACGCACGCCCGAGAATGTCGCCGCCGTGCCATTACCACCCACCGCATAGACCTTGCGGCCAAACGGCGTCTTGGCCAGCACGACGCCAAGGACGAGCGCCAGAAGCAGGAAGATCAGGATCGGCACCGAGATGCCCGCAATGTCCCCCTGGCCGAAGACGGAAAACCACGTTCCTTCCTTGTCGGCGATATCCATGTTCTTGCCGCCCGAATAGGTCAGCGTCAGGCCGTGAATGGCCGACAGCATGCCGAGCGTGACGATCAGTGAGTTCAGCTTCAGGAACGCCACAAGGAAGCCGATGAAGGCCCCCAGTGCCAGCGTCATGGCAAACATCGTCGGAATGGCCAGTGTCGGCCCGATCTTGTCGTGCAGATCAAGGACCACGATGGTCGAAAAGGACATCATCGACCCCACCGAAAGGTCGAGATTGCCGCTGATCACCACAAAGGTCACGCCAAGCGCCATGACCCCGAGGATCGCGGATGAGCGTACGACGCCCATGATATTGTCGGGATCAATGAAGCGCGGATTTGCGATCGTGAAACCGATGATGAACAGCGCAAAGGCGACAAGAATGCCTTGCCGCGCCAGGAACCCGCCGATCTGTGACTTGGTCAACCCTGCCATGAATGTACCTCCCCTTTCGCCCCTTCGGGCGCATATCATACCAGCGTCATGCCGCCGTCGATCATCACGATCTGACCTGTCATGTAATCGCTGTCTTTCGACGCCAGAAAGGTCGTCGTGCCGGTGATGTCCTCGGGCCGGGCCACGCGGCCCTTGAGGATCTCGGCGGAAAACTCTTCCATTGCCTGCCCCGGTCGTTCGGCTGCGCCGATGGCCATCAGGTCCTGATCGACCTGTTCCCACATCTCTGTGGCCACCACGCCCGGCGCAAAGCCTGTCACGGTGATATCATGTTTGGCCAGATCCCGCGCGCCCGATTGCGTCAGCGAGACAACCCCGAATTTCGAGGCACAGTACGGTGCCACATTGTCAAAGCCCTGTCGGCTGGCAATCGATGCAGTGTTGATGATCTTGCCGAATGTGCCCTGACGAATAAACTGCTGGGCGGCTTCCTGCATCCCGATGAGACAGCCCAGTCCGTTCACATCATTGATAAAGCGCCAGTTTTCTTCGGTCACATCGAGAAAGTTCATCGGCTTGTTCACGCCGGCATTGTTGAATTTCACATCCAGCTTGCCGAACTGTCCGACCGTGTGGTCGATCATCGCGCGCACCTGCGCCCGGTCGGTTACATCCACTTTGAAATGGGTGACTTTGCCACCTCCTTGCGCGGCACGTTCGGCATTCGCCTTGGCCACTTCGGCGACCTTGTCGCCATTGATATCCGCGAAACAGACATCGGCACCTTCATCAAGCAGTGCCTCGCCAATGGCACGCCCAATACCCTGGGCAGCGCCCGTAACAATGCAGGAACGACCGGCAACACGGGACATGACGCCCTCCCCAGTTTTTTGACAAATCAAGAAAAAACGGACGCGGCATATGCCGCGCCCGTCGTAACAAGCGTGTCTTAGAAGACCGGCTTGGTGAAGTCGCCCATGTTGTCCTGGGTGATCTTCGGCGTGTCGAAGTAGTTCAGGAAGGGCAGTTCCTTGCCTTCGAGGGTTTCGATGGCGGTTTTCAGAGCCGCTTTGGCGTCATCCACGGGCGACTGGTAGATCGACCCCCAGTATTCGCCACGCTCCATGGCCTCGTAGCCCACGGCAAAGTTGGTCGCGCCGACAAAGATGATGCCTTCGCGGCCCGCGGCCTTGGCGGCGTTCAGAGCGCCAACGCCCATGTTGTCGTCACCGGCATAGACGCCGTCGATGTCGTCATACTTGACGAGGAAGGCTTCCATGACTTTCTGCGACTTCTCGCGGTTCCAGTCGCCGGGCTGCTTGTCGATCTGCTCTACGTTCGGGCAGACCTCGGGAAGACGGTCGTCAAAGCCTTTGGCACGCTCGATGGCAGTGGTGTAGCCGGGCTGGCCGGTGATGTGCACAACCTTGGCTTCGTTCTCGATACCCATGGCCTTGAACTTGTCGCACATGATTTCGGCCGAGCGCTTGCCCTGGGTGATGTTGTCGGGACCGGAGAAGGACGCGACAAAGTCAAAGCCCGCTTCGGCAATGTTCGAGTTGGTCACGATGACCGGAATGCCCGCATTATGCGCTTTACGCACCGCCGGGATCACCGCTTCGCCGTTGGTCGGCCAGATGATGATGGCGTCAACTTCCTGCTGGATGAGGTCTTCCATCTGCGCGATCTGACGGGCAACGTCGCCACCGGCGTCCAGAACAACCGCTTCGACATTCTCGTTGGCTTCAGCGGCTTCGATAAAGGCTTTTTCGTATGTGGTCTGATAGCTGTCCACACCGACGTTGTTTTGCGTGATGCCGATGGTCATGGTTTCGGCAGTCGCCGCGCCAGCCAGGAACATGGCGGTGGTCGCAGCAAGGGTCATACGCAGTTTCATTCGGGTTTCCTCCCAGATAATGACGTGTTGGTCTTGATCTCCCGGACGCCCCTCCCGGGCGCCGCTTCATCCCCCGATATACCGGGCGATTGCATGTAGAGTGCCGACTCCCGCCCGCCCAAAATGTACAAAATATATCCGATATGAACTTTTATATATCCATTTTGGATGCATAGGGCATACCCTTTGGCTGTCACTTTGGACATTTTCGGAAGGAGCCGATGTGAACGATTCCAATTCATCCAGATCGGACAGGAACCCACCATCCATAACGCGCCATACTGGCGGAAGGTCTCATTCACTCATGAACGCCATGGCAGGACATAAGCAAAGCGCAAAGGGGTCGCCACAGGCGAATGCCGAGCCGCTGGCGATATTGTCCTTTCTGGAAGATTTGAGTGACGAGCTGGAATCCTCGCTGGATATTGTTGCGCCCAACGCGCATCTGCGCATGGCTCTGCATCTCATCGAGGGGCATTTCGAAGCCAAGACCATCACCCCCACCTCCCTGATCGGGGCAAGCCGTGTGCCCTATGCCACGGCGAATCGCCGGATGAAGGAGATGATCGAGGCGGGATTGATCGAACAGCGCCCGCGCACCAAGACCGGCAAAAGCTTTTCCATGCATCCCAGCGACAAGCTCCTGGCGCAGTGGATGCAGCTGTCGGGCCGCGTGCAGCGCCTTGCCCAGACGCGGTTCGCGGGCCTGTCGGGGACGCAGGAAGGCCGCGACTATTACTTTGGCGGCAGCTATTCCGCCGCCAAATCCATTCCGCCGCTGAGCGTGCGTTCGGAGCCGCTCAAGGTCTCGGGCGGGCTGCGGGTGCTGGTGCATGGCGACCCGACCTTCATGGTGATGGACAATCTAAAGCGCCAGTTCGAGCAGGTGATCGGCACCGGGATCAGCCAGCGCGCCTTTTCCATCGACCGGCTGCGCGAAGAAGCGCTGCGCAACGCCGAACGCCCCAACAGCCAATATGATATTATCGCGGTGGATTTGCCGTGGGTTGGCGAATTCGCTGACAAGAATGTGCTGATGCCGCTGGATCAGGTCATGGACCTCGCCAGGCTGGACCCGGCGGACTTTCACACCGCTGGCTGGAAAGCCACGCATTGGGGCGGACGTCCCTATGGCGTGCCGGCGCAAACCACGCCGGAGCTGCTGTTCTATCGCCGGGACATGTTTGCCGAGGCCGGGCTGGAGCCGCCCGCCACGACCGACGCGCTCTTGCAGGCCGCCGAGACACTGCATGACCCGCGCCATGGGCGCTATGGCATTGCATGGAACGCCGCGCGTGGCACGGCGCTTGGCCATACGGTTTTGATGACCATGGCGGATTTCGGCCAGCCCGTGGTCAACCTGCCTGAAATCGCCGGTGGGTTTGAAACGGATCATCTGGCCGATCGCGATTACCACGCGACCATAGATACCGAAGCGGGTCTGAGGGCGGCTGAGTTCCTGCTGGAGCTTCTGAAATATTCACCGCCCGATATCCTGTCGATGTCATGGTATGAGCGGGTCCGCCCCTACGCGGCGGGCAAGATCGCGATGGCCTATGGCTACACGCTTCTGGCCCCCTATTTCGAACTGGACGAAAATTCGCCCGCCAATGGCCAGACCGGATACCTGCCGCATCCCTCGGGCCCCGGCGCGAAACAGGTGGCCCCGGTCGGTGGATATGCCATGGGCATTCCCGCCAACCTTGCCCCCGAACGGGTGCCTGCGGCGGTCGAGGCGCTCAAAGTCTTCACATCACCCGAGGCGCAGAAACTCTATGTCCAGAACGGCAGCCGCACCAATCCGCGTTATTCCGTCGGCTCCGACCCGGAGGTGCGCCGCGCCTCGCCGATTTTCGAGGCCGTGGACGCCATGTCCTGGCGCGACGAGCTGCAATTCTGGCCGCGCCCGCCGGTTCCCGAATTCTGCGGGCTGATCCAGATCTGCGGCGAAGAATTTCACGACATGCTGCGGGGCTTCACGACCCCGCGCGAAGCCTTGCGCGCCGCCCAGTCCCGGGCGGATGCCTTGATAATACCAAACAGAACACTGTGACTTGAGGAGGAGACACAATGGACCCCAATCGCCTGAAAGGTAAGAATATTCTGATCACCGGTGGTGCTCGCGGCATGGGTCAGGCCAATGCCGAGGCTTTTGCCGCCCAGGGTGCCAATGTCTGCATTGGCGATCTCGATGGCGTCGAGGCGCAGAAAGTCGCTGACGCCATCAACGCGGCGGGCAACGGCAAGGCGATCGCCGTCAAAATGGACGTGACGAGCCGCGAAGACAACGCCGCCGCCGTCGCCGCCACGGTCGAGGCGTTTGGCTCGATCAATGTGGGTCTGTTCAACGCCGGTCTCAACAAGCCCCGGTTCTTCATGGATATCGATGAAGACAACTGGGACATGATCATGAACGTCAACACCAAGGCGATGTGGCTGGGCATGCAGGAAGTGGCCCGCCAGATGATCGCCCAGGGTCCGATGGAAGATCATCCCTACAAGCTGATCAATGTGGGCTCGATTGCCTCGCGCAAGCCGCTGGTCGATGTGACGGTTTACTGCACCTCGAAATACGGCTGTCTCGCGCTCACCGAATGCGGCGCGCTGGGTCTGGCCGAGCACAACATCACCGTGAACGGCTATGCACCGGGCGTCGTGATCACGCCGCTCTGGGAGCAGCTTGACAAGGACCTGATCGAGATTGGCTTCAAGGAGCGCGAAGGTCAGGCCTATGACGATATCGTCGAGAACAACCTGGTGATCAAGCGCGTCTCCTATCCCAAGGATATCGTCGGCACCGCCTCGTTCCTGGCCTCGGATGACAGCGACTACATGACCGGTCAGATGATCTCGATCGACGGTGGCTGGGTGACGAAATAGGCCGCAACCGCAGATTTTTCAGCAAAATGCGGGTGCGCATGGCCGCACCCGAAAGGAGTTTCCAATGTCAGAACGTCCCGGCAATGCCCTTATGCCCAACCTGCTCACCCCGCAGGACCTTGAAACCAACTGGGAATGGCGCGACAAGATCCCAGCCTGGGGTCACTCGTCGGTCGATTTCGAGCGCCGCGTCGACCATGACCGCCTGCGCCGTTACCGTCTCGCCCGCACGCGGCAGAGCCTGCAGAACTCGCCTGCCGGTTCGCTGCTGCTCTTTGACGTGAACAACATCCGCTATGTGACCTCGACCAAGATCGGCGAATGGGAACGGGACAAGATGTGCCGTTTCTGCCTGCTCACCGGCGATGACAGCCCCTATGTCTGGGATTTCGGCTCGGCGGCGGTGCATCACCAGCGCTATTCCGACTGGCTTGAGCCCGATCACTGTCTTGCCGGTGTTGTCGGCATGCGCGGCACCATCCCGCCGGAATTCGGCCTGATGAAAAAATACGCCAAGATGATCGCCCAGCTGATCAAGGATGCGGGCATGGCCGATATGCCGGTGGGTGTGGACTATGCCGAAACGGCGATGTTCCATGCGCTGCAGGAAGAGGGCATTCACGTCGTCGACGGTCAGCAGATCATGCTGGCGGCGCGCGAGATCAAGAACTGGGACGAAATCCAGCTTCTGACCCAGGCCGCCTCGATGGTGGATGGCGTCTACCACATGATCTACGAAGAGCTGAAACCCGGCGTGCGCGAAAACGACATCGTCGCCATGTCGAACAAGCTGCTCTACGAGATGGGCTCGGACGATGTGGAAGCGATCAACGCCATTTCCGGCGAACGCTGCAACCCGCACCCGCACAACTTCACCGACCGGCTCATCCGGCCGGGCGATCAGGCTTTCTTTGACATTCTCCAGTCATATCAGGGCTATCGTACCTGTTATTACCGGACCTTCAACGTGGGCCGCGCGACACCGTCGCAGAACGACGCCTATGTGAAGGCGCGCGAATGGATCGACGCCTCCATCGCGATGATCAAACCGGGCGTGACCACCGACAAGGTGGCCGAGGTCTGGCCGACGGCGCAATCGCTTGGTTTCGCGAACGAGGATCAGGCCTTTGGTCTACAATTCGGCCACGGGCTGGGTCTGGCGCTGCACGAACGCCCGATCATCTCCCGCGCGGTGAGCATGGAGCACCCGATGGAGATCAAGACCGGCATGGTCTTTGCGCTGGAAACCTACTGCCCTGCGACGGACGGCTATTCAGCCGCACGGATCGAAGAAGAGGTGGTGGTGACCGAGACCGGCTGCGAGGTCATCTCGCTCTTCCCGGCCGAAGAGCTGCCGATCGCAAACCGTTACTGAGACGGAAGGCCGGGCGCACTGCCCGGCCAACCGCCGATGATGTAGGCCGGGCTTTTGCCCGGCGCCCGTTCAAGGGGGAAACCCGCTATGGCCAAAGCCAAGACTAACACCGAAGATTATCTGCGCATGTACCGCCAGATGGTGCGCATCCGCACCTTCGAGGACAATGCCAACCAGCTTTACCTCTCGGCCAAAATGCCGGGGCTGACCCATATGTATTCCGGCGAAGAGGCCGTGGCCGTGGGCATCTGCGAAGCGCTCACCAAGGATGACAAGATCACCTCGACCCACCGGGGTCACGGCCACTGCGTCGCCAAAGGCGCGGAGTTCAAGGAGATGTTCTGCGAACTTCTGGGCAAGGAAGAAGGCTATTGCCGGGGCAAGGGCGGCTCGATGCATATCGCCGACCAGTCCAACGGCAATCTTGGGGCCAACGCCATCGTCGGCGGCTCCATGGGCATCGCCACCGGCGCGGCCTTTACCTCGAAACTGCTGGGCAAACAGGACGTGACCGTCTGCTTCTTTGGCGACGGTGCCACCGCACAGGGCCTGATGTACGAGGTCATGAACATGGCCGCGCTGTGGAACCTGCCGGTGATCTATGCCTGTGAAAACAACGGCTACTCTGAGTATACCAAGACCGAGGAAATCGCCGCCGGCTCCATCACCGCCCGCGCCGAAGCCTTTGGCATCGAGGCGCATCAGGTGGACGGGCAGGATGTGCTTGCCGTCAATGCGCTGACCCAGAAACTGGTCGAACGCGCCCGCAAGGGCGAAGGCCCGTTCTTCATGGAACTGATGACCTATCGCTACCACGGCCACCATGTGGGCGACATCAACCGCGAATATTATCGCTCCAAGGACGAGGAAAAGGACTGGAAGGAAAACAAGGATCCGATCATCCGCTTCCGCTCCTGGCTCGTCGAGGAAGGTATTGCCTCCGAAGATGAGATCGAGGCGATGAACGAAGAGATCAAGAAGGATGCATCGGACGCCGTCGAATACGCGCTGAACGCCAAGTATCCGGACGAATCCGAAGTCGACATGCACGTCTTTACCGACATTCCCCATGCGCTGCTGCGCGACACGGCCTGAGGAGACACATCATGCGAAATATTACCCTGTCCCAGGCGGTGAACGAAGCGCTCGCCGAAGAGATGCGCCGGGATGAGACCGTTTTCATCATCGGCGAGGACGTGGCCGAGGCGGGCACGCCGTTCAAGGTGCTCTCCGGTCTGGTCGAGGAATTCGGCACCGAGCGCGTGGTTGACACGCCCATTGCCGAGCCGGGTTTCATGGGCATCGCCGTCGGCGCCGCCATGACCGGGTCCCGCCCCGTGGTCGACCTGATGTTCGGCGACTTCATCTACCTGATCATGGATCAGCTCTGCAACCAGGCCGCCAAGACGCATTACATGTCCGGCGGCAAGCTCAGCGTGCCGCTGGTGCTGCGCACCAATCTCGGCGCGACCCGCCGCTCTGCTGCGCAACACTCGCAATCGCTGCATGCGCTGGTGGCCCATATCCCGGGTCTCAAGGTTGCGATGCCCTCCTCGGCCTATGAGGCCAAGGGCCTGATGAAGACCGCCATCCGCGACAACAACCCGGTGGTGATCTTCGAAGACAAGCTGATGTATAACGACAAGGCCCCGGTGCCCGAAGAGGAGTTCCTGATCCCCTTTGGCGAGGCCAATATCAAGCGCGAAGGCGCGGACATCACCCTGATCGGCACCTCGTCGATGGTGCAGGTCTGCGAAAAAGCCGCCGAAATCCTCGCCAAGGAAGGCATCGAGGCCGAAGTGATCGACCCGCGCACCATCGTGCCGCTGGACGAGGCCGCGCTGCTCAAGTCGGCGAAAAAGACCAGCCGCGTGATTGTCGTGGACGAAGGCCATCAAAGCTTTGGCATCACTGGCGAAATTGCCAGCCGCATCAACGAGAAAGCCTTTTACCATCTCGACGCGCCGGTGCTGCGCATGGGCGCGATGGATGTGCCGGTGCCCTTCAGCCCGGCGCTTGAGGACATCACAGTGCCCACGCCCGAAGCGGTGGCAGAGAACGCCCGCAAACTCATGTCCGGGGAGATGATCCATGCCGCATGAGGTGATCATGCCCGCCCTCGGGATGGCGCAGGACACCGGTCTGATCGTGAGCTGGCTGAAAAGCCCCGGCGACGCGGTCAAGGCGGGCGATGCGCTCTTCGAGGTGGAAACCGACAAGGCCACGATGGAGGTCGAGGCCCCCGCCGATGGCTTCCTCACCGATGTGCAGGCCGAGGCCGGGGCCGAGGTTCCGGTGGGCAATGTCATTGCGCTGATTTCGGACAGTGCCGAGGATAGCGGCAGCATCGCGCATGCCGCGCCTGCGGCTTCGACCGAGGCCGCAGCGGACGATGCGGGCGCAGACGACACCGCCCTGCCCGATGGCAAGGAAGTCATCATGCCCGCGCTTGGTATGGCCCAGGACACCGGGTTGCTTGTCGCATGGCACAAGGCCCCGGGCGATGCGGTGGCGGCTGGCGACATCCTGTTCGAGGTGGAAACCGACAAATCCACCATGGAGGTCGAAGCGGGGCATGACGGGTTCGTCGCAGCGCTTCTGGCCGAGGCGGGCGAAGAGGCCCCGGTGGGCGACACCATCGCGATCATCTCGACCGAGAAGCCAGACGCGCCCGTGCAGCGCAGCCAATCCGGGGCCAAAGCCGCCCCAAGCTCCGCGCCCAAGGCCGAAACCGCCCCTGCCGCAAAGCCAGAGACCAAGCCCGCACCGAAACCGGCCGCCACCAAGGCGCCCGCGCCGGCACGCGCTGATGGCCGCATTCTCGCCTCGCCCAAGGCGCGGCGTCTGGCGCTGGAACAGGGGCTTGACCTGAACCGGCTGGTTGAGGCGGGACATCCGCAGCCGTTCCACGTCGCTGATATCGAGGTGCTCAAGGCGCTGCCCTCCGCACAAGCGTCGACAGGAGCGGCAGAGGCATCGCGCCACCTGACGGCGGACCTGCCGAGTGACGGCTTTGACGCCTTCGCCGCCTGGGCCGCAGAGACATCGGGTCTGAGCGACACCAATGCGCTGCTTGCGGGACTTGCCGCAGCCAGCCTTGGGCGGGAAATGGCAACCGTGTCGGTCGAACGTTTCGGCCAAAGCCACGCCTATTACGTCCCTGCCGGGCCTTTCGGTGCCATCACCGACGCCGAAGACGACAGCGCGCCCGACCTGATCCTGCGCGACCTGCGCATGAGCCGGGTCAGCACGGTGTCCCTTGGTGCGGAAACCGCGCCGGTCTTGACCCTGACGCGCAGGGATGTTGGGCTGTGCGTCACGCTGGAATGCGCGGGCCACCAACTCAGCGCCACCGAGGCCGTCGGCCTCATCTCGGAATTCGCGGGCCGCATGGAGCAACCGCTCCGCCACCTGCTCTAGCCCATGGAGAATATTATGGAATTCACCGATCTCTACATCAATGGCGAATGGCGCAAGACGTCGGAACGCTTTGACGTGATCAATCCGGCCACCGAAGAGGTTCTGGCCTCGGTCGCGTCTGCCGATATTTCTGATGCCGATGCCGCGCTGGACGCCGCCGAGGCGGCGATGGCCGACTGGGCCGCGCGCACACCGCGCGAACGCTCGGAAGTGCTGCGCAAGGCGTGGGAACTGATGACCGCCCGGCTCGATTACTTTGCCAACCTGATCACGCTGGAAAACGGCAAAGCGGGCGCGGACGCCAAGGGCGAAGCCACCTATGCCGCCGAATTTTTCCGCTGGTTCGCGGAAGAAGCCGTGCGCGCCGACGGGTTGATCACCCATGCCCCCGCGTCTGGCGCGCGGATTGTCGTGCAGCACAAGCCCGCGGGCCTTGCCGTGCTGGTGACGCCGTGGAACTACCCGGCGGCGATGGGCACCCGCAAGATTGCGCCCGCGCTGGCCGCAGGCTGCGCGGTGATCATCAAACCGGCCTCGGAAACCCCGCTGACCATGCTGGCGCTGATGCCGCTGCTTGAAGAAGCGGGCGTGCCGCCGGGGCTGGTCAACGTGCTGCCCTCGCGCCGCACCGGCGCGCTGGTCGATCACCTGATGCATGATCCGCGCGTGCGCGTGGTCAGCTTCACCGGCTCCACCGGCGTGGGCCAGAAGCTGCTTAAGGGTGCTGCCGATCAGGTGCTGAAACCGGCGATGGAACTGGGCGGCAACGCGCCTGTCGTGGTGTTCGACGATGCCGATATGGATGTTGCCATCGAGGGCACGATGCTGGCCAAGATGCGCAACCTCGGCGAGGCGTGTACAGCGGCGAACCGCATCTATGTACATGAAAACATCGCCGATGAATTCACCAAACGTCTCACCGCCGCGATGTCCGCGCTCAAGGTGGGCGACGGCACCGATCCCTCCGTCGATGTCGGCCCGCTGGTCAATGCCGACACGCGCGACAAGGTGGCCGAGTTTGTTGCCGACGCGGTGGCCAAGGGCGCGTCGGTCGAATGTGGTGGCAAGGTGCCGGAAGGCAAAGGGTTCTACTACCCGCCCACGGTGCTGTCGAACGTGCCGGAAAACGCCGAATGCGTGCGCGACGAGATCTTTGGACCGGTGGCCGCGATCCAGACTTTCAAGGATCAGGAAGAGGTCATCCGCCGCGCCAATGACACCGAATATGGGCTTGTCGCCTATGTCTTTTCGGGTGACTTCAAACGCGCGCTGCAGGTCTGCGAGCGGCTGGAATACGGCATGGTCGGGCTCAATCGCGGGCTGGTCAGCGACCCCGCCGCGCCCTTTGGCGGCGTGAAACAGTCGGGTCTGGGCCGTGAAGGCGGGCATGAGGGCATGCTGGAATTCATGGAAACCCAGTACATCTCGGCGGCATGGTGAGCGCGATGAGTGAGGTCAAAGCCGCCCCGTCCGTGCGCGCGCTGGCGCTGCAGAAAGGGATCGACATCGACGCGCTGGCCAAATCGCTGGGCCGGACCACCATCGGGCGCGAAGATCTGGAGGCGGGCGCAAAGCCCGCTGCCGCTGCCGCCTCCGGCCCGGCAGGTGACACCTCCTATTGGGATGTGGATCACAGCCAGTATGGCCCGGTATCTGAGGAGCCGATGAGCCGCTTTGCACAGGTGGCCTCGGCCAACCTCGCGGCGGCCAATACGCTGATCCCGCAGGTCACACATCATGACCGCGCCGATGTGAGCGCCATCGAGGCGCTGCGCAAATCATTGAAGTCCGAAGCACAGGCGCGCGCTGTGAAACTCACCGCGCTGGCGTTTCAGGCCAAGGCGCTGGCGCGGGCGCTGCGCGAGTTCCCACGCTTCAACGCCTCGCTCTCGCCCGATGGCAAGACATTGATCCTTAAGGATTATGTGCATATCGGCATCGCCGTGGACACCGCGCATGGGCTTATGGTGCCGGTGGTCCGTGACGTGGACAAAAAGGGCCTGTGGCAGATCGCGGCGGAAATCACCGACCTTGCCTCGCGCGCACAGAACCGCAAGGTCGGCCCGGACGAGATGGGCGGCGCGTCCATGTCGATCTCGAACCTTGGCGGCATCGGCGGTATCGGGTTCACACCCATCGTCAACCCGCCCGAGGTGGCCATCCTGGGTATCACCCGAACCGAGACCGTGACCGTGTGGGACGGCGACACACCGCGCCCGGTGCCGATGGTGCCGCTGGATCTGAGCTATGATCACCGGGTGATCAATGGCGCGGATGCGGCGCGTTTCGTGACCTATCTGGCCGGTCTGATCGCCGATCCCCGGCGCATCATGGTCTGATCCGCACGCCCCCTGCCCGGCACTCTACAGGTGTTTGACCAGCCGGTGCAGGACATGATGCTCATTGCGGCCGCTGACCCCGGTGGCCGCAAATCCCTCGCGCTCCCAAAAAGCGCGCCCGCCTGAATTGGCCTCGAACACCGCCAGATACAGCGCAGCCGCGCCGCGCGCCCGGGCCAGCCCCTCGGCATGGGCCAGAAACGCCCGGCCATGCCCCGCGCCCTGCGCCCAGGGGCCAAGGATCATCAGGCCAAGATAGGCGTCCCCCGGTTCAGGGAACCCGAAGGACAACTCCGCCAAACCCGACAGCCGACCGTCCAGAAACAGCCCAAGACGATGGGATGCCGCCGGGTCACAGCCGGGCGGGCCATCGGTGAAGAATCCCCTGATCTTGCTTTCATCCGGTGCCTGCCCTTCGGCCAGAAGCCAGTAATCCGGCGCTTCCGCATAGAAGGCACGAACAAGGTCGAGGTCGGTTATCGCATCGAGATCGCGGATTGTCCGTGTCATGTGACCATCCTCAACGCGGTCAGCCGGACAGCCCCAGCGTCACGCCCTTGCGCCCGGCAAGGTCGGTAAAGAACTGCCACGCCACCCGACCGGATCGCGAGCCACGCGTCGCCTGCCATTCGATGGCCTCGGCGCGCAGGGTCTCGTCATCAATCTCGACCCCATAGGCATCGCAATAGCCGCGGATCATCGACAGGTAGTCATCCTGCGAGCAGGGATGGAAGCCAAGCCACAGCCCGAACCGGTCCGACAGCGAGACCTTTTCCTCGACCGCTTCGGCCGGGTTGATGGCGCTTGAGCGCTCATTCTCGATCATGTCACGGGGCATCAGGTGGCGGCGGTTGGAGGTGGCATAGAACACCACGTTGTCGGGCCGCCCCTCGATGCCACCGTCCAACACCGCCTTGAGCGATTTGTAATGCTGGTCGTCATGGCTGAAGCTGAGATCGTCACAGAACAGCAGAAACCGTTCCGCGCGGCCCCTGAGCAGGTTCAGCAAGCGGCCCACCGAGGGCAGGTCTTCGCGCTGCAACTCCACGATCTTGAGCGGCGCGCCTTGCCGGATCACATCGGCATGGACAGCCTTGACCAGCGAGGATTTCCCCATCCCCCGCGCACCCCAGAGAAGCGCGTTATTGGCGGGCAGACCGCGTGCGAATTGCAGCGTGTTGGCGAGAAGCGTGTCGCGCGACCGGTCCACGCCGACCAAAAGCTCGATGCCCACACGACTGACCTGAGGCACAGGTTCAAGACGGTCAGGTTCCACATGCCAGACAAAGGCGTCGGCAGCGTCGAAATCGGGGGCTTCCTGCGGCGCCGGGGCCATTCGCTCCAGCGCCGCAGCAATCCGTTTCAGGGTCTTCTTGCCCATCAGGACTTGTCCGCCTTACCGCCATCTTCAGCGTCGGCAATATCGGCCTCATCCTCGTCGAATTCGTCCATCATCGGGTCGTTGTCTGTGTCCGGTTCATCCTCGAACCACAGGCCCTGTTCCTTGAGCTCTTCTTCGCGCTTCTTCTCGACCCGCCCGACAAGGAAGATCGACACCTCATACAGACCGTAGACCACGACAAAGAGGATGATCTGGGTGATCACATCCGGCGGCGTCACAAGCGCGGCCAGCACCAGAATGCCCACCACCGCGTATTTGCGCACCTCGCCCAACCCCTTGGCGCTCACCAGCCCGGCCTTGCCCATCAACGTGAGCAGAACGGGAAGCTGGAAGCACAGACCAAAGGCCACGATGAACTTGATGGTGAGATTCAGGTATTCCTGCGCAGAACCCTGAAAGACCACGGACAGGCCCTGTTCGACCTCTTCGCCCACCACGGCCTCGCCCTCGGTGCCAAATTGCTGGAAGCCTAGGAAGAAGTCATAAGCCAGCGGCGTGACGACGTAGAACGCGAACGCCGCACCAAGGAAGAACATGAAAGGCGAGGCAATCAGGAAGGGCAGGAACGCACCCTTTTCCGACTTGTAGAGACCGGGCGCAACAAAGCGCCACATCTGGTTGGCAATAAACGGAAAAGCAAGGATGAAGCCGCCCAGAAGCGAGACCTTGATCGCGACGAAGAAGCCTTCCTGAGGCGAGATGAAGATCAGGTCGCAATCCTGCCCGCGTTCGCCCAACACCTGACACAGCGGCGCGGTCAGGAAATTGAAGATCGGCGTCGCCACGGTGAAACAGATCACCATGCCGATGAGGAAATAGACCACGCAGCGGATCAGCCGGTTGCGCAGCTCCGCCAGATGCTCGATCAGCGGGGCAGAGGAATCCTCGATCTCGTCGTCGGTGGCGCTCATGCGTCGTCTTTCGTGTCTTTGGACGCAGGCGCGTCCTTGGGCGTATAGGCCTCAAGCTCGGCTTCTGCCGCCTTGAGCGCCTCTTCGGCCTCGCGCTTTTTGCGTTGGGCCGCGGCGCGGGCGGTGGCCTCCTGAATCTTCTTGGCCTTTTCGGCACGCTCGGCGGCCAGTTTACCGGTCTCGCTGTAGGGGTCGATCCCTTCCAGCGGGTCCGTCACCTTGCGCGCCGCGTCCTTGACCCCGTCCATGGCCGAGCCAATCGGGTTGGTCGCGGTCTTGAAAGTCTTGGCCACGTCATGCACGCCGCTTTCATCGGCGGCCTCGTTCATCGCCCGGCTGAATTCGCGCGCCATGCCCTTGGCCTTGCCCACGAACTGCCCGACCTTGCGGAACAATACGGGCAAGTCCTTGGGACCGACGACGATCAGCGCCACGATCCCGATGACCAGCAACTCGGTCCAGCCCAGATCGAACATCGGCGCTTACACCTTGTCCTTGTCTTTGGCGTCTTCCTCGGGCGTCACGTCCTTGGCCTCTTCCGCCGCCTGGTTTTCCAGCTCTTCGGTGCCGTCTTTCACACCTTTCTTGAAGGCGGTAATGCCCTTGCCCACTTCGCCCATGAGCGAGGAAATCTTGCCGCGCCCGAAAAGCACCAGCACGACAACGGCGATCAGGAGAAGGCCGGGAAGTCCGATATTGTTCAGCATGTCTTCAGTCTCCGGTTGGAATAGTCCGGGGCCCGCGCATGGGTCGTGCCCCTTGAATTGCCCCCGTCATATTGCTTTCCGCGGGCTCGTGAAAGCGCCAAAACCGCCCGCCCGGGTCAATTTGAACGGGAAAATCGAGAGCTTTTTGACATTATTCTGTCAGGTGACAAAATAATGTCAGTTTACCCTCGAATCGGAGCGCGAATCGCATGAAACGGGCCGACCGGCTGTACCGGCTGATGGAGCGTCTCAAGGACGGTGCGCGCCACCGGGCCGAGGACCTCGCGCGCGATCTTGGCGTCTCGGTGCGCACGATCTACCGCGACATGGACACGTTGATCGACAGTGGCGTGCCGGTGATCGGGGAACGCGGGCTGGGCTATGCCGCGCTGGAGGCGATCACCCTGCCCCCCATCAACCTGACCGAGGCCGAGCTTGAGGCGCTGCATCTGGGTCTTGCGGTGGTAGGCCAGACCGGCGAGGCCGAGTTGGCCGGGGCCGCCCGGGCGCTGTCGTCCAAGATCGACGCGCTTCTACCCGAGGACCGCGCCGCCCCCGCACAGTTCGGCTTTGCCGCCTACCCGTTCGAGGAGGCCGCGCGCGGCTTTCGCCATATGCCCGCCTTTCGCGCCGCCGTGCGCGCCCGACAAAAGCTGCGCATCGCCATGACCGACGGGACCCAGCACCTGCTGCGGCCGCTGGAGCTGCGCTATTGGGGCCGCATCTGGGCCTGTGTCGGGTGGAGCGAGACGACGGATGCCTTTGCCAGCTTCCGCATCGACCAGATCGACACGCTGAGCCCGGTTGCGGGGCTGTTCGTGGATGAGCCGGGCAAACGGCTGCAGGATTATCGCCAAAGCGTTGACGGGCCTGCTACGCCCTGATCCACGCTTTCGCATCCTCCAGTTCCGCCATATCGAAGACCACGACTTCGCTGGGCATCATCACCCCAAAGAATTTCGCCCCGGTGCGGATCCAGTCGTGATCGGTCACAAGCGCGATGCGCGAAAACGTGGTCAGGTGGCCGAATCCAAACCGCATGTCATCCCACATGGCCCCAGCGGAATAGCCATCGAAATAAGGCCCCATCACGCAGAGCAGCTTGAGCTTGTCATGCGCTTTGGCCCGTTCCGCGACCAGCGGCACCAGCATGTCGGTATAATCCTGCGAGGTGATCAAACCGTTCAATTCGATGGCGATCACATCCGCCGGAAATCCATCGATCTCGGTGATGGTGCCCGGGTTGTCCTCTTCCATCTGCGCCCAGCCGATGGCGTCGTCGATGGCATCTTCGTTAAAGCGCCGCACCTTGGCCCCGACGAACTGATCCACCAGCACCCGCGCCACCCAAAGCAGTTTGCTGTCGCTGACCAACGCGACCTTGCGCACGATGCTTTCGTGGTTCTTCACGAAATTCAGATGCGCACGCAGGGCATCAAAATCCTGCCAGAACGGCAGGTCACGCGCGTGAATGACAAGGTTCGGCACCCGGTCGGTTTCATTGATATAGCTGTTGATCCGCTCTGCCAGCTCCGCGATGGATGCGGCGGTCAGCCGCCCCTTTGGCGTGATGATGGCAATGTTCTCGCGGTCGCGAATGTCGATATCGATCATGGCGTGGCCCCCTTTCAGGTTCACTGCCCGCCCAGTCTACCACCGAATGGCCTTGCACGACTTGACGCGGATCAACGACCCACGACCCGGCACCTAGTCCTGCCTGGGAAAGACAAAACAGCGGTCGCGCCGGATGGTCAGCCAGAGCGGCGTGCCCTGTTTGGGCAGGAAGACATTCGGCACCGTGGCCCTGAGCCGTGATCCGTCATGATCCATGCGAAATTCCACAAGGCTCTCCGACCCCATGAAGCGTGCGCGTTCCACCACCCCGCGCGCCGCGCGCCCGCGTTCCGGTGTCGGGGCCGGACCCAGGCCACCCCGGTCAAAATCGATCCCCATATGCTGGGGCCGGAACACGATCTCGACCCTTGAGCCATCCGGATAGCCCGGCGCAAGGAACTGGCCAAAGGGGGTCACCGCCAGCGCGCCATTCACTTCGCTCTCGATCACGTTGATATCGCTGAAGAAAGCGACCGCCGCCTTATCCATCGGCGCGCGGTAGATGTTATAGGGCGCGCCCTGCTGCACGATCTTGCCGTCGCGCATCAGCGCGATCTCATCGGCCATGCGCATCGCTTCTTCCGGCTCATGCGTGACCAGAAGGACGGCGGTGTCTTCCTGTTTGAGTAGCTCAAGCGTTTCGTCACGGATACCGTCGCGCAACCGGTTGTCGAGGCCCGAGAAGGGTTCATCCATCAGCATGATCTTGGGCTGCGGTGCCAGCGCACGGGCCAGCGCCACACGCTGTTGTTCGCCGCCCGACAGCTCATGCGGATAGGCATCGATATAGTTGGCCAGCCCCACGCGGCCCAGCATCTCCCGCACCCGGTCCTGAACCTCCGGCCCCTTGCCGTCCAGACCAAACGCCACGTTCTTGCCGACGCTGAGATGGGGAAAGAGCGCGAAGTCCTGAAACATCAGCCCGATGGAGCGCCGCTCGGGCGGGACACGGAATACCGTGTCGCAGATCAGCTCCCCATCGACATAGATCTCGCCCGCGTCCTGCATGTCCACGCCTGCGATCATGCGCAGCGTCGTGGATTTGCCACAGCCCGACGGGCCGAGAAGACAGGTCACCTGCCCCGGCTGGATCTGCAGGGACACGTCGTCCACCACCCGGCGACCCTCAAAGTCGCGGACAAGATTGCGGATTTCCAGACGTGGCGGGATTTTCTCGGGCTGCAAGGCCTGCCTCTTCCTGGTTTTCCGATCAAAACAATCGGACTTCCCCGCAGATAGCAAGCCCGCCGGAGGGGCGCAAGCCGTGGCGCCTAACCATCCAGCAGCGTGAACTCCGCCTCCACGATCACCCGGCCATTCACCTGCACCCCCAGCCGTTGCAGACCGGGATAGAGCCGGAATGTCGTGGCGTCCCATTTCAGCTTGTGGGTCTTGGACAGCGTCACGGGCGCGCGGGGCGTGACCTCGGTCTGTTTCAGCTTGAACACCTTGGGTTTCAGCGCGCCGTCAGCTTTGCGGAACCACAGGATGTAATCCACCAGCACCGGCACGCGCTCCCCCGCTGTGAGCTGCAGATCGAACCGGAGCGGGTCGCCGCGCGCGATCTCGGGCTCGGCGAGGGTCAAGGTCACGTTCACCGGCGCGTCACCCCGGTATCCCAGCGCCGCAAGCGCGCCGGGATGGCCCTGTTTGATCAAACTGCGCAGCGCGTGCCGGGTCATCCACTTCATTTCTTTCGCCCCCTGCCGCCCGTGCCGCTGCCAGGTCTCCAACCGCTCCAACACCGCATCCGGAGCGATTTTAGATATATCGTTCAGATGGTTGGAGACCGATCTTGTGACAAAGCGGGTCTCATCCGCATGCAGCCGGTCCAGCAGCGTCAGCGGCACAAGCGGGTCGAGTGTGATCGCCTTGGCCCAGGGCAGTTTTGGCCGCGTGCCTTCGCTGACCAGACGCCGAACGTGGTAATTGTCGTCCCCCGCCCAATGCGACAGCCGGTCCAGCGTTTCGCGGGGCCAGTGATTGAGGAAAGGGCGGATATAGAACTCCATGGAAAAGCGCTGCGTGGCTTCATAGAGCAGGTCCAGCGCCCGGTCTCTATGTGCCTCCAGCCCATGCCGCACCGCCAGTATCCCCGGCATGGCATGGATGAACTGACCAAAATCATCATCGCGGCGCGTCGGGTCGAGCGGCGCGGGCATGGCGGCCTGCACCTGCTCGGCCATGGTGGGGAAATCCGGGGCAAGTTGCGCTTCCAGCCCATCAGCCATCGCCTCCATCCGCGCCATCAGTTCCAGATCGGGCAGTTTGGGCAGGACTTCCGCCAGGTAGCGTTCTGCGTCGAACCCCGGCACGCCTGCGGCGAACTCACCGGCAAGCTGGCCCAGGGTCTCGGCGTTAAACAGCTGATCTGCCAGCGAAAAACCAGCCCCGCCGCCCTTGCCATCCGGCCCCCGCGCCATCACGCGGCACCGGGCTTGCGGGCAAGCGCCAGCGCCAGTCCGAATATCATCATCGTTGCGCCTGACAGCTTGTGCAGCTTGCCCAGATGCTGTGTCGCGCGTCGTGCGGCCACCTGCCCGGCCAGCGCATAGGCCGCAACAGCGACCATCTCCAACAGCAGGAAGACACCGCCCACGATGGCGTAGCTGGTCCAATAGGCATTGGGGTCCACGAATTGCGGGAAGAAGGCGGCAAAGATCAGGATCGCCTTGGGATTGCCCAGTGCGACCAACGCCTCGCGCCGCGTTGCGGGGATCAGCCCGCGCCGCCCGGTGCCTGAAACCATCTCGACCTCTGGCGCAGGCGCGCGCCAGAGCTTCCAGCCCAGCCAGATCAGGTAGCCCGCCCCCGCCAGTTTCGCCAGGGTGAACGCCGCCGCCGAGGCCGACAGCAGCACGCCCAGCCCCAACCCTGACAATGCAATCATCGGCGCAAAGCTGGCCATTCGGCCCAGCGCCGCGGCACAGGCAAAACCCACCCCGCGCTGCGCCCCATGGGTCAGCGCGAGCAGGTTCGAAGGCCCGAATGTCAGGTTCAGCGCCAGACAGGCGGGCGCGAAAAGCCAGAGGTCAATCATGGGATTACATGGTGGTGTTCACGGCCCCACCATCCAGCAGCACGTTTTGCCCGATCATGAACCCCGCATATTGCGAGCACATGAAGGCACAGGTGGCTCCGAACTCCTCGGGCGTGCCGTAGCGGCCTGCGGGGATTGTCGTACAGCGCTGCGCCTTGGCCTCGTCCACGGTGATGCCCTGTTGCTCCGCCGCGCCTTTGTCGAGCGACTCCGCGCGATCCGTGGCATGAATACCCGGCAGCAGGTTGTTGATCACGACACCGTTGCCCGCAACCTGCCGCGAGGTGCCCGCCACATAGCCCGTGAGCCCCGCGCGCGCCGAATTGGACAGGCCCAGAACCGGGATCGGCGATTTCACCGAGACCGAAGTGATATTGACCACCCTGCCCCAGCCGCGCTCCATCATAGCCGGGACCAGCGCCTTGATCATGGCGATCGGCGCCAGCATGTTGGCATCCAGCGCGGCGATGAAGTCTTCGCGGTCCCAATCGGTCCACATGCCCGGCGGCGGGCCGCCCGCGTTATTGACCAGAATATCCACGTCGCCCGCGGCCTCCAGCACCCTGGCGCGCCCCTCGTCCGTGGTGATATCGGCCGCGACCGCCGTCACCTCGACATCATGGGCGGCGCGAATCTCGGCGGCCGTGGCTTCCAGCGCCTCGGCCCCGCGCGCATTGATCACCAGATCGACCCCCGCTTCAGCCAGCGCCATGGCACAGCCGCGGCCCAGCCCCTTGGACGCCGCGCAGACAATGGCGCGTTTTCCCTTGATCCCCAGATCCATAAGCTCTCTCCCTGTTTGCCTTTGCACCTATATCGGCCTAGCCTTGGCCAAATGGCAATGCCTGTAAATGGCCGTGCCCTGTTCCAAGTGGTGCCACATTCATGGATGAGAGTTGAAACTGTCTGTCATACGCCGCCCACATGGGGCGGCAGGTTTGGTTTCGGAGTTTATTGATCATGTCGCGCACCGTTGCCCAATCCCTCAGTGTTTTCGAGATGGATGCCCTGAGCGTGGTGGACGGGGCAAATCTCGGGGATTTCCTTGGCATTGCGGACGATCTGCAATGCGATGACGTGTACCACCTGAATGATACGGCACAGCGCAGCGCCATTGTCGTCCGCCAGATCAGCCCGCGCACGATGCGCATCTGCGAAACCTCGCCACTGGGCCATGCAGGGGCCGAGCTTGTTCTGGATTGCTGTATCAGCTTCATGGGCAATGACGGGGCAACGGTCGATGTTGTCGTGCTGGTGGAGGTGGACGATCTCGGGCTTGTCGCCAATATCTATGGCCTGCCGCTTGGGCACATGTCGCCCAAGACCGATTACCGGATCATAGGCATCGACACCGAAAAATCAGAGCGCAAATTCGCCCAGGTGGCCTGTGTCTCCTTTACGCGCGGGACCATGATCACGCTGGCCACCGGCGCACAGAAGCCGGTCGAGGAGCTGCGCGAGGGCGACAAGGTCCTGACCCGCGACGATGGCCCGCAGCCGGTGCGCTGGATCGGCCAGACCACCGAACGCGCCGCTGGGGATTTCGCCCCGATCCGCATTGCCGCCGGGACGCTGAACAACAGCTCTGACCTGCTCGTCAGCCCCGACCACCGGCTGTTCATCTATCAGCGCCGCGATCAATTCGGTGCAGGCCGCTCCGAACTGATGGTCAAGGCGCGCCATCTGGTAAATGGCGACACCGTCCGCCGGGCCGAGGGCGGTTATGTGGATTATTTCCAACTGCTGTTCGACGAACATCAGATCATCTATGCCGAGGGCATCGCCGCCGAAACGCTGCTGGTCGACAGCCGCACGCGTGCCGCCCTGCCACAGGAGCTGGACAAACGGCTCGCCACGGCGCTGCCGACCCATTCCAACCGGTTGCGCGCCGATTTCGAACTGAGCGAGGCGATGGCCCGCCGCCCGGATGCGGTGGAACTGCTCAAACGCGCCTCCAGCCGGTAAATGGTTTCGCCAGACATGAAAAAACGTGGTCTGCGGCATCCTTGCGCAGCCGACACCGCTTGAACCGAAGTTTTGGCCCCCCATATCTGACTGGTTTGCTCAGATACCGGAGGCCAGATCATGCTCAACACCATCCTTGCCACGACTGACATGTCCCATCGCGGCGATGTGGCGCTCCGGCGCGGCTTTGCACTGGCCCGGGCGCATGGGGCCCGGCTGATCGTGTTGAGCGTTATTGACGACGCCCTCCCGCTGACCATTGTGCAGGATCTCGTCTCGGACGCAAAAGCCACGCTGACGCGCTTTTGCGAGACGCTTGGCGACGGTGTGACATGGGAGCTGCGCGTGCTCCCCGGCGACCCGACCGGCGACATTCTGGCCGAGGTCAGCAAGGAGGACCCCGATCTTCTGGTGCTTGGCACCCATCGCGAACGCGGCTTTCTGGACCTTCTGCGCGAAACCACGGCGCAGCGCATCACGCGGCTGGCGCATGTGCCGGTGCTTGTGGCGGCTGACCGCGATGAACGCATGTATGAGACGGTCATTCTTGGCGCTGATTTCTCGCCCAATGGCACGGCGGGCGCCCATATGGCCGCACATATTGCCCCTAGCGCGCGGATCGTGCCGGTGCACGCGCTGCTTGTGCCCTATAAGGGCATGCTGGCCCAGACCAGCAGCGCGGATGAATTGCTGCAAAGCTTCAGCCTGGAGCCGAAACAGGACGACGCGGCCTGGCGGGCAGGCAATTACCTGCCTGACGCGCTGGAACCGACCGAGATTGTCGAAGGCAGTGCGGCCACCGTTCTGGCCGAAGTGGCGCGGCGCGAAGATGCGCATCTGATCATTGTGGGCGCGCATGGGCGCGTGGGCTCCCATCGTGCAATTCTGGGCAGTGTCGCCAGCGAATTGATGCGCAGCCCGCCCTGCGACGTCCTCGTGGTCAGACGCCCGACCAAATAGGCCGTTTTGTGACGGCCGGGCCGCCGCAGCACGCTTGCCAAAGCCCGGCCCCGCGCCTATACGCGCGGCCATGCTAGACGCCGCTCCAAACCGCCCCGATCTGCCCGCCGAGATTGCCCGGCGGCGCACCTTTGCCATCATCTCGCACCCGGATGCGGGCAAGACGACGCTGACCGAGAAATTCCTGCTCTATGGCGGCGCGATCCAGATGGCCGGACAGGTGCGCGCCAAGGGCGAGGCCCGGCGCACGCGCTCGGACTTCATGAAGATGGAACAGGACCGGGGCATTTCGGTCTCGGCCTCGGCCATGTCTTTTGATTTCAAGACATTCCGCTTCAATCTTGTCGATACCCCCGGTCACTCGGACTTCTCCGAAGACACCTATCGCACGCTGACAGCGGTGGACGCGGCAGTGATGGTGATCGACGGCGCGAAAGGCGTGGAAAGCCAGACGCAGAAACTGTTCGAGGTCTGCCGTCTGCGCGACCTGCCGATCCTGACCTTCTGTAACAAGATGGACCGCGAAAGCCGCGATACGTTCGAGATCATCGACGAGATTCAGGAAAACCTCGCCATCGACGTGACGCCCGCAAGCTGGCCCATTGGCGTAGGGCGCGATTTCATCGGCTGTTATGACATCCTGCGCGACCGGCTCGAACTGATGGACCGCGCCGACCGCAACAAGGTGGCCGAAAGCGTGGAGATCAAAGGGCTGGACGATCCGAAACTGGCCGAACATGTGCCTGCGCATCTGTTGGAGCCGTTCCTCGAAGAGATCGAGATGGCGCGCGAACTCCTTCCCGCGCTGGATCCGCAGGCGGTGCTCGAAGGGCATATGACGCCGATCTGGTTCGGCTCTGCGATTAACTCGTTCGGGGTCAAGGAATTGATGGACGGGATTGGAAGTTACGGGCCCGAACCGCAGCCGCAACGCGCCACCCCGCGCGAGATTTGCCCAGAAGAAACAAAGGTTTCCGGCTTTGTTTTCAAGGTTCAGGCGAACATGGATCCCAAGCACCGCGACCGGGTGGCATTTGTGCGCATGGCGTCGGGCCATTTCAAACGCGGCATGAAGCTGACCCATGTGCGGACAAAGAAACCGATGGCGGTGTCGAACCCGGTTCTGTTCCTTGCCTCGGACCGGGAACTGGCCGAAGAGGCCTGGGCCGGCGATATCATCGGCATCCCGAACCACGGGCAGTTGCGCATCGGCGACACCCTGACCGAAGGCGAGGCATTGCGCGTCTCGGGTATCCCCTCTTTCGCGCCGGAGCTGCTTCAGACCTGCCGGGCGGGCGATCCGATGAAGGCCAAGCATCTGGAAAAGGCGCTGATGCAATTCGCCGAGGAAGGTGCGGCCAAGGTGTTCAAGCCGATGTTCGGCTCGGGCTTTATCGTGGGCGTCGTGGGCGCGCTGCAATTCGAAGTGCTGGCGAGCCGGATCGAGCTGGAATACGGGCTTCCGGTGCGGTTTGAGCCGTCGCAGTTCACCTCCGCCCGCTGGGCCAAAGGCGAGAAACTGGCGTTGGACAAGTTCATCAACGCCAACAAACAGCATATCGCCCATGACAATGACGGCGACGTGGTCTATCTCACCCGGCTGCAATGGGACATTGACCGGATCGAGCGGGATTACCCAGATGTGACTTTGTCGGCGACCAAGGAAATGCTGGTCTGACGCAGGTCGCGAAAAGCTGGGACCAGTTTCGCTCCACGGACATGCGACCTCAAAGTGCTTTTCCGCCGATTGGTCAAAACCGGTTTTGCAGGGGTACGGCGCCTCACCTATAGTGTGGCGAAATCAATGAGGTGCCCATGCGATTTGCGTCCCTGATCCTGTCCACTCTCCTGCTTGCTGCATCCGCCCTCTGGGCCGAGGGCCGCGAAGACGCATGGCAATTGCTGAACACGGCAGAATTCAAAGAGATCATCGAGGGCGACAATTGGCGGGTCGAAAAGACCATCCCCGAACCCTTGAAGGCCGCCGCGAAAGACTTTGAAATCACGGGCTTTTTCGTGCCCGTTCTGGCGCAGGGTGAAATCACCGAATTCCTGCTGGTCGAGGATCCGGCCGATTGCCCGTTCTGCGGCTCGGGCGGCTATGGTCCGGTGCTTGAAGTCACCTCGAAACGCCCCATGCCTGATCTGGCAGAATTCGAAAAAATCACCCTGCGCGGGCAACTGGAATTTAACGAAAGTCCCGAAACATTGCAGTTGTTTCGCCTCAAAGACGCCATTCTCGTGGAGTAAGCAGGGGCAATTGCCATAAACGCCAAAAAGCGGCACCTTGACCCCATGAGCGATCCTGAACAGCCCCCACGCAAACCCACCTATGACGGCGGCATCAAGGCGGTGCTGACCCAGATGGAGGCGCGGCGCGATCCGCTCACGCTGGCACGAGGCGAGGCATTGCCGCCGCTTGATGTGGATCTTGACCCGCTGAAGACCAGCCTTGTTCCCGCCCCCGGGGACGACCCCCTGCGTGCCGCCCCCCTGCGTTCAACAAACCAGCGCAAGCATTTGGAAATACGCGCGGAACTGGTGGGCAATACGGAACTGACCGCGCTGCACGGGCTGCTTATCGCGCATCTGCGCAAACGCAAGCAGCCCGCCCATTGCGCGGCGCTCTTCGCGCGGCTCTGGGCGGAAGAGGCCGATCACCTGCTCAGCCATCTGGACGCGCGCTGGCTTGTCTCGGCCATCACCACCTTTGGCGATCACGGGCTGACCGAAACCCAGCGCAGCGTGGGACAGGCGATGAATGTGCTTTTTGGCACGATCAAGCTTTACGAGACCGAGCGGCGGTATTGCGGCATGCCTGCCGACCGGCCCTTTCCGCTCAAGGGCAAGGATCACGGCCCGCTGCCCATGGAGATGGACCCGTTCCACATCCCAGCCGGGGGGCTCGATGTGAACATGCTGGGCCGCCTGTGGCAGGAGGCGGAGCGGGACAAGGTGCTGAAACCCTTGGCGCATCACCTGCTGGACCTGCTCATTCACGACCCGCGCACCGTGTTCCGCCGCTTGCGCATCATGCGCAAACGCAAGGAACGGCGCGACACAATGAAAGCGGCAGAGCGCGACACGCCCGAGCCTGCCCCGGCCAAACTCATTGTCCCGGTTCCCGACACGCCGTCCCGCACCCCGCCGCGCTGGGGCGTGGTCAGCACGATTGACGCCCCCCTAACGGACATCGCCCGGTTCGCCGCGCATTACCTGACACTGGGCGCGGCGCGGATCGACATTTACCTCGACCGCCCCTGCCCCGAAGCGCTGGCGTTTTTCGGGGCTGAGCCGCGTGTGCATCTGACAACCTGCGACGCGGATTATTGGGCCAGCACCGGCAAAGACCGCCCCGAGGCGCACCAGCTGCGCCAGGCCTACAACGCGACGCAGAGCTATCGCGCGTCTGACCTCGATTGGCTTGCCCATGTGGATGCGGACGAGTTTCTGATCTGTCCGATCCCCATCGCCCGCGCGCTGCGCTTTGCGCCCGATCACGCGGCGCAGGCCCGGATGCGGCCCGTGGAGGCTTTGGCCGATGGCTCCGCGAGTCCAACCCATTTCAAGATCAGCCACAGGCAGGCCGGGCAGAAACGCCGCGTGCTCGACACCATTTACCCCAATTATGGCGGCTATCTCACCGGCGGCTTCATCAGCCACACCAGCGGCAAGGTCTTTGCCCGCACCGGGCTGGACGGGGTGCGCTTTGGCATTCACGGGCTCAAGAAAGACGGCGCGAGCATCGAGAACGAGGCCAGCATGCCGCGTATGAAGCTGGCCCATCTGCATGCCCGCAGCTATGAGGCGTTCCGCGCGCGGATGGAGTTCCGGCTTGAGCGCGGCTCATACCGCAAACCGGGCGAGGATGACGCGATGCGGCTGGGCGATGTGCTCGATTTCGTCTTGGAGACCGAAGGTGAAACAGGCCTGCGCCATTTCTTTGACGAGGTGTGCACCGACAGCCCCGCGTTGCGCGACCGGCTGGCGGCGCATGACATGCTGTTCACCCATCCGCTGGAGCTTGATGCACAGGTGGCGGCAATCTTTGGCAGCCGCACACCCAAGGCGGGCGCTGCATGACCCGCTGGGGCATTGTCTCGACGATCAAGGCCAGCGAAGGAGAGATCCTGAATTTCGCGGCCTGGCATCTCGATCTGGGGGCGCACCGGCTCTACCTGTATCTCGACGCGCCGGAGAGGGCGGTGTTCGACCGGCTGCGCGCCCATCCAAAGATCAAGGTCGTGGCCTGTGATGACGCATGGTGGGCCAAGCGCAACGGGCGGCCAGAGAAACACCAGAGCCGTCAATTCATCAATGCCCGCCATGCCTATAACCGCCGGGTCGAGCTGGACTGGCTGGCCCATATCGACGTGGATGAATTTCTCTGGCCCGCACGTCCTATTGCAGACCAGCTATCCGATTTGCCCGACAACTGCCTCTGCGCCCGGGTGCGCCCTATCGAGGCGCTGGCCCCTGCCCCCGGCGATCCGGAAAGACCGCAATATTTCAAGGCCTTCCACCTTCCCGCCCCGGACCGAAGACGCGCAGCAGAAGCCTGTTTTCCCACCTATGGCCGCTATCTCAGCGGCGGGTTCCTGAGCCATGTGGCGGGCAAGCTGTTTTACCGCACCGGCATCGACGGGCTTCGGATGAAAATTCACAATATCACCGTGAACGGCCAGCAGAACCCCGGTGAAGTCGCACTGAACACCACCGAGCTTTGCCACATGCACGCGCAGAGCTGGGAGGACTGGATGCGGACCTATCGCTACCGGATGTCCATGGGGTCCTACCGCGCCGAATTGAAGGCGCATGTCAATCGCGACGCGGGCGGTCTGTCCCTGCATGAGCTGTTTCACGTGATCGAAAAGGCAGATGGCGAAGCAGGCCTACGCGCCTTTTATGAGGAGGTCTGCGTGGCCACGCCAGAGCTGCGCGCCCGGCTTGAGGCAGAAGGGCTCTTGCGCCAACACGATCTTGCGCTGACCGCCTGCCGCGCGCGGCATTTTCCGGGCGGTTGAGGCACCGGGCAGAGTCACATAAATGCGACAGTCCCGGGGTTACAGCACCGGAAAGCACGCTGCAGCGCCGCAAGATTGACCAAAGCGGCCAGTTGCTCTAAGTACGCGCGCAGGGGATGAAACTGCGAAAATGCGGGGCCAGACGGGCCGCCCCATTCTGATGTACGGGCCGGACGTGTCCGTAAAACCCGGATACACATGACGAAATTTTCTGACCTGGACCTCAATCCCAAAGTTCTCAAAGCCATCGAAGAAGCGGGCTATGAGACCCCCACCCCCATTCAGGCGGGCGCTATTCCAGCCGCTTTGCAGGGCAAGGATGTGCTGGGCATCGCCCAGACCGGCACCGGCAAGACCGCTGGCTTCACGCTGCCGATGATTCACATGCTGGCCCGTGGCCGTGCCCGCGCGCGCATGCCCCGGTCGCTGGTTCTGTGCCCGACACGGGAGTTGGCCGCGCAGGTGGCGGAAAACTTCGACACCTATGCCAAACATGTGAAGCTGACCAAGGCGCTGCTGATCGGCGGCGTCAGCTTCAAGGAACAGGACGCGCTGATCGACAAGGGCGTGGATGTCCTGATCGCAACGCCCGGACGCCTTCTGGACCATTTCGAACGCGGCAAGCTGCTGTTGACCGGGGTTCAGGTCATGGTGGTGGACGAGGCTGACCGCATGCTCGACATGGGGTTCATCCCGGATATCGAGCGTATCTTCTCGCTCACGCCGTTCACCCGCCAGACGCTGTTCTTCTCGGCGACCATGGCACCCGAGATCGAGCGCATCACCAACACTTTCCTCTCCGCGCCTGAGCGGATCGAGGTTGCGCGTCAGGCCACCGCATCCGAGACCATCGAACAGGGCGTGGTGATGTTCAAAGCCTCGCGGCGTGACCGCGAAGCCAGCGAGAAACGCAAGGTCCTGCGCGCGCTGATCGAGGCGGAAGGCGAGAAATGCACCAACGCCATCGTGTTCTGCAACCGCAAGACCGATGTGGATATCTGCGCGAAATCGCTCAAGAAATACGGGCTGGATGCCGCGCCGATTCATGGTGATCTGGACCAGTCCCAGCGTACAAAGACACTGGACGCGTTCCGCAATGGTGAATTGAAGATTCTCGTAGCCTCGGACGTGGCCGCACGCGGTCTCGACGTGCCTGCGGTGAGCCATGTGTTCAATTTTGACGTGCCGTCCCATTCCGAGGATTACGTGCACCGCATCGGTCGTACCGGCCGCGCCGGACGCCAGGGCAAGGCCGTTATGATCTGCGGACCGCGGGACGAGAAAAATTTCGATGCGATCGAAAAGCTGATCCAGAAGGAAATTCCGCGGATCGAGAACCCGATCAAATCGGCGGAAAAGCCGAAATCATCGCCACGGAAATCCGAAACCGAAACGGTAGACGCACCCAAAGCCGAGCCCCGGGAAGAAAAGCGCACTTCGTCCAAGCCGCGCTCCGAGGAGACACCGAAACAGGAGAAATCCTCGACTTCGTCGCGCAGCCGGTCGAACCGTGGCGGACGCCGTGCCGATAATGACAACAAGGTTGTCGGCATGGGCGATCACCTGCCCAGCTTTATCGCGCTGAGTTTCGACGAGCGCCGCGCCGGGTAACCGGGCGGCGCCTTCAGTCGATCAGGGCATCCGCCCTGAGACCTGCGCGCTCATAGTGAATCGGCAGCACGCGGCCATAGAGCTGTTTGGTGCGCTCCGGCGCGCCAACCATGTCCGGCTCTTCCACATATGAAAAAATCGCGACGTAGCGCCGGCGCGCGCCTTTGAGCGGCGCAACCCGGTGCAACGAATAGCGCCCCCGAAACAGTTGCAGGTCTCCGGGCTCCAGATCGAGCCGCGTCACCCGGTCCGACGTCCCGGCCAGGACCCGAGCCACTTCGTCGTAATTCTCGGTGCGCGCCCGAATCCCCGGCGCATATTCGAACGCTCCGCCCTCTTCGGCATTTTGCAGGGCCAGCGTAACGGTGAAATTGTTGGTGTCGAAGTGCCAGGGAAAGCCTTCGCCCTCTTCCGCCATGTTCACGATCACGTCCGCAAGCGGATCGGCATAGCGAAAGAAACGCTCTTCGTTCAGGCAGGCCTTGATGAAGCCGTCAAAACCCGGAAAATCATGTACCTGACGAAGCGGGCCGGTCTTGGCAAAATTGTCGGCGGGGATGAAAGCGTTGGAACGATCAAAGAATTGCCGCCTTGGATGGTCTTGCGGCAGGCTTGGGTCGTCGGCGGTGAAATAGGCATTGGTCCGGTTGAAGGAGCGATGCCCCTGATCGGCGACGTCATCCGCTTCGGCCACCATGGCGGCCACGCCCTCGGCTGTCAGAAACCCCTTGAGTACCGCGCAGCCATCGGCCTCGAGAGCGGCCCGGGTGCGGGCAATGACCGCCTCCAGCTCGGGTCCCGGTAGGTTGATCGGGTAATCGTCAAGGTTCAGATAATCATCAGCGGTCATGTCGGGGCCTCCTTGCGTCACGTCTATGCAAGCACGTGAGAGCAAGACGGTCCGGTTTCACCGCGACAGGGGTCGCGTCGTTTTCAGGCCCCGGAAAGCAAGCGACCTGTACCAGCGCTCTGGTACAGGTCGTTTTGGTCACAATCTGAAGGGTCGAATGCCGCCTTGCTCAGGTCAGCTTGGCATCCAGCGTGATCTCGGCATTCAACAGCTTGGAAATCGGGCAGCCTTCCTTGGCGTCATTGGCAGCCTTTAAAAAGGTTTCTTCATCCGCGCCCGGAATTGCCGCCGATACATCCAGATGCACCTTGGTAACGGCAAATCCACCCTCCACCTTTTCCAGTGACACGTTCGCCTTGGTCGAGATCGTCTCTGCCTTCAGGTCATAATTGCCCAGAACCCCGGACAGAGCCATGGAATAGCAGCCGGCATGTGCCGCGCCGATCAATTCCTCGGGATTGGTGCCCGCTTCGTCCCCGAAGCGCTTGGCAAAGGTATAGGCCTCATCATCAAGCACGCCGGACTGGGTCGAAACCACCCCGTTGCCCTCTTTCAGCGTGCCTTTCCAAATCGCGGAACCGGATTTCTGGATCATCTTGGTCTGTCTCCCTGTGTTATGGGTCATGTGGCGCAGGGCCACTCCCCCTTAACATAGGGATCACAGAAAAAGATGCATCCGGGAATCAGGAATTTCCTGGATCAGATTCAACTTAGACGGCTGATCACCACCGTCACCTCGGGTTTCTTGCCGATCTCGGTCTGGGCCGAATTGCGCGCGATGCGCTTCAGGTCGGTCTCCAGCTTGTCGTCATCACCCAGGGTTTTCTCGGACGCGCGACCCAGAAACTGGCCAAGGTCTTCTTCAAGCACATCGACCAGTGGCGCGTGGCTGCGCCCCGTCTCGGGCAGGCCCATAAGATCGCACCACGGCGCGCCCAGCGGTTCGTCATCCTCGTCCAGAATCACCGTCACCGTGATATGGCCATTCAGCGCCATGCGAATCCGGTCGCGGATAATCCCGTCCAGCGCCCCCACCTGCACCGAGCCATCCAGATAGGTGCGCCCGGTCTCGATATATTCGACCACCTCGGGGCGGTTGCCCGACAGGTTCAGCATGGTGCCATTGACCGCCAGCGCCGCTGCGCGGCCCTTGCTCTGGGTCAGCTTCACATGTTCGCGCAGATGGCGGTGTTCGCCATGCATCGGGATCACCATCTGCGGCTTGACCAGATCCTGCATCGCCTCAAGATCGGGGCGGTTGGCATGGCCCGACACGTGGTAATGTCCGCCCGCGCTTTCATCCACCACATCCACGCCCTTTTCGGACAATTGGTTGATGATGCGGATCACGCCGCGTTCATTGCCGGGAATGGTCTTGGAGCTGAACAGGAACATGTCGCCCTCTTTCAGCTCCAGCCCGTTATATTTGCCCCGCGCCAGCTGTGCGCTGGCGGCACGGCGTTCGCCCTGCGATCCGGTGACCAGCAGCATCAGGTTCTCGCGCGGGATGGCGCGTGCGTCTTCGGGGCTGACCACCTTGGGAAAATCTGCCAGCACGCCGGTTTCGATCGCCGCCTCGATCATCCGACGCATGGCGCGGCCAAGAAGCACGATAGAGCGCCCGGCCCTTTGCCCGGCCTCGGCCAATGTCTTCACACGGGCAACATTCGACGCAAATGTCGTGGCACAGACCATGCCGGGCGCGCTTGCCACCAGCGTTTCGATCTCGGGGCCAACGCTGGCCTCGGACCGGCCGGGATGGCGGGAAAATACATTGGTGCTGTCACAGACCAGCGCCTTGACGCTGGGCTTGGCCACCTCGGCCCAGAGCTCGGGATCAAACGGCTCGCCCACCACCGGCGTCTCATCCAGTTTGAAGTCGCCGGTATGGATCACCCGGCCCTCCGGCCCGTCGATGACCAGAGCCGAGCTTTCGGGAATGGAATGCGAGATCGGCAGGAAGCCCACGGTGAACGGCCCGGCTTGGACGGTTTCGGGCCAGGCCGAGACGGTCTTGACCGATTTCTCGGAATGGCCATGCTCGTCCATCTTGCGCCGTGCGATATTGGCCGTGAACGCCCGCGCATAGACCGGCGCACCGAGCCGTTCCCAGAAATGCGCGATCGCGCCCACATGATCCTCATGCGCATGGGTGATGAAAATCGCATCCAGCCGGTCGCGCCGTTCGATCAGCCAGGACATGTCGGGAAAGATCAGGTCCACCCCCGGCGTGCCGTCCATATCCGGGAATGTCACCCCCAGATCGACAAGGATCAGGCGTTCCTGATCCGGTGCGCCATAGCCATAGACATAGGCATTCATGCCAATTTCGCCCGCCCCGCCGAGGGGCAGGTAGATCATGCGCTTACTGCTCATGCCAATTCCTTGTTATAGGCATGGATCACTTTCAGCCCATGCATCGTCAGATCGTCTTCGATCACGTCAAATAGCATCTCACCCTGTGCGAACAAGGGGGCCAATCCGCCTGTGCCAATGATACGCATGGGGCGGTCATATTCCGCGCGGATGCGGTCACAGATGCCATGCACCAGCCCCACATAGCCCCAGAACACGCCGGACTGGATACAGCCCACGGTGTTGGTGCCGATCACCTTGTCAGGCTGGGTGATGTCCACATGCGGCAGCGCCGCCGCGCCCATATGCAGCGCCTCAAGGCTCAGGTTCGCGCCCGGTGCGATCACGCCGCCCACATAGGCCCCATCCTCGGCCACCACGTCAAAGGTGGTCGCCGTGCCGAAATCCACCACGATCAGGTCCCCGCCATGGCGGTCAAAGGCGCCTGCGGTGTTGACCAGCCGGTCGGGACCGACAGCGGTGCCCGCATCGACGCGCGGCGCGATGGGCAAGCTGCATTCCGGTTTGCCCACCACCATGGGCCGCACGCCAAAGAACCGGTCGGAAAACACCCGCAGGTTCCACACCACGCGCGGCACGGTCGAGGATATGATCACATCGGTGATGTTCAGCTTGATTCCGTAGTGATTGATCAGCGTCGAGAACCACGTGAAATAGGCATCCGCCGTGCGCGCGTGATGGGTCGAGGTGCGCAGGTTGCACAGCCAGCTCTCGCCGTCCCAGATGGAAAACACCGTATTGGTATTGCCGCAGTCGATACAGAGAAGCATGGCACCGCCCCTTTCAGAAAAACACGTCGGCCGCGGGGATCGCCACGCGGGATTTTGCCGTCTCTAGAACAAGATTGCCCTGCCCGTCCACATCGCGGAATGTCCCAACGGTTTCCGAGGTGGCGGTGCGGGCGGTGATCACCTCGCCCAGCCTGGCCGCGCGGGCGAGCCACGCCTCGCGGATCGGACCAAAGCCATAGGTGGTGAATTGCGCCTCATGCCGGGCAAAAGCCGCCGCGAGCGGGGTGAGGAACTCTTCCGGGGTGACCGACGCGCCGGTTTCAGAGAGCAGAGAGACGGGCCGCACCGCGCCGGGTTCCACCTGCGACGCATCCGGGGCCTGCGCCAGGTTGATGCCGATGCCGATAGCAATCTGCGTAGGCGTGAGGCTTTCCAGAAGGATGCCCGCCACCTTGCCCCCGTTCAACAGCACATCATTGGGCCATTTCAGCGCGAAACTGTCCGCCCGCCCGGTGACCGCGACAAAGGCATCGTAAAGCGCCAATGAGGCCACGAATGAGCGCAGCGCCGCCTGTGCCGGATCGCCCGCATGGGGCAGGACCAGCGTGGCGGCGAAATTGCCTTCGGGGTTAGACCATGGCCGCCCGCGCCGTCCGCGCGCCGCGGTTTGTTTCAGAGCCAGAATCCATTCCGGCCCGGCCAGCCCCGCAGCGATCCGCGCCGCTTCGGCATTGGTGCTGTCCACCTCGGCCAGGATGCGCTGCCCATAGCCGTCTGGCCATTCAAACCGCATAATCTTCTTCTCTTTCAAAATACGCCCCGGACGTTTGGCTGTGTCGGAACGACACCGGGCCGCGAGGGGGTCGATCCCCCTCGCGGCCCGCTTTCTGCCCGGAATTCAGACTTAATTGACAAGCGTCGCCGCCGCCGCCTCGGCCACCCCTTCGATGCCAAAGAGATTGACCACGCCCAGCAGCATGATCGCCGCCGAGGCCATGAGGAAACCGTAGAGGATGGGTGATCCGCCCTTGTCCAGCGCCTCGTCCTGCTCCTCGCCGAAATACATGTAGAACACGATCCGCAGGTAGTAAAAGGCACCGATCACCGAGGCGACCACACCGGCCACCGCCAGCCAGGCCAGCCCGCCCTCATAAGCCGCGCGCAGCACGTAAAGCTTGCCGAAGAAACCCACCAGCGGCGGCACACCGGCCAGCGAGAACAGAAGGATCAGCATCGCCAGCGCCTTGCCCGGTTCGCGCTTGGACAGCATGTTCAGGCTGCGAATATCCGTGACCGGCTGGCCATCGCGTTCCATCGACATGATGAAGGCAAAGGTGCCCACGTTCATGGTCACGTAGATCGCCATGTAGATCAGCATCGCCTGCACGCCAAAGGCCGTGCCAGCCGCCAGACCCATCAGCGCATAGCCCATATGAGCAATGGACGAAAACGCCATCAGCCGTTTGATGTTGCGCTGACCGATTGCGGCAATGGCACCAAGGAACATGGACAGCACCGACAAGAAGGCCAGGATCTGCTGCCAGTCGCCGGTGATGCCGCCGAACGCGTCATGCAGCACGCGGGCGAACAGGCCCATCGCCGCCACTTTCGGCGCGGTGGCAAAGAAGGCGGTGACCGGCGTGGGCGAGCCTTCGTAGACGTCCGGCGTCCACATGTGGAACGGCACGGCCGAGACCTTGAACGCCATGCCGGAGACAAGGAAGACCAGACCAAAGAGCAGCCCGATGGAGACCTCGCCCTCGGTCGCGGTCTGGATGATGCCGGAGAACAGCGTCGTGCCGGCAAAGCCGTAGGTGAGCGACGCGCCGTAGAGCAGCAACCCCGAGGACAGCGCGCCCAGCACGAAGTATTTCAGCCCCGCCTCGGTCGATTTCACAGAGTCGCGTCGCAGCGAGGCCACCACGTAGAGCGCCAGCGATTGCAGCTCCAGCCCCATGTAAAGCGACATGAGGTCCCCTGCCGACACCATCATCATCATGCCGACAACCGCCAGTGCGATCAGCAAGGGGTATTCGAACTTCAGGATACCCCGCGCGGCCATGTAGCCCTGGCTCATCACCAGCACGCAAGCCGCAGAGATCAGGATCACCACCTTGGCAAAACGCGAGAACCCGTCGTCGATGAACATGCCGCCAAAGGCGACATTGGTTCCGCTGCCCGAGGTCCCGATCCAGAACCCCACCACAAGGAACACCGCCGCCGTCACCCATGTGAGCATCGGGGCCAACTTGTCCTTGGAGGTGTAGACGGCCACCAGAAGCGCCGCCATCGCAAAGACCGAGATCAGGATCTCGGGGAGGATAATGTTCAGATCAGCCTGGATCATGATGCTCCGGCTCCCTTAGTGCGAGGCGACCTGGAGCGCATCTTCGGATGCGGCCAGGGCCGTTTCATAGTTGGAAATGAGCGCTTCGACCGAAGGGCCGATCACATCGAGGATCAGCGCAGGGTAGACACCCAGAAGGATGGTCATCACCACCAGCGGCGCAAAGATCGCGCGTTCGCGGCCGGTCATGTCGGTGATCGTCTTGAGGCTTTCCTTGATCAGATCGCCCATCACCACCCGGCGATAGAGCCAGAGCGCATAGGCCGCCGACAGGATCACACCCGATGTGGCAATTGCCGCGACCCATGTGTTGACCTGGAAAATCCCCATCAGCGTCAGGAATTCCCCGATAAAGCCCGACGTGCCCGGCAGGCCGACATTGGCCATGGTAAACAGCATGAAGATCAGCGCATAGGCGGGCATCCGGTTGACCAGACCGCCATAGGCGTCGATCTCGCGCGTGTGCATCCGGTCATAGATCACGCCGACGCAGAGAAAGAGCGCGCCCGAGATAAAGCCGTGCGACAGCATCTGAAAGATCGCGCCATCAATGCCCTGCTGGTTGGCGGCAAAGATGCCCATGGTCACGTAGCCCATGTGGGCGACGGACGAATAAGCGATCAGCTTCTTCATGTCTTCCTGCACCAGCGCCACAAGCGAGGTGTAGACAATTGCAATGGCAGACATCCACAGCACCAGCGGCGTCATCACCTCGGACCCCACCGGGAACATCGGCAGGGAGAAGCGCAGAAAACCGTAGCCACCCATTTTCAGCAGGATCGCGGCCAGCACGACCGAGCCCGCCGTCGGTGCCTGCACGTGCGCGTCAGGCAGCCAGGTATGGACCGGCCACATCGGCATTTTCACAGCAAAGGATGCGAAGAAGGCGATGAACATCAGAGTCTGCATGCCACCCACGATCTGGATGCCAAGCAGCGAGAAGCTTTCTGAGCCGAAGCTATGCTTCATCAGCGTCGGGATATCGGTGGTGCCCGCGTCGGCAAACATTGCCACCATCGCCACCAGCATCAGCACCGAACCGAGGAAGGTGTAGAGGAAGAACTTGAAGCTTGCATAGATGCGGTTCGCCCCGCCCCAGATGCCGATGATCAGGAACATCGGAATGAGGCCCGCCTCAAAGAACAGGTAGAACAGCACCAGGTCCAGCGCCATGAACACGCCCAGCATGAGCGTTTCCAGGAGCAGGAAGGCGATCATGTATTCCTTGACCCGGGTCTCCACGTTCCAGCTTGCGGCGATCACCAGCGGCATCATGAAGGTTGTGAGCATCACGAAGAGGACCGAAATCCCATCCACGCCCATCTTGTATTGCAGGCCCAAAAGCCACTCGCCCTCTTCCACGAACTGGAAGCCGGTGTTCTGCGGATCAAACTGCGCCAGGATGAAGAGCGAGATCAGGAAGGTCGCGCTTGTCGCGATCAGCGCCAGCCATTTGGCGTTGCGGTTGGCCGCCTCATCGTCGCCGCGCAGGAAAACGCCAAGGATCAGCGCGCCCAGGGCCGGGATGAAAGTGACAATGGAGAGGAGATTTTCCATTAGTGCGCTCCTCCGCTGAGCGTCATCCATGTGATCAGGATCGCGATCCCGATCACCATGGCGAATGCATAGGTAAAGATGTAACCGGACTGGAAGCGCCCTGCGAGCCGGGTGAAGAAGGGAATGACCCCCATCGACACGCCATTGATGGTGCCGTCAATCGTGCCCTCATCGCCGCGCTTCCACAGGAAGCGGCCCAGCGCCTTGGACGGCTGGACAAAGACGAAATCATAGACCTCGTCAAAGTACCATTTGTTCAGCAGGAACAGGTAGAGCGGGCGTTGTTGCTCGGCCAGACGCTTGGGCAGCGCCGGGTTCACGATGTAGAACCAATAGGCCGTGGCCAGACCGATCAGCATCGCGATGAACGGCGACAGCTTGACCCATGTGGGCACGTAATGCGCCTCGTGCAGCACGGTGTTTTCGGGCGCGATATAGATCGCGGCCTCACCCGGCTTGCTCTCCATCACGTAATGCAGCTCCGACGCCTTGGGGCTGCGCTCGGCCACGGCCTCGACCAGTTCCTGTGTCGGCTCGCCATATTTGCCGCCGAAGAACTTCACCACCTCATTGGTCTTGCCAAAGAAGCTGCCGTACCAGATGGCACCGGCAAAGACCGCGCCGACCGCCAGAACCCCCAGCGGGATCAGCATGACATTCGGGCTTTCATGGGCATGCTCGTGGGTGTGTTTGTCACCGCGCGGCTTGCCATAGAAGGTCAGGAACATCAGGCGCCACGAGTAGAACGAGGTGAAAAGAGCGGCGATCAGCAGCATCCAGAAGGCATAGCCGCCCGCCGTGCCCGCGTAGGCGCTCTCAATCACCGCGTCCTTGGAGACGAACCCGGCAAAGCCGATCCAGCCGGTGAGCGGGATACCCACCCCGGTAATGGCCAAAGTGCCGATCATCATCGCCCAGAAGGTCTTGGGCATCTTGTGGCGCAGACCGCCATAGTTCCGCATATCCTGTTCGTGGTGCATGCCGTGGATCACCGAGCCCGCGCCAAGGAAGAGCATCGCCTTGAAGAAGGCGTGCGTGAACAGGTGGAACATGGCGACCGAGTAGACGCCGACGCCAGCGGCCACGAACATGTAACCCAGCTGCGAACAGGTGGAATACGCAATCACGCGCTTGATGTCGTTTTGCACCAGACCGACCGTGGCGGCAAAGAATGCCGTGGTAGCCCCAAGGAAAGTGACGAACATCATCGCCTCGGGTGCAAACTCCATCAGCGGCGACATGCGGCAGACAAGGAAGACACCCGCCGTCACCATGGTGGCCGCGTGGATCAGCGCCGACACCGGCGTCGGACCTTCCATCGCGTCGGGCAGCCATGTGTGCAGGATCAGCTGCGCCGATTTGCCCATCGCGCCCACAAACAGCAGGAAGGCGATCAGATTGGCCGCGTTCCACTCGGTCCAAAGGAAGGTGAGCTGCGTCTCGGCCAGGTCCGGCGCGGCTGCGAACACGTCGTCAAAGCGGATCGAGTCGGTCAGGAAGAACAGCGCAAAGATACCCAGCGCAAAGCCGAAGTCACCAACCCGGTTGACCACAAACGCCTTGATCGCGGCGGCATTGGCCGAGGGTTTGCGGTAGTAGAACCCGATCAGCAGGTACGAGGCAACGCCCACGCCTTCCCAGCCAAAGAACATCTGGACGAGGTTGTCGGACGTCACCAGCATCAGCATGGCAAAGGTGAAGAAGGACAGGTAGGCAAAGAAACGCGGCTTGTAGCTTTCGCCTTCGCGGAAGTTCTCGTCATGCGCCATGTAGCCGAAGCTGTAAAGGTGCACGAGCGCCGAAACGGTCGTGATCACGATCAGCATGATCGAGGTCAGCCGGTCCAACCGGATCGACCAGTCGGTCGAGAGCGAGCCGCTTTCGATCCAGCGCAGGATCTGGATATGCTGGGTTTCCGGCCCGTGGGTCAGGAACACGATCCACGAGAACGCACAGGCCAGGAACAGCAGCCCGGTGGTGACCCACATGGCCCCGCGTTCACCGATCAGCTTCCAGCCGAAGCCGCCGATCAGCGCGCCGACCAGAGGGGCAAAGAGAATGATGCTTTCCATCTGATCAGCCTTTCATCACGTTGATGTCTTCCACGGCGATGGTGCCGCGGTTGCGGAAGAAACAGACGAGGATGGCCAGACCAATGGCCGCCTCTGCCGCCGCAACCGTGAGAACAAAGAGCGTGAACACCTGCCCCACCAGATCGCCGAGATAAGACGAGAAGGCGACAAGGTTGATATTCACCGCCAGCAGCATCAATTCGATGCTCATCAGCAGGATGATCACGTTCTTGCGGTTCAGGAAGAGCCCGAAAATGCCGATGACGAAAAGCGTCGCCGCCACGGTCAGGTAGTGTTCAAGTCCTATCATCTGTCGTCCCTCCGGGCCGTGGCCCGTATTGGTCTTTATGTTCCCGAGGTCCCGGAGACCCCAATTTCCTTGGCCTGTCCGGCCATGTCATTCTGTCGGCTCAGCAGCCCCAGGCCTTGCACAACGCGCGTCCCGCCCCGTCAACCACCACGCCTGCAACGCCGCCCCATTCTGTCGACCTCAACCGGTTCCAGGCATGGCTGTCGAAATTCAATGCGATCCAGGTGAACCCGCCGATGATCACCAGCGCAAACACGATATTCGAAAGCCGTTTCATTGCCTCGTCCCTTGCTGTCAGTGTCGCAACGCTCCTGTTACTTCATTCGTCTTCGGGGCCATGGCCCCGTGGGTTGGCTTCGGGGAAGGCTCAGAGCCCCTGCCCCGGTTTCACGTCTTTCAACTCCATCGCCTTGGCCGGATCGCGCATCATCTGGGCGACCACGTCCTGACGTTTGATGTCGGTGCGATGGCGCAGGGTCAGCACGATGGCCCCGATCATCGCCACCAGCAGGATCAGACCGGCAAGCTGGAAGAGCAGGAAATACTGGTCATAGATGATCACCCCCAGCGCATGGGTGTTGTGCACGTCATCGGGGGCCACCTGCGCACGCAGGCTCATAGCCGCGTCGGCGCTCTGCCACTCACCCACGGCAATGGCGAATTGCATCAGCAGGATCACCCCGATGAGCAGCGCGAGCGGCATGTATTTCGCCATCTCGGCTTTCAACTCGGCGAAATCCACATCCAGCATCATCACCACGAAGAGGAAGAGCACCGCAACCGCGCCCACATAGACGATGATCAGCAGCATCGCCACGAACTCGGCCCCCAACAGCACGAACAACCCCGCCGAAGACAGGAAGGCCAGGATCAGCCAGAGCACCGAATGCACCGGGTTGCGGCTGATCACGGTGAACAGCCCGCCCGCGATGGTGCAGAGCGCAAACAGGTAAAAGGCGAAGACGGTCATGTTGCGTCATCCTCTTTGTCGTCCATCACGTCACGGGCCAGTTCCATGGCCCGCGTCATGGCGGGAAGGCCGGCGAACATCGACATCTGCGCGATGGTCTCGGCGATTTCATCCTTGGTGGCACCCGCCTCCATGGCGTGGCGCACCGTCATCCGAAAGGGGGTGTCGGCCTGCGCCCCCTGCATGGTCAGCCCGGCAATGGTCAGGAGCAGTCGGGTCTTGGCGTCCAGCCCGTCCTTGGAGATGCCACGGCCAAAGGCCATTTCCATCATCTCCTTGGGCATGGTCGGCCACAGTCCTTCGAACCCCTTGGGTGAAAAGGTCTCCAGCGCCGGGTTGAAGGCCTTGGCCATTTCCTGCGCCTGGCTCATCATGAGCTCGAAAGGGGTTTTGCTGTCGGTCATCTGTAGGGTGCATCCATCTCAAGATTGGCCGCGATTTCGGCTTCCCAGCGGTCGCCGTTCTCCAACAGCTTGGCCTTGTCATAGAAAAGCTCTTCGCGGGTCTCGGTGGCGAATTCGAAATTCGGCCCCTCGACAATCGCATCCACCGGGCAGGCCTCCTGACAGAAGCCGCAATAGATGCATTTGGTCATGTCGATGTCATAGCGCGTGGTGCGGCGCGAACCGTCTTCGCGCGGTTCGGCATCGATGGTGATGGCCTGTGCGGGGCAGATCGCCTCGCACAGCTTGCAGGCGATGCAGCGCTCTTCGCCATTGGGATAGCGGCGCAGCGCGTGTTCACCGCGGAAACGGGGCGACAATGGCCCCTTTTCATGCGGGTAGTTGAGCGTCGCCTTGGGGGCAAAGAAATATTTCAGCCCCAGTTTGAAACCCACGAAAAAGTCCTGAAGCAGGAAGTATTTCGCAGCGCGTCCATAGTCGATATTTGCCATGTTACTTCCCCTCTTATTCGGTCTCTGGCCCGTCATCTGCCTGCGCCGCGTCGGATGCGGTGCCCTCTTCGCCCGCGTTCATCGCGGCCCAGCGAAAGATCGCGGCGGCGACCTCGTTTTGTTGCGGCAGCGGGCCGCCGTCGTCGTCCATGTCCGGCAAACCGCAATCGGTCACGACGAAATCGGCCAGCGACACCATGTCGATGTATTTCGCGTTGAGGATTGCGTCTTTCAGATCAGACATATCAGCCCCCCATGCCCCAGCGTGCGTAGGCACCCCAGAACCATTCGAACTTGGCCGCGAATGCCACGAAGACCACCCAGAAGAGCGAGAACGGCAGGAAGACTTTCCAGCCCAGACGCATCAGTTGGTCGTAGCGGTAGCGCGGCGTGATCGCCTTGACCATCGCGAAGATGAAGAAGAAGAACGCCATTTTCGCGATCATCCACAGCACGCCATCGGGCAGGCCCGGGATCGGCGACAGCCAGCCGCCGAAGAACAAGAGCGAGGTCAGCGCGCACATCAGGAAGATGGCGATATATTCGCCGGCCATGAAGAGCAGGAAGGGCGTGGACGAATATTCCACCTGATAGCCCGCCACCAGTTCCGATTCCGCTTCCGGAAGGTCAAAGGGCGGGCGGTTGGTTTCCGCCAGGCAGGAGATGAAGAACAGGAACACCATCGGGAAATGCGGCAGCCAGTACCACGAGAAGAAACCAAAAGAGCCATCCTGCGCGGCAACGATATTGCCGAAATTCATCGACCCGGTCGAGATGATCACACCGATGATGATCAGGCCGATGGAGACCTCATAGGAAATCATCTGTGCCGCAGAACGCAGCGAGCCGAGGAACGGGTATTTCGAGTTGGACGCCCAGCCGCCCATGATCACGCCGTAAACCTCCAAAGAGGACATGGCGAAGACATAGAGAATGGCCACGTTGATATCCGACAGCACCCAGCCTTCGTTGAACGGGATCACCGCCCAGGCGATCACCGCCAGTACGAAAGACATCATCGGGGCGAGGAAGAACACCGGCTTGTCCGCACCTGCGGGCACCACCACTTCCTTGACCACGTATTTCAGCGCATCCGCCACCGATTGCAGCAGGCCAAAGGCCCCCACCACGTTCGGGCCACGGCGCATCTGCACGGCGGCCCAGATCTTGCGGTCGCCATAGACAAGGAAGAGCAGCGAGATCATCACGAAGCCCAGCACAGCCAGACATTGTGCAAGGATCAGAACGCCAATTCCAAGCGGGGTTGTAAAGAAGTCAGCCATCTTGCCTCACACAGTCGGTATGCCGCGCTCGCGGCAGCTTGCCACCACCACCTCGGCGTCAATCGTCTTCAATCCATCGGGCAGCGACGGCGAGATGGTGTAAACCGCATCTCCTCGCCAAAGGCCACCCTCTTCGTCGGTGCTTGTGCGCACATGACGCGCAAATCCGTATCCGCGGATCAGCGTGTACTGCGCCGCGGCGCATTCCGCGTAATCCTCGACATCGCCCGCATCGCTCGCGCCGGTCATTTCCACGTGGAAATTGACCAGATCGCCTTCGAGCAGACGGGTCTCGATCCCGCGATAGGCGGGCGCGAACGGGGTATCGGGCGACGCATCCGTCATCTCACACCCCACCAGAGCAAACGCCATCACGGGCAAAACCATCGCCCGGGGCCTTATGCGCATATGCCCGCTCATTCCGCCGCAATCTTTGCCTCCCGGCGTGATTTCGCATTGGCGCTCAGCTCCGCCATGAGCTGGCTGGCGCGTGCAATCGGGTTGGTCAGCCAGAAGTCCTTGACCGCGTTGCGGAAAGTCGCATCGCCCAGCTTGCCGGGCGCTTCCGCCTGCCAGTCGTTTTCCGGCACTTCGTCGATCTGCGCCAGATGCGGCACCTCTTTGACCAGCGCCTGACGCAGTTGTGCCAGCGTGTCGTAAGGCAGCGTTGCGCCCAGCTCGCCGGACAGCGCCCGCAGGATGGCCCAGTTTTCCTTGGCCTCGCCCGGCGCAAAGCCCGCGCGCAGCGCCAGTTGCGGACGGCCTTCGGTGTTCACGAACAGCCCCTGCTCCTCGGTATAGGCGGCACCCGGCAGGATCACGTCAGCGCGGTGCGCGCCCCGGTCGCCATGGCTACCCTGATAAATCACAAAGGCGCCTTCGCCGATCTCGATCTCGTCCGCGCCAAGGTTATAGATCACATCCGCACCGTCGATGGCGGCGTCCAGCCCGCCCACGGTGGTGCAGCCTGCGTCCATCGCACCGACGCGTCCGGCAGCGGTGTGCAGCACCATCAGCTTGGACTCGGTGTCTTGGGCCAGTTTCATCGCTGCAGCCAGAACGGCGGCGCCGTCGGCCTCGGTCAAAGCGCCCTGCCCGACGATCACGACGGACGGCGCTTCGAGCACCTCGGTATAATCGAGGTCCAGCAGCCCTTCCAGCGCGGCGCGGTCCGTGCCCACATGCGCGTAGTCATAGGTCAGGTCCACCGCCTCGCCGACCAGTCCGATTTTCGCACCATTGGCCCAGGCCTTGCGGATGCGCGCGTTCAGCACTGGCGCTTCTTCGCGCGGGTTGGTGCCGATCAGCTGGATGAACTTGGCGTGGTCAATATCCTCAATCGCCGCCGTGCCCACATAGCCCGAGCGATTGCCTGCAGGCAGTTTCGCCTTATCCGTGCGGCACTCAACGTTGCCGCCCTGCCCTTCGATCAGCCCTTTCAGAGCAAACGCCGCCTCGACCGGGGCGAGATCACCCACAAGACCGGCCACTTTCGACGCGCCCTTGATGGCTTCGGCGGCTTTCGACAGCGCCTCGCCCCAGCTTGCGGGGCGCAGCTTGCCGTTTTCGCGCACATAAGGCCGGTCCAGACGCTGACGGCGCAGCCCGTCCCAGACGAAACGCGTCTTGTCGGAAATCCATTCCTCGTTCACGCCGTCATGGTTGCGCGGCAGGAAGCGCATGACTTCGCGGCCCTTGGTGTCGACGCGGATGTTCGACCCCAGCGCATCCATCACGTCGATGCTTTCCGTCTTGGTCAGCTCCCAAGGACGCGCGGTAAAGGCGTAAGGCTTGGAGACCAGAGCGCCAACGGGGCAGAGATCAATGATATTGCCCTGCATGTTGCTGTCGAGCGTCTCACCCAGATAGGCGGTGATCTCGGCATCCTCGCCACGACCGGTCTGGCCCATCTGGGTGATGCCCGCGACCTCGGTGGTGAAGCGCACGCAGCGGGTGCAGGAGATGCATCGGGTCATATGGGTTTCGACCAGCGGCCCAAGGTCGAGATCGTCCACCGCACGCTTGGCTTCGCGGAAGCGCGAGAAATCCACGCCATAGGCCACGGCCTGATCCTGAAGATCACATTCGCCGCCCTGATCGCAGATCGGGCAATCCAGCGGGTGGTTGATGAGCAGGAACTCCATCACCCCTTCGCGGGCCTTCTTGACCATGGGCGAGTTGGTTTTCACCACCGGCGGCTGGCCTTCGGGACCGGGGCGCAGGTCACGCACCTGCATCGCGCAGGAGGCTGCAGGCTTGGGCGGGCCGCCCACCACCTCGACAAGGCACATCCGGCAGTTGCCCGCAATCGACAACCGCTCATGGTAGCAGAAGCGCGGCACCTCGATCCCGGCCTGTTCGCAGGCCTGGATAAGGGTCATGGCCCCGTCCACCTCAACCTCGGTGTCGTCGATGATGATCTTGCGTAGGTCCGTCATGGCTCTCACTTCTCTTCTCGAAAGGCGCCCGAATGGCGGTCTTTCGCAAACGTCTTGTCTCGCGTCCCGGGGACCCGGGGGGATATGGCAATGGCCCGGATCACTCCGCGCAGGTCCCGTTCAGGACGATCTTGTCCTTGTCGATCGGCAGGGTTTCGGCCTGGGGGTCGATCTCCCAGTTGATGTCGGAAATGCCGAACCACTTGATGCAGTATTTCGTGCCCTCGTAGCGCACCGCTTCGCGCGCGCCTTCAAGGCTTTTGGAGACCGGACCTGCCGTTGCGACAAAGGCGCGGCGGTCCTTCTTGTCCACCGCCTTGGCCGAGCCGCGGAAAATCTCACCGTCAAAACGGATGCGCTTGTCGGTGTAGGTCTTGCCACAGGCGGTCAGCGCCATGGTGGCCAGCAGGATCACTATCGTCGCACGCATTCTCATCAGCCCCCGATACACAGGATTTCAAAATCGGCCGAACCCGCCGCACGGCCCGAGGCGATGGTGCTCAGCGCCTGACCGCCGGGGCAGCCCACCTGACGCGCGAAACCACCCGCGGCGGACACGTCCACGTTGCTCATCCCCGCCCCGTCCAGCCGCGTCACCGTGACATAGACCTGCCGCGCCTGACGCGCGGGGCCTGTGCCATCACGGGGCTGCAAGCTGACCGCGCGGCTTTGCGTTTCCGCCTGATAGGTCGAATTCTTGTAGCTCGCCGCCGCAAGCGGGGCGGCCAGAAGGCCCAGCGCAGCACATGTCAGGATCAGGGGTTTCATCCGCCTCACTCCGCCGCCATCGCGCCCATACGGCCCGTTTTCTGCGCCTTGATCCGGTCCTCGATCTCTTCGCGGAAGTTGCGGATCAAACCCTGGATCGGCCAGGCTGCCGCATCGCCAAGCGCACAGATCGTGTGGCCCTCGACCTGTTTGGTCACGTCAAAGAGCATGTCGATCTCTTCGACCTCGGCCTCGCCGCGCACAAGACGGTCCATGACCCGCATCATCCAGCCGGTGCCTTCGCGACAGGGCGTGCACTGACCACAGCTTTCATGCTTGTAGAATTTCGACAGCCGCCAGATCGCCTTGATGATTTCGGTCTGCTTGTCCATCACGATCACCGCCGCCGTGCCAAGGCCCGAGCCAAGCTCCCCGCGCAGGTAGTCGAAATCCATGATCGCGTCTTTCATCTTTTCGCCGCGCACGCAGGGCACCGACGAGCCGCCCGGGATCACTGCCAGAAGATTGTCCCAGCCGCCGCGAATGCCGCCGCAATGCTTTTCGATCAGTTCCTCGAAACTGATCGACATCGCCTCTTCAACGACACAGGGATTGTTCACATGACCCGACACCGCAAAGAGCTTGGTGCCTGCGTTGTTCTGGCGGCCAAACCCCGCAAACCATGTGGCCCCCCGGCGCAGGATGGTCGGCACCACGGCAATGGATTCCACGTTGTTCACCGTGGTCGGGCAGCCATAAAGCCCCGCCCCCGCCGGAAACGGCGGCTTCATGCGCGGCATGCCTTTCTTGCCCTCAAGGCTTTCGATAAGCGCGGTTTCCTCGCCGCAGATATAGGCCCCTGCCCCGTGGGTCAGGTAGAGATCGAAATCCCAGCCGGAGCCCGCCGCGTTCTTGCCGATAAGCCCCGCGTCATAGGCTTCGTCAATGGCGTTCTGAAGCGCTTCGCGTTCGCGGATATATTCGCCGCGAATATAGATGTAACAGGCATGGGCCTGCATCGCGAAAGAGGCGATCAGCGCGCCCTCGACCAGCGTATGCGGGTCATGGCGCATGATTTCACGGTCCTTGCAGGTACCGGGCTCGGATTCATCCGCGTTGATCACGAGATAGGCCGGACGCCCATCGCTTTCCTTGGGCATGAAGGACCATTTCAGACCGGTGGGGAAACCCGCGCCGCCCCGGCCGCGCAGACCCGACGCTTTCATCTCGTCGATGATCCAGTCGCGACCCTTTTCGATGATGCCGGCGGTGCCATCCCAGTGGCCACGCGCCTGCGCGCCCTTCAAAGAGCGGTCATGCATCCCGTAGATGTTGGTAAAGATGCGGTCCTGATCCTGCAGCATGTGCGATGCCACCCCTTAGTTGTCCTGGCGCTTGCGCCAGATCTGATAGATATTGACGAACGCCCAGATGAACGCCGCCAGAGCCAGAAGGTCGATCAGGATCGCATAGCGCCCCGGCAGACCGAGCCTTGGCCCGATGAACTGGGCCGCGAGCCAGATCAGCATGGTTCCGGCAATCACCAGCGCGGTCATGCGCCCCTGCCGTGCAATCTGCTGTTCCGTCTCACGCCCCATCGTGTGTCACACCCCGTCAGTACACGTCGCCGTCTTCGACGCGTTTGGAGAATTCGGTGTCCCCGCCCGAGGCGAGAATTTTGGCCTGTTCGACCCAGTTGTCGCGGCTGACCCGGCCCTTGAACCTTTTGAGGTTCGCATTGACCCAGGCCACTTCGTCGGCGGTCCAATTGGCGATCTGGTCGAAATGGAAGAACCCCATCTCGTTCAGCATCTGCTCCAGCTTGGGACCGACGCCTTTGATTTCCTTGAGGTTATCCGCCCCACTATCGCGAGCCGCCGACAGCGTTTCGGGTTTGGACCCTTCATCGTTGCCCTCGACCACGCCATCGGCGTCATAGTCTTCCCCGACCGGTGCGGCGGCCTTGGCTGCACCAGCGGCATCGCTTGCCGCGTCAGCGGCTTCGCTGGCGGTGTCCTCTGCAGCTTCGGCCACATCCTCAGCCGCATCCTTTGCGTCCTCAGCAGCATCACCGCCCGCATCCGCCGCGTCGGACGCGGCCTCTTTCACGGTCTCAGCGGCACTGTCCACTGCGGATGCAGCCTTGTCCTTGGCAGCCTCGGCAACTTCGGCTGTTTTCGCAGCGGCGCTTTGTGCCGCACCGACTGTCGCTGCGGCTGCGGCACCTGTAGCGGCGCCGGCGGCATGCGCGGCGCTTTCGACCGCATCGCCGTCCGTTTTGCGCGCACCGGTCCGCGGCACGACCGTGCAGAACATCCATGTGAAGAGGAAACCAAGCAGCGCCGTTGTAATGACGCCCAGTATGACCGCGGCAAGAACCCCCTTGCCGGCCAGCCCGAACAGGAACACCACAAGTCCAAGAATCGCCGCTGCGATCCAGCATTTCATCGTGCATCCCTGAGACACGTTATCCATCGTTTCCCTCCCGTTTGGTCCCTTTAACCATTAATACACATCACCTTTTTTAACACGGGAGGCGAATTCCGTCTCGCCACCTTTGGAGAGGGTGTCTGCCTGAGCGACCCAGTTGTCGCGGCTGACGCGCCCTTTGAACCCTTCGAGGTTCTGATCGACCCATGCGATTTCTTCGGCCGTCCAGTTCGCAATCTGGTCGAAATGATAAAAGCCCATGGAATTACAAAGTTTTTCCAGCTTCGGACCGATCCCCTTGATCAGCTTGAGATCATCGGGTTTGCCGTCTCGCGGTCCATCCAGCGCCTCGGGGCGGGTGCCCTCGGACGGCGCGTCGGCGGCCGCTTCGGCCTTGGCCGGCGCGCTGTCAGAAACCGGACGGCCTTTCTTGACCTCCTGCGCCTCACGCGTGTCGATGCCGGTGGCATCTGCGGGCGCGTTCGCCGCCGGGCGCGGTTGCGCGGGGGCGGCGGCCCCTGCCACGCTGGCCACGGCACCGCCATGGGCAGGACCGGATTGCCAGGGCGCGCGCATCTCGACCTCGGTGCCGTCGATGCGTTTGACCGTGTCGCCAATATCGGTCGCAAGCTGCACCGATGCGTTGTATTGGTGGCGGCCTTTTTCGTGGTCCTTGAGGCTGGTAAGACCCGATTTCGGCTCGGAGGTGTAGCGGCCATTTTGCGGGCCAGGTACGGGAACCGTGCCAGAGGCCAATTCGTCAAGGATCTCAGCCAGACGCTCGGCGGTCAGGTCCTCGTAATAATCCTTGCCGATCTGCGCCATGGGCGCGTTGGCACAGGCCCCGAGGCATTCCACCTCTTCCCACGAGAATTTGCCATCGGCGGACAGCGCATGCGGCTTGTCGGCGATTTTCTCGCGGCACACTCCGATCAGGTCCTCGGCCCCGCAGATCATGCAGGACGTGGTGCCGCAGATCTGGATATGCGCCACGGACCCAACCGGTTGCAGCTGGAACATGAAGTAGAACGACGCCACTTCCAGCGCGCGGATATAGGCCATGCCCAGCATGTCGGCCACATGTTCGATTGCCGGGCGGGTCAGCCAGCCCTCTTGCTCCTGCGCACGCCACAAAAGCGGGATGATCGCAGACGCCTGCCGCCCCTCGGGATACTTGGTGACCTGCGCCTCGGCCCAGGTCTGGTTCGCGGCGGTAAAGGCAAAGCTGTCAGGCTGTTCGGGATGCAGACGGCGAAGCATATCAGAGAAGACCTTTCTTTTTCCCCAGCATCGTGTCCCGGCAAAGATCGGCGAGCGGAGCGAACTCCTTCTCGAACCGGCTCAGCTGGGCCTTGGGCTGCTGGTCGAGGAACTGGGCAAAGGCGCCAAGCTCCGGAAGCGTGGGCATGTTGAGGGACACCGCGTCGATTTTCGACGCGGTCTCGGTATCGGCATAAACGGCGAGCTCGGTCAGCGCAGCCAACAGGCCCTCGCGTGGGTCCGGGCCGCTGGATTGGCCGCTGAGCGTGGCCAGTGTTTCGGGTTGTGCCAGGAAGGTTTTCACCGCGTCCTGCGGCAGCAGCGCCGAGGTCGAGGCCCCCGGCACGTTCGGTGCGGGCATCTCGGCCGAGGCGACACGCACCTCACCGTCGCGGACACGGGCCAGAATGGAATGGGTGCTTTCCACGGTGGACACGCGGGCCTGATAGGCACCGTATTCCTTGATCACGCGGGAACAGACCTCGATCTGGCGTTCCTGCAGATTGGCTTCAAACGGGTCGTCCAGAGACTCCCGGATAAAATAGCTCTGCACGCCGAGGAACGCGAGGCTCGCCAGCGTGGCCCAGGCCATCAGCCATTCTGCGGGGTTGGCACTCACGCGGCGCAGCTCCCCGAGGTCAGGCGAATACCGCCATTCTCAAGCCTGACCGCCTCTTCCCGGGCCAGCTTGTATTCGCTGATCGACACAGCCTGTTCGCGGGTGATCCCGGCCTGAAACTCGACCGCGCCGTAATCGGCATCGCTGGACAGCGTGCAGCCCAGCGAAGCCACGGCAGCGTCGTAATTGGCGATCATCTCGGCATTGGTGCCTTCGGGTGGAATATCCAGACAGCCCGCCAGCGGCAGGATCAGGGCGGCAAGGGCGAAACGCGTCTTCATCAGCGGTCAATCTCCCCGAACACGACATCCATGGTGCCGATGATCGCCGCCACATCGGCCAGCTGATGGCCGCTCGCGACATAGTCCATCGCCTGCAGATGCAGGAAGCCCGGCGCGCGCAGCTTGGCGCGGTAGGGTTTGTTTGTGCCGTCCGCCACCAGATAGACACCGAACTCGCCCTTGGGCGCTTCAACTGCGGCGTAAACCTCGCCCGCAGGCACGTGGAATCCTTCGGTATAGAGCTTGAAGTGGTGGATCAGCGCTTCCATCGAGCGTTTCATCTCGCCGCGTTTCGGCGGGGTGATCTTGCCCCGGGCCAGCACGTCACCCTTGCCCTCGGGGGCGTTCAGCTTTTCGATCGCCTGTTTGATGATCTTCAGCGACTGGCGCATTTCCTCCATGCGGACGAGGTAACGGTCATAGCAATCGCCGTTCTTGCCCACCGGGATCTGGAAGTCGAATTCATCATAGCATTCATAGGGCTGCGCGCGGCGCAGGTCCCAGGCGAGGCCGGAGCCGCGCACCATGACGCCGGAAAAGCCCCAATTCTGAATGTCTTCTTCAGAGATCACGCCGATATCGGCGTTGCGCTGCTTGAAGATGCGGTTTTCCGTCAGCAGACCGTCGATATCCGCGATCACGCGCGGGAAATCATCGGCCCATGCGTCGATATCTTCGAGAAGATCCTGCGGCAGGTCCTGATGCACGCCGCCGGGGCGGAAATAGGCCGCGTGCAGCCGCGCCCCGCAAGCACGCTCATAGAACACCATGAGCTTTTCACGCTCTTCAAACCCCCAGAGCGGCGGCGTCAGCGCGCCCACGTCCATGGCTTGCGTGGTAATGTTCAAGAGGTGGTTCAGGATACGCCCGATCTCGGAGTAAAGCACCCGGATCAGCGAGGCACGGCGCGGCACCTCGACCCCGGTCAGCTTTTCAATCGCCAGACACCAGGCATGTTCCTGGTTCATCGGGGCCACATAATCGAGCCGGTCGAAATAGGGCAGGTTCTGCAGGTAGGTCCGGCTCTCCATGAGCTTTTCCGTACCCCGGTGCAGCAGCCCGATATGCGGATCGCAGCGCTCCACAATCTCGCCATCCAGCTCCAGCACCAGCCGCAGCACCCCGTGCGCCGCCGGGTGTTGCGGGCCGAAGTTGATGTTGAAATTGCGGATCTTCTGTTCGCCGGTCAGGGCGTCTTCGAAACCTTTGGAACCGTCCATTACGCGGTGCCTCCGTCAATCTTGTCCTTGAAGGCGATCACCCAAAGCAGGATCAGCGCAAACAGCGGGAAGATGGCAAAGATCGCCACCCAGTTGGGAATGCCGTAGCGCGGCAGCAACCGCCAGAACGGCACCACAACCAGCGCCCCCATGATCAGCAGCCAGAGCAGGCCGCCACCGCCAAATCCGTATCCGCCCATCATCGTTTTTCAAGCTCCTGAAGCTTCATCGCCATGAACCACAGCAGAGCCAGCGTCCCGATGGGGATGATGCAGGCGGCGGCCCAGTATTTCTCGATCCCGAAATGCGGCAGCAGTTTCAGCATCGGGATGACCGTCAGCACGGTAAAGACAAGCCAGACAAGCATTTCCATCACTTCGTCCCCTCTTCCGCTTTCTCGTCCCCGGGGATGATGTATTCGGCCCCTTCCCATGGCGACATGAAATCGAACTGCCGGTATTCCTGGGTCAGGCTGACCGGCTCATAGACCACGCGCTTGAGCGCCTCGTCATAGCGCATCTCGGTATAGCCGGTGGTCGGGAAATCCTTGCGCAGCGGATGGCCGCGAAACCCATAGTCGGTGAGGATGCGGCGCAGATCCGGGTGGCCGGAGAACAGGATGCCGAACATGTCGAACACTTCACGCTCGAACCAGTTGGCCGAGGGGTGAATATCGGTGATCGAGGGCACCATGTCTTCCTCGCGAACGCTCACCCGCAGGCGGATGCGGTGGTTCTGGTACATCGACAGGAAGTGATAGACCACGTCAAAGCGTTTGGCCCGCTCGGGGTAGTCCACGCCGGTGATATCCACGAGCGAGGAGAACTGGCAGGTCGGGTCAGAGCGCAGGAACTCCACCAGCCCGGTGAGGTTCGACGGCGCCACGTCCACGTTCAATTCACCCTGGTCCACAGACCAGCCAAGGACGCAATCGGGGCGCTTCATCTCGATATGGGCGCCAAGCTCTTTCAGTGCAGCGGTCATGATCGCCCCCTTACCTTACAATCGTGCCGGTGCGGCGGATCTTGCGTTGCAACTGCATAAGCCCGTAAAGCAGCGCCTCTGCCGTGGGCGGGCAGCCGGGCACGTAGATGTCCACCGGAACGATCCGGTCACAGCCGCGCACAACGGAATAGCTGTAGTGATAATAGCCGCCGCCATTGGCACAGGAGCCCATGGAGATCACATAGCGCGGCTCGGGCATCTGGTCGTAGACCTTGCGCAGCGCCGGGGCCATCTTGTTGGTGAGTGTCCCCGCCACGATCATCACGTCCGACTGGCGCGGAGAGGCGCGCGGTGCGATACCAAAGCGTTCAGCGTCATAGCGCGGCATGGAGGTGTGCATCATCTCCACCGCGCAGCAGGCCAGACCGAATGTCATCCAGTGCAGCGACCCGGTGCGCGCCCAGTTGATGATGTCCTCGGTCGAGGTCAGCAGAAAGCCCTTGTCTTGCAACTCGGCATTGAGCGCCTGGGTGGCCACTTCCTTGTCCACGCCTGCGGTGTTTGCTGTGGTGCTCACTCCCATTCGAGCGCCCCTTTCTTCCATTCATAGGCAAAGCCGATGGTCAGCACGGCAAGGAACACCATCATCGACCAGAAGCCCACCATGCTGATGTCCTGAAAACCAACGGCCCAAGGGAAGAGGAAGGCGATTTCGAGGTCAAAAATGATGAACAGGATCGACACGAGGTAGAACCGCACGTCAAACTTCATCCTTGCGTCGTCAAAGGCGTTGAAGCCGCATTCATAGGCCGACACTTTTTCCGGGTCCGGATTGCGGACCGCCAGAACGACAGCGGCAAGGATGAGAACAATTCCAAGTCCGATGGCTACGGCCAGGAAAACGAGGATGGGAAGGTATTCCCTGAGCATCTCTTCCACGGGGCAGGCTCCTTTCGGCGCGCATCACGGGGCGCGCAAAGATGTGGCTCGCTACGCGTGGGTTTAGCCCTGCACCCGCAGAGGGTCAACCGAGGCGCGACACATTCACGGATGTGAATTGATCCGTGAAAACCAATAAAATAAGCACTTTGCGGAAACACATTCTGCGCTTGCGACATATTGTGATGCAAGGCATCGGCGACTCACCCACTCGCGGGGCGAACAGTCAAATTGGACATTTTCCGCGCATCTTTTCCGACGGTTTTTCTCAGATCAGGATCACGTAACCTGCCAGCGCCATCATGATCGTGGTGACAGGCCCCCAGATCTGCCGCTCGATCCGGGACGGGGTGATCCAGTTCAGGGCCATGGTCATGGCCTGCACGCCCAGCGCCACCCATCCGGTCCAGCGCGGCCAGTCCAGCCCCGGCAACCCCGCCGCCGAAAGCACCGACAGCCCCATGAACCCAACGATGGGAATGGACAGCCCCGCCATCAGCCGCCCCTTGGGCGGCACGGCTCCCTGATGCGCCCCGCCCTGCGTCGCCGCGCCCCATGGCGCACCGGCGATCAGCGCGATCTGGAAAAAGATCACCCCGAGGCACAACAGCGCGTAGAGATGGGCAAACTGGACGCTCACGCCCAGCCCGGTTTGCGCTTGTCGAAAAACGCCGCGATGCCCTCCTGCGCCTCGGCGCTCTCCCACCGCGCGGCCAACGCGTCGATGGCAAGGTCCATCTCAGCCTGGCTGACCCCGCCGCCGAGCTGCCGGATCAGCGCCTTGGCCTCGCCCACTGCGCCGGGCGCACAGGAAAGGTAGGGTTCGATCTCGGCCTCGACGGCCGCATCCAGGCCATCGGGGGCAACCATGCGCGCCACGAGATTGAGCCGCAGCGCCTCTTCGGTGTCAAAGAGCCGGGCCGACATGAAGACCCTCCGCGCCAGCGCCGGTCCCATGCGGCGCAGCACGAAAGGCCCGATATTGGCCGGGATCAGCCCCAGACGGGTCTCGGTGAACCCAAAGCGTGCGCCCTCTGTCGCGATAACCACGTCACAGACCGACATCAGCCCCAGACCGCCGCCAAAGGCATTGCCCTGCACACGCCCAATCAGCGGTTTGGGCAGCGTATCGAGTGCCGAGAGCATCGCCGCCAGCTTGGCGCTTTCGCGGCGACGCGTGGCGCTGTCCATCTCGAACTGCGCCCGCATCCAGCCCAGATCACCGCCCGCGCAGAAACTCTTGCCTTCAGCGGCCAGAACAACCGCGCGCACGCTCTCGTCCGCAGCCAGCGATTCAGCGGCTGCGGCCAGCTCTTCGAGCATCTGCGCCGACATGGCATTGTGCTTGTCGGGGCGCGCCAGCCACAGCGTCGCGACGCCGCGCGCATCGGTTTCAACTTTCACGGTCTCGAACATCTGGTCCCTTCCCTTTCAACCCGCGCCAAATTCCTTGCAAGGAATTTGCAAAAATCTTCGAAGATTTTTGTCACCCGGCCCGCATGGTCCGCGCCATCTCCGCCGCCTGTGCAATCACCTCTGCGTCAAGGCCCGTGTCATATCCCAGCTCGGCCAGCCGCTCTGCCACCGCCTCGGTCGCCACATTGCCCGCGGCCCCTGGCGCATAGGGGCAGCCGCCAAGCCCCCCCACGGCGGCATCAAACACCCGCAGGCCCGCCTCCAGCGACACGGCGATATTCTCCAGCGCGCGCCCGCCCGTGTCGTGGAAATGCCCGGCCAGCTGCGCCGCCGGAACCACCGATGTCACAGCCTCCAGCATCAGTGCCACCGCCTCGGGCGTGCCGCGCCCGATCGTGTCGCCCAGCGATATCTCGTAGCAGCCCATGTTATGGAGCGCCTTGGCCACCCGCGCCACCTCGCCCGGGTCTACCGGCCCGTCATAGGGGCATTCCACCACGCAGGAGACATAGCCCCGCACCGGCAGGCCCGCCGCCCTGGCCGCCGTCATCACCGGCGCAAACCGCTCCAAAGACTCGGCGATCGTGGCGTTGATATTGGCCTTGGAAAACCCTTCCGAGGCCGAGCCAAAGATCGCCACCTCGTCGGCGCGCGCGGCAATCGCCCGCTCAAGCCCGCGCATGTTCGGTGTGAGCGCGGCATAGGAGACGCCCGGCGCGCGGGTGATGCCCGCCAGCACCTCGGAGCTGTCGGCCATCTGCGGCACCCATTTGGGGCTGACGAAAGACGCGCATTCGATGCGGCGAAACCCGGCGCGGCTCAGGCAATCGACCAGCGCGATCTTGTCTGCCGTGGGGATCTGGCGTTTTTCGTTCTGCAAGCCGTCGCGCGGGCCGACTTCGAAAATTTCAACACTGTCGCTCATGCCTGTCACTCCTGTCCGCCATGGCGGGGCTCCGCCTCTTCTCCGCTGAACCGCTCCCCCGGAGCGCTTCCGGGACGTGGCTCACCCCTTCCATTCCGATGGATCGCGTTTGACTTCCGGCACGGGATAAAAATCACGGTCATAAAGGTCCTGCTCCCCGTCCCGCGCCTTGGCCCGCTGGTACGCCTCGCGCGCCTTGAACCTGTCCCAATAAGCCCAGAGCTTGGGAAACTGCTCCATCTCGACATAGTAGCGCGCCAGTTCGAACCCGTAGGAGAACATGATATCCGCCGCCGAAAACCCCGACGGCAACAGCATGTCAGACCCCATGCGCCGGTCTATCGCCGCCAGCGCCGCCCGGAGCCGCGCGGTCAATAGCTTGATCACCACGGGCGAGGCATCCGCCGGATTGTGCAGGAACACATGGTTGAGGTTCAGGTTCTCGACCAGCGAGCCCACGGTCTCGGAATAATGCATCATCTCCAGATACAGCGCGCGGTCCGCATCCCCCGGCGCGGGCTGCAACCCGGCCTCGGGGTGATGCTCGCACAACAACTGCAGGATCGCGCCGCTCTCGAACCATGTCTCACCATGGTATTCCAGCGCCGGCACCCGCCCCGCAGGAGACAGCGCATAGAACTCCGGTGTGCGCATGGAGCCGTCCCGGATCGAATAATAGGCGACCTCATAGTCCAGCCCCAGCTCTTCCAGGAGCCACATGACCCGGAAGGACCGCCCCAAAGGCACGTGATGCAAACGGATCATGCCGCCTCCTCCTCTTCCAGCCGGATCAGCGCCGCCCCTGCCTCGACCTGTGCACCGGCCTCAACCAGAACTTCTGCCACCACCCCGTCGCGCGGCGCGGTGAGGGAATGCTCCATCTTCATCGCTTCCAGCACGGCCAGCCGGTCACCGGCGGACACGCGCGCCCCGGCGCTGACCTCGACCGCCTGCACCAGCCCCGGCATCGGCGCTTCGATGACCGAGGCATCGCTGCCCCCCGCCGCCGCCCGGTCCAGCGCCCGGATCACGCGGTAGGCGCGACCGTGATCGGCAAAGATGGTAACCACATCCCCCGCCACCGCAAAACGCGCGGCGGGCTCGCCATCCAGCGTCCAGCCGCCAGGGCCGCGCAGGGCCTCGACCACCAGATCACCGCTTTCGATCAACACATCCCCGGACCCGCGCACCCGAAGATAAAGCACCCGCTCTTCACCGGCCTCTTCCAGAACCAGCGTCCGCGTGAGCGGCTGCCACAGGCTGAAGCCGGTGGCCCAGTCATCCGCCTCCCACAGCCCCGCCTCGACCAGCGCCGCCTGCGCCAGCGCCAGCGGATTGCCCTCAAGCGGCGCGGCTAATGCGTCGATCTCACGCCCGATCAGCCCGGTATCCACGTCGCCGCGCGCAAATCCCTCATGCGCGCAGAGCGCCCCCAGAAAGGCCAGGTTGGTGACCGATCCCGCCACCTGCGTGCGCGCCAGCCCCTGCGCCAGCCGCTTGAGCGCGATCTCCCGCGTCGGCCCGTGACAGATCAGCTTGGCGATCATCGGGTCATACCATGGCGTGATCTCATCACCGGAGCGCACACCTGTATCGGCCCGCGCGCCCTCCGGGAAGGCCAGATGGGTCAGCCGCCCGGTGGCAGGCAGGAACCCGGCCGGCACGTCCTCGGCATAGAGCCGCGCCTCAAAGGCATGACCGTTGATCGACAGATCCTCCTGCCGCGCAGGCAGGCTTTCCCCCGCCGCCACGCGCAATTGCCATTCCACAAGGTCCACGCCGGTGATCATCTCGGTCACCGGATGCTCCACCTGCAACCGCGTGTTCATCTCCATGAACCAGAACCCGTCGGGGCGCAGCCCGTCCGATCCATCCACGATGAACTCGACCGTCCCGGCCCCTTTGTACCCAATGGCCTCCGCCGCGCGCACCGCTGCCGCGCCCATGGCCGCGCGCATCTCCTCGGTCATACCCGGCGCGGGTGCCTCTTCGATCACCTTCTGATGACGGCGCTGCAGCGAACAGTCCCGTTCGAACAGATGCACCGCGCGGGTCCCATCGCCAAAGACCTGCAATTCAATATGACGCGGCTTGGAGACGAATTTCTCGATCAGCACCGCCTCATTGCCGAACGCCGTGCGCGCCTCTGCCCGGGCCGAAGCCAGCGCGCGGTCAAACTCGCCCGGCGCTTCCACCAGCCGCATCCCCTTGCCGCCACCGCCTGCCACCGCCTTGATCAGCACCGGATAGCCGATCTCTTCCGCCTGCCCGGCCAGAAACGCGGGATCCTGATTGTCGCCGTGATAGCCCGGCACCACCGGCACCCCGGCTTCTTCCATCAGCGCCTTGGCCGCATCCTTGAGCCCCATGGCGCGGATCGCCCTGGCCGATGGCCCGATGAATGTCAGCCCGGCGGCCTCCACCGCGTCCACGAAATCGGGGTTTTCCGACAAAAACCCATAGCCGGGATGGATCGCCTGCGCCCCGGTGACCCGCGCCACGGCAAGGATCGCATCGCCCTTTAGATAACTGTCCGCAGGGGCAGGCCCCCCAATGCAATGCGCCTCATCCGCCATGGCGACATGGGCCGCGCCCGCGTCGGCCTCGGAATAGACCGCCACGCAGCGCACGCCCAGCGCCTGCGCCGTTTTCATGACGCGACAGGCAATCTCGCCGCGGTTCGCAATCAGGATCGTGTCAAACATCTCTGCCGGTTCCCTCTTCAATTACACCACGATTTTCGTGGCCCACCGGAATACCATCGCGCCAATCCGGCATTGACCATGAGCCTCCCGGCCTGTTCTCCATCAATGACCATCATTGTCAGAACGCGGTCATATCGATCCCGTTCTCTTGGATTGGCATAAACGTCTCTGGCCGTCCAAAGATGCCAGCGCAGAACAAAGGTGGCCGCAACAGCGCTTGCCAGTTCCTTCGGGCAGCGCGCTTTCATCTCCGGTGTGTCGTATCTGAGCAGGCGTCCCGACACGAACCCCTCATCCGGGCAGTACATTTTAACGGTATCACCATCGATGACCAACCAGACTTTGCAGCCCGCCGATTCCCGCCACAGCAAACTTGCCGCATCAAGTGCCACCGGGCCGACTAGCAGTCCCCCGAAAATCAATGCTGCCAGAGTCCGCAAGACGCCGCAGCGCCTCGCCGTGCGAAACTGAGCAGGCCCGCGCGGATTGGGTATCACGGCCTTGTCCCGAATGGTGTTCTTTCGGGATTTCGCCTTGAAACCAAAAAACTTGCGTCGGAGTCCCAAGCGCCAATCCTCACATCCGGAACACGCCGAAACGCGTGTCCTCAATCGGCGCATTTTGTGCCGCCGACAGGCTCAACGCCAGCACATCGCGGCTCTTGCGCGGGTCAATGATCCCGTCATCCCAAAGCCGCGCGCTGGCATAAAGCGGGTGCGACTGTTCCTCGAACATGTCGATAGTCGGCTGCTTGAACGCCGCTTCCTCCTCGGCGCTCCATGTGCCGCCCTTGCGTTCGATCGCATCGCGCCGCACCGTGGCCAGAACCCCCGCCGCCTGCGCGCCGCCCATGACCGAGATACGCGAATTGGGCCAGGTCCAAAGGAAACGCGGCTGATAGGCCCGCCCCGACATGCCGTAATTGCCCGCACCGAATGAGCCGCCCACCAGCATGGTGATCTTGGGGACAGAAGTGGTGGCCACCGCTGTCACCATCTTGGCCCCGTGGCGCGCAATGCCTTCATTTTCGTATTTCCGCCCCACCATGAAGCCGGTGATGTTCTGCAAAAACACCAGCGGGATCTTGCGCTGCGAGCACAGTTCGACGAAATGCGCGCCCTTTTGCGCGGCCTCGGAAAACAGCACGCCATTGTTGGCGATGATGCCCACCATCATTCCCTTGACCTGCGCAAAGCCGGTGACCAGCGTTTCGCCAAAGCGCGGCTTGAACTCATCGAAATAGGACCCGTCCACCAGCCGCGCGATCACCTCGCGTATGTCATACGGCGTGCGCAGATCAGCAGGCACGACACCGAGGATTTCCTCCGGATCATAAAGCGGCTCCTCGAAAGACGACGATTTTCCGTCAAGAATTCGGCCACCAACCGTGCCACCAAGCGACCCCACCGCGCGCCGCGCCAGCGCCAGCGCATGGGCGTCATCCTCGGCCAGGTAATCCGCCACGCCCGACAGGCGCGTATGCACATCGCCGCCACCCAGATCCTCGGCGCTCACCACCTCGCCGGTCGCGGCCTTGACCAGCGGCGGACCGGCCAGAAAGATCGTCCCCTGTTCCTTCACGATGATCGTCACATCCGACATCGCGGGCACATAAGCCCCGCCTGCCGTGCAGGACCCCATCACAACGGCAATCTGGGCGATCCCCTTGGCGCTCATCCGCGCCTGATTGTAGAAAATCCGCCCGAAATGGTCGCGATCCGGGAATACCTCGTCCTGATTGGGCAGGTTGGCACCGCCACTGTCCACTAGATAGACGCAAGGCAGGTGGTTCTCCTCGGCGATCTCCTGCGCGCGCAGGTGTTTCTTGACGCTCATCGGGTAATAGGTCCCGCCCTTCACTGTGGCGTCATTGCACACCACCATGACCTCGCGCCCCATGACCCGGCCAATCCCGGCCACCACACCCGCAGCCGGAGCCGCGCCATCATACATGGCATGCGCCGCAGTCGCGCCGATTTCAAGGAAGGGCGAGCCGGGATCAAGCAGGTTGGCCACCCGGTCGCGCGGCAGCATCTTGCCCCGGTCGAGATGGCGCTGGCGTGACGCGTCGCCGCCGCCCATGGCGGCCATTTCCGCCGCCTCGCGCACCACGCGCAGTGCCTCCAGATGGCCCTCGCGGTTGGCTTTGGCCTGTTCCGACCCCGCTGCATATGTCGATTTGAGCTTCATGTCCCGCCCCTTTCACACGCGCAGTCCCTTGGGCGCGCGAATTTCAAAAAACTTGTCATTGCTCCGGCCGCCCCCGTGGTCGCACAGGCGCGGCGGGGGCGGCCCATCCCGCCACCAGTGCCGGTTCGGTCACGTTCAGCCAGCGCCCGACCTGCCAGGCCAACACGGCGTTTTGCAGCCGCAGATTGGCTTCGCGCGCTTCGCACCATGTGGCCAGAAGCTCCGGCGCCCCGGCGCAATCCGGTCCGGCAGATACGCCATGGGCCAGCGCATAGACCCGGGCATAAAGCTGTCCTGGCAGGTCATCGCGTTCCGTCGGCGCGGGGAGCCCCGAAACCACCTTGTCGCGCAGCGTGTCCTGCTCTGCGATCAACGCCTCCTGGCAGGGGATCGGGTCGACTGTCCGGTCACAGCGGGTCACGCCGATATTGCCGCAATACTCCACCCCGCGCGCATGCCAGAGGTCAAAGTCGGCAGCGTCCAGATCGCGGCCCTGATGGATGCGGAGCCGCCATTCATAGCGCTCCGCCTCGCGGTCGAAACAGTGTTTGAAGGGTGGCAGTTCCGCCTCCTGCGCGGTGGCGGCACTCGCCGTGAGAAGCAAAGCGATGAGGCTACGCATGGTCCACCTCCGCCGCCGCGCGCGCTTTCAACTCCTTGCGGATCACCTTGCCCGTCACGGTCATGGGCAATTCATCGAGAAACGCAATTTCTCTTGGGTAAGAATAGCTTGCGAGACGCTCTTTTACCCAAACTTGAAGATCCATTGCCGAGACCTTAACACCCGGCTTGGCCACCACATAGGCCTTGACGATCTCGTGGCGCAGTGGATCTGGCTTGCCCACCACGCCACAGGTGGCGACCCCCGGATGGGTCAAAAGACAATCCTCGATCTCCGCCGGGCCGATCCGGTAGCCGCCCGAGGAAATCACGTCATCCTCGCGCCCGACAAAGCGGATGTACTCCTCTTCAAGACGGCCCCGGTCCCCGGTCAACATCCAGTCGCCACGGAACTTCTCTGCCGTCGCGTCCGGTTTCTGCCAGTAGCCCAACATCATCGACGCCGCCCCGCGCCGCACGGCTATATCGCCTTCGCCCTCACACGGCACGCCTAGCTCATCAATCACCGCCACGTCAAAACCCGGCACCGCCTTGCCAATCGCGCCGGGCAGCGCATCGAACAGCGTGCCGCAAGAGCTCGCCACCATATTGCATTCAGTCTGGCCGTAGAATTCGTTGATCGTCACGCCAAAGGCGCGCCGCCCCCAATCGAGCATTTCAGCCCCCAACGGCTCTCCCCCCGAGGCGACCGAGCGCAACCCCGGCACGGACACATCCGCCGCCTTCAGCATCCGTAGTGCCGTAGGCGGGAAAAACACATTGCGCACAGCCCCTTCGCGGCAGATCCTCACCGCCTCTTCGGGGCTGAATTTCGCCATCCGGCAGGCCACTACGGGCACGCCCAGCGCCAGCCCCGGCATCAGCACATCGAACAGCCCGCCGATCCAGGCCCAGTCCGCAGGCGTCCACAGACAATCACCCGGCTGGCCGAGGAAATCATGGCTCATCTCCACGCCCGGCAGGTGCCCCGTGAGCACCCGGTGCCCATGCAGCGCGCCCTTGGGCTTGCCCGTGGTCCCGGAGGTATAGATCAACACGGCGGGGTCCTCGGGCCCGGTTTCCGCCGTCTCCACGGCTCCCGCCTCGGGCAGGTCAGGGGGGAAGACCGGTTCCGCCAGATCACCCAGCAGCGCCGCGCCCTCAGCATCGGTCACGACAAGCACCGCCCCGGAATCTCCAACCCGACTCTCCAGCGCATCGCGCTTGAAGAGTTTGAACAAAGGCACTGAAATCGCGCCGATTTTCCAAATAGCTAGATGGGCCGCCGCGCACCATGGGTCTTGTCCCAGAAGCACGCCGACCCGGTCCCCCGGCGCCACGCGCATATTCAGATGCGCCGCGAGCCGGTCCACCATGGCGCGCAGTTCGCCAAAGGAGACGTCACATCGCATGCCCCCTGACAGATCGACAATGGCCAGCGCATCATCAGGTTGGCTTAGCGCCTGTTCCGCAATGTTCAGCCGCGCGGGCAGGTCCCAGCGGAACCCGTCACACAACTCCTGATATGTGGCCGCGGGCTGTAACATCACTCTGGCAGTGGCGCTTCGAGATAGAGCGCCTGTCGGCCCGTTGTCTCCATCATGCACTGGATCGCCGCGGGGCCCGCGCCGGTGCCGCCACCCCAGGTCGACGCTTCATAGGCGCATTTCAGATCCCGGAACCCGATCCATGCTCGTTGCATGTCGCGCAGCGCAGGCGCCTGTTTCGGTGCGGCGGACCCAAGCTCGTCCATCTCGGCATCCATGGCCTTGGCGTCATTCAGGACGGACTGAAAGGCCGCATTCAGCCGCGCATCCCAATATTGCCATTCCTGATCCAGACAGGCCCCCATCCCGACCGTTGAATACCCGCCCGGTGTGGCATTGACACAGGCATCGGCGGATTGGCCGATACATTCCGCGCCCCCGCCAGCTATCAGGCAAGCCTCGGTCTCAGCAGGAGAAAACACCAATTCCTGCGCGGGAACAGCCGTACCCAGCGCCAATAGCAGGCTGGTCAGGATACGTGTCACAGCATCGCTCCCATCAGTTCCCGGCCAATCAGCATGCGGCGGATTTCAGAGGTCCCCGCACCAATCTCCATCAGCTTGGCATCGCGGAAAATCCGCGCCACCGGCGCATCGGCAAGGAACCCGGCCCCGCCCATGGCCTGCACCGCCTGATGCGCCACGACCATCGCTTCTTCCGAGGCGTAAAGACAGCAGGCCGCCGCGTCCTGCCGGGTGACGGTGCCCCGGTCACAGGATTTCGCCACCTCGTAGACATAGGCGCGCGCGGAATTCATCTTGGTGTAGATATCGGCGATCTTGCCCTGCATGAGCTGGAAATTCCCGATGGGCTGGCCGAATTGCTTGCGTTCGGCCATGTAGGGCATGATCTCGTCCAGACAGGCGGCCATGATGCCGGTGCCAATGCCAGCCAGCACCACGCGTTCGTAATCCAGCCCCGACATGAGCACACGCACGCCCTTGCCCTCTTCGCCCAGCACATTGTCGAACGGCACTTCCACATCGTCAAAGATCAGCTCGGCGGTGTTCGACCCGCGCATGCCCAGCTTGTCGAAATGCGGGCTAGTCGAGAAACCCTTCATGGATTTCTCAACGATAAAGGCGGTGATTCCCTTGGAGCCTGCATCGGGGTCGGTCTTGGCATAGACCACCAGCGTGTCGGCATCCGGGCCATTGGTGATCCAGTATTTATTGCCGTTCAAGCGGTAGTGATCATTGCGCTTTTCGGCGCGCAGCTTCATCGACACCACATCCGATCCTGCGCCGGGTTCCGACATCGCCAGCGCGCCCACATGCTCTCCGGAAATCAGGCCGGGCAGGTATTGTCTCTTCTGCTCTTCGGAGCCGTTCAGCTTGATCTGGTTCACGCAGAGGTTGGAATGCGCGCCGTAGCTGAGCGACACAGAAGCCGAGGCCCGCGCGATTTCTTCCACCGCAATCACATGCGCCAGGTAGGACATCCCCGACCCGCCATATTCCTCGGGCGTGGTGATGCCCAACAGGCCCAGATCGCCCATCTCTTTCCACAACTCATTGGGAAAGGCGTTGGTGCTGTCGATCTCCGCCGCCATCGGCTTGATCCGCTCCTGCGCCCAGCGATGCACCATCTCGCGCAGCGCGTTCACGTCTTCCCCAAGATCAAAGCTCATCACGGCATTGAACATGGCGTCCCGCCTCCCTTTATTGAACACCTGTTCAATAAATGCCACGAATCGCGGCGACCGGTCAAGCCCGGCGCATCTCTCTGCTTTGGAACGTCGCGTCGCATAAGGGTGCCGTAGGGTGGGCATTTCTGCCCACCGCCGCCCTCACCCGCCCTGAAACACGGCCCCTACCTCTGCCCGGATGATCCGCGCGATCAACTCGCAATCCTCGACCGAGAAGGTCAGCGGCAGGCGCATGTCGAGAATGCTGCGCAACACCCGGTCGCTGTCAGGCATGCGCTCGGACGGGGCATAGCGCCAGCTGTCATAGCGCGAGGTAAAGCCCACCGGCTCCGCCCCGCCGAACCATTTCAGCTCGACCCCACGCGCCGCGCAGCGTTTGACCACCTCGTCAATCGCCGCCTCGGACCAGTCGAGCAGCAGGAACTGAATGGACGAGCCGACATAGCGCTCCGCCTCCGGGCGCTCCACGATGGTCAGCCCGGGCGTATCTCGCAATCCCGCCTCAACCGTCCGATAGCGGTCATTCCACCGCGCGACCTGCGTCTCCAGATCGCGCAATTGCGGGCGCAGGATCGCCGCGCGCAGATGGTCCATGCGCCCCGAGACATTGGGCGTGTCATATTTGATGCGCTCGAACACCTCTGGCCCGGGCGCGGCCAGATGCCTGCCATAGAGCATGTAAGAGCCCGACAGCATGATCGCCCGCGCCGCCACCTCTTCGTCATCGGTGACAAGCAATCCGCCTTCACCGGAATTCACGTGTTTATAGGTCTGGCAGGAGTAGCAGCCGACAAATCCATGCCGCCCAGAAGGCACGCCGTTCCACGCGGCCCCCATGGTATGGGCGCAATCCTCGATCACCGTGACGCCCGCCGCGTCGCAGATCTCCATCAGCCGGTCCATGTCGCAGAGATGTCCGCGCATATGCGACAGCATCAGCACATCGGCGCTGTCCGCCTTGGCCGCCAGATCGTCGAGGTCGATGACCAGCCCCTCGGTCACGCCGACAAAAACCGGCACCGCGCCGACACTGGCAATCGCGCCGGGCACCGGGGCCAGCGTGAAGGCGTTGGTGAGCACCCGGTCGCCGGGCTTCACCCCTGTGGCACGCAAAGAACAGGCCAGCGCATAGCCGCCCGAGGCCACGGACAGGCAGTATTTCGCCCCCACCATCGCGGCGAATTCCTGCTCCAGCAGCGCCACCTCGCCCGGATCGTCGCCGACAAGGTTATAGCGGTGCAACCGTCCGCTTTTCAGCACCTCGATCGCGGCGGCGATGCCCTCCTCCGGGATCGGCTCCTGCTGGGTGAAACTGCCTGTGAAACGCTCTGTCATATATCCACGTTGCGGCGGGTTTGGACGAAGGTCAAGCGGGCACGACACCGATTTCATTCAATGAAATCGGACCGAAATATTTTGAAGATTTCGGCACTTTGCGCGCGGTTTCCGACAACAGACGCCCGGCACATGTCGCGAACGCCCATCCACGTGGTGATGACCGGGCTAAGCTGATCATATGACCGATCCGCTTTCCTTCCTGCGCGCCCCGCTTTGGGACACCGCCCCGCAACATGTCCGTGATCAGGCCAAGCTCTGCCTGCTGGACCTGACCGGCATTGCCATTGGCGGCCATGGCACCGATCTCAGCGCCATTATCCGCAACCATGCCGCCCTTACGCGCCCCGGCCCCTATCCCCTGCCCTTTGACGGGCGCGGGGTGAATGGCTCGGGGCTGGCGCTGGCGCTGGGTATGAGCATCGACGCGCTGGACGGGCATGACGGGTTCAACCCGGCCAAGGGGCATATCGGATGCCCGATGATGCCCGCCGCACTGGGCTTTGCGCTGTCCCGCGATGCATCCGGTGTTGATTTCCTGGACGCGCTGCTGATGGGCTACGAATTCGGCGCGCGCGCCTCGGTCGCCCAGCATGGTACGGTGCCGGATTATCACACCTCCGGCTCCTGGGGTGCGGTCACCGCCGCCGCCACCGGGGCGCGGCTTATGGGGCTCTCGCCGGACCAGACCCGCCACGCGCTTGGCATCGCCGAATATCACGGGCCGCGCAGCCAGATGATGCGCTGCATCGACCATCCCACGATGCTCAAGGACGGCTCAGGCTGGGGTGCGATGTGCGGGGTCGAGGCGGTTGGGCTGGCACAGGCCGGGTTCACCGGCGCGCCCGCGATCACCGTGGAAGAGGCGCCGGAATTCTGGGCCGATCTGGGCCAGCATTGGGCCATCATGGACCAGTATTTCAAGCCCTACCCGGTCTGCCGCTGGGCGCAGGCCCCGGTCGAGGGGGTGCTGGCTTTGCGCGCGGCCCATGGGCTCAACGCGTCGGATATCGCCCATATCGAGGTCGAGACTTTCCACGAGGCGATCCGCCTTGCCAAACGCCGACCCGCCAGCACCGAAGAGGCGCAATATTCCACCTCTTTCCCCTGTGCGCTGGCCGCCGTGCATGGCGAGGTCCGGCCCGACCTGCTCAGCGGCGCGGCGCTGAGTGATCCTGAGGTGCTGCGGCTCTCCGACTCTCTGATCATGCGCGAGACGGATGAGGCCAATGCGCCCTTCCCCGCAACGCGGCTGGCGCGGGTGACGCTTCATCTGACTGACGGGCGCGAGGTGAAGGGCGAGTACCGCACCCCGAAATGGGATGCCGAGGCCCCGCCAACAGAGGCGGAGTTGCGCGCCAAATACCATGCGCTGGCCGATCCGGTTTTGGGAACGCCCCGCGCGGATGAAATCGAAGCAGCTATAGACCGACTGGAAGACACCCCAACGGCAGATTTCTTCGCAACCCTCAGCGCACCAGCGTAGGGTGGGCAATTCTGCCCACCTCACCGCTCACGCCAGAAGCCGCCCGACCACGCCCGGCAGATCCTCGTAGCGCTCAAGCAGAACCTCCGGCTCCAGCGCCGCCATATCTTCACCCGATGGCCCAAAGGTGACCAATACCGATGGCACCCTCGCCGCGCGCGCGGTTTCACGATCCGTCACGCTGTCCCCGATCAGACAGGAGCGGTCCACCGCGCCGCCCGCCCGCTCGACCGAGGCCACGTAAGGCGCGGCATCAGGTTTGCGCGTGGGCAGCGTATCGGCCCCGATGAGCGATCCGAAGGCCTCTCGCACGCCCAGTGAGCGCAACAGCTTGTCGGCCAAGCCTTCGGGTTTGTTGGTGCAAATCCCCACCCGCACGTCATCTGCGACCAGCGCGGCCACCGCCTCCATCGCGCCGGGATAGAGCACCGTGTGGGTGTCAATCGCCCCGTCATAGGCCTCCAGAAGACGCGGATACCAGAAATCAATGGTCTTCACCTCATCCGCGCGCCCCAGACGCGACATGCCCAGCGTCAGCATCGCCCGCCCGCCGCGCAGCGCCGTGCCCGCATCGCGCGCCGGGTCCAGAAGCGCGCCCTCGCCCATGGCGATGAAACAGGCATTGGCCGCCGCGATCAGATCGCCGCTGGTATCGGCCAGCGTTCCATCAAGGTCAAAGATCACCGTGCGCATCTGCCGCTCCCTTTTGTCACATACCGCAATCCATCGTGAGCCGAGCGGCCTTGCAGCTATGGCCCAGACGGATAAAACGGGCGTGAGGCAATTACAAAGAGAAACCGACATGAGCACTGCACTGGTCATCCTGGCCGCTGGCAAAGGCACGCGGATGCGCTCCGACCTGCCCAAGGTCCTGCACAAGGTGGCCCATGCGCCGCTGTTGATCCACGCGATGCGCTCGGGGGCAGAGCTTGAACCGGAGCGCACGGTGATTGTCACCGGCCATGGCGCAGAGGCGGTGGAAGCCGTGGCGCGCGACCATGACGAGGCTGCGATCTGTGTCGTGCAGGCCGAACAGCTTGGCACCGGGCATGCGGTGCAACATGCGCGTGATGCGCTGGCCGGGTTCACCGGCGATGTGATCGTGCTTTATGGCGACACGCCCTTTATCCGCCCGGAAACGCTTGCGAAAATGGCCGAGGCGCGGGCCTCGCATGATGTGGTCGTTCTCGGGTTCGAGGCCGCCGATCCGGGCAAATACGGGCGGTTGGTGATGCAGGGCGACGCGCTGCACAAGATCGTTGAATTCAAGGACGCCACCAAGGCGCAGCGCGCTATCACCCTGTGCAATTCCGGCGTTGTCGCGGCCAGCGCCGAGACGCTGTTTGCGCTCTTGGACAAGGTGGATAATGACAACGCGTCAGGCGAATATTACCTGACCGACATTGTCGGGCTGGCGCGGACAGACGGGCTTTCGGCCACCGCCGTGACCTGTGACGAAGCCGAGACCATGGGCGTGAATTCCCGCGCCGATCTGGCCGCCGCCGAAGCCGCGTTTCAGCGGGCCCGCCGTGCCGAGCTTCTGGACAGTGGCGTCACGCTCACGGCCCCCGAAACCGTTTTCCTGGCCTATGACACCCATATCGGCCCGGATACCGAGATCGAACCCAACGTGGTTTTCGGCCCCGGAGTGACCATCGAGAATGGCGCACAGATCCGCGCCTTTTCGCATCTGGAGGGCTGCCATGTGAGCCGGGGGGCCATCGTTGGCCCCTATGCGCGTCTGCGCCCGGGTGCGGAACTGTCTGAAGATGTACGCGTGGGCAATTTCGTCGAGATCAAGAACGCCACGCTGGAGGCGAGAGCCAAGGTCAATCACCTGAGCTATGTGGGCGATGCCTCGGTTGGCGAAGCGACGAACATCGGCGCGGGCACCATCACCTGCAATTATGACGGCGTATTCAAGCACCGCACCACCATTGGCGCGCGTGCCTTCATCGGCTCGAACACCATGCTGGTCGCGCCCGTCACCGTGGGCGATGAGGCCATGACCGCAAGCGGCACCGTGGTCACGCGCGACGTGCCCGAGGGCGCGTTGGCCATGGCGCGTGCCAACCAGACCAATCGTGAGGGCCTGGCGCGCAAAATGTTCGATATGCTAAAATCAAAAAAGGCCCGTAAGGCCAAGGAGCAGTCTTAATGTGCGGTATTGTTGGGTATCTCGGCCATAACGAGGCCGCTCCGATCCTTGTCGAGGCGCTGAAACGGCTGGAATATCGCGGCTATGACAGCGCCGGAATTGCGACGATCCATGACGGCCATCTGGGTCGCCGCCGCGCGGTGGGCAAGCTGGTCAATCTGAGCGACAAGCTGGTGCATGAACCGCTCGCGGGCAAATCCGGGATCGGCCATACCCGCTGGGCCACCCATGGCGCCCCAACCGAGACCAATGCCCACCCGCACCGTGCCGGCGACGTGGCGGTCGTGCATAACGGCATCATCGAGAATTTCCGCGAGCTGCGCGAAGAGCTGAGCGCTGCCGGGCTGACCTGTGAGACCGATACGGACACGGAAACCGTGGCGCTCCTGACCCGGCATTATCTGGATCAGGGCCTGCCCCCGGTCGAGGCCGCCTATGCCACGCTGGACCGGTTGGAAGGGGCCTTTGCGCTGGCCTTCCTGTTCGACGGCGAAGCAGACCTGCTGGTCGCCGCGCGCAAAGGCTCGCCGCTGGCCATCGGGCATGGCGAGGGGGAAATGTATGTGGGGTCCGACGCCATTGCGCTGTCGCCGCTCACCAACCGGATCACCTATCTGGACGAGGGCGACCGCGCGGTGATCACCCGCACATCGGTCGAGATCCGCGACAGCGACGGGAGGCTGGCCAATCGCCCGGTCAAGACCGTCGATCTGGGCAGCATGACGGCGGACAAGAGCGGCTACAAACACTACATGGCCAAAGAGATCGCCGAGCAGCCCGCGGTAATCCAGACCGCCATCAGCGCCTATGTCCCGGACCGGGGCGACCGGATCACCATGCCCGAGGGCCTGCCGGACTTCACCGGGATCGAGCGGCTGACCATGGTGGCCTGCGGCACGGCCTATTACGCCTGCCTGACCGCGAAATACTGGTTCGAACAGATCGCGCGCCTCCCTGTCGAGGTCGATATCGCATCGGAATTCCGCTACCGCGAACCGCCCGTTTCGCCACGCACAGCCGCGCTTTTCGTCAGCCAGTCCGGCGAAACCGCCGACACGCTGGCGGCCCTGCGCTACATGCGGGACAAGGCCGACAGCATCTTGTCCGTGGTTAATGTCCCCGAAAGCTCCATTGCCCGCGAAAGCGATGTGGCCCTGCCCATCCATGCCGGAGTTGAGATTGGCGTCGCCTCGACCAAGGCGTTTTCCTGTCAGTTGACGGTGCTCTTCCTGCTGGCGCTCAAGGCCGCCCATGATCGCGGCGCATTGAGTGATGAGGCGCTGGCCGATCACCTGTCGTCGCTGCGCGCCCTGCCGGGGCAGATCCAGGATGCGCTGACCCTGTCGGATGCGCTGCATGACATTTCAGTCGATCTGGCCGAGGCGCGCGATGTGCTTTTCCTGGGCCGGGGGCTGATGTATCCTCTCGCGCTTGAAGGCGCGTTGAAGCTAAAGGAAATCAGCTACATACACGCCGAAGCTTATGCGTCGGGAGAGCTGAAACACGGCCCGATTGCGCTGATCGACCCGGCGGTTCCGGTGGTGGTGATGGCGCCCTGCGACTCGCTCTATGACAAGACCGTTTCGAACATGCAGGAGGTCATGGCGCGCGGCGGACGCGTTGTGTTGATCACCGATGCCGCAGGCGAAAAGCAAAGCGGCGCAGAGGTCTGGCATTCGCTCGCCCTGCCCACCGTGCCCGAGGCCCTGACGCCAATGCTCTACGCCATTCCGGCGCAGCTTCTGGCCTATCACACGGCGGTCACCAAGGGCACGGATGTGGACCAACCGCGCAATCTCGCCAAGTCGGTCACGGTGGAATAATACCACTGGCGCCGCGCGGTCACCTTACCCAACGGTAATTGCCACGAATTTGCCGCAAATTTGACAGGTTTTCGCCACGCAGCATCCGTAGCCCGGGTCCAAACCGGTGTGATGGAGCTGCCCCATGTCCCACCGATCCGCGACACGCCAAAGGATCGCCTATTTCGAATCCCTGCGAGGTCTCGCTGCGATGGTGATCGTGATCTACCATCTGGGCGGGGATTCCTGGCTGATCGACAATAACCTTGTCAACAATGCCTGGATGATGCTGGATTTCTTCTTCATCCTCTCAGGCTGTGTAATCACCATGGCCTTTCAGGCGCAGGTGCGGACAGCGTTGGGCGTGGGGGATTTTCTCTATGGTCGGTTCCTGCGCGTCTACCCGCTGCATCTGGTCATGCTGGGGGTGTTCTTTGCACTCGAACTGGTGAAGCTGGCCGGCACCACATGGCTAGGGATCGCGGCCGATACGCCCGCTTTTGCCGAAAACAACGCCACCACGCTGCTACACAACCTCTTCTTTACCAATGTGCTGCTGGTCGAAAACCTGAGCTGGAACAAACCCGCATGGTCCATCGCAGCCGAGTTCTGGACCTACCTGATCTTTGCGCTTCTGGCCTTGATCTTCCGCCATCACCCCGCCCGTTTCCTGAGCATCTGCGGGCTGATCGCCTTTTCCGCTTTTGTCTTTCTCGCCAATCACGACATGAGCGCCTATCACGGTATGGCTCGCTGTCTCTGGGGGTTTTTCCTTGGCGTGTTGCTGGCGCATCTGGTTACCGCTGAACGCGTGCGCTGTTCGGCCCGGCTGGCCAATCTGGCAGTGATCCTGACGGCAGTGATCCTGACCAGCAAGGCCTGGCCCTTCATGGACGGGCGCGCGGTGTTCTTTACCTCGGTCTTCTTTTTCCTGCTGCTGGCGCTCTTTACGTCGCCAGATGACACCGCGTTCAAGCGCCTATTGGGCAACCGGTATCTTGTGCGTCTTGGCACGATCAGTTTTGGCATCTACATGATCCATTCGGCGGTCTGGTGGATCCTGTCGCAGGCCGCCCGCGTTGTGACCCGCCTGCAGCCCGAGTTGCTGCAATCGGGCGGATACGAGGACGCGCTGCAAAACCCGATGATAGCCAATGTGGTGCTGTTCATTGGCCTGCCCCTCACCATCGCGCTGGCGGAGTGGAGCTACCGGAAGCTGGAATACCCGATCTACCAGAAGCGCTGGACGCGGCCGCGATGGTTGCAACGGCTGGCGCGCGAGGATAGCAGCCTGTCATCGCAACCGTGACAGGCCCTTCATGACCCCGGACACCGCCCTTGAACAGATGCGCCGCCATATCGAGCCCGGCCGCGCCGAAAGCTCGGCAGCTTACCACAAGGCGCCGCGCAGCTATCTTGGCGTGCCGAACCCGGTGCTCAACGATCTGACCCGTGACTGGCGGCGCGACCTGAGCCTTGCAGAACGGGTGACACTGGCCGACAGGCTGTGGAAGACCGACATTCACGAGGCCCGGATCGCCGCCGCGAAACTTCTGACACAGGCGCGTCTGCGGCCCGATGATGCCGTCTGGACGTTGATCCAAAGCTGGGTGCCGGAGTTTGACGCCTGGGCGATTGCCGATCACGTCTGCATGGCCGGGCAACGGCGGCTCACCGCCGATCCGACACGCCTCGATACGGTGGAAAGCTGGACCACCGCGGATCACATGTGGACACGACGTGCCGCGCTGGTCATCACACTGCCATGGGCCAAGATCGCTCATCCCAAGCCCGAAGATCTCGCCCGGCGGGACCGTATCCTTGGCTGGGCCGCGGGCTATGTCGAGGATCGGGACTGGTTCATTCAGAAAGCCGTGGCCTGGTGGCTGCGCGACCTGTCGAAACATGATCCCGCGCGCAGCCACGCTTTTCTTGACCAATATGGCGCGCGGCTCAAACCCTTTGCCCCGCGCGAGGCGGGCAAGTACCTCAGTTTCTGAAGACCAGAAGCGTCGGCAATTCGGTCAGCGGGGCATCAATCAGACGCATGGCCGCCAATGAGATCCGGCTGCCGGCCGTCGCCTCGCCCGCGATCGGGATAAGGTCAACCTGCGCCGATTTCCCGCTCTCGGGATATTCCACCCGGCCCTTGGCGGGCGCATCCACAAGCGGTGTTTCCAGCCAGAAACCGGGGCGCGCGGGATCCCCAAGCGACGCAACCGTGCGCCCAAGGGCCACTTCGCCCGCCGGTTCGGGAACCGCGGCGGCGGCAGCCCGCTCTTCGGCGGTCGTTGTGTCGAACTCCTCGGCGCTTTTGGCCTCGGCGGGCGGGGTGCGCGCGTCTTCGCCCGGGCGAGACCGGGGGCGCATATCCTCTGGCCCGGGGGCGGCCGCATTTGGGCGATCCGCGCCCGAGAACATGTCGGGCACCGATCCACATCCGGTCAGAGCCGCTGTCGCAAGCACACAGGCGAAGAGAAGATTGACCTTTTTCATGTCCCGACCCTACGCCTTTGGTCGGTGCCGTCAATGTCACATTCCCCTTGCCCGGCAGGGTCCTGCCACCTAGGTTCTGCACCATGACACCGAAACTGATCGACCCGTTCGCCCGCCCGATCTCTTACCTTCGCGTCTCCGTCACGGACCGTTGCGATTTCCGCTGTGTCTATTGCATGGCGGAAAACATGACCTTCCTGCCCAAGAAAGAGCTTCTGACACTGGAAGAGCTGGATCGCATGTGCACCACCTTCATCGGGCTCGGGGTGGAAAAGCTGCGCATCACCGGCGGCGAACCGCTGGTGCGCCGGGACATCATGACATTCTTCCACGCCATGACCCGCCATCTCGACAGCGGCGCTTTGCAAGAACTGACGCTGACCACCAATGGCAGCCAGTTGGAACGCTTTGCCGACGATCTTTATGCCGCGGGCGTGCGCCGTGTGAACATTTCGCTCGACACGCTGGACGAAGAAAAATTCGCCCGCGTCACCCGCTGGGGCCGCCTGCCGCAGGTGCTGCGCGGCATCGATGCGGCGCAAAAGGCCGGGCTCCGGGTCAAGATCAACACTGTCGCGCTCAAGGGCTTCAACGAGGATGAGCTATTCACCCTCACAGACTGGTGCGCCTCGCGCGACATGGACCTGACCTTTATCGAGGTCATGCCGATGGGCGATCTGGGCAATGAGGACCGGGTCGGCCAATACTGGTCGCTCGAAGACCTGCGCGACCAGCTGCGCGAGCGTTTCACCCTGACCGACTTGCCGGAACGCACCGGCGGCCCGGCGCGTTACGTGCGGTTGGAAGAAACCGGCCAGAAACTCGGTTTCATCACGCCGCTGACGCATAATTTCTGCGAAAGCTGCAACCGCGTGCGGCTGACCTGCACCGGGGAGCTCTTCATGTGCCTCGGGCAAGAAGATAATGCCGACCTGCGCGCCGCGCTGCGCAATCATCCCGACAGCAACGCACCGCTCGAAGAGGCCATCCGCGCCGCTATCGCGCTGAAACCCAAGGGGCATGATTTCGACTATTCGCGCCAGCGCGCAGACGGGCAGGTCTCGCGCCATATGAGCCACACCGGCGGCTGACAGGGGAATTGCGTATTTGAAAAGAGAAGAAGACCTGTTTGCTTCTTCTCTTTGACAAATACGCACAGAGCAACCTGTACCGAAGGCGCAGCATCCGCCGCATCGCGTCGCCTCTCAATTTTCAGACTAAAAGCGCGCGGTAGCGCTCAATTGGATCAGGCCCATTCGGACCCGAGATCAAGCTCCGCCCGCGTGATCCAGTGATCGCGCAGCCAGTTGCAGGGCTTGGAATAGCGGATCAGCGAGCCGCGATAGCCTTCCAGCGCGTCGGTCATCTTGGGGCGGCCGTGAAAACACACGACACGCGCCTCGGGGGGGAGCTTCGGGCGCGAAATCCAGTTCTGTGGGAACGGGTTGCAGTCATATTTGAACGACACGACCCAGTCACCGGGGATATAGTCAAACACCCCGTTATCCATCGCCTTGTGCGAGGTATAGCGCTGCTCGGACCCGCGCGCCTTTTCTACCTCGGCGTAGGGGTTTGCCGCCAGATCCTCGTAGAGGAACCCGTGCAGCGCCGGGTCAAACCGAAACACCGAGCCATGCCCGGTGGGCCGTCCCTTGCGCTTTTCCGTCCAGTCATGGCGCATCGCAACCTTGCCCGGGCTCATCGCCCAGATCGGCTCCAGATCACCGGTGATCACCACGTCCAGATCAAAGCCCAGCACCGGCCCGTCCAGATCGGGCACCAGACCCGGGCGGAACAGCGACACCTTGCGCATCGCACCCTGACGGTTGGCCACCGCCAGTGCCTTGGCCATCGGTTCGGCAAAAGGCTCCACAGGCAGGTCCAGCACCTCGATATCGGCGTGCAGACCTTCGGAATGCTCTGTCATGCAGATGAACCGCACCGGGCGCGCCAGATTGCGCCGCACCCCGGAATAGAGCCGGTTCACATATTCGGGGCCGAAAAGCGTACCCCATTTGATGCACATGATATTGGCGCGCTGCATGGCCCCTCCGGATGTCGTGATGTGCCTTAGCAACGCTACTGGCAAATGACCAGCCACGGGCTTGATCCGATTGGCCCGCGTCGCTAGCGTCGTGTCATCCGTTTATCTGCGCAGGAGGGCATGATGGAGATTGTGACACCCCTGCGGGGCACCGCCTGAGCGCCGTGGCCCCGGTTCATTTCTGTTTGGCCCAAGGGTGGTTGCCCTACGGGTCGGCCAACGCATGAAAACGGGTATACTCCATTGACAAAATTCACACTTTCCGACCTCGGCTGGTCGGATCACTTCGCGTCGCAACTCGAAGCCCGCGACGCGACCCTTACCCCTGCGCGCATTGCCGAGGTGCATCGCGACAGGCTTTCGGTTCTGACCGAGGCAGGCGAGGTCAGCCTGCATCCCCGCGAAACCGCCGGTGCCTATGCGGTGGGCGATTGGGTGCTCAGCGACGGGCAAAGCGCGCTGCGGCGGCTTACCCCCACCACCGACGTGATCCGCCGCGCGGCGGGTCACGGGGTGGCGACACAACGGATTGCCGCCAATGTGGACACGATCGGCATCGTCACCTCCTGCAACGAAGATTTCAACATTGCGCGGCTGGAACGCTACCTTGCGCTGGTCTCGGCCTCGGGGGCGCTGCCGCAGGTGATCCTGACCAAGGCAGATATGTGCGACGACCCAAGTGACTATGTCAGCCGGGCCGAGCGCCTGTCGCCGCTGGTGAGCGCCATCGCGCTGAATGCCAAGGATCCCGAGGACGCGCAGCGCCTGGCCCCATGGTGCAGCAAGGCGCAAACGCTGGCTCTTTTGGGGTCGTCCGGCGTGGGCAAGACCACACTGCGCAACCATCTGACGGGTGAGACGGCGGCCACGCAGGGCATCCGCGCCGATGACGCCAAGGGCCGCCATACCACCACCTCGCGCGCATTGCGCCCGACGCTGACGGGCGGCTGGCTGATCGACACGCCGGGCATGCGCGAATTGCAATTGTCCGATGCGTCCGAAGGGATTGGCGCGGTGTTTGACGATATCGAGGAACTGGCCACCGAGTGCCGGTTCAATGATTGCGCCCATGACAAAGAGCCGGGCTGCGCGATCAAGGCGGCACTGGAGAGCGGCACGCTGGACGCGGAACGGCTGGCGCGCTGGCAAAAGCTTCGGCGTGAGGACAGCTTCAATTCCGAAACCATCGCGGAATCGCGCGCGCGGCACCGATCATTCAAGCGCATGGTGAACGAAGCCAAGCACGTGGCGCGCAAAAAACGCGATACCGAACGGTAAACGGCAAAGGGGCGGAGCGCTTGCACACGTTCCGCCCCCTGTCTTTCGCACCCGGTCCGTGCCGTCAGGCGGCGGGCATCCGGGTTTCGACGATCTCGGCCCACCAGCTACAGCCCGCCGGGATCGCCTCGTCATTGAAGTTGTATTCCGGGTGATGCACGGCGGCCGTATCGCCATTGCCCACGAGGATATAGGCCCCGGGCCGCTCTTCGAGCATATAAGCGAAATCCTCGCCGCCCATGACCAGCGGCGCCTCGTCACATCCGCCCGAAACCTTGCGCGCCACCTCGGCGGCAAAGTCGGTCTGGGCCGGGTGGTTCACCATGCAGGGGTAGCCACGGTGATATTTCACCTCAACCGTGCCGCCAAAGGTGGCTGCGATCCCATTGCAGATCTCGGTCATCCGCTTCTCGGCCAGATCGCGCATCTCGGGGCTCATGGTCCGCACAGTGCCTTTGAGATCAACACGTTGAGGGATGACGTTGAAGGCGTTGGAGGAGGTCTCAAACGAAGTGACAGACACCACCACCTGATCCACCGGGTCGGCGTTGCGGCTGGCGATGGTCTGCAGCGCCAGCACCGCCTGCGCCGCCATTACGGTGCTGTCGACCGTCTCCTGCGGTTTCGCTGCATGGCCGCCGCGCCCCTCGAATGTGATGTCAAACTGGTCCGTCGCGGCAAAAAAGGCGCCGGGGCGGATGGCAAAGCTGCCCACCGGTCTGCCGGGCCAATTGTGCATGCCGTACACTTCCTGAATGCCCCAGCGCTCCATCATGCCGTCGTCGCACATTTCCTTGCCGCCGCCGCCGCCCTCCTCGGCGGGTTGGAAGATCACCACCACGGTGCCGTCGAAATTGCGCGTCTCGGCCAGGTATTTGGCCGCGCCCAGAAGCATCGCGGTATGGCCGTCATGGCCGCAAGCATGCATCGCGCCGGGGGTTTTGGAGGCGTAATCCAGCCCGGTCGCTTCATGAATCGGCAGTGCGTCCATATCGGCGCGCAGGCCAATGACCTTGCCGCTGGCGCTGCTTTTGCCCTTGATCACACCAACGACACCGGTGCGCCCGATGCCGGTGACGATCTCGTCGCAGCCGAACTCTTTCAGCTTGTCCGCCACAAGCGCGGCGGTGCGGTGCGTCTCGAACAGGATCTCGGGATTTTCGTGCATGTCACGCCGCCAGGCGGTGATTTCATCCTGCAATTCTGCAAAGCGGTTCTTGACCGGCATGTCAGTCTCCTTTGAGTGTCGCCAGAAGGCGGCGCATGAAGTCCTCGCCCGCCTGAAACTGGCTGATTTCCAGATATTCGTCAGGCTGATGGGCCTGTGCAATGTCGCCGGGGCCGCAGACCACGGCGGAGTAACCCGCCTCTTGGAACTGCCCGGCCTCGGTGGCGTAGCTCACCACATGGGACGCATTGTCCCCGGTGAGACGGCGCACCAGAAGTTCGGCCTCGCCCTCGTGCTCCGGGGCCAGCGCGGGGACGGCAAAGCGTTCGGAGAGCGTGATCCTGGCTTCCGGTCGGACCGCCTGCATCGCTGCCTCGACCTCGGCCACGGCATCGAAGTAATCCTTGCGCCATGTCTCGGGATCATCACCGGGAACAAAGCGGAAATCCATCGGAAAGCGGCAATCCTTGGACGTGATATTATGCGCCGTCCCGCCCGAAATCATCCCCACATGTGCCGTGGTCCATGGCGGGTCGAACGCGGCGGCCAAGGGGCCGGGCGTGGCGGCCGCGCTCTCGGTGTTGCGCTGGTTGGCCCAGTCGATCAGCTTGGCCGCCTCCATGATCGCATTCACGCCGGTATGCATGATCGAGCTGTGCACCTCGAAGCCCTGCACATCGGTGTCGAACCCCTGCCCGCCCTTGTGGCCGGTGACGGCCTGAAAGCGCGACGGCTCGCCCACGATGACCGCGCTGGCCTTGGGGATCACGCCCTGCATGGCGGCAATCATCTTGGGCGCGCCGGTGCAGCCGACCTCTTCGTCGAAACTCAGCGCAAGCTGCAGGGGCCGTGTTATGGCCATGTGCTGCGCCTCGACCAGCGCCCAGATCGCCAGCGCGTCAAAGCCCTTCATGTCACAGGTGCCGCGCCCGTAAATCCGCCCGTCCCGTTCCGTCACGGTGAAGGGATCAGTGCTCCATTCCTGCCCATCCACCGGCACCACATCGGTATGACCGGACAGGACCAGACCGCCCTCTTCCTCCGGGCCGACATGGGCGAACAGCGCGGCTTTCTCCGGTTGATCGGGGTCGGGCCAGACATGCGGCGTGATGCCATGGGATTGCAGATACTCCGCCACCCACTCGATCAGCGGCAGGTTGGTGTCCCGGCTGACGGTCGGGAAGCTCACCAGTTTGTCGAGAAGCGCGCGGGGGGGCAGGCGCTCGGCCATCGGGGGTCCTTTCCTTTGAGCGGGGTTAATAACCGCTATCCGTGGTCAGAACATAGTGCCCTTTTTCCACTTCGGTATATTGCGATGGCTCCGGTTCATAGCCGATGGGATGAATGGGCGACGGGATCGGTTTGAAATTCAGGTCTTTCTCCGATTTCCGCTTGCGCGGATCGGCGATCGGCACCGCCTTGATCAGCGCCTGAGTATAGGGGTGCTGCGGGTTCTCGAACACCCGGGCGCGCGGCCCCAGCTCCACGATCCGGCCCAGATACATCACACCCACATCATGGCTGACCCGTTCCACAACGGCCATGTCATGGCTGATGAACAGGTAGGACAGGCCAAGGTCTTCCTGCAATTCCATCATCAGATTGAGCACCTGCGCCTGCACTGACACATCCAGCGCCGAGACCGCCTCATCCGCGACGATCAGTTTCGGGTTCAGCGCCAGCGCCCGCGCAATGGCGATCCTCTGGCGTTGCCCGCCCGACATCTCGTGCGGGAAGCGGCGCATGAAGCTGCGCGGCAGGTGCACCCGGTCGAACAGCATGGCGACCCGGTCCTGGATTTCAGAACCCGAGGCAATACCGTAATTCTTCATCGGCTCGGCCACCTGCTCCATCAGCTGCATCTGCGGATTGAGCGAGGCGAACGGGTCCTGAAAGATCATCTGCATGTCGCGCCGCGCCTCGCGCAGGCCCTTCTGGTCCAGCGCCATGATGTCGGTGCCCGCCAGATCGACAGAGCCGGACAAAGGCTCGACCAGACGCAGAATGGACCGGCCAGCGGTTGATTTCCCGCACCCCGATTCGCCCACAAGGCTGAGCGTGCGGCCCTTGTTGAGGCTGAAAGACAGGTCCTCGACCGCGTGCACATTGGCCACCGTCCTGCGGAACAACCCGCCCTTGACCGGGAAACGCGTGGTCAGGTTCGACACTTTGAGAAGCACCTCGTCGCTGCCGGGAATCGGCGCGATATGCTGGTTTTCCACCCCCATGAGCTTCATCGGCTCGGGCGCGGATTTGCCCCGCATCTCGCCCAGTTTCGGCACCGCAGCCAACAGCGACTTGGTGTAATCATGCTGAGGGTTTTCAAAGATTTCCTCGACAGTCCCCTCTTCGACCTTGTTGCCACGGAACATGACGACAACGCGGTCGGCCATCTGCGCCACCACGGCCATGTCATGGGTGATGAACATGACCGCCGTGCCGGTTTCGCGCTTGAGCCGGTCCATCAGCGCGAGGATTTCCGCCTGAATGGTGACGTCCAGCGCTGTCGTCGGCTCATCCGCGATGAGCAGCCGGGGCTCACAGGCCAGCGCCATGGCGATCACCACGCGCTGGCGCATCCCCCCCGAAAGCTCATGCGGGTATTGTTTCAGACGCCGCTCAGCCTCGGGAATGCGCACCTGTTTGAGAAGCTCCAGCGCGCGCGCTTCGGCCTGCTTTTGGGACATGCCCTTGTGCAGTTTGAGCCCCTCGGTCAATTGCCGCCCGACCGTGAAAACCGGGTTCAATGCGGTCATCGGCTCCTGAAAGATCATGCCGATCTCATTGCCGCGAATGGTGCGCATCAGGTCTTGGCGAATGTGCGCGAGGTCCACCTCGCCTCCGTCGCGCCGGTCAAACATCAGCCGCCCGCTGGCAATCTCGCCGCCCCCGAACTCGACCAGCCGCATCAGCGACAGCGACGACACCGATTTGCCGGAACCGGATTCGCCGACGATACAGACCGTTTCGCCGGGATTGACCTCGAACGAGACATCTTCGACGCCGACCACCGGGCCATCCTTGGTCTGAAATTCCACGCGCAGCCCTTCGATCCGGGCAATCGGCTGGTCCAGCATGTCTGTCGCTCCCCTGTCACTCAGGCTCCGACGCTAGTGCGCGCTTTGTGGTCATGTCAAACCCGACAGGCACTTTCCGTAACGAGAATGCTTGCAATTTTGGCTGGTTCTGTTTCGATGGCTGCATGCGCTGGGGGTGAGCATGGCATGGGAAGCATGCTGCCAATCCCTTGAGCACCATAAAAACGACCCGTGTCACCGCGGGCAAAAACCGCGGGACCACCCGGTCCAACATGGAGAGAGTAATGAAACTGAAATCCCTTCTACTGGGGGCGGCAGCCTCTTTTGCATTGGCCCCGGCGGCCATGGCCGAACGCGGCAGCGACGGCGAAGTGCGCATCATCTATTGGCAGGCGCCCTCTATCCTAAACCCGTTCCTATCCTCGGGCACCAAGGATATCGAGAGCGCGTCGATGATCATCGAGCCGCTGGCACGCTACAACGAGACCGGTGCGCTGGTGCCGTGGCTGGTCGATGAGGTCCCCACCGTCGAAAATGGCGGCGTGAGTGAAGACCTGACCTCGATCACATGGAAGATCACCCCCGGCATTACTTGGTCGGATGGCACGCCCTTTACCTCGGCGGATGTGAAATTCACCGCGGAATACTGCATGCACCCCGAAGGCGGCTGTGCACAGACCCCGAAATTCGAGAATGTTGAAAGCATCGACACGCCGGACGATCTGACCGTCGTCGTCAATTTCGACAAGCCGACCCCGTTCCCTTATGGTCCCTTTGTGGGCGGCGAAAGCCCGATCATCCAGCAAGCACAGTTTGCCGACTGTCTTGGTGCCAAGGCACCGGAATGCACCGAGGCCAACTTTGGCCCGATCGGTACCGGCCCCTTCGTGGTGACAGAGTTCCGTCCCAATGACGTGATCACCATGGAAGCCAACCCGAACTACCGCGACCCGAACAAACCGGCCTTTGCCAAGGTGCTGTTCAAGGGTGGCGGCGATGCAACCGCAGCGGGCCGCGCCGTGATGGAAACCGGCGAGTTCGACTATGCCTGGAACCTGCAGCTGGCGCCCGACGTCATCGCCAAGATGCAGGAAGGCGGCAAAGGCACGCCCGTCGCAGGCTTTGGCCCGCTGATGGAGCGCATCATGCTCAACCACACCAACCCCGATCCGGCACTGGGCTCGGATGAGCGCGCGGTGATCCGTCCGCATCCGTTCCTTCAGGATCCGGCGGTATACAAAGCCATGTCCATGGCCATTGACCGTCCGCTTCTGGTTGAAATCGGCTACGGTCAGGCGGGCAAGGTAACCTGTAACTGGGTTCCGGCCCCGGCGATCTACAATTCGGACAGCTTCGATTGTGGGACGCAGGACATCGCGGGTGCAAATGCCATGCTCGATGCCGCAGGCATTGTGGATACCGATGGTGATGGCATCCGTGAAAAGGACGGCGTGCCGCTTTCGATCCTGTACCAGACCTCGACCAACGCCGTGCGTCAGGACTTCCAGGCGCTGATCAAGCAGTGGTGGAGCGAGATCGGTATCGAAACCGAGCTGCGCAACATCAACGCGTCGGTCTTCTTTGGCGGTGACCCGGGGTCGCCCGACACGTTCCAGAAGTTCTATGCGGACGTGGAAATGTACGCCAACACTTTCAACGGCACCGACCCGCAGGCCTATCTCGGCAACGGGCTGTGTGACGAGGCCCCAACCCCGGACAGCCAGTGGCAGGGCCAGAACGTGAGCCGCTTCTGCATGGAAGAGTTCGACGCACTGCACCAGCAGTTGACACAGACCGCTGACATCAATGCGCGCGCAGAAATCGGCAAGCAACTCAATGACATGGCGATTGAAAACGGCATGATGATCCCGCTGGTCCACCGTGGTCGTCTGTCGGCCCATGCCAACAGCCTTGGCGGCGTTGTGCTCAATGTCTGGGACAGCGAGCTGTGGAACGTGGCCGACTGGCACCGGATCGACGAATAAGATCCGAACAGGACCAGGCATGGCGGGGCCATCCCGCCATGCCACCCCATACATGCCACAATCACAACGGAGCGCGTCCCGCCGATGACGCTCCCCTGAAGACGGGCAGACCCGGACATGCTCACATTCACGATCCGCAGACTGATCCTGTCGGTTCCAACGCTTCTTTTCATTTCGCTGGTCATCTTCCTGCTGCTGGAGCTGGCCCCGGGCGACCCGATGGCGCAGGTGCCGCTGACCGTGCCGCCGGAGGTCAAGGAAAAGATGCGCGAGGCGCTGGGTCTTGGCGAGCCGATGCATATCCGTTTCTGGAAATGGCTGGTGCAGTTCTTCTGGATCGAGCCGCAGGTGCTGATCGACTACATGTTCGGCACCACATTCTCCGAAGGCGATCTGCGCGTGATCTCCTGGCAGACCCGTTCGCCGGTGATGGATATCGTCATCCAGCGTATCCCCCAGACGCTCTGGGTTGTGGGTACGGCCTATGTGGTGGCGATCATCATCGCCATGCCCATCGGCATCTATTCCGCCTATCGCCAATATAGCTGGTTCGATCAGGCAGGGACCTTTGTGTCCATGGTGGGCTTTTCCATCCCGCCCTTCTTTTCCGGCGTTCTGGTGATCGTGATCTTCTCGGTCCAGCTTGGCTGGTTCCCGTCGATCTATGACACCACACACGAGGTCACGGACTGGGCCAGCTTCAAGGTTCAGCTGCAACAGATGATCATGCCGGTCATGGTGCTGGCCTTGCAGATCACCGCCCAGCTCAGCCGCTTCATGCGCGCCTCGATGCTGGACAATCTCAATCAGGACTATGTGCGCACCGCCCGCGCCAAGGGGCTGGGCGAACGCACCGTGGTGCTGACCCATGTGCTGCGCAACTCGATGATCCCGGTTGTCACGGTGATCGCACTGGGTGTGCCGTCGATCTTTGGCGGTGCCATCATCACCGAACAGGTGTTCAAGGTGAACGGCATCGGCCAGCTGCTGATTGGCTCGATCGAGGCCAATGACCTGCCGATGGTGCAGACGCTGACCTTTGTCTTTGCCGTGCTGATCGTGATGTTCAACCTGATCGCCGATGTGCTCTACGGCATTCTTGACCCGAGGATCCGCTATGACTGATCTCTCCAATTCCGAGCCGCAAACCGCCCCGCGCAGCCAATGGCGCGATGTCTGGATCCAGTTCCGCTCCCACCATGGCGCGATGTTCGGGGCGATTGTGCTGCTCTTGATCGTGCTGGGTGTCTATGTGGGTCCGTGGATCTGGCATGTGGATCCGCAATTCCTGCCGCAAGGGCGGGACTTCATCAATCTGCGCGACACGCGGCCCATTTACGTGGCGCTGTGGGAGCCGGACGCCAAGGTGAACTGGGCGCACCCCTTGGGCACCGACAACCTTGGCCGTGATACGCTGGCGCGGCTGCTCTTTGGCGGGCAGGTGTCGATTGCCGTGGGGCTGACCGCGATGCTGCTGTCGCTGTTCCTTGGCACGCTGGTGGGCGTTCTGGCGGGGTATTTCCGCAAGGCGGACGGACCGCTGATGCGGCTGACCGACCTGTTCCTTGCCCTGCCCCTTCTGCCCTTGATCCTCGTCGCGTCGCTCTTGTTCCGCGATCCGCTGGCGGCCGTGTTCGGAGCCGAGGGCGGGGTCTTTATCCTCATCGTGGCCCTGATCGGGATCACCTCGTGGATGCAGACTGCACGCATCGTGCGCGGTGATGTGCTGGCGCTGAAAGAACGGGAGTTTGTTTTGGCCGCGCGATCCATCGGCACCACGAACACCAAGCTGATCACCCGCCACATGCTGCCCAATATCCTGTCGCCGATCCTTGTGTCCGCAACGCTGGGTATCGCGACGGCGATCATCACGGAATCTGCGCTGTCCTTCCTTGGCTTCGGCTTCCCGCCGGATTTCCCCACCTGGGGTCGCCTGCTGAACGATGGGGTGGACCGGCTGGTGAGCTATCCGGAACGTTCGATCTGGCCGGGAATCATGATCTCGCTCACGGTGCTGTCGGTGAACTACCTTGGCGACGGGCTGCGCGATGCGCTTGACCCGCGTATTCGCGGGCGCTGACGGCGCGCGCGGCAAAATAAGATCGGCCATTCCAAGCGGCCCTCACGCGGCGAACCCGGTGAGGGCCGCTTTTGCGTTTTCGGAACGCTTGTTCTTCTGATTTCCCAAAGCGGGAGTTTTTGTCCCAGGCAACCTCTAATAAGGCCAGGGTTTCAAACTTGAAACCGGAACAATCTGACTACATCAGATGGCAACCTCAAACCCGGAGACTGCCCCCATGTTCGAACAATTCGGTTTCGAAGACACCACCGCGAGACAGGCCAGTGTGATCCTTGCCCTTCTGCTGGGCCTGGGTTTTGGCTTTCTTGCGGAGCGCACGAAATTCTGTTTCCGCCGCGCCATCGTGGGCGAAGACCGCAAGTCGGCGGCGGGTGTCTGGTTCATGGCGCTGGCCGTGGCGCTGATCGGGACGCAAGCCGCAGTATCACTTGGGTATATCAGTTTTGACGCGCACCGCTTCATGACAGAAAGCCTGCCTGTGCTGGCCATCGTTCTGGGCGGTCTGGCCTTTGGTGCCGGCATGGTGCTGACGCGGGGCTGTGTCTCGCGGCTGAGCGTGCTGGGGGCGTCGGGCAATCTGCGTGCGCTGACCGTTCTCATGGTCTTTGCCGTGGTGGCCCATGCCACGCTCAAGGGGGTGCTTGCCCCGCTGCGCACGGCCCTTGCGGATGTGACCGTGTCCTTGGGTGAGACCACCTCGCTGGCCGCCCTGCCCGGCGGTGCGCTGGTCTGGACCGGGCTTCTGGCTGCTGCGGCTCTGGCGTTTGCGCTGCGCTCCGGCAACCGGGTTACGACGCTGGTCATGGCCGCGCTGATCGGGCTCTTGGTGCCGGCCGCATGGGTTGGCACCGGTTTCGTGCTCTATGACGATTTCGATCCCATCGCGCTGGAAAGCCTGTCCTTCACTGCACCGATGACAGAGACGCTGTTCTGGACCGTGGCCAGCACCGCGATCGAGCCGGGCTTTGGCGTCGGACTGCTGGGCGGTGTCTTTGCCGGTGCACTCATTGCCGCGCTGCTATTCGGCAGTTTCCGGTGGCAGAGCTTTTCCTCCCCGCGCGAGACCGGTCGCTACATCTCGGGTGCCGCGCTGATGGGTGTGGGCGGTGTCCTGGCCGGTGGCTGCACCGTGGGCGCGGGTCTGGCCGGCGTGCCGACGCTCTCCATCGCCGCGATCCTTGCGCTCGCGTCCATCGCCGTGGGCGCGCTGGTGATGAACGCCCTGCTCAGTGGTCAGCGCCAAGGCGCCTCTTCATCCGACGCAGGCCAAACCACACCAGCAGTACTACCGGCAGAGTAAGCCCGGCCAGTACCCATTCCTTGCTCAGCCCCATGGCCTTTCCGAACGGATAGGCCATGTAGCCTGCCAACGACACGGCGTAATAGCTGATCGCCACAACGGACAGCCCCTCGACCGTCTCTTGTAGGCGCAGCTGCAACTCCGCGCGCTTGTTCATCGCCTCAAGCAGCCCCTGGTTCTGCGCCGAACGCTCCACCTCGACCCGCGTGCGCAACAGTTCGCCCGCCCGCATCGCCCGGTTTGACAGGGTCGCCAGACGCGCCTCGGTCGATTTCACCGTGCGCATGGCGGGGTCATAGCGACGGATCATGAACTCATGCAGCGATTGCCGCCCGTTGAAATGGCTTTCGCGCAGCATCTCGATCCGTTGCAACACAATCGCCTCATAGGCGGCAGTTGCGCCGAACCGGAACGAAGCTTCTGCGGAGAGCGCCTCCAGCTCGGCCGAAATCGCCAGCAGCGCCTCAAGCGTTTCCTCGGCTGGGCGGCTGTCATCGCCCATCTGGGCCACAAGCGCGCTGACCCGCGTGTCCAACGGCCCCAGCTCTGCTCCCAGATCGCGCGCCCGGGCAAAGCCCAACATCGACAGGGTCTTGTAGAGCTCGATCTCGCAGATCCGTTGCAGGACCCGCCCGATGCGGCTTGGACCTGTGGCCTCGGTCGGGTAGAGCACGAAGCGGGTGTGACCCGCCGGATCAATGCGAAAATCGCCCCCGACGATCGCCGCCTCTTCGAGTACGTGAGATACGGCGAGGCTTTCGGGGACAAACCATTCGCTGAGCTGGGCGCGCAGCGTGTCGGGATCCGGTTGCGGCTCGATCCGGATCAGGGCGGAACTGAGCCGCTGCCCCGGCGCCTTGGCCAGCCAGTCCTTGGGAAAGACCGAGAAATCGCCGGGATCGAACGGGCGTTCGCCCGGGCCATCCATGAGCACCGTATAGGTCACCACCTCGGTATGGCTTTCCCATTTCAGCCCATGCTTACCGACCTGGCCCGAATAATGCGTCGCCCCGGGCTGCGGATGCGGCGCGCCGTAGCGGTCCAGCAGGTCGATCAGATGCGCCAGATCCGCGTCCCTGTCCCGTGCAACTGCGTTTTCCGGTTTCTTCACAACCAGATAAACCGCCCTGCCCGGTGCCTTGGCACGCGGAAAGGGGCGCGCATGAAGCTCGTTGGTAAGCCGGTAGCGAAGGGCGTGATCCGTGATTTGGGACATCGGGAAACCTATGGGACGTGGTGTGGCGCAACCTACTGTGATTTTCGGCCAAGCGAAACAGTAAAATTCATGTTTTTCAATAAGTTAGATGAATGCAACGGTATACAACGCTGCCAAATACCCGGTTTGAAACGAAAAACCCCTCCCCGGATCGCTCCGGAGAGGGGCTATTTTCGTAGGGTGGGCCGTTCTGCCCACTGTGTTTAATCGATCAGCGGCAGCAGCTTGTTGATGCTGTCTTTCGCATCGCCATAGAACATCCGCGTGTTGTCCTTGAAGAACAGCGGGTTCTCGATGCCGGAATAGCCCGCACCCTGACCCCGCTTGGAGACAAACACCTGTTTCGCCTTCCAGCATTCCAGAACCGGCATACCGGCGATGGGGCTGTTGGGGTCGTCCTGTGCAGCCGGGTTCACGATGTCGTTGGACCCGATCACGATGGCCACATCCGTCTCCGGGAAGTCGTCATTGATCTCGTCCATCTCCATCACGATGTCATAAGGCACCTTGGCCTCGGCCAGCAGCACGTTCATGTGCCCAGGCAGACGGCCAGCAACGGGGTGAATGGCGAAACGCACATTCTTGCCCTTGGCCCGCAGCTTGGAGACCAGTTCCGACACCGCGCCCTGCGCCTGTGCCACGGCCATGCCGTAACCCGGGATCAGGATGACGCTGTCGGCCTCGTTGAGCGCCGTGGCCACGCCATCGGCGTCAATCGCCACCTGCTCACCCTCGACCGCCATCTGCTCACCTGCGGGGCCACCAAAGCCGCCGAGGATCACCGAGATGAACGACCGGTTCATCGCCTTGCACATGATGTAGGACAGGATCGCACCGGAGGAGCCCACCAATGCGCCAACCACGATCAGCAGGTCGTTGCCCAGCGAGAAGCCAATGGCCGCCGCTGCCCAGCCCGAATAGGAGTTGAGCATCGAGACCACCACCGGCATGTCGGCACCGCCGATGCCCATGATCAGGTGGTAGCCGATGAACAGCGCCAGGATGGTCAACAGAACCAGCGTCCAGCTGCCTGCACCAGACAGGTACATGATGGCAAGTACCAGCGAGGCAATCGCCGCACCGGCGTTCAGGATGTGACCGCCCGGCAGTTTCTGTGCCGTGCTGTTCACCTTGCCCGCCAGCTTGCCATAGGCAATCACCGACCCGGTAAAGGTCACCGCCCCGATCCAGATGCCCAGCACCAGTTCGACCCGCAGAATGCCGATCTCGACACCGGTTTTCTTGGCGATCAGCTGACCAAAGGCGGAGAGCCCGTCATTGATCTCTTTCGGCAGGCCGATGGCCTTGTAGCCACCGTCTTCAACCGCGCCCAGCACAAGGCCGTTGGCCTCGTAGATGCCGGAGATGTTGTTGATCATCAGGTCGGCGTTGAAGCCCACGAAGACCGCCGCCAGACCGACGAGCGAGTGCATGATCGCCACAAGCTCGGGCATCTGGGTCATCTGCACCCGCGTGGCCAGCTGGTGACCCACGATACCGCCCAGCGCGATCAGGATGATCGACAGCCACCACAGCCCCGCACCGGGGCCAATCAGCGTGGCCAGAACCGCAATCGCCATACCGACGATGCCGTACCAGACCGCGCGTTTCGCGCTTTCCTGCCCCGACAGACCGCCAAGCGACAGGATGAAGAGAACGCCCGCAACCGCATAGGCCGCAATGGTAAATCCGAAGTCCATGTTCCCGGCCTCCCTTTACGATTTCTGGAACATGGCGAGCATGCGCCGTGTCACGAGGAAGCCGCCGAAGATGTTGATCGCGGCCATGAAAATCCCCAACGCCGCCAGAAGCGCAATGAGGAAGGAGCTTGATCCGATCTGGATCAGGGCACCGAGGATGATGATCGACGAGATCGCATTCGTGACAGCCATCAGCGGGGTGTGCAGCGAATGCGCCACGCCCCAGATCACCTGGAAGCCGATGAACACGGCCAGCACGAACACGATGAAATGCTGCATGAAGCTGGCAGGCGCGATCAGGCCCACGGCCAGCACCAGCAGCGCGCCGATGCTGAGCAGCGTGACCTGTTGCTTGGTCTGCGCCTTGAAGGCGGCGACTTCCTGCGCCCGGCGCTCTTCCGGGGTCAGTTCCTTGACCGGCTCTTTCGGCTTTTGCGCCGCAATTGCGGCCACTTTCGGCGGCGGAGGCGGGAAGGTGATCTCGCCCTGATGGGTCACGGTCGCGCCGCGGATCACGTCGTCTTCCATGTTGTGCACGATCTGACCGTCCTTTTCCGGGGTCAGGTCGGTCATCATGTGACGGATATTGGTCGAATAAAGGTTCGACGCCTGCGTCGCCATGCGCGAGGGGAAGTCGGTATAGCCGATGATGGTCACGCCATTGTCGGTCACGATCTTCTCGTCGGCCACGGTCAGCTTGCAGTTGCCGCCCTTTTCCGCCGCGAGGTCCACGATCACGGAACCGGGCTTCATCGCCTCGACCATGTCCTTGGTCCAGAGCTCCGGCGCTTCGCGGTTCGGGATCAGCGCGGTGGTGATCACGATGTCGACCTCGGGGGCCAGTTCGCGGAACTTCGCCAGCTGCGCGTTGCGGAACTCTTCCGACTGCACGCTCGCGTAGCCGCCGGTGGCCGCGCCGTCCTGCTGCTCTTCTTCAAAGTCGAGATAGACGAATTCCGCGCCCATCGATTCGACCTGTTCGGCCACTTCGGGCCGCACGTCAAAGGCCAGCGTGATCGCACCCAGCGACGTGGACGTGCCGATCGCGGCAAGACCCGCCACACCAGCACCCACGACCAGAACCTTGGCCGGGGGCACCTTGCCCGCCGCCGTGACCTGCCCGGTGAAGAAGCGGCCGAAATTGTTGCCCGCCTCGATCACCGCGCGGTAACCGGCGATATTGGCCATGGACGACAGGGCATCCATTTTCTGCGCGCGGCTGATACGCGGCACCATTTCCATGGCGATGACATTCGCGCCCTTGTCCTTGGCCGCGGCCATGCCTTCTTCGTTCCCGGCGGGATTGAAGAAGGAAATCAAGGTCTTGTCAGCGCTAAGATACCCCAGTTCCTCGGTCGAGGGCTGGCGCACCTTGGCGATGATGTTGGCCTCGGCCCACAACTCGGCGGCGCTACCCACAACGGTGACACCGGCCTCTTCATAGGTGGCGTCGGAGAAACCGGCCTTGGCCCCTGCCCCGGTTTCGACCAGGCAGTCATAGCCCAGTTTCTGAAGCTGGCGCGCTGAGTCAGGCGTCATGGCGACCCGCGCTTCCCCTTCGTAAATCTCTTTTGGTGTCCCGATTTTCACGTTCGTCCCCTTTTGCTCAGGTATTCCTACGCCCCTGATGGGCGTTAATTCGCGTTTCGGTACTTGGACTTTACCCCTGCCGCGACAAACAGCGTTGGCTGTAAACCACAGACCCGGTCGGATTTAAACCCGACCAAAGGTCATGATGCGTTTTCGCCGCAGCTACGGGCCGGAACCGCGCGGGTCTTGTGCAATAACCAGGCTACCGCACATGCCGGTCACCGTGCTGTGATGCTGGAGGGGCCTTGACCCACTGGTCTGCTCGATATTGTCGATTATAGTCCGGTATGCGAAGGGGTTCGCAGCATGTCAGGAGTGTCAATCATGCAACCACATGGCGTATCGCCTTTTTCCATGGCCAGTCGCCGCACGGCGTTGCACGCCTGCATCTGGGGGGCTGTCGGGCTGGTGATCGGACCGGTGACGGCCGGACATGCCCAGCAGGCGATGACTGTCGCCGATATGCGCCCGGACGTCGCGCACCGTGCGGCAGAGGCGGGCGAAATCATCCTGATCGATATCCGCAGACCGGAAGAATGGCTGCAAACCGGGATCGGACAACACGCGGTGCCGCTGGACATGACGCACAAGGATTTTGTCGACACGCTGGTGACGCTTCGCCAAACCCACCCGGACAAACCGATGGCGCTGATCTGCCGGACCGGCAACCGTACAGGTCACGTCACGACGCTTCTGGCGCAGCAGGGATTTCCCGGTCTGGTCGATGTGCGCGAAGGCATGGTGGGCGGCCGCCACGGGCCGGGTTGGTTGAAACGCGGGCTTCCGGTCTATGCGGGCACAGGCGAAAATATCCGGGACAGCCTGAGCAAAGTGCTGCCCTGACCGGTCACAGCCAGCGACGCGTCTGTTCCGTGTAGCGGTGGAAATCCGCGCGGAAGGTGCGGCGCATGCGCTTTTCCTCGGGCAGGACAAAGCGCCGTTCGATGATCCAGACAAAGACCGGGATGAGCGGCAGCGACAAAACCGCGTCCCAATAGAGGATCAACCCCGTCAGGATCAGCGCGTCGCCCAGATAGATCGGGTTGCGGGAGCGTTTGAAAATGCCCGAGGTCACCAGCCGCGCGGGCGTTTCATGGGGAATGATCGTGGTCTTGTGGCGGCGCATCTCGTAGGCGGCCAAGGCAATCAGGATCACGCCGCCGCCCACCAGCAGCCCGCCCAGGAAATCCGCCCACGCCCCACCAAAGCTGAGCCCGTAGGCGTAATGTGCGCTTTGCACCCAGGCCACGGCCAGCGCCATGGCCAGCCAGACGGGCGGTATGTCGATCCATTTCATCGCAACGTCTCCTGAACTGCATCAAGACTTGCTGTGACGGAACGTTGCGCGCAAGCCTGCTTGTCAAAATGCCGCGTTTTGGAAAGGCTGGCGCAAACGGGAGGAGAGACATCATGCTGGACGGAAAACATGCGCTGGTCACGGGCGGCGGAACGGGCATCGGGCTGGCCATCGCGCGGGCCTTGGCCGAACAAGGCGCGCAGGTGACCATCACCGGACGCCGGGCCGGGGTGCTCGAAGAGGTGGCGGGCAACGGGCTGCACCCGCTGGTGATGGACGTGGCCGAGGAGGCCTCGGTCGTGGACGGGGTCGCGGCGGCGGTGGCAGCGCGCGGCCCGGTGCAGATCTGTGTGCCCAATGCCGGGATTGCCGAGGGGCTGTCGCTGCGCAAGATGGATTTGGCGTTCTGGCGCCGTACCATGGCGACCAATCTCGATGGCGCGTTCCTGACCATCCGCGAATGCATGACCTCGATGAGCGAAACCGACTGGGGCCGTGTGATTGCCGTGTCTTCCATCGCCGGGGTGCGCGGGTTGCGCGGCGCGCCCGCCTATACCGCGTCGAAACACGGGCTGATCGGGCTGATCCGGGCGCTGAGCGAGGAATATCTCGGCACCGGCTACACGTTCAACGCGCTCTGCCCCGGCTATGTGGCGACCGATATCGTCACCCGCAATCAGGAAAGCATTTCAGAGCGCACCGGCATGAGCGCCGAGGATGCGCTGCAAATCATGGTCAAGGCCAACCGGCACCGTAAATTGCTGGAGGTCGAGGAAATCAGCGCCGCAGCGCTCTGGTTATGTGGGCCGGGGTCGCAAAGCGTGAACGGCCAGACCATCCAGATCGCGGGAGGGCAGATGTAGCCGTTCAGGCCCCAAAGAGATCAGGCGCGAATGAGCTTGCCCCGCAACAACGGCACAGCAGGTTCCCGGCCGCCGCTGCCCCCGGCCAGTGACAAGGTCGCCGCGCGCAGCATGGCGATCCCCTCTTCCGGGCGCACCGGGATGTCACCGGGCGCGATGGCCGCGCCGATGGTCACGCGATAGGGCTGGCGATGCTTGTTCAGCGTCTCGTGGAACAGGGTGATGTCCCGCAGGCTGGGATGGATCGCGTCGAACAGGTGGAACAGCGCCGAATTGCGCGCTTCCATGCGCACCGAGATGACCGGCAGATCGAATTTCCGGGCCAGCATCGCCGCGGACGCCATCCATGGCCTTTCATGCAGACACAACCCGCGCCGCTTGGCCAGCCGCCCGGAGGGAAAGATCACGCCCAGCCGATCCCGGGCAACCGCACGCCGCATATAATCCATGGTGGCGCGCGTTTTGGCATGGCTGCGCTTTTCTTTGCGCCATTCGACAGGGGCGATCATGTCCTCCATCTGCGGCAGAACACGCAGGATATCGCCATTGGCAAAAAAGAACGCATCCGGCCGGCGCGGGGCCAGCAACCGGTGCAGGATGATCCCGTCAGCGATCCCGGTCGGGTGATTGGCCACGATCAGCGCCGGACCGGTCGCCGGGACATGATCCAGCCCGGTACAGGTCACCTGTCGTGCCAGACGCCGCCCCATCCGGTCCATGATCCGCGCGCTGGGCCAGTCGCGCATCTCCGAGGCCAGCGCCACCGTCTCTTCATAGCTCAGCACCCGGTCGAGTACGCGGCGCGACAGGCGCGCAGGCAGCCGGTCGGCAAACAGCCAGTTGGCACGTTCCTGAATCAGGGGGGCAATACGGTCTCTCATGGCTCCTTTTCGTCATGGCTCTGCAACAGCACCGTGACATTCCCGCGATTTACGCTGCAATTGGCGGGAACCTGATCATGTCCGAGACGATTTCACCCCATGAGCGAGAAATGATGCCGCTCGACGGTAATCCCCCGCGTGTCCAGTTCCTCCTCCAGCGCCTTGCGCGGCGGCACACATTCATAAGGCAGGCGGATTTTCCGACCCTCAGGCGTGACCAGTGACATGCGCAGCGACATGTCCAGCTTGGTATCCAGCCGCACCCGATCCACTTCGGACCGGAGCATCCGTCCCTGCCGCCGCCCGGAGGACCAGCGGAACTCGTCGCTGTCGATCTCCAGGGTGGCGCGCGCGCCCTTGCCCAGTTCGTAAAGCGCGGGCAGCGAGGCCAGCGCCAGCGGCAGCAGGATCCACAGTGTCGCGTCAAAGATCAGGTAGGCGGCCAGCAGCCCCGCCCACCACAGCGCGAGCCCCAAAACCGCACGCGGTCCCCGCGCCGAGGCCTCGAACCGGTAGACACTCATGCATCCCCCAACATGCGGCTGACCATCTCGGTCGTATCGCGGCTCAGCCCCTCGGTCCCTGCGATGCGTTCCAGCGCAGCGCGCGCATGGGCCTGCCGCCCGGCATCATAGCGCCGCCAGGTCTGGAACATGGCGCACATACGCGCCGTGGTCTGCGGGTTCCTGGCATCCAGTTCAATCAGCTTGTCCGCCATCAGCGCATAGCCCGCGCCGCTGGCATGGTGGAACCCGGCATGGTTCATGCCCAGCGCTCCCATCACCGCGCGGAAACGGTTGGGATTGGTCAGGGTGAAATCGGGATGCTCGGTCAGCTTGCGCGCCATCTCCGCTGCCCTGTCCGGTGCTGCATGCCCCACCTGAAGCCCGAACCACTTGTCCATCACCAGCCGGTCATGGTGCCACTGGTCATAAAAGGCCTGCAACTCGGCCTCGCCCTTGCCCGCAGTCAGCAGATTGGAAAGGGCCGACAACTGAAGGGTCATGTTGTCAGCCGCTTCATATTGCTTGCCCGCCTGCGCCCCGCCATCGACGCGCGAGATCAGGCCAAGCACAGCGCCTGCAAGTGCACGTTTGCCCGCAGGACCGGCCTCGGGGCTATAGAGACCCTCCACCTGGTTTTCGGCGTAGAGCGTGGGCAGCAGGTCCTGCAAATGTTCGGCCAACCGCAGCTTCAGCCCCTCATGCGCGGCGTATATGGCCTCCGGATCGGGGGTGGTGTCGCCATCATGCAGCGCCTGTGCGATTTCCGATTGCGCGGGCAGAGACAGAACCTGTGCCCGGAAGGCCGGGTCGAGATCACGGTCGCGCAGCACGGCCTTGATCCCATCGAGATAATCGCCATCGGGTGCCGCATCGTCGCGGACCATGTCGAGCAATGTCGCCCGGGCAAGGTTGCGCCCCGCCTCCCACCGGTTGAACGGATCGGTGTCATGGGCCAGCAGGAAGGCGTTTTCAGCGGCTGACAATTGCCGATCAAGGATTACCGGGGCCGAGAAATCGCGCAGGATGGACGGGACCGGCTCGGCGGCGAGCTTGTCAAAGGTAAAGCTCTGCCGCGCCTCGGTCATTTCAAGCACCGTGGTCGGGACCACCTCGTCGCCATTGGGGCCAAGCAGGCCAACGGCAATCGGGATGACCTGCGGGGCCTTGTCGGGCTGCCCCGGGGTGGGCCTGGTCTCTTGCGTGAAGGTCAGCGTATAGGTGCCGTCCGCCCAGGAATTTTCGACGGAAATACGTGGCGTGCCCGATTGCGTGTACCAGCGTTTGAATTGGCTCAGGTCGCGGCCTGTCACATCCTCGAACACCTTGGTCCAGTCCTCGATGGTGCAGGCCTGCCCGTCATGGCGGTCGAAATAGAGGTCAAGCGCCTTGTAATAGCCCGCGTCCCCCACCAGCCGCTTGAGCATGCCGATCACCTCGGCACCTTTTTCATAGACGGTTGCGGTGTAGAAGTTGTTGATCTCCTGAAAACTGTCGGGGCGAACCGGGTGCGACAACGGCCCGTTATCCTCGGGGAACTGGCGCGCGCGCAGGTCGCGGGCATCGTCGATCCGCTTGACCGGGGCGCTGCGCATATCCGCCGTGAACTGCGCATCGCGGAACACCGTCAGACCCTCCTTGAGACACAGCTGGAACCAGTCGCGGCAGGTGATGCGGTTGCCGGTCCAGTTGTGGAAATACTCATGCGCGATGATCGCCTCGATCCGCTCGAAATTCATGTCGGTGGCGGTGTCGGGGCTGGCAAGCACGGCGGAGGAGTTGAAGATGTTCAGCCCCTTGTTTTCCATCGCGCCCATGTTGAAATCATCCACCGCGACGATGTTGAAGATGTCGAGGTCATATTCGCGGCCATAGACCTCTTCGTCCCATCTCATGGATTTCTTGAGCGCCTCCATGCCAAAGGCACATTTGTGCAGATCGCCCTCGCGCACCCAGATATTCAGCTCCACATCACGGCCCGAGCGGGTGGTGAAGCGGTCGGGATGGTTCACCAGATCGCCCGCCACCAGCGCGAAAAGATAGGCGGGTTTCGGCCATGGGTCATGCCATTCGGCCCAACCCTCCCCCTGCCCGGCCTTGTTGCCGTTGGACAGAAGCACAGGCAGATCGCCTTCGATGAGCACGGTAAAGGTGGACATCACATCGGGGCGGTCGGGGTAGAAGGTGATCTTGCGGAAGCCCTCGGCCTCGCATTGGGTGCAATACATGCCATTGCTCATGTAGAGCCCTTCGAGCGCGGTATTGGTCTCGGGGCTGATCTCGACCTCCGCCTCCCAGGTAAACGCGCCGTCCGGAACGGCGCAGGTCAGGCCCTTGTCCGTCACCTCGGGTGTGACCTCCTGCCCGTCGATTTTCGCGGAAATCAGCCGCAGCTCCTCGCCATGTAGGAAAAACGTCCTATCGGTCGCCTCGGGGTTCGGCGCAAATCGGATACGCGACAGAACCCGCGTGGCGCGCGGCGCAAGCCGGAAGGTCAGATGCACCTCCTCCACCACAAAGCCAAAAGGCGTGTAATCCTTGAGATAGATCGTCTCGGGGGTCGCGTTGGGCGCGGCATCTTTCATCGCAGCTATCCTGTCCGTGAAATGCGGTTGCATGGAAATCCATGCGCTCTGGCCTAGAGTCGTAGGGAACAAGCGCCGGGGCGACAAGGTATCCCGGTGCAGAAACACTGGCTGAAAGGAGCGAGACATGTCCGCACCCGACACGAATGTTGAAAAGGAGAAACAACGCCACAAGCCCGCGCTGACCGGGATCCGGCTGTCACTGATCGTGGCGGCGGGGCTTTTCATTGGTTTTCTCGGCTGGGCCTTTGCCCAGTCCGACGGGCCGGAAGGCGCTGAGACGCAGATCGATGGCCGCACAGGTGACGCGGTGGCCGGGGAATAACGCCACGAATGACAACGCTTCTCTGGTTCAAGCGCGACCTGCGGCTGCGCGATCACCCGGCCCTCAGCCATGCCGTGACTTTGGGCGACCCGATTGCCTGCATCTATATCGTGGAGCCGGATTACTGGGCGCTGCCCGATGTATCGCGGCGGCAGTACCGGTTCCTGTGCGAAAGCCTTGGGGATCTGCGTGATGCGATTGCCCGGTGCGGCGGGACATTGATCCTGCGGGTGGGCGATGCGGTGACCTGTCTGGACCAGATCGCGCGCGAGACCCGCGCCACGCGGCTCATCAGCCATGAGGAAACCGGCAATGGCTGGACCTTTGCCCGCGACAGGGCGGTCGCGGCATGGGCACGGGGCGCAGGGATCGACTGGACCGAACTGCCGCAATCGGGCGTGATCCGACGGCTCGACACGCGCGACCGCTGGGCGGCGGGCCGCGACGCGTTCATGGGGCGCGGGGTGCTTCCCGCACCGGAGCGGCTCGACACGCTTGCGCTGCCCTCCGATCCCCTGCCCATGGCTGCGGCTCTCGGGCTGGAGGACTGCGGCTTGACAGACCCGCAACCGGGCGGACACCGCGCCGCCGACGCGCTGCTGCATTCCTTTCTGACCACACGCGGACAAACCTATCGCCGCGCCATGTCCTCGCCGCTGGAGGGGGCCGGGGCCTGTTCCCGCCTGTCGCCGCATTTCGCCTTTGGCACGATGAGCATCCGCGAGGCGGTCCATACCACAGCGGCACGCCAACGGGCGGTGCGCGGCACCCGCGATGGCTGGACATCTTCGCTCAAATCCTTTCAGTCGCGCCTCGCCTGGCGTGATCACTTCATGCAGAAGCTGGATGATGAACCGGCGCTTGAAGCGCGCTGCCTGCATCCCGCCTATGAGGAACTGCGCAGCGATGATCCCGCGCGGCGGCAAGCTTGGGAACAGGGCGAGACCGGCATTCCCTTTGTCGATGCCTGCATGCGGTCGCTGATCGCAACGGGCTGGCTGAATTTCCGGATGCGCTCGATGCTGATGAGTTTTGCCTCCTATCACCTCTGGCTGGACTGGCGGCAAACCGGTTTGCATCTGGCGCGCATGTTCACTGATTATGAGCCCGGCATTCACTGGTCGCAGGTGCAGATGCAATCGGGCACCACGGGCATCAATACCCCACGTATCTATAACCCGGTGAAGCAAGGGCATGATCAGGACCCCGCAGGCCTGTTCACGCGTCGCTGGCTGCCGGAATTGCGCAATGTGCCGGACAAATACCTTCAGGAGCCATGGCTCTGGGACGGAAAAGCCGCCTATCCCGCCCCGGTGGTGGATGTGAAAGACGCCGCCCGTCACGCCCGAGCCGCCATCTGGGCCGTGCGTCGCGAGGTCGGATTTCAAGAAACAGCGGCAAAGGTGGTGGACAAGCACGGCTCGCGCAAAGACCGCAGCGGGCGGTTCATCCGCGACAAGGTCCCGGGACCCGGACCGCAGCAGCTCAGCCTCGATCTCTGAGCCATGCCGAAAACCACCCGCAAATCCGATCTGCCGCAAAAGACCTGTGTGACCTGTGGCAGGCCCTTTACATGGCGCAGGAAATGGGCGCGGGCCTGGGACGAGGTGAAATACTGCTCCGAGCGCTGCCGCCGCGCGCGTAAAACCTGATGATCGGGATATTTGCGGAAATCGCAGATGATTATTTGGATTTTCCTGAAACACTATTAACTTGCCCGCAAGCGGGAAGTATTGGCGTGCGCCGGGCAACTCGCATAGGAAACGGTATACCATAGCGCACAATGGGAGAGACGGGATGACCACACGGGTGGACCGCGCAGGGCTGGAAGTAGACAAGGTGCTGGCAGATTTCATCGAGGAACAGGCGCTGCCGGGCACCGGCGTGGATGCCGGAACCTTCTGGAATGGGCTGGCGGAACTGGCCCATGAGTTGGGGCCAAAGAACCGCGCGCTGCTGGAAAAACGCGAGGCGATCCAGACCCAGATCGACGACTGGCACCGCGCCCGCAACGATCAGGGTCATGATGCAACCGCCTACAAGGCGTTTCTCGAAGAGATCGGATACCTGCTGCCCGAGGGCGAGGACTTCGAGATCGGCACCTCCAATGTCGATCCCGAAATTGCCACCGTCCCCGGCCCGCAGCTTGTGGTGCCGGTGACCAATGCGCGTTTCGCGCTCAACGCCGCCAATGCGCGCTGGGGCTCGCTTTATGATGCGTTCTACGGCACCGATGCCATGGGCTCCCTGCCCCCCAAAGGTGGCTATGACCGGGGCCGCGGTGCGCGGGTCGTGGCGCGGGCGCGGGTGTTTCTGGACGAGGCCTTCCCGGTGGCGGGCACGTCCCATGCGGATGCGCGGCGCTACCATGTGCAGGACGGCGCGCTGCTGGTCGATGACATGCCGCTTGTGAACCCTGAGAAATTCGTCGGCTATCGCGGCCACCCCAAGGCCCCCGATGCGGTGCTCCTACGCAACAACGGGTTGCATGTGGAGCTGGTGTTTGACCGCACCCATATGATCGGTGCGCGCGATCAGGCGGGTCTGGCCGATGTGCAGATGGAGGCCGCTGTCTCGGCCATCATGGACTGTGAGGACAGCGTCGCTTGCGTCGATGCCGAGGACAAGGTGCTGGCCTATGGCAACTGGCTGGGGCTGATGAAGGGCGATCTGGAGGCGAGCTTCCAGAAGGGCGGCGAAACCATGACCCGCCGTCTAAATGACGACCGGACCTTTGTTGCGCCGGATGGCTCGGAGATTACCGTGAAAGGCCGCGCGCTCCTTTGGGTGCGCAATGTCGGCCACCTGATGACCAACCCCGCCGTTCTGGACCGCGACGGCAACGAGATTTTCGAAGGGTTGATGGACGCGCTGGTCACCGTGGCGATTGCCAAGCATGACCTCAAGCGCGACAGCGGCAATTCGGTGCATGGCTCGGTCTATGTGGTGAAACCCAAGATGCACGGCCCCGAGGAAGTGGCCTTTACCAACGAGATCTTCAACGTGGTCGAACGGGTGCTGGGCCTGCCGCAGGACAGTGTCAAGATCGGCATCATGGACGAGGAGCGCCGCACCACGGTGAACCTCAAGGAATGTATCCGCGCCGCGAAAAACCGCGTGGCCTTTATCAATACCGGCTTCCTCGACCGCACCGGGGATGAGATCCACACCTCGATGGAGGCAGGGCCGTTCAGCCGCAAGGATTTCATCAAGCGCAAGGCGTGGATCGGCGGCTACGAGAACCAGAACGTGGATATCGGGCTGGAATGCGGACTGTCCGGCAAGGCACAGATCGGCAAGGGCATGTGGGCCATGCCCGACGCCATGGCGGCAATGCTGGAGGCCAAGATCGAACACCCCAAATCCGGCGCGAACTGCGCCTGGGTGCCCTCGCCCACGGCGGCCACGCTGCACGCGCTGCATTATCACAAGGTCGATGTGTTTGCCGTGCAGGACAAGCTCAAGGCCGGGGGACGCCGCGCTTATGTCGAGACCATCCTGGACATCCCGCTGGCCAGCTATCGCAAATGGAGCCGCGACCAGATCACCCGCGAAGTGGAGAACAATGCGCAGGGCATTCTGGGCTATGTGGTGCGCTGGATCGATCAGGGGGTGGGGTGCTCCAAGGTGCCCGACATCAACAATGTCGGCCTGATGGAGGATCGCGCGACCTGCCGCATCTCGGCCCAGCATATCGCCAACTGGCTACATCATGGCGTGGTCAGCGCAGACGAGGTGCGCGCCGCGATGGAGAAGATGGCCGCCGTGGTGGATGGCCAGAACGCCGGAGATCCGGCCTATCGCCCGATGGCACCGGGATTTGATGGCATCGCGTATCAGGCGGCCTGCGATCTGGTGTTCAAGGGGCGCGAACAGCCCTCGGGCTATACCGAACCGGTGCTGCATGCGCGTCGGCTGGAGCTCAAAGCCGCGCAGGGCTGAGCGGCAAGAGAGGGGCAAAGCCTGCAAATGGCAGATTGCCCTTCTTCTGTTTGAAAATACCTTGGGGGCTGAGGCGCGCCCGGAGATTGATCCGGTGGATCAATCTCCGGGCCGCAGGGGCGGAGACCGCCCCTGGGCCGAGGGGGCAGCGCCCCCTTTCCCACCCTCCGCGACTTCCCGGATACCCCGAGACATCCACGACGCAAAAATCTTCCAAGATTTTTGCAAAAGTTTTCGAAAACTTTTGCCCGCTCAGGACCGCTCTGGGCGCAACCTGGGGCGTGGGCTTGTCTCTTGTTTCCGGCAATAGTCCTGTGATCTGAGCCACGCCGCCATGTCCCGGCGCTTGGTGGCCGATCGCAACGGCCCCCAATCCGCGGCCACGCCGCGCCAGCGGCTGTCACGCAGTGCCACCGCGTTGTCGCGCGGCACGGTCACCGCCATGATCCGCAGCGCACAGGACAGGTTCTCCACCCCGTGTTTGAGTGCCGCCCCGGTCCCGGCCCGGCAGCCATAGCCGCGCGCCGTGGCGGGCAGGATCTGCAACAACCCGTACCAGCGTCCGCCGCCGCCCACGGCTTCGGGCCGGTAGGTGCTTTCATGTTTTGCCAGCGCCGAGGCGAACCCGGCCCAGAACGCCGCGCGCCCGGCAGTCGAATTACCCGCATAGCCGGGACACCACTCCGCAATGTCGCGGGGCACGCTGTCGACCAGCGGGCTGGCATGTCCTTTGAGCGCGCTCAACATCGCCCGTGTCCAGAGCGCGGCCTCGCTACGGGCGTTCCAGCGTGTCGCAGGGACCCCATCTAACCGCATGGACGGGCGCATGGACTGCTCGGGGGCGAGTTGAGACCGCACCGATTCCCTTACGTCAACCGGCGCCTGTTCCGCCGCCCCGAATGACGCAACAGACATCAAAACCGCTATCAACAATCTTTTGCACATGGCCCCAATGCTGCCCGATCCGGAAACAAAGAACAAACTCTTGCCGCAAAGCATCGCATAGTACCTCTCCCGCGCATGAGAATTTCCGACCCCTGCCGCCCTCCCGCCGCAAACTCCCATCAGATTATTTCGAAAGACTGCCAATTTTAGCGAAAGCCAATGAAAAATATTGTTTCACCCTTCACGGAACCGGCCATCACGCTCCTGCGGCGTGTGACCGGTGACGATGCCCCTCTCCCCGGCCCGCAGTCGTCTCTGCTTGGCTGGTCCGGGCGCGGCCGGGAAACGGCCTTTTCCACCTCGCTGCTCGATCAGCTTGGCCTCCCATTGGTGACAAATCCCGAAGAACTGTCCCAATCGAAGGATTTGATCGCCACCGGGCGAACCCATCTTCGGCAAGACCGGCTCGATCTTTTGGCAGGGTCGATCATGCAACATGACAAGGACCGTGACACCACCGCCTCTGGCACGCCGCTTGCCGAATTGCTGGCGGCAGGCGCACGGTCCGACCTGAGCCGCGCGCTCTACAGCGCGTCCGAGGCCGGAGCGCTGGTGGCCGGGTCGCGGGTGTTCGAGGGGCTGTCACTGCTGGATGAGGCGACCTGCGATCACCGGTCAAATCCGGTCTGCGCCTCGGTTCTGGCGCTGACCTATATGGATGCGGGCTGGGCCTGGTATCGTCAGGGCTGGCAACGCGGCAGCCCGAAAACCTATCTTCCTCAGTTTCAGGAGGCCTTTGGCACGGCCGCCGAATTGCTGGCGCCGGTCTGTGCGCTTGAACATGACTCGCCGCTGGTCGCTTCGACACGCTGCGCGCTTCTGGCCGGGCTGGCCGATGCGGATGAGCGTGTGGTGGATGATTTCGAGGACCTGATCGACCTTGCCCCCACCATGCCCGGCCATATGCGGGCCTTTGGCCTGCATCTTCTGCCCTGCTGGTTCGGCAGCTATCACAAGCTGGAGATCGAAGCCCGCCGCACCGCCGCCCGGACCGAAGATGTCTGGAGCGCAGGCGGCTACACCTGGGTCTATCTTGATGCCGCGCTTCAGGACGGGGCCTGCTTTGCCTTTCTGGACACCGATTTCTTTCTCGAAGGGATCGACGATATTCTGGCACGCTGCGGCACCCAGCATATTGCCAATATGCTGGCCGCGTACCTGTCGCGCATGCTGGCACGTGAACGCGGCGACGGCCCGGACCGGACCCAGCGCCGTGCGCTTCAGGAGCGCCGCGACCGCATCCTGCGCAGCGACATGCACGAGGTTCACCCATGGGTCTGGGCGCTGATGGATTCGGGCTACGCCACGCCCGGCAATGCGGCCACCGCCGGCGAGGAAGAGCTTGAGATCGGCACGCAACAGGCCTGGGACACGATCTGCAGCGTGTTCTCCAAGGAACTGGCGCAACTGGCCTGAGGCCCTCTTGCCCCCCTGTCGTCGCTGCCCTAGAACGCGGGACAAGACAGACAGGAGCGCGGCCATGCTGGACCTTACTTACGAGACCCCGAAACCCAAGGTGATTGCCGGGGCCAAGCATGATTGGGAACTGGTGATCGGCATGGAGGTCCATGCGCAGGTCTCAAGCCAGGCCAAGCTGTTTTCCGGCGCATCGACCAAGTTCGGCGCAGAGCCCAATGCCAACGTGGCCTTTGTGGACGCCGCCATGCCCGGCATGCTGCCGGTGGTCAACGAATACTGCATCGAACAGGCCGTGCGCACCGGTCTGGGGCTCAAGGCCGAGATCAACCTGAAATCCGCCTTTGACCGCAAGAATTACTTCTATCCCGACCTGCCGCAGGGCTACCAGATTTCCCAGCTCTATGAACCGCTGGTGGGCGAAGGCGAGGTGCTGGTGGAAATGGGCGACGGCACCGCGCGCAATGTGCGGATCGAGCGCATCCATGTGGAGCAGGACGCAGGCAAATCCATCCATGACATGGACCCGAACATGTCCTTTGTCGACCTCAACCGCACCGGTGTGGCGCTGATGGAGATTGTCAGCCGCCCCGACATTCGCGGGCCCGAGGAAGCGGCGGCCTATGTGGTCAAGCTGCGCCAGATCCTGCAATATCTGGGCACTTGCGATGGCAATATGCAAAACGGCAACCTGCGCGCCGACGTGAACGTGTCGGTCTGCCGCCCCGGGGCCTATGAGAAATACCAGGAAACGCAGGATTTCTCGCATCTGGGCACCCGCTGCGAGATCAAGAACATGAACTCCATGCGCTTCATCCAGCAGGCCATTGATTACGAGGCCCGCCGCCAGATCGCCATCCTGGAAAACGGTGGCTCGGTCGATCAGGAAACCCGGCTTTACGATCCGGACAAGGGCGAGACGCGCTCGATGCGGTCCAAGGAAGAGGCGCATGATTACCGCTACTTCCCCGATCCCGACCTGCTTCCGCTGGAGATCGAACAGGCTTGGGTCGATGACATCGCCGCCAACCTGCCGGAACTGCCTGACCAGAAGAAAGCACGCTTTATCAAGGATTTCGGCCTGTCGGATTACGACGCCTCGGTGCTGACCGCGGAGACCGTGTCCGCCGATTATTTCGAGAAAGTGGCCGAGGGGCGCGACGGCAAGATGGCCGCCAACTGGGTGATCAACGAGCTCTTCGGTCGGCTCAAGAAGGACGACCGCGATCTGCGCGACTGCCCGGTCAGCCCCGAACAACTGGGCGGCGTGATCACGTTGATCCAAAAGGGCGATATCTCGGGCAAGATCGCCAAGGACCTCTTTGAGATCGTCTATACCGAGGGCGGCGACCCGGCAGAGATCGTCGAGGCACGCGGCATGAAACAGGTCACCGATACCGGCGCGATCGAGGCTGCGGTGGACCAGGTCATCGCCGACAACCCGGCACAGGTCGAAAAGGCCAAGGCCAACCCCAAGCTTGCGGGCTGGTTCGTGGGACAGGTGATGAAAGCCACCGGCGGCAAGGCCAACCCCAAGGCGGTGAACGAGATCGTCAGCGCCAAGCTGGGGTTGTAACGGGCGCGGTGGGCAGGACTGCCCACCCTACACGGCGCTCGTAGGGCGCGCAGTCATTGCGCACCGTTACCCTTGCATTGCCACGCCCCGTGACGCGCGTTAACGTCATGGCGAAACGGGTAAGGCGGGCAGATGGCGGGCGATACAAAAATCGCACATGCAGCAAATGTGCTGGTCTGCGGTGGCGGGCTTCTTGCAGCAGACACGGTGACCGGCGGTGCGGCGTCGATGATCGGCGGCATGCTGTCGTGGAAAGAAGTGAGCCGAAAACGCTCTGACGGGCTGGTCACTCTTCAGGCCCACATCGCCGACCGGCTCCGCGCCTTGACCCGCAACACCGACGCGAACGATTCGCGTTATCACCTGCCCGACATGATCAGTTTTGCCGCGCCGACCCCGGCGGACGTGATGTCGCGGAACGCGATGCAGAGGCTCTGACCGCCCACCTGTACCGTCGAGCAAAAGGCGCGCAGGCAGATTACGAAACCGCCGCCTATGAAACCGCCTTTCGTCGTGATGTCGGAGGCTTGCTGCAAGAGGTTCTGGACGCCCCGGAATTTGCCTAAGTGTTGGCTCCGGCATTTCAGCAGGCGGTGTTGCTGCAATTTGCAGAGGTGCAGGGCAAGCTCGACCTCATCCTCTCCGAGTTCGGCAGTCTCTCGCAGGCGTTGACCCAACTGTCCCGCCTACCCCGGGACCAGATGGAAACGCTGGCGCTGCGCTTTGAAATCGACGGGATCTATGACCTGGCTGACGACGCATTGCGCGCAGAGCTCGAAGAAAAGGCCAAGGACTACCGCGCATTGAAACAGCAGATTGCCGCGCTGGATGAGAATGTGGCCGAGATTGCGCGGATCAAGGCAGCGGCGGAAAGAGCGGCGGCGGATGGTGCATTTGAGCAGGTGCATGAGCTTCTGTCCGCCGCCGATATCGCCGAAACGGCAATCGCCGCCAATACCAAGATCACGCTGGCGAATAACGCGCTTCTCATTGGTCGGGTTGAAAAAGCGTTTCACATCCTGTCCGCAGTGGCGGACAGCTTCCGAAGCGTAGATGTGATGGCACCTGCCATGCTACGTGGGCGATTGTATGAAGTCCTCTATGACCATGGCGCGCGCTATGCCGGGGACGGGTCGGTCTTTGCCGAGCAGATGCTACGGGACGCTTTGGCCGTTTTGCCCGACGACGTCGCGGCAGAGCAGCGCATTCCATTGCTGGGCAACTTGGCCAAAACCCTTTGCCAATCGGGGGAACGACAGAGCAGTGATGCGGGCGCTTCCAAGCTGGTCGAGGCCGTCTCACGATTTCGCGACATCTTGGCACTTACGCCACGGGAAACCGATTGGGAAACCTGGGCCACAACGCAAAACAATTTGGGCACTGCGCTCCAAACCCTCGGGGAACGCGAAACCGGCACCACGCGGCTGGAAGAGGCCGTTGCCGCCTATCGCGACGCGCTGGAGGAGCGCACGCGCGACCGGGTGCCGCTGCAATGGGCCTTCACGCAAGGCAACCTCTGCAATATTGAGATCGCGTTTTTTGGCAAGACCGGCGATGCGACGCATCTAGATCAGGCAGAGGCGAATGTGCGGGCGGCGCGGGAGGTGTTTGAAGCAGCCGGGGCGACGCAGTACCTGGCCATATCGGACGGGCAATGGGCGATGATCACCGAGCGGCGCGACGCTCAAAGCGGGTAACGCCGCCCCGTCCGGGTGAGCCGCTTTCCCCAACAAATCCCGTGGGTTGCAAAATGCGCCATGAGTCTTGCCACACCCGGCTTGCGGCGCAACACTTCGCCCGATGTCATAAGGGTGTCTCGTGGATTCGGTTACTCTGTCGCTCGATTTTCAGGGCATGTTTCGCGCCCTCGGGGTCTGTGGCTTCCTGCTTTACATCGGCACCTTCGCCGCGCTGCAACTGCGGCTGATCGACGGCAATGGGGCGCCGTATACGCTGCTTAATATCGCGGCTGCGGCGCTTGTGTTGATCTCGCTGATCCACGATTTCAACCTCGCCTCTGCCCTGATCCAGGTGTCATGGGTGGTGATCGGGATTGTCGGGCTGGGACTGCGTCTTGGGGTGCGGGGGCGCTGACCGGTGTGAGGTTGCTCACAGAGTGAGGTATTCCAGCATTTTCGCAAAAGCAACGATCTGTTAACCTTTTTATGTATCCGCCCGCATACAGGACGTGATCGGCCAGACAGCCAACGTATTTTTCGGCTGCGAGATAACATATTTTGGAGCACGAGATGTTTGAGTTTATTTCTCAAATCGGCATCACCGACGACGCTTTAAGAATGATTGGCGTCCTTGGTTTTTTCTTTTACATCGGCGGCTTTGCAGCACTACAGCTGGAAGTACTTGATGGCAGCGGGATCACCTATTCCGTGGTCAATATCCTGGCGGCAAGCCTTGTGCTGATCAGCCTTGCGGGGGACTTCAATCTTGCCTCGGCGATGATCCAGGCCAGCTGGATCGTCATTGGATTTTCCGGCCTTTCGCTCAGGTTGTGGCAAAGACGGCGCGCCATGCGCATGTGGGACGAGGCGAATTCCCGCGGCCACGCACGGGGATTGCAGTAAGCGCGGTTTTGTGGTTCTGACCCGTCATGACACGGTATGAATACAAGGTGGTGCCGGCCCCGGACCGGGGGATCAAGGCACGTGGGGTCAAAGGGCCAGAGGGGCGCTTTGCCCATGCGCTCGAAGTTCTGATGAACGACATGGGGGCCGAGGGCTGGGATTACCTGCGCGCCGAGACGCTGCCCAGCGAAGAACGTCAAGGTCTCTCGGGCCGCACCACGGTCTATCGCAACATGCTGGTGTTCCGCCGCCCGCGTCTCGACGAGGCCGAGGCCTACGAGCCGCGCCTGCTCGACCCGCCCAAGGAAATCCCGGTGCTGGATGCGGCACGGGCGCTGGCCGAGAAAGACAGCCGGGCACCCGAAGGGGATACGGCGGATGCCGAATGGGCGGATGCCGAGGGCACGGTTGCCGAAGACGACATGCCGGGCGAGGACACCGCAGAGAATGCCCCCGAGGCGGAAGACGCGGATCAGCCGACGGCCACCGAAGGTAAGGACGCGGCTGAGGACCAGACAAAAACCTGACCCGCGTGAGCGCAAGGTCTCACGGCGTATCCAGATCCAGCGACAGGGCGTGAATGGCGCTCACCAGCTCCGCCCCCAGCGCCGCGTGCACCGCGCGGTGGCGGGCGATGCGGGACTGGCCTGCAAAGGCATCGGAGCGCAGCCGCACTTTGAAGTGGCTCTCTCCGCCTTCCTGATACCCGGCATGGCCGCGATGGCGTTCGCTTTCATCCTCGACCACCAGTTCGGTGGGTTCAAAGGCCGCTTCAAGCTTTGCGCGGATTTTCTCTGTTCTGGTCATGAATTTTCTCCCTGCCCCTTTCGCTTGTTGCTCAATTGTCTAAACTGCCACGTCCGAGTCGAAAAGGTGTGAGCGATGAGTAAACCAGACCCCTTCGGTTTTGATATGTCGGTGTCATCCGCGAAAAAGAAAAATCCCCGTGGACGGCGCGGGATGTCGGGGGCGTCCGAGACGTCGACCCGCGTCTGCGACCATGAGGGCTGCGAGGAAAAAGGGCTCTACCGCGCGCCCAAGGCGCCGGATGTGCTGGATGACTATTTCTGGTTCTGCAAGGAGCATATCCGGGAATATAACCTGAAATGGAATTTCTTCGACGGCACGACCGAGGCCGAGATCAATGCGCAGCAGTCCAAGGACAAGGTCTGGGAACGCACAACCAAGGATTTCCGCGACCCCGAGGCGCGCGCCTGGGCGCGGCTGGGCATCGAAGACCCGCACCAGGTTCTGGGCGACAATGCCACGCGCAACCCGGGGCGCAATGCCGGGGGCAGCGGTCGGCGTCTGCCGCCGACCGAGCGTCGGGCGATCGAGATTCTTGAAGCCAAGGAAACCTGGAACAAGAAAGAGATCCGCAAGGCCTACAAGGCGCTGATCAAGGTGCTGCACCCGGATATGAACGGCGGCGACCGCAGCCAGGAAGAGCAGCTGAACGAGGTCATGTGGGCCTGGGAACAGGTCAAGGACAGCCGCAGTTTCCCGGACGGCTGAGGCGCTCAGCCAGCCATTTGGATTCGACAAAAAAGCGGCCCCGAAAAGGGCCGCCTTTTTAATGGGTCACCCGTGCAGGTCACGCCGCCCGGAACACCAGAGACACCCCGTTGATGCAATGCCGTTTGCCCGTGGGCTCGGGGCCGTCGTCGAAGATATGGCCCAGATGCGAGCCGCAGCGGCGGCAATGGCATTCGGTGCGGGTCACAAAGAATGACCGGTCGGGTTTGGTGCGGATCGCGTTGCTCTGGGCTTTCCAGAAACTGGGCCAGCCGGTGCCGCTGTCAAACTTGTGTTTCGAACTGTAGAGCGGCAGGTCGCAGCCGCGGCAATGATACATGCCCGGTGTCTTGAGATCGTGCAGGGGCGACGTAAAGGCGCGTTCGGTGTCTTCCTCGCGCATCACCGCATATTGCAGATCGGTCAGCATGGCGCGCCATTCGGCCTCGGTCCGGGTGACCTCGAAATTGCCGGTGGCGGCCTGGGTCCGGCGGGGCAAGGCTGGCAGGACCAGCGCTGCAGACGCGAGCCCGCTGGCGATGATCTGGCGTCTTGTGGTCGGCATGGTGTGGTCCTTTCGTTTTCTCAGATATAGGTCGGATTGTGCGTCGGTTTTAGGGCTCCGCCCTGCCAAGGGGGGGCAGGACGGAGCGGTATGCGCCGCTGGCGGGCCGGTGAAAATCACACGAATACTGTGAAAACACACAAGGTTCACCTGCTCCGCCGGGGGTTCGGGCATACCAACTGCGCGTGGTTTACATCGCGGGCAACAGCACCGTGTCGATCACATGGATGACACCGTTCGATTGCTTCACATCGGCGATGGTCACCTTGGCGGTGCGGCCACGCTCGTCCTCCAGCATGATGGTGTCGCCGTCATAGGTGGCCTGCAATGTGCAGCCGCCCACGGTAGGCACCGGGTGTTTGCCACCATCGTCATCCACCATGCCCTTGATTGCCATGGACATGGCATCGGCGGCCACCACGTGACAGGTCAGAACCTTGGTCAGCGTGGCCTTGTTTTCAGGCTTCAGCAGCGTGTCCACCGTGCCGTTCGCCAGCATGCCAAAGGCGTCATTGGTGGGCGCAAAGACGGTGAACGGGCCGTCACTTGACAAGGTCTCGACCAGCCCGGCGGCCTTCACGGCGGCGACAAGCGTGGTGTGATCTGCCGAGTTCACGGCGTTTTCGACAATGGTCTTGTTCGCAAACATCGGCGCGCCGCCCACCATCGGGTTGGCCGATTGCGCCAGCGCCATGCCAGCGGTGATGGCCAGGGCTGCGGTGGCGGTGGTGAAGCTTTTGAAGGTCATGCGTCTCTCCCTTTTGGTTCCATGCGCGACCCCGCTGATCAGGGCCGCGTCATTGGAAGAGACGGATCTGTTTCGCCAAAAGTTTCAGACAGCCGATCACATCGCCATCACGACGCTGTGATCGGTCCTGCGGCAAGCACCGCGCCAGTGGGCTGGCCCGTGGGCGAGCCGCCTTCCGGTTCATCCGAAATCGCCAGCAGTGCGCCGCTCAGCCCGGGTCTCAGGTCCTCGGGCACGGACAATGCCACCACCTGCCCCGGGGCCAGAAGGCCCAGCGAGACCGGGGCGTTTTCCCCCTGAATGAGCCACAGCTCACGCGTGCGCCCGGGATCGGGGAAGAGCGCGATGAGTTCGGCCGCAACGCGACCCGTTTCGGGGTCAACCTCGATCCGGGCCACCTGCCCTTCGGTCTCGGACGCCAGCTCGGCCACAAAGGGCGCGGGGCGCTCAGGCTCCAGCCAGCCCATCTGCACCACGGCCAGCGCCACCAGCCCGGCCAGCGCCGCACCGATGACCGCGCGGCCCAGGAACAGACGCCGCCAGAGCGGCTCTGATTGGGTAAAGAGCCGCGCCTGAATGCCGGTCCAGACGGCGGCGGGCGGGACGGTCTCGGGCAGGTCATCGGCCAGATCGGCGAAATGCACCTGCCAGGCCTCGACCAGATCCTGCAGGGCGCGTTCGGTCATGACTCGGCGTTCAAACGCACGCGTCTCTTCCGCATCCAGCAGGCCAAGAACATATTCCGCGGCCAGCGCGGCATCGTCCTCGGGATATTCGGCGTCGGTGCTCATCGGCTCAGACAGGCCCTCAGGGTTTGCAGGCTGCGGCGCAGCCAGGTTCTCATCGTGTTGAGCGGCACGGCAAAATGCGCGGCCAGCTCGGCATAGGTTGCGCCCTCAAGATAGGCCAGCCTCACGGCCTGCGCCTTGTCCTCGGACAACTCGTCCATACAGGCCTCGATCTGCGCGCGCGTGTCTTTCTGCGCGAGCTGTTCGGCCGGTCCCGGATCGGGCGAGTGCAACCGGTCGAGAGCGCTGTCATCGTCGCTTTGTCCCTGCGTCGCGCTGCGTCGGCTGCGCAGCACGTCAATCGCATGATTGCGCGCCACGGTGATCAGCCATGTCATGGGCCGCACGCGACCGGGGATGTAGCTTTCGGATTTGTGCCAGATCTTGACGTAGATCTCCTGCAACGCATCCTCGGAAAGCGCCCTGTCTCCAAGGATACGGAGGCAAATGCCAAAGAGTTTCGCCGAGGTTGCATCGTAAAGCGCAGAAAATGCGGAACGATCCGCCATGGAGACGCGCGACAGTAATTCGTCAAGATCGGTCGTGGCCACGCTTTGCCCCCTTGGTACCACCTCCGAGCCTAGAGCAGTGCGCGCGCAAGGCAAGTGCCTTGCAGACAATGGGTGAAAACGCCCCCCGCTCCCCTTGCCACTGCCGCGGATTTGGTGCACGACACCACGCGAGAAATGCCACCAGAGGATGCCGTCATGGATATCAACGCCAAGCCCACAGAAGAAATTTCGGTGCGCGATGTCTTTGGCATCGACAGCGACATGGTGGTCAAGGGCTTTGCCGAGCGGACCGAGCGGGTGCCTGATATCGACAGCACCTATAAATTCGACCCCGACACGACCTTGGCCATCCTTGCAGGCTTCAGCCACAATCGCCGTGTGATGATCCAGGGCTACCACGGGACGGGCAAATCCACCCATATCGAACAGGTGGCCGCGCGGCTGAACTGGCCTGCGGTGCGGGTCAACCTCGACAGCCATATCAGCCGGATCGACCTGATCGGCAAGGACGCGATCAAGCTGAAAGACGGGATGCAGGTCACCGAGTTTCAGGAGGGCATCCTGCCCTGGGCGCTGCGCAACCCGACCGCGATCGTGTTCGACGAATATGATGCGGGCCGCGCCGATGTGATGTTCGTGATCCAGCGGGTGCTGGAAGTGGACGGCAAGCTGACGCTGCTGGACCAGAACGAGGTGATCAATCCGCACCCCTATTTCCGCATCTTCGCCACCGCGAACACGGTGGGTCTGGGCGACACGACCGGGCTTTATCACGGCACCCAACAGATCAACCAGGGTCAGATGGACCGCTGGTCTCTGGTGGCGACGCTGAACTACCTTTCAGTGGGGGCCGAGGCGGCCATCGTGCTGGCGAAATGCCCGCATTACAATAATGAAAAGGGCCGCAAGCAGATCAAGCAGATGGTGACCGTTGCGGACCTGACGCGCACCGCCTTCATGAATGGCGATCTCTCCACCGTGATGTCACCCCGGACGGTGATCGCCTGGGCACAGAATGCCGAGATCTTCCGCAATGTGGGCTATGCGTTCCGGGTGTCGTTCCTGAACAAATGTGACGAGCTGGAGCGCCAGACCGTGGCGGAATTCTACCAGCGCTGCTTTGACGAGGAACTGCCCGAAAGCGCGGCGAGCGTGTCGCTGGGCTAAGCGCTGATCCATCCTGCATGAGTTTCTGACGGCGCCTTCGGGCGCCGTTTTTGCTGCGCCTGCAGCCGTGGCGGAGGAGTCACGCGCGGAAAAGTTCTCAAAATGCACAATTGTTAGGTAAGTTTTTTGCCTTAAAGTCGGTTTTATGGGCAGTTTGAAAACTTTCCTTTTTGCGTCTGTTCTGGCGGTGACCTCCTCCCCATCGCTGGCACAGGCGCGAATGATCGACCCGATGATCGACCGGGCGGACCCGGTGGTGATGTTTGCCATTTGCGCCGGGCGGTTGTCGGCGCTGATGGAACATCAGTGGATGTTCGATGGTCCGGCCTCTGAACAGACTGCCCTGCAACGTGCCCATATGATCGACATGCTGGATGCGGTGCGCGCACCCAACTCGGGACGCGAGGTGCTGGCCATGCGGATCGAGGCCAAGATGGCGCAGGCCGCGCTATTGACCCGGGCCACGTTCAACGCGGACCCGCGCGACAAAACCCGCGCGGCGCGGCTGGCCCTGCAACGGGTCAGGGAGTGCACCGGGGTTCTGCTGAGTTAATCCGGCCAACCGATAGGAACGAAGCGCATGGAATGCGCCCCCTCCGGCGTTTTTCCCGCCGCGCCCGCTGGTCATTGGCGGGCTTTGGACTTAGGTTACCGGGCGTTGACCCCAAAGCCCGAAGGCCACCCCATGGCACAGTCCGACAATCCCGCCGATCCGTTCAAGAAAGCCCTTGCCGAGGCCACCAAGGTGATGGCCGACAACCCGGAGCTGACCGTCAGCTACAGCGTTGATCCGGCGGGGATTTCGGGCGACTCGGTGCGCCTTCCGCAGGTCAGCCGCCGCATGACGCGCGACGAGGTGCTGCTGGCGCGTGGTACGGCGGATGCGCTGGCACTGCATCACAAGTACCACGATACGGGCACCCATGCCCGCTATGCGCCGCAGGGCGACATGGCGCGCGATCTCTATGAAGCGATGGAAACCGCCCGCTGCGAGGCGATGGGCGCGCGCGACATGCCCGGCACGGCGGGCAATATCGACGCCAAGATCGCCGCCGACGCGCAGCGACGCGGCTATGACCAGATCAAGGAAACCTCGGAAGCCCCCCTGCCCGTAGCGGCGGGCTATCTCATCCGGCACCTGGCCACCGGGCGCGACATGCCTGCCGGGGCGGCCAATGTCATGGAGCTTTGGCGTCCCTTTATCGAGGAACAGGCCGGCGGCACGCTGGAGAACCTCGACGAAATGCTGGCCGATCAGAGCCATTTCGCCAAATTCGCCCGCAAGATCATCGAAGACCTGGGCTATGGCGACCAGCTGGGCGATGACCCGGACGAGATGGATGACGAGTCCGAGGACGATGCCGAACAGGGCCAGGACGATCAGGAAGAGCCCGACAGCACTGGCCAGGACGAGGATCAGGACGAGCAATCCGAAGCCAATCCCGACCAGAGCCAGGAAGACCAACAGGATGCCAGCCAGGCGCAGGTCTCGATGGACGAAATGTCTGATCAGGAAGCGGGCGAGGAAACCGAACTGCCCGAGGGCGAGGCCCCGCTGGAGCCCCCGACCCCGCAGCCGATTTCCGATGCCGACCCCGATTACGTGGTCTACGAGACCGAGCATGACGAGGAAATCCGCGCCGAGGATCTGGCCGAACCTGCCGAACTGGAACGCCTGCGCGCCTATCTCGACCAACAACTGGAACCGCTCAAGGGCGCGGTGAGCCGCCTGGCCAATAAATTGCAGCGGCGGTTGCAGGCGCAGCAGAACCGCAGTTGGGAGTTCGATCTGGAAGAGGGCATTCTGGATGCCGGGCGGCTGGCGCGGGTGGTGGCCAACCCGACCACGCCGCTCAGCTTCAAGGTGGAGAAAGACACCGAGTTCCGCGACACGGTTGTAACGCTGCTTCTGGACAATTCCGGCTCCATGCGGGGGCGGCCGATCTCTATTGCGGCGATCTGTGCCGATGTTCTGGCCCGCACGCTTGAGCGCTGCTCGGTCAAGGTGGAAATCCTCGGCTTTACCACCCGCGCGTGGAAAGGTGGCCTCTCGCGCGAGGCATGGCTGGCCGAAGGCCGCCCGCAGCAACCCGGGCGGCTCAACGATCTGCGCCACATCATCTACAAGGGTGCGGATTCGCCCTGGCGTCGCGCGCGGCCCAATCTGGGTCTGATGATGAAAGAGGGGCTGCTCAAGGAAAATATCGACGGCGAGGCGCTGGAATGGGCGCATCGGCGCATGCTGGGTCGGCCCGAGGCGCGCAAGATCCTGATGGTAATTTCCGATGGCGCGCCGGTGGATGATTCAACGCTGAGCGTGAACCCCGCCAATTTTCTTGAAAAGCACCTGCGCGACGTGATCGCCATGGTCGAAAAGCGCCGCGCGGTGGAGCTTCTGGCGATTGGTATCGGCCATGACGTGACGCGCTATTATGACCGCGCGGTGACCATCACCGATGTCGAGCAACTGGCGGGTGCCATGACCGAACAGCTTGCGGCGCTGTTCGACAGCGATCCGCGCGCGCGGGCACGTGTGATGGGGATGAAAAGGGCGAGTTGAGAACCGGCCTTTTAAGGCCGGGCCTTGGCCGCAGCCACCACCTCGGAATGGTCCCAGTCCTCGCGATGCGGAGCCACGGCAAAGGCCACCTTGAGCGCCAGATCCTTGGAGATCATCGCCTCCAGCGCCAGCTTGAACCGGGCCTTGCGGGCCGAGCGGCGGCGCAATCTGGCCGGATCCCAGACCAGCATTTCCGCCCCCTTGGACAGCCATGTCGTCGCCGATGACATCCGCCCAGTGAGATAGGCCACCTCCCCCACGAAAACGCCGGGCGGCATGGTGAACTGCTCGCCCTGCTTTTCGATCTTCAACTTGCCCGACACCACGAAATACAAGGCGGTCACCGGTTGATGTTCGGTCGTCAGCAACCTGTCTTCGTCCAGCGTGACCCGCTTTGCCAGCGACAGCAATTCCCGGAAATCACCGGGCGGCAGGTCACGGAAATGGTCGTAAATATCGCGGTGCCGGGCCGGAATGGCCAGCTTTGACCGCCGCCAGAACAGCCCCGCAAGCCCGATGAGATTGGCCGTCCCCATGGCCATGGACATATAGACCGCCTCCCAGAGCGGGGTTTCGGCGGCACTCATGTAATACAGAATGTAAACAGCCGTCCCGGACAGAAGCAGCAGCCGCAGCGCGACCTGGTGGATCACCAGATAGCCCAACACGTGCAGCCCGCCCGCAATCAGAACAAGGGTTTGTGGCGTCAGCCAATCCGGTGTCATACAGTCCCTTTACGCTCTAAGTCTTTCTGACATAGCGCAAAAAAGGTAAACGCGGGAAGCGATTTCGCAATCGCGGTTGCCGTCGCGCGGCGTTGGCGTATCTTCGGGCGCAATCAGATCAGGGGAGTGCAGCCATGTTCCAGACATTCGAAGTGACGGCACGGCCCGAACAGGGGCCGCCCCGGCTTGCCGCGCTGCGTGCGCGGTTGGCCGCCGAAGGGCTGGACGGCTTCATCGTGCCGCGCGCCGATGTGCATCAGGGGGAATATGTCGCCCCGCGCGACGACCGGCTGGCATGGCTCACCGGGTTTACCGGGTCGGCGGGGTTTGCCGTCGTGCTTGCGGACAAGGCAGGCGTGTTCGTGGACGGGCGCTACCGGGTGCAGGTGCGCGCGCAGGTGGCGGATGTGTTCACCCCGGTGGATTGGCCAGAGGTGCAGATCGCGGATTGGCTCAGGGACAATCTGGACAAGGGCGTCGTGGGGATCGACCCATGGCTGCACACACTGTCGCAATTCAGGACGCTGGAAAAAGGGCTGGCAGGCAGCGGTGTCACACTGGCCCGCGTGGACAACCCGGTTGATGCGATCTGGGACGACCAACCATCCCCGCCCATGGCACCGGTCAAGATGCATCCGGATACGCTGGCCGGGAAAAGCTCGGCTCAGAAGCGGGCAGACCTGGCCAAATCTCTGTGCGAACAGGGGGCAAAGGTTGCGGTGATCACCCTGCCGGATTCGCTGTGTTGGCTTTTGAACATCCGCGGCGGGGACATTCCCCGCAACCCGGTGGCGCATGGCTTTGCCCTGTTGTGTGATGACGGGTCCGTCGATCTGTTCATGGCCGCGGCAAAACTGGACGGCGTCTCACTTGGGCCGGAAATCCGGCGGCACGATCCCGACGCATTCAAACCCGCGCTGGCGGCGTTGCAGGGTCCGGTGCTGGTCGATCCGGAATCGGTTCCGCTCGCCGTGGTGGATGCGCTGAGCGCCGAGGTGAGCGAGGCGCGCGATCCCTGCATCCTGCCCAAGGCCTGCAAAACCGGGGCCGAGATCGCAGGCGCGCGCGAGGCGCATTTGCGCGATGGGGCGGCGATGTGTGAATTCCTTGCCTGGCTGGACGCGGAGGCCCCCGGAGACCTGACCGAGATCGACGTGGTCACCGCGCTCGAAGGCTTCCGGCGGGACACCAACCAATTGCTCGACATCTCCTTTGAGACGATCAGCGGCGCGGGTCCCAACGGGGCAATCGTGCATTACCGCGTGTCTGAGGAGACCAACCGCAAACTGGCCGAGGGCGAATTGCTGCTGGTCGATTCCGGCGGGCAATATGCCGATGGCACCACCGACATCACCCGCACCATCGCCATTGGTGACCCGCCACGCGAGGCCGCCGAGGCCTTCACCCGCGTGTTGCAGGGCATGATTGCCATGAGCCGCGCGCGCTGGCCCAAGGGGCTGGCGGGCCGCGATCTGGACGCGCTGGCGCGCATGCCGCTGTGGCTGGCGGGGCAGGATTACGGCCATGGCACCGGGCACGGGGTGGGCGCGTATCTCTGCGTGCATGAGGGGCCGCAGCGTCTGGCCCGGACGGGGGTGGAACCACTTTTGCCCGGCATGATCCTGTCCAATGAGCCGGGGTTTTACCGCGAAGGCGCATTCGGCATCCGGATCGAGAACCTGTTGGTGGTGCGCGAGGCCCCTGCCCTGCCCGGCGGAACGGTTGACGCCATGCTGGAGTGGGAGACGCTGACCTGGGTGCCGATTGACCGGCGGCTGATCAAAGCCGACATGCTGAGCGCGGCGGAACGCGACTGGCTCAATGCCTACCATGCGACATGTCGTCAGAAAATCGGCCCGAGGCTGGGCAAGCGGGCCGCGATGTGGTTGGATGCCGCAACCGCAGACATTTGACATCACGCTGTTACATGCGACCGGATAAGAGGTCCGCGCATGTGCGGGCCTGTGACGTGGGGAGAGACAACATGAGCATCAGAATCGTAGAAGCCACCGGCAAATGGACCGTCCGCGCAAGCGGCGCCGTTCTGGGCGAAAGCTCGAACGCGCTGGAACTGATCGAGGACGGGCACGACCCGGTGATCTATTTCCCCCGCGAAGACATCGCGATGGCCTTTCTTGATCCGTCCGACACGCGCACGACCTGCCCGAAAAAGGGCGAAGCGTCCTATTATTCCATCGAAGCCAAGAACCGGACCTTGAAAGATGCGGTCTGGTCCTATGAGGATCCGATCGAGGCGGCCGAGCGGATCAAGGGTTACCTGGCGTTTTACCCGGGCGAGTATCTGCAGGTGGAGCGGGTTTAAGGGCGACACGGCAAGGGGGCCGCGCCCGAGGTACAAGCTGCAGTCGATGAGCCGGGGGCACGATGGGTCATGCGTGGGAAGCGGCCCAGAGCCGACCTTGGCCGTGAGTTTGGACGCCGCATCGCAGCTTCACCGAAGCGGCCATTCATGCATCGCGCAGCAATTGCGGGGGCCGATGGTCAGCAACGCGGGACAAAGTGGTTGTTTGTGTTTAGGTCTTGGAGGTCCGCTTTCGTAACTGTCTTGGCGAAGACCCATAGCGGACACGTATTGCGCGCGAGAAACTCGGCAGGGATTCGAAACCGCTGGTTTGCGCGATCTCGGTAATGGATATCTGGGAATTGGTGATGAAATGGTATCCGACCTCCAGTCTTCGTGCTTGGTAATAGGCGGAAGGGGTCTGGCTGTAAGTCGCCAGACAACGTCCGCGCAGCTGCTTTTCCGATACGCCCAAGCGCCCGCATATGTCCTTGATCGAGACAGGTTCTGACACATTTTCGACCATAAGCTGGTGCATCATCAGCAGAACAGGATCAGCTGTATTCGGATTACGTTGTGGAGTCTCGCTGCGTCTGGCTTCACCGTGCACGATACCGTTCGCGGTGTGGGATGCGAGTTCCCGATCAACGTCGCGGGCGATCCAGGCCAGAACGGCATCGCCTGTTGCTGTACCGCCAGCCGCTGTGAGCCGTCGCTCATCCAAACAGTATATTTGATCTGTAATTTCGATGTCAGGCCACCGTTCGCGAAACGCGGCCTCTGCTTCATAGTGCAGCACGGCCTTTGCACCATCCAGCAAACCAAGCTCCGCCAGTATGACCGTCCCTGTATCCACGCCTCCGATGACACTGTGGCTCCTTTTGGCACGGGACGCAAAAGCACGCACCCGCGCCGTGAGATGGTCCAGAGGGTCATATCCCGCGCAAAGGAGTATGAGATCCGCATCTGGGCCGCCTTGCCAGTCGACCGTGTCCGGGGCGATCAACGCACCGTTTGAAGCTTGAACCGGGAGGTTTGTCGCGGACCGCGTTTGCCAGCGAAATACCTCTCGGCCTGCGCATTTGTTGGCCACGCGCAGTGTTTCGGTGGCCAGAACATAGGCCAGCATCTGGAACTTCGGGAACAATATGAACGTGACATTTGCCATCTTGAGAAGATTCCGCACAATAACAGGCACTTCAAGTCAAGTTTTGTGGCGAAGGTGATCTATTCTCCGACGAATATTGAGGAGAGACCCAATGAACATCATGACCCCGACCCCCAGCGGCCACAGACCTGCCAATTGCCGCGATGCGGAATGGGAAGCCCGTTGCGAGCTCGCAGCCATCTACAATGCGCTGGTCAAGTACCGGCTGACAGACGTGACCAACCAATGGCACGCGATCCGCGTGCCCGGAGAAGACGCTTTGCTGACGCATCACTACGGCTGGATGCACGAGGAAGTTACCGCATCCAACCTGATCAAGGTCGGCTTTGACCGGTCGAACCACAATCCCGAAAACGGCGAGCCGAACCCCTCTGCCACCGAGATCGGAAAGCTGTTCTTCGAAGCGCACCCGGACATGAACTGCATCATGCATATACACACCAAGGCGATCATGGGCGTATCCGCCCAGAAAGAAGGGCTGCAACCCCTCAGCCAGGCCTACCTCATGATCGGTGGCGGCGATGTTCTCGGCTACACCGATTATGAATTCGAATGTACGGACGATTTTCTGACGGGCCTTTTGAATGCAGGACGCGGAAAGAAGGCCATCATCGAAGCCTGGCATGGCGCGTTTGTCTTCGGGGCCACGGCCGGCGAAGCCTTCTTCCGGTCCTTCTATCTTGATCAGGCCTGTGCGGTGCAGCTTGAGGTGCAGAAATCAGCGGCGGGCGGCGCAACCATTCGTGAAATCCCCAAGCAAGAAATCAAACGCCATCTCGCCGATATGAGCGCCAGTGACTGGTACGGGTATGAAGGTGAATTGGAATGGCTGGCCATCCGCCGCCGCCTGGATGTCGAAGCACCTCACTACTGTGGCTGATCTCCAGAAATCGAATCGGTAAGTATTGCGGAGGGGCCCATGACATGAAGTTGGAGCAAACACTATTTCCGACATTCATGGGCCCGTGCAGCATCTGAGACTACGGGCTCGAAGCCGCCTTGCGGCAGCGCAGCAAAGCGCGCAGTTCCGACGTAGTTTGAATGTCCGCTCCCACCTACCCGGTGGGTCTGGATCGCCCTTGCGGCGAATGCCCGGAAACCGCCCAACCTGCAAAACTCATGCGCCCGTCCCGAGGACAGCAGCCGCCGACCGGCTCTGCTCGGCGCGACGCGCCGTTCACTCCGAACACCCGGCGCACGACCCGCTGACCCCTACAGCTCTTCCCCCCGCCGCTCGCGCATCTTCATCGCGATGATATCGGCCATGGCCTTGGAATGGCTGGCGGCCGTCACTCCGCCCACCCCGATGCGCCGCCCGAGCACCCAGTAGAGACCGGGCCGCCAGCGGCGCGGCTGGGGGGTCTTGGTACGGATCATGAAGCCGTTGGAGGGCTTGAAGGCCAGCATGCCACGCTCGACCGTGTCGATATCGTCCAGCGCGGCCAGCAACACGCCCTCGGAATCATAGACCCCGTCCTCGTGCAACTCGATATGCAGCGCGGTCGCCTGCTGCATCCGCACCGCGGCCCAGAGCGCCGCCGCGCCGAACACCAGAACGACCACCTGCCAAGCCATGTTTTCATAGCTTTGCGACAGCCCGAGATAGACCAGCAGCGCGCCCAGCGCGAACATGGTGCCCACGCCAATAGCGCGGCGCGCAGGCGAGGCGCGCAATTCGGTAAGGGGGTCGCTCATGTCGGGCTCCTGTTGGTCACGCCCCCTCTTAGACCGGTTTTCCATCAGGCGCGAGAGGGTCTCACCTCGTATCCCGGCTCTTCGGGTTCGTCATCGGTCATTTCCGCCGGAAAGCCCGGCGCGCGGATATCAAGCCCGGTGCGCTCTTCCAGTCGCTTGATGATATTGGGCGACAGCTCGCGCGGGCCGTAACGGTCGATCCCGTCGTTGAAAATATCGATCAAAAGCGGGTTGAGATCCAGCTGCACGCCTGCATTGTCGGCCACCGTCTGGAACAGACCGATATCCTTGGCCACGAGGTCCATGGTAAAGGAAATGTCGCGCGAGCCGTTCAGGATCACCTGGCTTTCGGTTTCATGCACGAAGCTGTTGCCCGACGAGATGCGGATCGCCTCGAAGGCGGTGTTGAGGTCCATGCCCGCGCCCTTGGCCACGGTCAGCGCCTCTGCCACGCTGACCAGATTGGCGGTGGCGAGGTAATTGGTGATCACCTTGAGCACCGAGGCCGACCCCAGAGGCCCGGTATGCAGGATGCGCCGACCCATGATGGTCAGGATCGGCAGGACACGCTCGAACGTCGCGCGGTCGGTGCCGGCGAAAATGGCGATATTGCCGGTGTCTGCCCGGTGACAGCCGCCCGAGACCGGGCAGTCCACGGCGGCCCCGCCCCGCGCCTCGACCTCGCGGCCCAGACGGGCCACGGCCTCGGCCTCGGTGGTGGACATCTCAAGCCAGATCTTGCCTTCGCGCACCTCGTCCAGCATCTCGCGCAGCACCGCTTCGCAGGCCTGTGGCGAGGGCAGGCAGGTGATGACCACATCGCAGGCCGCCATCATCTGGGCCGGGGATTTCCCCGGTGTCGCGCCGCGCGCCACGAAGGATGCCACCAGTTCCGGGTTGAGGTCGTGGACCTGAAGGTCCACGCCGTTGCGCAAGAGCGACCCCGACAGTTTGCCGCCCACATTTCCAAGGCCGATAAAGCCGATTTGCATGAAAAATCCTCCTGTTTGCGCCACGTTGGGGGGCGGAAACCGTCCTGTCTTATCCATGCGCGACATGGGCGGCGGGATTTGTGGGATTTGCCCCGGTATGCCGGAATGCACAACTTTGGCTAAGCCGCATCTGAGCGAACGACCGCATTGAGCCCAAAGCAGCCGAATTGATGCCCACCGCGCCATGGTTCTGGCGACGGGCGTAATATGTGGTATGCGCCGAGGCCCGAAGTCTGCTATTCTTATCACTCAATTCCTGTTCGCCAGTTGTGAGAGCATGCTCGAGACGGTCCCGCGCGAGAAAAAAAGACAGGGGATTGCCTGTGCCGGAAACTGGATTCTGGACACCGTGCACACCATTTCGCATTGGCCCGAGAAGTCGGGACTAGCGATTATTGAGTCCCAGCACATCGATCTTGGCGGTGGTCCTGCAAATGTTGCCTTGGGCCTCCGGGCGATGGGAGTTTCATACCCGGTTATTCCAATCGGGTTGATCGGGTCGGGAGGCATGGGAGGCGAGGTCTTGCGGCTATGCGTCGAGGCGGGTTTACCAATCGACGGCATGAAGCGAACGACGTTGGCGACAACATCACAAACTCACGTCATGAACGTTCAGGGCGACAGCCGCACCTTCTTCCACCACCGCGGCGCCAACAGCCTGTTCGATGCGTCGTCGATCAATTTGGATGCATTGTCGAAAGCCGAAATCAAGCTGCTCTATCTCGGTTATCTGACCTTGCTCGACAAGCTCGACGAGATACTTCCGTCTGGCAAAACCGCCGCCGCCCACGTCCTGTCGGAAGCTCGCGCCAACGGCATACAAACCTGCGTCGACCTCGCGTCGTTCAAATCCGACACTTATCAAGACATTGTCAAAGCGACCCTTAGCGAAATCGACATCCTGTTTGCAAACGAGCTCGAAGCCGAGGAAGCAGCTGGTGTGAATCTGAATCGTGGATTAGATGCCGAAGAAATGATGAAGGCGGCACGATTTCTGAAATCCGGCGGAGTGAGGCAGGCCGTCATCATCCATTCTCCAAAGAACGTTGTCTGGTATGGAGACAACGTCCAGGTCGCAGTCACTCCGGAGCCGATTCCCCCCGAAGAAATCATTAGCGCGGTCGGCGCGGGCGATGCTTTTGCTTCAGGGGTGCTGCATGGCGTCCACGAGGACTGGCCTGTTGAGAGTTGCCTTACATTCGGGATACGCGCGGCGGCGGCCTGCCTTTCCGGCTACACTGCCACTGACGGTCTCAAAACACTCTCGGTTCCGGCCAGCCCGTTTTAGTGCCGAGCGTCTTCACATGGCCGCTCTGTCCACACAACAGACGCTCACCCAAATCTCTATGACGATCAGAAAAACACCGGACATGAAATCTTCCCCCAATCTCCCCGCGCCCTTTCCCGGCCAATGACAGGCTTGCACAAGGCCCCGGCCCACCACTAACTGGCGCGGGAGGATGCAAGCATGAGCAACAAACCCGTCATTGTCATCGGCGCAGGTATTGTCGGCGCGTCCACCGCGCTGTGGTTGCAGCGGTTTGGCCATGAGGTGATCCTGATCGACAAGGGCGCGCCGGGCATGGGCGCGTCCTATGGCAATGCGGGGCTGATTGCGCAATGGGGGTTCATGCCGGTCACGACACCGGGGTTGTGGCGCAAGCTGCCCGGCTACCTGCTCAATCCCAATTCACCGCTCTTCATGAAATGGGGATATTTTCCGAAGCTCATCCCATGGCTCACCCGCTTCCTGTCCCATGCCACGGATGCCGAGACGCGGCGCATCGTGGGCGCGCTGCTGCCTCTGGTGGGCGATGCGGTGTCCGATCACAAGGCGCTGGTGCAGGGCACCGGGCTGGAGCAATGGATCGCCGACAGCAAGCTGGGCTATGCCTATACCAGCCGCAAGGCGTTTGACGCGGATGGCTATGGCTGGGCCATGAAACGCGCGGCGGGGTTCGCGCCGACGGTCCTGACCGGGGCGGAGGTCCGCGAGGAAGAGCCGATCCTGGGCGAGGATTTCCAGTGCCTCGCCGTGCTGGAGGGTCAGGGCCATGTGCTGCATCCGGGGCAATACGTGGCCGCGCTTGTGGATCATGTCACGGACCGGGGCGGGCGATTTGTGCAGGCCGAGGTCAAGGGGTTTCAACGCGAACAGGGCCGCATCACGCGGGTCGAAACCGATCAGGGCAATTTTGACTGCCACGCGGCGGTGGTGACGTCGGGCATCTGGTCCAAGGAGATGATGCGCATGCTGGGCCTCAAGGTGCAGCTTGAGACCGAGCGCGGCTATCACGTGCTGTTTGAGAACCCCTCTGAACTGCCCCGCAACCCGATGATGATCTCCACCGGCGCCTTTGGCGTCACACCCATGAGTGACGGGTTGCGCTGCGCCGGGACGGTGGAGCTGGGTGATCACCATGCCGGTCCCAGCGACGGGCCGATCAAGCTGATCCGGCGCGAGGCGAAACGCGCCTTTCCGCGCCTGAGCTATTCCGGCACGCAGGAATGGATGGGGTTCCGTCCCTCGACCCCCGACAGCCTGCCGCTGATTGGCCAGATCGGCGACAGCGGCATCTATACCGGGTTCGGGCATCAGCATCTGGGCCTGACCGCCGGGCCGCGCACCGGGCAGTTGCTGGCACAGATGATCGGCGGGTCCGCACCGAACCTCGACCTCGCGCCCTATGACCCGACCCGTTACCTGCGATAGGCGCGGCAAAACCCCGCCCCTGCCCTCTGGCACCCGACGCAAAACTGCGCTAGGGCTGGGCCGTCCCCGGCAATAAAGGCATTGCGCGCTGCTGCCCGGGATGGGCGGAGCCTGACCGTTCGACCGCTGGCCTCGGGGCCAGAGGTCATCGCGCGAAAAGCCCCTCCCTGTCTGAAACCGGCGGCGCGCCGCCTGATGTATTGAGGTGAGCCATGCTCAGAAATGACCAACTGGACCAGTGGGACCGCGAGAATTTCTTTCACCCCTCCACCCACCTGGCCGAATTCGCGCGGGGTAATGTGCCCAATCGCGTGGTGACCGGCGGCAGCGGCTGCCATATCGAGGACCGTGACGGCAATCGCCTTCTGGACGCCTTTGCCGGGCTGTATTGCGTGAATGTTGGCTATGGTCGCCCCGAGATTGCCGAGGCCATCGCCGATCAGGCCCGCGAACTGGCCTATTACCACTCCTACGTGGGCCACGGCACAGAGGCGTCGATCACGCTGGCCAAGATGGTGCTGGACCGCGCGCCGGATCACATGTCCAAGGTCTATTTCGGCCTGTCCGGGTCGGACGCCAATGAAACCAACATCAAGCTGGTCTGGTATTACAACAACATCCTTGGCCGCCCCGAGAAGAAGAAAATCATCTCGCGCTGGCGCGGCTATCACGGGTCCGGGCTGATGACCGGGTCGCTCACCGGGCTGGAGCTGTTCCACAAGAAATTCGACCTGCCGCTGGCGCAAGTGCTGCACACTGAGGCACCCTATTATTTCCGCCGCGATGACCTGTCGATGAGCGAAGAACAGTTCGTCGCCCATTGCGCCGCCGAACTGGAAGCGCTGATCGAGCGTGAAGGCGCGGACACGATTGCCGCGTTTATCGGCGAACCGGCCCTTGGCACCGGCGGTCTTGTGCCGCCGCCCGCAGGCTATTGGGCCGCCATTCAGGAGGTGCTGAACCGGCATGACATCCTGCTCATCGCCGACGAGGTGGTCACCGGTTTCGGGCGTCTGGGCACCATGTTCGGGTCAGAGCATTACGGCATCAAGCCCGACATCATCACCATCGCCAAGGGTCTGACCTCGGCCTATGCGCCGCTCTCGGGCTCTATCGTAAGCGACAAGGTCTGGGCGGTGCTGGAGCAAGGCACCGATGAAAACGGCCCCATCGGCCATGGCTGGACCTATTCCGCGCATCCCATCGGCGCGGCGGCAGGGGTGGCCAACCTCAAGCTGATCGACGCGCTGAACATGGTGCAGAACGCGGGCGAAACCGGGGCCTATTTCAAAGCCGCGCTCATGGACGCCGTCGGCGATCATGCGCATGTGGGGGATGTGCGCGGCGAAGGGCTGCTCTGCGCTGTGGAGTTTGTTGAGGACCGCGACAGCCGGACCTTCTTTGACCCAAGCAAGACAACCGGGGCCAAACTTGCCGGGGCGCTGCTGTCACGCGGGGTCATTGCGCGGGCCATGCCACAGGGCGATATCCTTGGCTTTGCGCCGCCCTTCTGCCTCACCCGGGCCGAGGCGGACGAGATCACGGGCAAGCTGAAAGAGGCCGTGCACGAGGTGCTGGGGTAAACGCACAAAACGGGCGCCGGTTTCTGTGGCGCCCGTTTCCTCACTCTGCTCCGGTTCAGTCGAACATGTCGGGCTGATCCTCGACCAGCTGGTTCCAGATGGTCTGGAAATGCAGCCAGCCAATATAGTCGCTGCCCACATGTTCGCGGCTGTAGCGCGCGCGATCCTCGGGGATGCGGATCGGCTCGATGCCGCTGGCGGCGATGTCCAGTTGTTGCTGACAGCAACGCTCAAGCGCAATGAACCAGAACGCCGCCGATTCAATCGAATGACGCGACGCGGTCAGCAGCCCGTGATTCTGGTGCAGCGCCGCCTTGACGCCCTTGAACGCCTTGGCCACGTCGCTGCCTGCGTGGTTTTCCACGGCCACCTGTCCACCCTGTTCGCCGATCACCACGTGATCCTCGAAGAAGGCACAGGCATCTTGGGTAATCGGGTCAATGGGCCGCCCGGTGGCGCACCATGCGGTGCCATAGGTGGTGTGCGCGTGGCACATCGCGATGATGTCGGGATGTTCCTCATGCACATTGGCGTGCAGGACAAAGCCCGCGCGGTTGACCGCATAATCGCCTTCGATCACGGTGCCCGCATGATCGACAAGGATCAGGTTCGACATCTTCACCTTGTCGAAATGCACGCACATCGGGTTGGTCCAGTAAAGCTCGGGGCGTTCCGGATCACGCACGGTCAGATGCCCGGCAAAGCCATAATCGAACCCGGCCTGCGCAAAGGCGCGGCAGGCCGCGACCAGCCGCTCCTTGCGGTGGCGGCGTTCGTCTTCGACGGTCTCGAAATCGGGGATTTCGGGGAAGATCAGCCCCTCCTGTTCGGGCTGGTAGATCGAGATACGGTTGCCGAGGTCAAGCATGGCGGGTCTCCTGTTGCGCGGTTCGCGCGGATATTGAATGTTGCGTGGGTTTCGCTCAATATCACTGTGGCAATAACTGTTATTGTGGTTATGGCGTAATGCGCGACGACAGGTTGGTGGAAATGCGGGTTTTCCGCGCGGTGGTCGACACGGGCGGCTTCAGCGCGGCCGCACGCGTGCTGGAGGCCAGCCAGCCCTTTGTCAGCCAGACGATCCAGCGGCTTGAAGCACGGCTTGGTGTGACCCTGTTGCACCGCACGACACGTGGTCACCGGCTTACGCCCGAGGGGGCGCGCTATATGGACCTCGTGCGCCGGACGCTGGCGGCGATTGATGCGGCAGACGCGGAATGGCAGGACGATGCCGCGCGCCTGGAGGGCCAATTGCGTGTCTCGGCCCCCATCGCCTTTGGCCTCGACCGGATCACGCCGCTTATCCCGGAGTTCCTGTCCCGCCATCCCGGCCTGTCCCTCGATCTTCGGCTCACCGACGACCACGAGAACCTGATCGAAGGCGGCATCGACGTGGCCATCCGCATGGGGGCCTTGCCCGATGCCAGCCTCATGCATCGCAAGCTCTGCCGGTTGCGGCGGCTGGTGGTGGCCGCCCCTGATCTCGTGGCGCGCCATGGGCTGCCCGGGTCGGTCGGGGACCTGTCCTCCCTGCCCTGCCTGGCCTGGGATGCAAGCCGCGCACATCTGAACCGCTGGCGGTTCGTGGATGGCAACGACACGGTGACGTTTCACGCCCAAAGCCGCCTGCGCGGCAATCAGGGCATGTCGCTGTTTCAGATGTGTCTTGCCGGAATGGGGGTGATGCGCGTGGCCGAACACCTCGCGCGCCCAGCCATTCGCGAAGGCCGGTTGGTGCAGCTTTTGCCCGATCTGCGCCCGGCCGACGACACGGCAATTCAGGCGGTGTTCCTGCCCGAACGCCAGATCGTCCCGCGCATCCGCAGTTTCGTGGATTTTGTCGCCGATGCTTTCCGCGCGCCGGATTGGGAGGCTTGACCGCAGCGGTCAGGCGCATTCCCAAAGGCATCCCCGAACGGCGAAGACGACCGCGCATCTGCGGCGGGTCCAGGCGTGAAAACGGGCGGGAAGGGCCCCGCCCGATTCCGTGTTTTTATATCAGGGCGACGCAGAACGCCGTCCAAACCCCGATCAATGCGCGTAGCCGCCAAGGAAGCTGAAATCAGACTTGTTGCCAGCACTGTCCGTCGCAATGTCGTGACAGATGATGCAGGAGCCGGACGCGTTCTTGTTCGGCGCGCCGGTCTGCGGGTCGATCACCGGCTTGTTCTGCAGGTAGGTTTCCAGCGTCGAATTCACCAGGTAGATCGGTGCCGGGAAGGGCTTGAGCGGATCGGGATATTCGACGATCTGCGCCTGCGCCCATTGCGCGCCGATCAACTGGTAATTGGCAAAAGGCGTGCCGGACAACGCGTCCTGATACTTGGCCGAGATATTGTCGGCGCTTTCATAGACGTCAAAGCAGCGCGTGACCTGGGTGCCGTATTTGCCATCATCGAGGTAACTGGCGGCATAGGGCGGCTGGGCCTGCCACAGGAAGGGGGATTTGCCCGCCGGTGGCGTATTGGGCGCACAGGCCGCCCCATCACGCGTGCAGTCCGCGTTGAAAAACGCCCAATCGCCCGAGGCATCGGTGGGCACCGGGCAGGATGCCACCGGGTCATTGCCCGACAGCGGCGAATTGCTGTTGGACTGGCTCACCGGGGCGTTGGCCGCATCAGGCGCATTGCGCACATGCTCAAAGGTCGCCCAGACCCAGAAATCCGAGAAATCGGACGGATTGGTGATCTTTTGCATCACATGCATCCCCACCAGCCCCAGCGTCACATCAAGGCAAAGCGGTTCACCGGTCGCAGAGTTCTCAGCCGCCACATGCACCGATCCGGGCACCGTGAAATAGCCCAGCCCGTCATCGCCATCGGGCAGGACGCGCCAGGCGGTTTTCATCTCCATCGCGCCGGGAATGGCGGCCGCCACGTCGTCATGCGTGCCCGAGGTGACCACGCCGCGCGGCAGGTCCCAGGCCTGACCAAAGGCTTGCTGACCGGCCTTGGTGTTCAGCCCGTTCTTGAGGATATAAGCCGCCTCTGTCTGGTTGAGGCGGATGTCATACATCACGTAATTGCCCGCCACGTCGATCAGCGGCCAGGGGGTGAAGGGTTCGATGAAACTGGACGAGGTGACCTTGTTCGTCTCGCTCATCGTCAGACGCCCGGCAGCACAGGTGGCCGGGACGTTGTTATTTTCGTCAAAGACATGTTCGATGCCCGGCCAGCTTTCCCAGACGCGCGGCTGATCCAGCGTGCCGGAGTCCAGAATGCTGCCCTCGGGCGCGCCGGTGCCATCCGACGGCCAGTTCAGCGCCACGAACATCTGCCATGCGAAATAGTCGAAATTCTGCTGCTTGGCGCTGTCACCGTCCGCAATATTGGTATTGGGCGTATAGCCGGGATTGACCTTGAGCCCGGTCAGGTCGACAGGCAGGAATTCGCAAATCTCGTCCTGCCCCGTATAACACAGCGCATCCTGTTGATAGTCCTGCGCCGCGGCGCGCTCGGGCGCAAGCCCCGGAAGGCACATGGCCAGAGCTGCGGTCAGTAGTGGCATTCGCATGGCGACTCTCCTGCTGATTGAAACTGCCGCAAGTTAGACACGCAAATCCTGCATCCGACTGTGACCCGGCGCACAGTTCCGGATGGGTGGCGAGGATCTTCGCTAAAATTGGCCCCATCCGGGCAAAAACCGCCACGCGCATGACGAGCTGTGCAAAGATGCACAAAGACTTTGCCCTTGCATGTGTTGAGTGGACACAGGCACCGCTCTATCTCTGTTCCAAAGACAGTTCACAGGAGACAGTCCAATGTCCTTACGTCCCACTCTCGAAAACCGCCGCGCCATGCCCACGATGGAAGGGGCCGGCGTGAAACTGCACCGCGCCTTCGGGTTTCAGGACCCCAGCGAACTTGATCCGTTCCTGCTCTTTGACGATTTCCGCAACGAGCGGCCCGAAGATTTCATGGCGGGCTTTCCCTGGCATCCGCATCGCGGGATCGAGACGATCACCTATGTGCTCAACGGCACGGTGGATCACGGCGACAGCCTTGGCAATACCGGCACGCTGGGCGCGGGCGATGTGCAATGGATGACCGCCGGGTCGGGTATCCTGCATCAGGAAATGCCCAAGGGCAACGCGCAGGGCCAGATGCATGGCTTCCAGCTCTGGGCCAACCTGCCCTCCTCGCTCAAGATGACGGCACCGCGCTATCAGGATGTGAAGGGCCGCGATATCCCGGAAATCATCGACGATGACGGCACGCGGGTAAAGGTGATTGTCGGCGAGTTCTGGGGCAAACGCGGCCCTGTGGACGGCATCGCCGCTGATCCGCAATATCTCGATATCTTCGTGCCTGCGGGCGTGAAAAAGACCTTCAAGATCGACACCTACCGCCGCGCCTTTGCCTATGTGTTCGACGGCGCGGGGGCCTTTGCCGATGCTTCCACCCCGCAAGGTGTGCTCTTGGAAAAGGAAGTGGCGGGCGAAGAGGTGAATATCCGCGACATGTCCGGCAACCGCACGCTGATCCGCTTTGGCACCGGTGACGAGGTCACGGTGCAGGCGGGCCCCGAGGGCATCCGCTTTCTGCTGATCTCGGGCGCGCCCATTCAGGAGCCGGTGGCCTGGCACGGGCCGATCGTGATGAACACGCAGGCCGAGTTGATGCAGGCCTTTGCCGATCTGCGCAACAACACCTTTATCAAACCGGCACACTGATAGCCTTGCGGCGCGCCCTTTGGCTGGCGCGCCGCAATAACTTTCTTGCCTCCGGCGGGGATATTTACAAAGCCAGAGAAGACATGACGTTGCAGGGATCAGCGCGTCCAGGACCCGTGATGCTGGCCCGCGTCATCCAACCGGGCAAAGCCGTGATGGCCAAAGAAGTCCCGCTGCGCCTGGATCATCGAGGCCGAGCCGCGCGCCTGCCGCATGCTGTCATGCCAGGCCAGCGCAGCCGAGAGCACCGGCACCGGATACCCCGACGCCACCGCCGCCCCCACCACGCGGCGCAGGGCAGGCACCGCATCGGCCAGACGCGCGCGCATCGCTGGGGCCAGCATAAGTGAGCGTTCCGGCATATCGCCCTCATATGCCTCGGAAATATCATCGAGAAGCGCCGAGCGGATGATACACCCCGCGCGCCAGATACGCGCGATCTGGCCCATGTCCAGCGCCCAGTCATAGTCCTCGGAGGCCGTTTGCATCACGTCAAACCCCTGCGCATGGCCCAGGATGCGCGCCGCCATCAGAGCCGCTTCCAGATCCTCGTCCGAGGGCAGGTCCAGCAGCCCCGGCCCGTCCAGGAGCGTCGCGCCCGCCGCCCGCCTGTCGCGCTGCGACGACCAGATGCGCGCGCCCACCGCCGCCTCGATGGTCGAAGCGCTTTGCCCCAGTTTCAGCGCCTCGATCACGGTCCACCGCCCGGTGCCTTTCTGACCCGCGCTGTCCACGATCACGTCGATCATCGGCTGCCCGGTGTGATCATCGGTGGAGGTCAGGATTTTCGCCGTAATCTCGGTCAGGAAGCTTTTGAGCGGCCCGGCGTTCCAGCAGGCAAAGCGCGCGCCGATGGTCTCCGGCGCCTCGCCCGCGCCGTAGCGCATGAGGCCGTAAACCTCTGAAATTGCCTGCATATCGGCATATTCAATGCCGTTATGGACCATCTTGACGAAATGGCCCGCACCATCCGGCCCCAGATGCGCCACGCAAGGAACACCGTCGAATTTCGCGGCAATCGCCTCGGCCACGGGTTGCAGCTGTTCCCAGCTATGCGCCGTGCCGCTCACCATCATGGACGGGCCTGTGCGCGCCCCCTCCTCGCCGCCCGACACGCCCATGCCGACGAAATGCAGATCATGCTCGGACAGGCGCGCGGAGCGGGCGCGCGTGGCGTGGAAATCCGCATTGCCTGCGTCAATCACCGTATCGCCGGGCGACAAGAGCGGGATCACATGATCCATCATATCGTCCATCGGCCCGGTCGAGGGGATCATGAACAGGATGGTGCGCGGGCTGGGCAGCGCATCAATCATCGCCTCGAGCGTATCGAACCCGTCGATCTGCACGGCCAGTTCCCCCGCCTCGTCCAGGAATGTCGGCACCGCATCAGACGACCGGTTCGACACCGCGATTTTCACGCCTTTTTCCGCCATGTTCAGCGCAAGCGCACTGCCCATCGTGCCCAGCCCGTAGATCGCGATTTTTGCATCACTCATGCGTTACTCCTGACGGTTTTGTGAAACTGTTTCCCCGTTAATTATCGAAATATACTGGATTTTGTTCATTGCAATGTATATACTCTGTCGATATAACAACAAGCCGAGAGCAGACGGGTTTCCAAAACGATGCAATTAAAAGACGCATGGCGCAACATTGTGCGCCCCCTTTACCAACGCCCCAAACGTATCCAGGTGGCCGCTTTGTGCTACCGGGGCAAGGGTGACAAACGCAAGGTGTTGCTTGTCACCAGCCGGGACAGCGGTCGCTGGATCGTGCCCAAGGGCTGGCTCGTGGATGGTCTCGATGCCAAGGGGTCGGCGGTGCAGGAAGCCTGGGAAGAGGCGGGCGTCAAACCTGCCAAGGTCAGCAAGACCGCAATCGGCACCTTTGACTATGACAAGCGTCTCAAGGGCGGCCTTCCCGTTCCGGTCGAGGCGCAGGTCTATGCCATCGAAGTGGGCGATGTGGCCAATGATTTCCCCGAGGCCGACGAACGCACCCGCAAATGGGTTTCCCCGGAAGAAGCGGCGCAACTGGTCAGCGAACCCGGGTTGCAGGACCTGCTGCGCGCAGTGTGACTTCGCTGCCCTTTTGTAACAATTTCACGACATTTTTGTAACGGCCCGGTTGCAGCATCGGGCCGCTGTCCCTACCCCCTTGGCCAAGACCTAGGGGGATTCACGCATGCAAGACGACACGGACCGTCATTTCGACACGCTTGACCGCGATCTGGGGCGGATCGGAACGCTGGAATATGCCACGGCTTACGTGGCGCGGCCGATGGTGGGCATGGGCATCGCCCTTGTCTTTATGGCGCTGGCAGGACTTGCGGCGGCGATTTTCTTTGGCCAGCAACCGATCAATTACGTGATCGTCGCGGCCGCCGTTCTGGGCGCCTACATGGCGATCAATATCGGTGCCAATGACGTGGCCAACAATATGGGCCCGGCGGTGGGGGCCAATGCGCTGACCATGGGCGGGGCCATTGCCATTGCCGCGATCTTTGAAAGCGCGGGCGCGCTTCTGGCGGGGGGCGATGTGGTTTCGACCATTTCCAAAGGCATTATCGACCCCTCCGGCATGGGTGAGACCAATACATTCATCTGGGCGATGATGGCGGCGCTGATGTCCTCGGCGCTGTGGGTGAACCTGGCCACATGGGTCGGCGCGCCGGTCTCTACCACCCATTCCGTCGTCGGCGGCGTGATGGGCGCGGGGATCGCGGCGGCTGGCATGGCGGCGGTGAACTGGCCCACCATGGGGGCCATTGCGGCCAGCTGGGTGATCTCGCCGGTGCTGGGCGGGATCATCGCGGCGGCGTTCCTCGCCTTCATCAAGTCGCGGATCATCTATCAGGATGACAAGATCGCCGCTGCTAGGCGCTGGGTGCCGGTTCTAGTGGCAATCATGGCCGGAGCCTTTGCGGCCTATCTCGCGCTCAAGGGGCTGAAACGCATCTGGAAGATCGATATCGGCACGGCGCTGTTGATCGGGCTTGGCATCGCGGTTCTGTCTTACCTGCTGTCCAAACCACTGATCCGCAGGCAATCCGAGGGGCTGGAAAACCGCAACAAATCGCTCAAGGTGCTGTTCGGCCTTCCGCTGGTGATCTCGGCCGCGCTGCTGAGCTTTGCGCACGGTGCCAATGACGTGGCCAATGCGGTGGGACCGCTGGCCGCCATCGTGCATGCCACCGAATTCGGTGATTTCGCCGCCAAGGTGGCCATCCCGCAATGGGTCATGGTGATCGGGGCGCTGGGGATTTCCTTTGGCCTGTTCCTGTTCGGTCCGAAACTGATCCGCATGGTCGGCAGCCAGATCACCAAGCTCAACCCGATGCGCGCCTATTGCGTGGCGCTCTCGGCGGCGATCACGGTGATCGTGGCGTCCTGGCTGGGCCTGCCGGTCAGCTCCACCCATATCGCGGTGGGCGGCGTCTTTGGCGTGGGCTTCTTCCGCGAATGGCACGCAGAGCGGCGGCGGCGTCAGACCCGGGCGGCGCGCCCGAGCGCCAATCGTCTTGCGGTTGAGGAACAGCGCCGCCGCAAGCTGGTGCGCCGGTCGCATTTCATGACCATCGCGGCGGCCTGGGTCATCACCGTGCCTGCGGCGGCGGTGATGTCGGGCGTGATCTTTGTGATCCTGAACAGCGTCGCCGGGTAAAGCGCTCGCAGCCCGGATCGCTCCGGGCTGACGCTTGTTCAGACGCCGAGACACCAGCGCATGATCGCCTTTTGCGCATGCAGGCGGTTTTCGGCCTCGTCAAAGATCACCGAGTTCGGCCCATCCATCACCGACGAGGTCACCTCTTCCTCGCGATGCGCGGGCAGGCAGTGCATGAACAGCGCGTCCGGCTTGGCATGGGCCATGAGCGCATCGTTCACCTGATAGGGGCGGAGCATGTTGTGGCGGCGCTCTTTTGACGATTGGCTGTCATGCATCGACACCCAAGTATCGGTGACCACCAGGTCCGCTCCGTCCACTGCTTTTTCCGCGTCCCGTTCGATGGTAACGCTCACGCCTGCCTTGCGGGCAAGCCCCACGAATTCATCCTCGGGATCAAGCTGGGCCGGACCGGTAAAGACCATGTCGAACCCGAACTGCCCCGCGGCATGCAGGAAGGACGCGCAGACATTGTTGCCGTCGCCACACCAAACGACCTTCTTGCCCTTGATGGGTCCGCGATGTTCCTCATAGGTCTGGATATCAGCCATGATCTGGCAGGGATGCGTGCGGTCCGTCAGACCGTTGATCACCGGGATGGAGGCATATTCCGCCATCTCGATCAGCACGCTTTCGTCAAAGGTCCGGATCATGATCAGGTCCACATAGCGCGACAGCACGCGGGCGGTGTCAGCGATGGTTTCGCCATGGCCCAGCTGCATATCGGAGCCGGACAGCACCATCGTCTCGCCGCCCATCTGGCGCACGCCCACGTCAAAGGAGACCCGGGTCCGGGTGGACGGTTTTTCAAAGATCAGCGCCACCATCTGGCCTTTGAGCGGCTGCTCATCATCGGCGGCACCGCGCGGGCGACCGTTGCGGGCGGATTTCATCGCCGCCGCGCTGTCGAGGATAGTCCGCAGCGCCGTGGCGTCGGTTTTGTGGATGTCGAGAAAATGGTTCATGGCGTATCGCTTTTTCGATGCGGGGCTATGGGGGCTCTGCCCCCGGCCTGCGGCCTCCCCCGAGGTATTTGGAAACAGAAGAAGATCAGGAGCTCTCAAGGGATGATGCCGCGGCGTCCAGCCGGTTGATGGCCTCGGCGATCTCTTCGTCGGTGATATTGAGCGCGGGCAAGAGGCGCACCACATTGTCGGCGGCGGGGACCGTGATGACTTCCTTGCCATAGCCCGCCGCTACGATGTCGCCCGCCGGTTTCACGCATTTGAGGCCAAGCATGAGGCCCGCGCCGCGCACCGCCTCGAACGTGTCGGGATGGGCGGCCACCAGACCTTCGAGCTTTTGGCGCAGGAGACCCGCCTTGCGGTTGACCTCAGACAGGAAGGCGGGATCGGCCACATGGTCCATGACCGCGCTGCCCACGGCGCAGGCCAGCGGGTTGCCGCCATAGGTGGAGCCATGCGTGCCCGCCACCATGCCCGAGGCGGCGTTTTCCGTGGCCAGCACCGCGCCCAGAGGGAAGCCGCCGCCAATGCCCTTGGCCACCATCATGATATCAGGCGAGACGCCCGCCCATTCATGGGCAAAGAGCTTGCCGGTCCGGCCCATGCCGCATTGCACCTCGTCAAAGATCAGCAGGATGCCGTGTTCATCACAGAGATCGCGCAGCCCCTTGAGGCATTGATCGGGGACCGGGCGAATACCACCCTCGCCCTGCACCGGTTCGATGAGGATAGCGCAGGTTTTGTCATCAATCGCCGCGTTCAGCGCGTCGTGATCGCCCCAGTCCAGATGTTTGAACCCGGGCAGGAGCGGGCCGAAGCCCTTGACCATTTTCTCAGCGCCCGAGGCCGCGATGGCGGCCGTGGAGCGGCCATGGAAACAGCCCGAAAAGGTGATGATCTCCACCCGCTCCGGCTGACCGGCATCAAAGAAATGCTTGCGCGCCATCTTGACCGCCAGTTCACAGGCTTCGGTGCCGGAATTGGTAAAGAACACCGTGTCGGCAAAGCTCGCCTCGGTCAGTTGCCGGGCCAGTTTCTCCTGCTGCGGGATCTCGTAGAGGTTCGAGACATGCCAGAGCGCGCCAGCCTGATCGGTAAGCGCCTGCACCAGACGGGGGTGCGCATGGCCCAGCGCGTTCACCGCGATGCCAGAGCCAAGGTCAAGGAAACGTCGCCCGTCCGCCTCGATCAGCCAGGAGCCTTCGCCTTTGACGAAGTTCAGTTTTGCCCGGTTGTAAGTCGGCAGAACGGCAGGGATCATGTCGATATCCTCGAAAATAAGAAGCCCAATGGGTGCCAAGGGCACGGGGGCAAGTCAAGTTGGGTTGGGGGGTAAACAGGCAGAAAGGCCATGCGCTGTGGCATGGGGGACAGGGACTTAGATGTCTCGTCGGATATGGGTCTGCGTGCTCATTCCGTGGCGGATAGACGCAAAGCGGCGTCCCGGCAAGCGTTATTTTGCAGCAAAAGGATCGTCCGGGTAGCCCACGCTCATGAGATACAACCCCTGTGGCGGGCAGACCGGGCCACAGGCGGCGCGGTCGCGGGCCTCAAGTGCATCACGCACCTGATCGGGGTGCCAGGACCCCGCGCCCACGCGTTCCAGTGTGCCGACAAAGCTGCGCACCTGGTTGTGCAGGAAGCTGCGCGCGGCGAGACGGAACTGGATTTCCGTCCCTGCATCGGTCTCGACCGCGTCGATCTCCAGACTGTCCAGCGTTTTCACCGGCGAGGCCGCCTGACAAATGGACGAGCGGAAGGTGGTGAAATCATGATGCCCGATGAGATGCGCCGCGCCTGCGCGCATGGCGTCCACATCAAGTCGATGGTTGACGCGCCAGACCTGCCCCGCCTCCATGGTGCAGGGCGCGCGGCGGGTCAAAAGGCGAAAGAGATAGCGCCGCTCCCGCGCCGAGAAGCGCGCGTGCCAGTCATCCTCCACGCGGGCACAATCGCGGATCGCCACGCGCGCCGGTTTCAGATGATGGTTCAGCGCCTCCGAGAGCCGGAACGGATCCCAGTCCTTCTCCATATCGCAATGCGCCACCTGCCCCCGCGCATGTACCCCCGCATCGGTGCGTCCCGCGGCGGCGATGGTATGATCGCGCGGCTCAAGGCGCGCCAGCGCCGCCTCGACCGCGCCCTGAACCGAGGGCTGGTCGGCCTGACGCTGCCACCCGGCCAGACCGGTGCCGTCATATTCCACTTTGAGCGCGTATCTGGGCATGAGCCGCGATGTAGCGTGACGCAACGCGTCAAACAATCCCCCCAATCGCCCTCTGGTAACGCCGCCCCGCCATGCCTATCCTCTGACACAGGCAGGAAACGGGGGCAGGCTTGATCATCAACACTCTGGCCGACAGCGTGGTGCGCAGTGTCGAGACCGTTACGGACACGGTAAGCGAGGCCCTGTTCGAGCCGGTGATCCGGCTGGGCGTGACCGGGCTGGCGCGATCCGGCAAGACGGTGTTCATCACCTCGCTGGTGGCCAACCTGATGGACCGGGGGCGGATGAACGGGCTGGTTGCGGGCTCGGAAGGGCGGCTCTTGCATGCCTATCTGCAACCGCAGCCCGACAACACCGTGCCGCGCTTTGATTACGAATCGCATCTGGGCGCGCTGACCGCTCGTGCGCCGCATTGGCCGGACAGCACGCGCGCGGTCAGCGAATTGCGCCTCTCGCTCAAGGTGCAGCCGGGCGGGTTCCTGTCGGGCCTTCAGGGGCCAAAGGTCATTCACCTCGATATCGTCGATTATCCCGGCGAATGGCTGCTTGATCTGGCCCTTCTGGACAAGAGCTTTGCGCAATGGTCCGAAGAGGTATTGGCCCGTATTCAGGGCCGCGCGGAAGCGGCGGATTTTCTGGCGCTGTCCACGGGCACGGATGGCAGTGGCGCAATGGAAGAACCGCAGGCCAAGGCGCTGGCGGCGTCTTTCACGGCCTATCTGAACGAGGCTCGGCGCGCGGGCTTTTATGACTGTACCCCGGGCCGGTTCCTGTTGCCCGGCGATCTCGACGGCGCGCCGGTGCTGACCTTTGCGCCGCTGGCCCGGCCAGACAGCCCGCCGCGCCGGTCGCTCTGGCGCGAGATGGAGCGGCGGTTCGAGGCCTATAAGCGCGAGGTGGTGAAGCCGTTTTTCCGCGATCACTTCAGCCGCATCGACCGGCAGGTGGTGCTGGTCGACGCATTGGGGGCGATCAACAAGGGGCCGCAGGCGGTCGAGGATATGCGCCATGCCATGGCCGATATCCTTGGGGCCTTCCGGCCCGGGCGGAACGATTTCCTGACCCGGCTCCTGATGGGCAAGCGGGTGGAAAAGATCCTCTTTGCCGCGACCAAGGCCGACCATATCCACCATACGCAGCACCCGCGCCTGACCGCCATCATGGAGGCGCTGACGCGGGAGGCCCGCGACCGGGCGCGTTTTGCCGGGGCGGAAACCGCGGCCATGTCCATCGCGTCCCTGCGCGCCACGACCGAGGAAACCCTGCGCCATGACGGGCGCGATCTGGATGTGGTGCGCGGGCATTTGCTCGATACCGGCAAGGCGGCGGCGATGTATCCCGGAGAGTTGCCGGAAGATCCAAACGCACTGCTTGGCCCGGCCCGCGACGGACAGGAGGCCTGGCTGGACGGGGACTATCAGATCATGCGCTTTGCCCCTGCCCCGCTGACGCTGAAACCCGGCGACGGGCCGCCACATATCCGGCTGGACCGGTCGGCGCAGTTCCTGATCGGGGACAAGCTGTGATGATCACCCTGCGCCCCGCCCGCCCGACCGATGCCGGCCAGATCGGCCAGATCATGACCGAGGCCAATGCCGCGCCCGCGTGGAAACCCGCGCTGCATAGCGGGGCCGAGGACGTGGCGTTTTGCGGGCGGATGATCGACCGGGGCTGGGTGCGCGTCGCCGAAGCCTCCGAACGCCAAATCGCAGGCTTCATCGCGCGGGATGGGGACGAGGTGAACGTGTTGTTCGTCCATCCGCAGCATCAGGGACAGGGGATCGGCACCGCACTGCTGGATGAGGCCAAGGCACGGGCCGAGCGGCTTGAACTTTGGACGTTTCAGAAAAACGACGCCGCGCGGCGCTTTTACCTGCGCCATGGTTTCAAAGAGGCCGGGCGGGGCGATGGCAGCACCAATGACGAAGGCCTGCCCGATATCCGCTTTGTCTGGGAGAAAGAGCATGAGTGAACGCAAAGGCCCGGTGCTGATTGACCTTGAGGCAGGCGAGGCGCCCTCTCCCTCGGACGCGCCGCCGGTGCCGGAGCTTGGCCAACCGGCGCCACAGGGACAAGCGATGCAGACCGCCGCTCTTTTGGCCGCGCGGCCACCGTCGCGGCTAGCGCGTTGGTTCTGGGGGCTTCTGCTGGCGGTGCTGGGCGCGGTGATCTCGGTCGCGGCGTGGGATTTCGCGCTGGGTCTGATCGCGCGGCAACCTATTCTGGGCTGGGCGGTGACCGGGCTGATCGGTCTGCTGGTCTTCGTGGCGCTGATCATCATTGTCCGGGAAATGGCGGCCTTTGGCAGGCTCAAACGCGTGGACCGGTTCAAGATGCGCGCCGACGAGGCGCTGGCGGATCGGGACCTGAAGGCCGCGCGCAGCGTGGCGCGTGACCTGATCGGGTTTTATGGCGGGCGCGAGGACACCCGCTGGGGCCGTGACAAGCTCAAGGACCGGCTTGAGGACTCATTCGACGCCGAGGCGATGCTGGGTCAGGTCGAGGCCGATTTGCTCAGCCCGCTGGACGCCGCCGCCCAGCGCGAGGTCGAGGCCGCCGCGCGGCAAGTGGCCACGGTCACCGCGCTGGTGCCGCTGGCGCTGGCCGATGTGGTGACGGCGCTCACCGCGAATGTGCGCATGATCCGCCGCATCGCCGAGATCTATGGCGGACGCTCGGGCACATTGGGAAGCTGGCGGCTGACCCGCGCGGTGATGGCGCATCTGGTGGCCACGGGTGCTGTGGCGGTGGGCGATGACATGCTGGAGCCACTGCTGGGCGGCTCGATCCTTGGCAAGCTGTCGCGCCGCTTTGGCGAAGGCATGGTGAACGGTGCGCTGACGGCGCGGGTGGGCGCGGCGGCGATGGAAGTCTGCCGCCCCCTGCCCTTTGTCAGCGCAAAACGCCCCCCGGTCCGCAAGATCGTGCAAAGCGCGCTCAGCGGGTTGTTCAGAACGGAGTAACGAGGAATGAAAGACCACGGACACAGCCACGAAGAGATTCGCGCACGACTGGACGCGCTGCGCGGCTCTGGCCATCTGCGCGACGCGATCTATGGCGGCATTGATGGCTCGGTCACCACATTTGCCATTGTCGCGGGCGTGGCGGGGGCGGGCCTGTCACCCTATGTCATCGTGGCGCTGGGGCTGGCCAATGTGCTGGCAGACGGGTTTTCCATGGCGGCGGGTAATTTTTCCGGCACCAAGGCGGAGCTGGATAATGCCAAACGCCTGCGCCAGATCGAGGAAGAGCATCTGCGCCTGTACCCCAACGGCGAGCGGCTGGAGTTGAAAGAAATCCTGCGCAACAAAGGGCTGTCGGGCGACACGCTGGAGGCCGCGACGGAAGAAATCAGCCGCGACCGCAACCGCTGGATCGCGATGATGATGGAGGGCGAATACGGCGTCGGCGAGATCGAGCCGCACCCGCTGCACGCCGCCATTGTGACCTTTGTGGCGTTTCTCATCGCCGGTATGATCCCGCTCCTGCCCTTTATCTTCTCAGTGCCCAATGCCTTTGCCGTCTCGGCTTTCCTGACCTTCGCGGTGTTCTTCGTGATCGGCGCGGCCAAGAGCCGTTGGTCGCTGGCCAGCTGGTGGAAATCGGGCGGCGAGACGCTTTTGATCGGCGGCATCGCGGCGGCCATTGCCTATTTCGTCGGGACGCTGTTTCACGTCTGACGCTTGCCGGTGCCCTGCCCCGCTGCTAGGCACCCCCGGAAAACCAAACGAGACCAGCCAGATGCGCGCAGCCATTGTTACCGGCGAATACCACCTCGCTGGCGAGACCTTTATCAACCGCCATATCCAGCATCTTTTTGGCGGGGCGGCGGCGGTGATCTGCGGGCGCTATCACGGCGAAAACCCCTATGATGTCGCGTATTTCAACCGGCGTGGCCGCTCGGCGCCTTTTCTAGACACACTGGCCCAGCCTTTTGTCATGGGCCTGAACCGGATGAAATACGGCACCGGACGCTTGCCCTTTGGGCGGGCCAAGGCCGAGTTGCGGGCGTTTTTGCTGGAGCACAGGATCGAGGTGATCCTGGCCGAGTTCGGCACGCAGGCCCTGGCCATGGCGCCGCTGGCCGAAGAGATGGGCATTCCCTGTTTCACCTATTTTCGCGGCACCGATGCCTCCAAGGCGCTGAACCAGAGCAACGTGCCGGGGGCGTATCGCAAAATGTTCCCGCGCCTTGCCGGGGTCTTTGCGGTGTCGCAGTTCCTGCTCGACAATCTGGCCGCCCACGGCGTGCGCCACGACAACGCCCATGTGATCCCCTCCGGCGTGAATGTGCGGCTGTTCCAGCCCGGCGAAAAGCGCCCGCGCTCCTGCCTTGCCGTGGGACGCATGGTGGAGAAGAAAGCGCCGCTGGTGACGCTGCGCGCCTTTCTGACTTCAACGCAGGATATGGCGGACGCGCATCTGGATTTTATCGGCGACGGACCGCTGCTGGACCCCGCCAAAGCGCTGGTGGCCGAGGCCGGGGCGGTGGGCAAAGTCTCCTTCCACGGCGCGCAACCGCATGAGGTGGTGCGCGAGAAGCTGGCCACGACCGAGTTTTTCCTACAGCACTCCATCACCGCCAAGAACGGCAATACCGAGGGTCTGCCCACCGCCATTCAGGAGGCCATGGCCTGTGGTTGTCTGACCGTCTCCACCCGGCACGCGGGCATCCCCGAAGCGATTGACGAGGGGCGGACCGGCTGGCTGGTCGAGGAACATGACGAGGCGGGATTTGGCGACGCGATCCGCAACGCAATGCAGGCCGAGGGGCGCGATGCGATGGCGCGCGAGGCGCGGGCCGTGTCTGAGGCGCGCTTCGACAATCAGGCGCTTCTGGAAAAGCTGGAGCGGGTGATCCGAAACACCATCGCGGATTAACCGCAAACAAAAAAGGGCGGCGCTGAGTGAGGCGCCGCCCTTTTGGATTGTTGCAGTACCGCCTCCTACTGCACGATGATCTCCGGCCCCATGAAGGTGGTGGGCAGCCATGTGGAGAGCGCCGGAATATAGGTCACCATGATCAGGAAAACGAAAAGCACGGCGAGGAAGGGCAGCGCCGCGCGCACAACCCGCATCATCGGCATGCCCGCCACACCCGAGGTCACGAAGAGGTTGAGACCCACCGGCGGCGTGATCATCCCGATCTCCATATTGACCACCATGATGATGCCAAGGTGAATGGGGTCGATGCCCAGTTCGATGGCAATCGGGAAGACCAGCGGCGCGACGATCACGATGAGGCCCGAGGGCTCCATGAACTGACCACCGATCAGCAGGATCACGTTCACGATGATCAGGAAGGTCACCGCGCCGAAACCTGCCGACAGCATCGCGCCTGCGATCTGTTGCGGGATCTGTTCATCGGTCAGCACGTGCTTGAGGATCAGCGCGTTGGCGATGATGAACATCAGCGTGACCGTCAGCTTGCCCGCATCAAACAGCGTATCGCGGGTGTCGCGGTGGAAGAACGCGGTGACCAGCGCGATGGGTTTGTCCAGGAGCGTCAGGTTGCGTTCACCCTCGGGGCGGCAGAGCGGCCCCATATCGCGATAGACGAAGGTGGCGATGAAGAAGGCGTAGACAGCCGCCACTGCCGCGGCCTCGGTCGGGGTGAAGATACCGCCATAGATACCACCAAGAATGATCACGATCAGGAACAGGCCCCAACCGGCCTCGAATCCGGCCTCGAACACCTCGCCCCAGCCTTTCCATTCGCCCTTGGGCAGGTTGCGCATACGGGCGATCACGTAGATCGTGACCATCAGCATGGTGCCCGCCATCAGGCCCGGAATGACACCGGCCAGGAACATCCGGCCCACGGAGACGTCGGTTGCCGAGGCATAGACCACCATCACGATCGACGGCGGGATCAGAATGCCGAGGGTCCCTGCGTTGGCGATGACACCGGCGGCGAAATCCTTGGAATAGCCCACTTGGCGCATACCCGCGATCACGATGGAGCCGATGGCGACCACGGTGGCGGGCGAAGACCCGGACAGCGCGGCAAAGAGCATACAGGCGAAGACGCCTGCAATCGCCAGACCGCCATGGAAATGCCCGACAATGGCGATGGAAAAGCGGATGATCCGCCGCGCCACGCCGCCCGTGGACATGAAACTGGAGGCCAGGATGAAGAAGGGAATGGCCAGCAGCGTATAATGCCCCGCCATCGCCTGAAAGAAGGTCTGGGCGATGGAGGCCAGCGAGGTATCGCTGAGCACCAGAAGAAAGATGGTCGAGGACATGCCCAGCGCGATGGCGATCGGCACACCGATCAGCATCAGGCCGATGACCATGGCAAAGAGAATTGCGACTTCCATGGTTTTATTCCTCGTAATTCATGTGGCGCACGTCATCGACGGCGTCTTCGGCTTCATGGCTGACGATCAGGCTCTGGGCCTCGCCCGTGGCAAGCCGCATGGCGGCCTGAATGAAACGGAACAGGAGCAGTGCCGCGCCAAAGGGCAGCATCGCATAGGGGATGAAGCGCGGGATCTTTTCGTAAGCCTCGCCTTCATTCATCAGCGGCTCGATCCAGCGCAGCCAGTCGGGCATGGGGATGTCATTGACCTCGTACCAGGCGCGATAGGAGGAACGTTTCATCTCTTCCAGCCCCAGCGGGAACCAGCGGCCCTCGGTCTGCGGCAGGTTGGCGAAATTGGCCCAGTAATCCCACGACCCCTTGAGCAGGAGCGCAGCGTAGACGATGCAGACCGCCGCAGCGAGAAAGGCCAGAGCCCGGCGTACCGGTTTGTCGAAGAGATTGATGATGGCATCCACGCCAAGATGGGCAGTGACCTTGACGGCGTAGCTCATGCCGAAGAGCACAAGCCAGGCAAACAGAAAGGCCGTCGCCTCAAGCCCCCAGATCAGGCCGGTGTTGAAGCCGTAGCGCAGCACCACGTTGATAAAGGTGATCAGGGTCATCAGGCCAAGGATCAGCGCAATGGCGGTTTCCTCGATCTCATGCACCAGACGTCCAAGGACGCCCCTGGGTTCGTAATGGGTCGACATGCGCCCCCTCCCCTGTTGTGAAGAAATCCTGCGCGGCCGGTGGTCGATTTTCCGACGAAAAATAACCTCTCGGACACAGCCCGCAGTCCGGGATGGTCCGGCGCGGATCACGCGCCGGACCGGATGGCAAAGCCTCAGATCAGTTGGTCATGTTGATCTTTTGGGCGGCGTCGATGTTTTCCTGACCGACATCGTCCTTGAACTGTTCCCAGACCGGCTTCATCACGTCGACCCAGGCCTGACGCTGCTCGGCGTTCAGGGTCCGAACGGTGCCACCCGCGTCGATGATCGCCTGCTTGGCGTCGGCGTTCACCTTGGTCGATTCGGCGTTCCGTGCGGCGGTCACTTCATCAAGGATGGTTTTCAGCTGGTCACGCACATCGTCGGGCAGGGAGTCCCAGAAATCGACCGAGGTCACGACGAGATAGTCGATGATGCCGTGATCGGTTTCGGTGATGCCGTCCTGCACCTCAAAGAATTTCTGGCCGTAGATGTTGGACCAGGTGTTTTCCTGTCCATCCACAACGCCGGTCTGCAGCGCGCCATACACTTCGGAGAAGGCCATCGGCTGGGGCGAGGCACCCATCGCGGACATCTGCGCCTTGAGCACGTCAGAGGACTGTACGCGGAATTTCAGGCCCTCGGCGTCCGACGGCAGCATCAGCGGCTTGTTGGCCGACATCTGCTTCATGCCATTGTGCCAGAAGGCCAGACCCAGCAGGCCACGGCGGGTCATGGATTCCTTCATCGCCTGACCGGTTTCTGAGTTCTGGAACGCGTCCACGGCGTTGATGTTCTTGAACATGAAGGGCAGGTCGAAAATGCGAAACTGCTTGGTGAAGCGTTCGAACTTGGACAGCGAGGGCGCAGCCATCTGCACGTCACCCTGCAGCAGCGCTTCCAACACCTGGTCGTCATTGTAGAGCGTCGAGTTCGGGAAAACCTCCATACAGGCCTTGCCGTTCATCTCGTCATTCACACGTTGCTCCAGCAGCGACGCGGCAATGCCCTTGGGGTGCTTGTCGGTGTTGGTCACGTGGGCAAACTTGATCACGATCTCGCCGTCATCGCAGGCCGCCATGGCACCGGTTGCGGCGGTCACGGTCAGGGCCAGCGCGGTGGCGGCAGTGGTCAGAATGGATTTCATTTTGGGTCTCCTCCCAGAGTGATGGTGATTTGCCCGGGCCATACGCCCGGCAACACACGACTCAGTGAAACCGCGTTGCGTCGAGGTCTCAACAGTTTGTGAGAGCTGCTGGAACTTGCGGCGCAACCCCCTGAAAACGATGGAAAATGCGGCATCGCGCAAACACAGAAAAGCCTGCTGCAAAGCAGCAATGTGCGAATTCCCGCACAGCGTTAGCGGTTAACAGTGCGAGATTCCGCACATTCCGGCCCGCCGTCACCTCAACGCCGGTAATCCTCGGGCTTGATGCCGTAGCGCGCGAGCTTGTCATAAAAGGTCTTGCGCGGCAGCTTCAATTGCTTGGCGGCCTCCGAGGCGCGGCCATTCTGGCGGCCCAGCGCCGCGATCAGCAGCGAGCGTTCCACCTGCGCCAGCTGCTCGGCCAGCCCCATCTCGGCCACCATCGCCGCCTCGTCCGGCATGCCCAGCACAAAGCGCATGGCAGCGGACATGAGCGAGCGGGCATTGCCCGGCCAGCTTTGTGTCATCAGCGACGACAAGTGCTCGGGCGAGAGATCGGGGGCTTTGACGCCCGCCTGTTCCGCTGCCTGATCGACGTAATGACGGAACAGCACCGGGATGTCTTCGGGACGTTCCGACAGGGCCGGGATACGCACCGGGTGCACGTTCAGTCGGTAAAACAGGTCGGTGTCGATGCGCCCCTCTTCCTGCGCGGGTTCAAGCCCGTCCACCGCCCCGCCGATGAATCGCACCGGATCGTCGCCGTCCAGAAAATCCAGTAGCGCAAGCTGGCTGTCCGCCGGAAGATCCCCCACTCCGTCAAGGAATAGCGTCCCGCCCCTGGCCGCCTCCCACGCATCCTGTAATGCGTCGCGGTCCAGCGTGCGCGCGGCACGTTTCTCGAACGGGCCCTTGGCGCGGGGCGAACAGAGGTGAATGACCTCGGCCACCTTGGAAATCCCCGACCCCTGCGGCCCCGTCACCAGCGCCTCGGCGGTGGACAGCGCCACCTGTCGCACCTGCGCGCGCAACGCCTCGGCCCGGTCAGAGATGCCAAAGAGCATGCGCGCCGCCGGGTCGCCGGCCTCAAGCTGCGATTTCAGGCGGCGGTTTTCCAGAACCATCATGCGGGTGGACAGCGCGCGGGTCAGCACGTTGAGCAGTTCTTCGGTCTTGCAGGGTTTTTCGAGAAAGGCAAAGGCCCCCGCCCCCATGGCGCGCACCGCCATCGGAATATCCCCTTCGCCGGTCAAAAGGATCACCGGCAGGTCGCGGTCCACCTCCTGCGCATAATCCAGAAGGTGAAACCCGTCGCGCCCCGGCATGCGGATATCGGACAGGATCACGCCATCGAACTCCGGTGTGATATGATCCTTGGCCACAACAAAAGACCCGCAGGGCACAACTTTAAAATCGGCCAGTTGCAGCGATTGGCTTAGCGCATCGCGCAGCGCCGCGTCATCATCGACAAGAAGCACCTTGGTCAGGGTCATGCCGCTTTCTCCCCTTCGTGCCAATGCTCCAGCTCGACGGTGAACACCGCACCGCCCCCGGGCGCGTTCGCCCCCTTGATCGTGCCGCCAAAGCTTTGCACCAGACCGTAAGAGATCGACAGGCCAAGCCCCATCCCGTCCGGGCCGCCCACCTGTTTGGTGGAATAGAACGGATCAAAGATGCGCTCGGGGTCTTCGATCCCCGGCCCGGTGTCGCGCACGGTCACGCGCGGGCGCTCCGTTCCCTCCAGCGTGATGGACAAGGCGCGAGTGTCGGCCCCTTCCATCGCATCGGCGGCATTGGAGATCAGGTTGACAAAGACCTGACCAAGCCGCACCTCGCCCCCCCAGACCCAGACCGGACCTTCGGGCGGGGTCCAGTCCAAATGGACGGAGGACCCACGCAGCCGCGCCTCGGTCAGTTCCACGGCGGAATTGATCACAGCCACGATATCCACCTTGCCCATGGGCTCGCTCTCATTGCGGGCAAAAGCGCGCAGGTTCTTGATGATCCGCGCCATGCGCCGCGCCATATCGGCGATGCGTCCAAGGTTATCGCGCGCGGTTGCGGGCTGATCGCGGTCGAGGAAGGCCCCGGCATTCTCGGCATATTGCTGGATCGCCATCAGCGGCTGGTTCAGCTCGTGGCTGATCCCGGCGGACATCTGGCCAAGCGCAGAAAGCTTGCCCGCCTGCACCAGATCGGCCTGTGCGCGTTTCAGCGCGGCCTCGGCCTCTTCGCGTTCGCGCACCTCGCGCCGCAGCATGGTGTTTGTGTTCGAGAGTTCCCGCGTGCGGTCCGCGACACGGGTTTCCAGCACGGTATTGGCCTGCGCCAAGGCCCGCCGCCGTGCCCCGGCAAGGAACAGAAGCGCACCAAACGTGGCCATCAGCGCCGCCATCGCCGCCGCCTGCCACAGCGCCAGACGCATGGCCGGTGCCGTGTCCACCAGTGCCTCGGCGGTCATGGCGATCACCGGCAGGTCCTTTTCCAGATGCAGCGCATGACGCGGGACATAGGCCGACCAGTCCAGCTGCCAGATCTCATGCCCACCCATATGCAGCTCGAACGGGACATTGCCATCGGGCGTCGCGGGTCCTGCCGCACCTTCGGGACGGGACCAAAACAGAAGCTCGGAGCGATTGGAGATAAAGATCGTGCCCGAGCGATCGACGAAATAGATCGCCGGGCGATCGCCGCGCCATTCCTCTTCGGCGCGGTCGATATTGATGCCCAGAACCAGCACCCCCTGTACCGCCCCGTCCGGACCAAAGGCCGGCGCGGCAAAGAACCATGCGCGCACGCCGAACACGTCGCTCACCCGGTGGCCGGTGCCCAAAGCGCCCTGGAGCGCACGGGAAAACCACGGCGCAGCAGCCAGATCGGCGGGGATCGCATCCGTGGCCGAGGCCAGAACCCGTCCCGATGTATCGGCATAAAACAGCGTCATGGCCGAGCTTTTGTCCATCACATCCAGAAGCAGCGCCTGCGCCGCTGCCGGGTCCGCCCCCGCATGTAGCGCGGCCAGATGCGGATGATCCGAGGTCAGAACAGCGACCTCGCGGTAATGCTCAAGCTGCGCCTGCAACCGGTCCGCGGCCAGCGACAGGTCCGATTGCCCGCGGTTCGACAACTGGTCCAGCCCCTGCCGATAACCGGTCTGCCAGACCAGCGCGCTGAACAGCACGATGGCGGACACGTAAAGTGCAACAAGGCCATAGATCGAGGACGAGCGGGTGGTCATGTGCCGTTTCTAGCAACCAAGCCCTTGCAAAGGAAAGCCGAACCCGCATGGATGCGGATATGACAGACTTGCATCAATCGCCCACCGATCCCGATTTCTTCCAGAACCCCTACCCGTTCTATGCCGCCGCGCGGGCGCAAGGCGCGGTGCATCGCTGGGTCGAGTATGATCTGGACTGCGCCTTTTCCCATGCGGTGATCAATGCCTGCCTGCGCGATGGGCGGCTCGGGCGCGAGGTGCCGGAGGAATTGCGGCAGCCCACGCCGGAGCATTTGCGCGATTTCTACGCGATTGACGACAATTCCATGCTGGAACTGGAAGGGGCGCGGCATACACGGCTGCGCAAGCTGGTGCTGCGCGCCTTTACCTCACGGCGGATCGCGGCGCTGGGGCCTGAGATCGAAGCGCTCTGCCATGATCTGATCGACAGGTTCCCAAGCGGCGACCATGACCTGCTGCACAGCTATGCCTCGCGCGTACCGGTGATCGTGATCGCGCGGCTGTTGGGCATTCCGGATGACATGGCCGACCAGCTTCTGCGCTGGTCCAATGATATGGTCGCCATCTACCAGGCCCGCCGCGACCGGGCGGTCGAGATTGCTGCCAACACCGCCGCCCGCGATTTTGCCTCCTACCTGTCGGACTATATCGGCACCCGGCGCAAAACGCCGGGCGACGACCTGATCACCCATCTGATCGCTGCGGAAGAAGACGGCGAGAGCCTGAGCACGCCGGAACTGATCGCCACCTGTGTCCTGCTGCTGAATGCGGGCCACGAGGCCACGGTGCATACGATGGGCAACGGGGTGAAGGCGCTGCTGGAGAACGGGGCGCGGCCCGAATGGCTGGCCCCGGACGCCATTGAGGGCACCGTCGAGGAAATCCTGCGCTATGACCCGCCGCTGCATATGTTCACGCGCTACGCTTACGCCGATGTGGAGATCGGGCGGTTTACCCTGAAGCGCGGACAGCAGATCGGGCTGATGCTGGGGGCCGCCGGACGCGACCCGCAGATGTGGGACGAACCGGACCGCTTTGCCCCAACACGCCCGGTGAAAACCCATGTGGCCTTCGGTGCCGGGCGGCATTTCTGCGTCGGCGCACCGCTGGCCCGTCTGGAGCTTCAGATCGCCCTGCCGATCCTGTTTGAGCGCTGCCCCGGCCTGTCTCTGGCCGAGACACCGCGCTACGCCAATCTCTACCATTTCCACGGCTTGGAGCGGTTGGTGGTTCGGGTGTAAGCGTCAACCGCTCGTCCCGAGTAAGACCTTTCCGAACTTACGAGCTTTGGAATGTGCCTCGCGTAAATTGCTCCGAAAACTTTACGTTGTAGGCATGAAATTCGCCTTCTGGAGTGATCACCAAATCGGTGACATTTGCCCGGGCAAACTCATCTTCGCCCTCAAGATCGTCCACGCCAAGCGACACGATAATCGCGCCGTCCTCCTGACCGACCAATTTGAAGTCATATTCCATGACCTGTCCAAAACACCGAACCAATCCGCCGTCGACAACCAAGGTTACTCCTGGATCCCACATGCCCTTCCATTCACCTTGCATTTCAGGCGGGAGCGGAGCTTCCCTATTCATTCGTTCCATTTAGCTGCCCAATTTTTTTGGTAGTTAAAATTTTGCCCTGTCAAAACCGTATCTGAGTATAGCCATAGCTGAAACAGTGTTTTGCAAAAGGGCGGCACCTCCCCCACCGAAGATGCCGCCCTGCCGGTCTCTAACCCAGGGTGCTTTAGACCGGCGATCCCGTGAGTGAGTGGGATCATTCGGAAATCAGGCCCGCCTCCTGCGCGGCGGCAAGCTCGTCAGGGCTCACCTCACCGCTGGCATCTACGTCAAGCTGAACAAACAGCTCTTCGGTCATATCGGGCCAGGCGGCGGTCAGTTCCTCGATCGAATAGCCGCCGCTTGCATCGGCATCCTCGACCATGATTTCGGCCAGAACGGGTGTCACGCTCAGACCAAGGATCGTGGCGAAGCTCAATGCAGTGGTTTTCATGGGACGTCTCCTTTTGGTTGTCCAAGGCGGCGAGTGGTGCCGCCCGGGGCAAAAGGTGACAACGCGAAACGACCGCGACAAGCCCCTGAAACCGCTTAGAAAGATGCGCGTGGAAACCGGCAATGCATCGCCGGGCGCAGGCGACAAGCCGCCGCAAATCTCGGCCAAGTTTCGCCTCTAAGCTGAAGGATCATGCCCCACCGGCAAAGCCCCGCCACCGCAATCGGCCAAGTCCCGCAAATGCAAACGCGCACAACGGGGGCCGGCCAAAAACCGCGCCCGACTCACTTGCCGTCGGCGCGGCCTTTGCCAAGATGCTTGCGCAGGCGCGAGGGCGTCGATTTCTTCTTGCCCTTATAGGGGTTCTTGTCGCCCTGCCCGCGCAGGGTCATGCGGATCGGCGTGCCGGGCATGTCGAAATCATCGCGCAGCCCGTTGACCAGATAGCGGTTGTAACTCGCGGGCATCTTGTCGGGATGCGAACACATCACCACAAAGCCGGGCGGGCGGGTCTTGGCTTGGGTAATATAACGCAGCTTGATCCGCTTGCCCTGTGGCGCGGGGGGCGGATGTGCGGCCACCATGCCTTCGAGCCAGCGGTTGAGCTGGGCGGTGGTCACCCGGCGGTTCCAGATGTCATGCGCGCGCAGGATCGCATCATGCAGCCGGTCCAGCCCCTTCCCGGTTTTGGCCGAAACGGTGACCAGCGGCGCGCCGCGCAGCTGCGGCAGGAGGCGGGTGAACGCCTCTTTCAGATCGCGCAGCTTCTGCTGTTTCTCGTCCTCGATATCCCATTTGTTCACCGCCACAACAACGGCGCGGCCCTCGCGTTCCGCCAGATCGGCGATGCGCAGGTCCTGCTGCTCAAACGGGATCGCCGCGTCCAGCAGGACCACCACGACCTCGGCGAATTTCACCGCGCGCAGGCCATCGGAGACCGAGAGTTTCTCAAGCTTTTCCTGCACCTTGGCGCGTTTGCGCATACCTGCCGTGTCAAAGATCCGGCAGGGCGTGCCGTGCCAGTCCAGCGTGAGTGAGATCGCATCGCGGGTGATCCCCGCCTCTGGCCCGGTCAACAGCCGGTCCTCGCCAAGGATTTGGTTGATCAACGTGGACTTGCCCGCGTTGGGGCGGCCCACCACGGCGATTTGCAGCGGTTTCTTCTGCGTTGGCGTGTGGTCGGGGATGTCCTCGCCATCTTCGCCCACGGTCACGTCGATCTCGGGCGCTTCCTCTTCTGCGCGGGCCTCGTATTCATCGGCCAGCGGCATCAGCGCGTTGTAGAGATCGGGCAACCCTTCGCCATGTTCGGCTGACAGGCGTATGGGCTCGCCCAGCCCGAGGTTCCACGCCTCCAGCACGCCCGCATCCGCAGCCGCCCCTTCGCCCTTGTTGGCGGCCAGGATCACGTGCTTGGCGCGTTTGCGCAGGATCTCGGCGAAAATCTCGTCCACCGGGGTCACCCCCACGCGCGCGTCGATCATGAACAGGCAGATATCGGCCATGTCCACCGCCCGCTCGGTCAGCCGCCGCATCCGCCCTTGCAGCGAATCGTCGGTAGCATCTTCAAGCCCCGCGGTGTCGATCACCGTGAATCGCAGGTCGGCCAGCTTGCCCTCGCCCTCGCGCAGGTCACGCGTGACGCCGGGCTGGTCATCGACCAGCGCAAGGCGTTTGCCCACCAAACGGTTGAAAAGCGTGGATTTGCCCACATTGGGGCGGCCCACGATGGCAAGGGAAAAGGACATGTCAGGCTCCGGCTTGCGTCAGGGACGCATCATCAAGCGCCCCCGATACATCACCCGCCATAGGCTTGCAATTGGCCCTTTTTCGTCACGACATACATGACGCCGTTTGCCACGACCGGGTTTGTCGTTGCACCGCCGGGGATATCGGCGGTCTGCAACAGGTCCCCGGACTCCGGGTTATAGATCCGCATGACGCCATCACCGCCCGCCACGTAAAGCCGACCACCGGCCAGCAGCGGGCCGTAATTGCCGTGAATGCGTTCGCGGCGGCGCGGGCGCTGGGTGGTGTAGCCGGGCAGTTCCCTGGCCCAGACCTGCGCGCCGGTTTCGGCGTCCACGCGGATCAGCTCGTTACGGTCCGAGACAAAGAAGACAGAGCCGCCCGCAACCCAAACGGGTTGCAGCGCCGCATCGCGCACGGTCCATTTGCGGGTGCCGGAGCCGACATTCATCGCCACGAGCCGCCCGGAATGGTTGGCTGCATAGACCGTCTCACCGACAATCACCGGATCGCCGGTGATATCGCCCACGCGGTTGATGGCAAATCCGTCGCGGTTGCCCGCGATCGTGGCGTTCCAGAGCCGCAGACCGCCCTTGCGGAACGCGCCCTGCACATCGCCCGAGCCATAGCCAAAGACCACATATTGATCATTCACCGCCGGGGCCGGGCCACCATGCACGTTATGCACATCGTCAATGCCGTCCAGCGTCCAGCGGATGCGGCCGGTATCCGCCTCAAGCGCCCAGGCCGTGCGGTCGCCCGCCACCAGATAGACGAGGCCCTCATGATAAGTCGGCGAAGCCGAACCACTGGCGCGCAGGCGCTGCTGCCAGATCTCGGCCCCGGTGGACGGGTCCAGCGCGGTGATCGTACCAAAACCCGAGGTCACATAAACCTGCCGCTGACCATAGGCGATTCCGCCGCCCGAACCCTGCCCCGCGCCATCACGGGCCGGGGCCAGATCAATGCTCCAGAGCGTTTCGCCAGAGGTCGAGGTTGCCGTCACGGTGGCCTGGCTGTCGAGGGTAAAGATACGCCCGTCCGCCACCACCGGATCGGCGGTGATGCGGAACTTGCGGCTGTCGCCCTTGCCAATATTGGCCGACCAGAGCGGCGTGACAGAGGTGCCAAAGGCCGGGTGGTCGGTGCGGGTCGACGGCGTGCCATGGCCTTGCAGCCAGTTGGCATTGCGGGTCGTGGCCGGGACGGCGAATGCGGTCGAGACCGGAGCCGCGTCATCCACCAGCGTCGGCTCATCGGCGCGCAGGTTTTCGCGCGCGCCGGGCAGGATCACTTCGCGCTCTACACAGCCGATAAGCACCGACAGGCCAAGCGCGCCCATAACCAGTTTGATCTTTGCGGTGGTCACGTGATCCGCCCCCGTTTTTTCCAATTATTTGCGGCTGCCCGTGTCCCGGTCAGGCCGCGTCAAGCTCTCCGCCCAAGGCGACAATCGCCTGAGATGCCCTTTGGCGCAAGCCCGAGCTCGTTTCGCTGTCTTCCAGAATGGCCTTGAGACGGGTGATCGCCGCCTCGGTATCACCGGTTTCCACCTCGATCAGCGCCAGTTGCTCTTCGGCCAGCAGGCGCAGCGGATTGCCCGGACGTGCCAGCGCATCAAACGCGGTGCGGCGTTCGTCAACCGACAGGCTGTCGCCCAGTTGCAAAAGACGTTTGAAACTCGCGATATCGCGGTAAATATCGGGCACCTCACCGTCACGGGCAATGCCGCCCAGCGTTTCGGCCGCGTCCCCGGCGCGGTCGTCCGCGCCCTGCTCTGCCGCGGTCAGCATACCCAGAAGCGCGCGACCGCCCGGTGCCTCGGCCTCGATTTCGCCCAGCGCGGCAATACGATCTTCCGGGGCTTCAGGCTCAAGTGCGCCCAGGATCGAATCCCCCAGCGCCTCGGCCTTGGCGCGCTCTTGTGCCTTGGTATATTCATTCCACGCCGCGCCACCCACGATGGCCACGACGGCGACAACACCGATCCAGCCATATTTGCGCAATGTCTTGAAAAGCCGGTCGCGGCGGACCTCTTCGGTGACTTCCTCGATGAAGCTGTCAGTGTCGCTCACTCTGCCCTGCCCCCGCCTGTTTCCTGTGCCTATCCCATCGCGACGCATCGCCAACAGGGCCGGATCAATCCGGCTATTGCGGCCCGTCATACCCCGTGAGCCTCCCAGTGCCAAGAGGTGCCGGACGGTGTCACATCGCAACAGGTTGTGGCGCAGTTGCGCGGCAGTGCAGAAAAGTTTAATCTGAACTGGTTAGTTTAGCGTATTGCCTCTATATACGCGCTGTCCTGTGACAGCCCAAGGGGCTGCCCGTTCTGATTTGATGAGGTCAAAGGCACAAGATGCGACTTATCCCGATACTTCTCGCCGTCGCGGTCACGGCGTTCATTGCCTTTGCCATCCTCGAACGGGACCGGCTTCTGGAATTCGCTCAGCTCGATCATCTGGGCCTTCTGACCGGCGAAGAGGAAAGCGGCGACGACGCGCCCGCGGAAGACGTAGCCGAGGCAGAGGAAACCGAAGCGGATGCGCCCGAGACAGGCGTGCGCGTCGTTGCCCTGCGCTCGGTGGCACAGGTGGTGGACAGCGCGGTGCTTTTGCGCGGCGAGACCGAGGCCGCGCGACAGGTCAGCGTCATGGCGGAAACCAGCGGGCTGGTGATCTCCGAGCCTCTGCGCAAGGGCGCATTCGTCGAAGAAGGCGAGGAATTGTGCGAACTGGACCCCGGCACGCGGTCCGCCACTCTGGACGAGATGCGCGCAAGACTGGCCGAGGCGCGGGCGCAGGTCCCCACGACCGAGGCCCGCATCCCCGAGGCCGAAGCGCGTCTGGAAGAGGCCCGCGCGCGGCTTGAGGAAGCGGTGATCAACGCCAATGCCGCGACCAAGCTTCAGGAGGACGGGTTTGCCAGCGAAACGCGCGTTGCCTCTACCGCCGCGGCGGTGCGAGCCGCCGAAGCGGCCGTGTCCAGCGCCGAGGCCGGAGTGAAAGCGGCCCGTTCCGGCATGGAAAGCACCCAGGCCGCGATCCAGTCGGCCCAGGCCGCCGTGGCCGGCGCGGAAAAGGAAATCGAACGCCTGCGCGCGGTGGCGCCTTTTGCCGGATTGCTCGAATCGGATACCGCAGAACTGGGCACGCTGATGCAGCCCGGCGCGCTCTGCGCCACCATCATCCAGCTGGACCCGATCAAGCTGGTGGGCTTTGTCCCCGAGACAGAGGTATCGCGCGTCGAGGTTGGCGCGCGCGCGGGTGCCCGGCTGTCCGAAGGCTCGGACGTGATCGGGCGGGTGACCTTCCTGTCGCGCTCTGCCGATGAGACCACCCGCACATTCCGGGTCGAGATTGAAGTGCCGAACCCCGATCTTGCCATCCGGGATGGGCAAACCGCGGAAATCCTGATCGAGGCCGATGGCGTGACCGCGCATCTTCTGCCGCAATCCTCGCTGACCCTGAATGATGAAGGCGTGCTCGGCGTGCGCACCGTGGCCGAGGGCAATAGCGTGGCCTTTATCCCCGTTGAGCTCTTGCGCGACACCCGCGAAGGCGTCTGGGTTGCCGGGCTGCCGGACAATGTCGATGTGATCACGCTTGGACAGGAATACGTGGTGGACGGGGTCAAGGTGATCCCCAGCTTCCGTGACAGCGCCGACACAGCCGAAGAGGCCACGCAATGACCGGTATCGTCGATTGGGCCGCGTCGCGGGCGCGGATGGTTCTGGCCTTTATCGCCCTCTCGCTGCTGGCGGGGGGCTTTGCCTATGTGGGCCTGCCGAAAGAGGGCGAACCGGATATCGAGATCCCGGCGCTCTTTGTCTCGGTGCCGTTTCCCGGGATCAGCGCGGCGGATGCCGAAACCCTGCTGGTCAAGCCGATGGAAACGGAACTGGCCGATCTCGACGGGCTCGACCGGCTGAGCGCGACGGCGGCTGAAGGCTATGCCGGGGTCGCACTGGAGTTCGAGTTCGGCTGGGACAAGACCAAGGTCATGGCCGATGTGCGCGACGCCATGAACAATGCCGAGGCGAATTTTCCCGAAGGCGCAGAGCAATATTCCATCAACGAGATCAATTTCTCGGAATTCCCCATTGTCATCGTCAACCTGACCGGTGATGTGCCTGAACGCACGATGGCGCGCGTTGCCAAGGACTTGCAGGACAAGGTTGAAGCGCTGGATTCGGTGCTGGAGGCCGGGATCGCGGGCAATCGCGACGAGATGCTGGAAGTCACGATCGACCCGCTGCGGCTTGAGGCCTACAACGTCACCGCCGGCGAGCTGATCAATGTGGTGCAGAACAACAACCAGCTGATCGCCGCCGGTGAGATCGAATCCGCCCAAGGCACCTTCGCCGTCAAAATCCCGTCGAGCTTTGACGAGCCACAGGACGTTTATAACCTGCCGGTCAAGGTCAATGGCGACCGGGTGGTGACGCTGGGCGACCTGGCGAAAATCCAGCTGACCTTTGAAGACCGGGAGGGGAGGGCGCGTTTCAACGGCGATCCGACGGTTGCGCTGCAGGTGGTCAAGCGCAAGGGCTTCAACCTGATCGACACCGCCGAAGAGGTGAAACAGGCGGTCGAGGCCGCGCGCGAAGACTGGCCGCCGGAACTCAAGGCCGCCGTTCAGGTCGGCACGTCGAACGACCAGAGCCGCACCGTCGCCTCGATGGTCAGCCAGCTTGAGGGTTCGGTCCTGACCGCCATTGCACTAGTGATGATAGTGGTGCTGGGCGCGCTTGGCACGCGGCCCGCGCTGCTGGTTGGATTTGCAATTCCCACATCTTTTCTGCTCTGCTTCGTGCTTTTGGGCGTCATGGGCATCACCATTTCGAACATCGTGATGTTCGGCCTGATCCTTGCGGTGGGGATGCTGGTGGATGGGGCCATCGTGGTGGTGGAATACGCTGACAAACGCATCCGCGAAGGCACCGGCCCGATGCATGCCTATGTGGAAGCGGCCAAGCGGATGTTCTGGCCCATTGTGTCCTCCACCGCGACGACGCTCTGCGCCTTTTTGCCGATGCTGTTCTGGCCGGGTGTTCCGGGCGAATTCATGGGCATGCTGCCGGTGACGCTGATATTCGTACTGTCGGCCTCGCTCATCGTGGCGCTGATCTACCTGCCGGTGATGGGCGGGGTGACAGGCCGCATGAGCCGCTTTTTCGGCAACCTGTCCGACGCGCTGGAGCGCCGCCTGCCCTGGGTGATACGGGCGCTTCTGGTGCCGCCTTCGATGATGGTGGTGTTCATCGGCGCGATGCAGGTGCTCAACCCCGCCTATCTCCTCCCGCGCGAGGCGCTGGCCACCCTGCCCGGCATGGTGCCGTTGCTGTTGGGCACGACCATCTTCCTGACGGGCGCGTTCCTGACCAGCGTGACCATGGGCGCCGTGCAAATTCACTGGCGTCGCAACCGCATCCGCGCGGGACGCCGCCGGACGCCGTTTGGCTGGTTCATCAAGCTGATCGCGGGCAACCCGATCATGCCGGTGATTACCGTGGCGGCTGTCATCGGCTTTGTCATGTCGGTCTTTGCCTATTTCGGCGAGAACTCCAAAGGCGTGGAATTCTTTGTCGAAAGCGAACCGGAACAGGCGATTGTCTATGTGCTGGCGCGGGGCAATCTCAGCCTTGAGGAAAAAGACGCCATCGTGGCCGAGGCCGAACGCATCGTGCTGGCCCATCCCGGGGTGGACAACGCCTTTGCCTTTGCGGGAGACGGGGGCTTGAACTCCAACACCGGCGGCGCGCAACCGCCCAAGGAAACAATCGGCCAGATCCAGCTTGAGACGATTCCATGGGAAGACCGCAGCGACCGGCCTGAACTGGACGGCGATCTCGTTCTGGACGAATTGCAGGCCGCACTTGAACAGATGCCCGGCGTGCGGATCGAAATCCTGGCCCAGGCGCGTGGCCCCGCCAGCGCCAAGCCCGTCCATCTGCGCATAAAGGGCGACAATTGGGATGACCTTCTGGCCGCCACCCGTACCACGCGCGCGCGGTTCGAAGCGACGCCGGGGCTGGAACTGATTGAGGATACGCTCCCCCTGCCCGGCATCGACTGGCAGATCGACGTGGATGTGGAAAAAGCCGGACGGTTCGGCGCGGATGTGGCAACCGTGGGCGCAATGGTGCAACTGGTCACGCGCGGCATCATGCTCGACACGATGCGGGTGGACAGCAGCGACGAGGAAATCGAGATCCGCGTGCGCCTGCCGGAAGAAGACCGTGTGCTCTCCACGCTGGATACGCTCAAGGTGCGCACAAGCGACGGGCTGGTGCCGCTGTCGAATTTCATCACCCGCAAGCCGGTGGAAAAACTGGCCGAGATCACGCGGGTGGACCAGAAACGCTATTTCGACGTCAAAGCGGGGATCGCGGCGGGGCTGAGCACATTTGTAACCGGACAGGGCGATGCGGCAGAGATCCTCGGCCATGGCCGCGCCCTGCCCGAGGGCGAAGACGGGCCGCTTACCATTGGCGCGCGCAGCTTTGCGGTTGAAGCCTTCGAAGGCGACGCCCCGCTGGAAGAATTGCAGGCGCTTGCCGAAGGGGGCGACTTGCGGGCCGTGCCGTTGACCGCGACCGAACGGATCGAGACGCTCACGGCGTGGCTCGACACGTCCCCCCTGCCCACCGGGATCGAAACCGAATGGACCGGCGATCAGGAGGATCAGGCGGAGAGCCAGGCCTTCCTGCAATCGGCTTTCGCGGGGGCCCTGGGGCTGATGTTCATCATCCTGCTGGCGCAGTTCAACTCCTTCTACAACGCGGTTCTGGTGCTTCTGGCGGTGGTGCTCTCCACCACCGGCGTGCTCATCGGCATGCTGGTCATGGATCAGACTTTTTCGATCATCATGACCGGGACGGGGATCGTGGCGCTTGCGGGGATCGTGGTGAACAACAACATCGTTCTCATTGATACCTATCAGGAATATTCGCGCTACATGCCACGGATCGAGGCGATTATCCGCACCGCGGAGGACCGCATTCGCCCGGTGTTGCTGACCACGATCACGACGATGGCGGGGCTTGCGCCGATGATGTTTGGCCTGAGCCTTGATTTCTGGGGCGGCGGCTATTCCATCGACAGCCCGACAGCGCTGTGGTGGAAACAACTGGCCACGGCGGTGGTTTTTGGCCTTGGCATTGCGACGGTTCTGACCTTGGTTTTCACGCCCGCGATGCTGGCGCTGCGGGTGTGGTTCTGGACGATCATCTTTGGCATCGCGCGGCTACTGGGCCGCCTTGGTGCCCGCCGCTCCAGCCGCGCGGCGCGGGACTGGGCGCTGGCGCGCGAGGCGCGGCGTATCAAGCATCCGGAGATCATCTGGGTCGATGCGCCCGAGACCAAGCCGCTGGTGCTGACCGATGAGATGCAGCCGGAATTGCCGTTGAAGGCGGCGGAGTAACGGAGTGGTGGGCAGGAATTGCCCACCCTACCCCCGGCTCGCCATGAACCGATCCAGCCGCGCCAGCCCCTCGCGGATATCTTCTGTCGAGCGCGCATAGGAGAAGCGCAACGTCCCTGCCCCGCGCGCCGGGTCGAAATCCAGCCCCGGGGTGACGGCGACGCCCGCCTGATCAAGGATTTCGCGCGAAAAAGCGAGGCTGTCATCGGTCAAAAGGCTGACATCTGCATAGACATAAAACGCCCCATCGGGCGGCGCGATCCGGTCAAAGCCCGCCTTCGGCAGCCCTTCCAGCATGAGCCGCCGGTTTTCCGCATAAACCGCCAGATTGGCCTGGAGCTCCACGTCACACTCCATCGCGGCCAGCGCCGCCACCTGGCTCACATGCGGGGCACAGATGAACATGTTCTGCGCCAGCCGCTCGACCTTGCGCACATGCGCCTCCGGCACCACCATCCAGCCGATGCGCCAGCCGGTCATGGAGAAATACTTGGAGAAGGAATTGATGACATAGGCGTCATCGGTGATCTCCAGCGCGGTGACCGCCTTCGCCTCGTATTCAATGCCGTGATAGATCTCGTCCGAGATGAAGGCCGCGCCCTTGGCCGCCGCCGCCTCGATCAGTGCGGTCATGGCAGCACGATCCAGCATCGTGCCGGTGGGATTGGCCGGAGACGCCACCATAAGGCCCTGAATATCCATCTCGGCAAAGTCCGCTGGCACGGGCTGCAAGCGATTTTCGGGCGATGTGGGCAGGTCGACCGGCTCAAGCGACAGCGCCTTGAGAATCTGACGATAGGAGGGATAGCCCGGCGCGCCAATCGCCACGCGGTCGCCCGCGTCGAACAAAGCGGTAAAGGCCAGAAGAAAGGCCGCGGAAGAGCCGGACGTCACCACAACGCGGCCCGGATCAAGATCAACCCCGTACCAATCCGCATAAAGCCGCGCAATCCGCGCGCGCAGTTCGGGCAGGCCCAGCGCCACGGTATAGCCCATCGGGTCCTCGCGCATCACGCGGGCCACGGCATCGCGCGCGCCTTGCGGCGCGGGCGTTCCGGGCTGACCCACCTCCATTTGGATAATGTGACGACCCGACGCCTCGGCCTGCCGCGCGGCCTCCATCACGTCCATCACAATAAAGGGATCAACCTCGCCACGGCTTGAGTCTCGCATATAACTCTCCCACACTCTGCTGAATTGCGGTTGTCAGGGATCAGAGCAGGCAGGTCAATGCGAACAGTCCGACATTTCGTGGCGTCCATAACGATGCTGGCGCTTTTCACCGTCTCTGCGGCAGCCAAGGGGCTGATCCGCGACGCAGATGTGGAATACGCGCTTGCGCAGCTGGCCAAACCGGTGCTGAGCGCCGCCGGACTGCCCTCTTCGGTGCGCATTCTGGTGATCAATGACAGCTCGCTGAACGCCTTCGTGGCAGATAATCAGCATATCTTCCTGCATTCCGGGCTGATCATGCGCATGCCCTCGGCCCGCGCCCTGCAATATGTCATTGCGCATGAGGCCGCGCATATCGCCAATGGCCATCTGGCCCGGCGGGCGGGCAACATGCGTTCGGCGCGCACGGCGGCGGGGCTGGGCTTTGTGCTGGCCGCGGCCGCGGCGGCGGCGGGCAGCCCGGATGTGGGCGCTGGCATCGCCTTTGGCACGCAATCCTCGGCGCTGCGCCGCTTTCTGAGCCATACCCGCGCCGAAGAGGCCTCGGCCGACCAGAGCGCGCTGCGCACCATGCTGCGCGCCGGGATCGACACGCGGGGCGCGCTGGAAGTGCATGAGATTTTTCGCGGGCAAGAGGTGCTGACCGCCGGGCGGCAGGACCCTTATATGCGCTCGCACCCGCTGACCCGCGACCGCGAGCGGGCGGCCAAGGCCTTTGTTGCCGGAACCAAATCGAACCCGACCGAAGACCCTGCTGCTGTCTATTGGATGGACCGGGCCAAGGGCAAGCTGTCGGCGTTTCTGCGCGCGCCAAACTGGACATTGCGCCGGGCGGGATCGAGCGTGAGCAAGGATATCCGGCTGATGCGCGAAGCGATTGCCCATCACCGGCGCTCGGACCTCAAGAAAGCGCTGCGCGCGATTGACGGCGCGCTGGCGATCCGCCCCACTGATGCGCTCTATCTTGAGCTCAAGGGGCAGATCCTGTTGGAAAGCCGCCAGTTTTCTCAGGCCGTGACGGTCTATTCCCAGGCCGCGCGCCGCGCCTCAAACGAGCCGCTGATCCTTGGCGGGCTGGGCCGGGCGCAGCTGGCGGCGGGCAACCCTGCCGCTGCGCTGCAAAGCCTTGAACGCGCGCGGGCCCGTGACTTCCGCGATCCGCGCATCCTGCGTGATCTGGCCGTGGCCTACGCCAAGACCGGCTCAAACGGCATGGCCTCGCTGGTCACCGCTGAACGCTATGCGCTACAGGGGCGGATGAAAGACGCCAAGCTGCACGCAACGCGGGCCGAGAAACTCCTGCCGCGGGGCTCCGGCCCTTGGCGGCGGGCCCAGGATGTGCTTTCTGCCACCAAGAACGTGCGCCTGCGCTGAGATATTCAATCGAAGGATAGAGACCCTCATGACCCAATTTCTGAAATACGCCACGCTGGCCTCGACCCTCGCTTTGGCGACACCGGCGCTGGCCACGGACCTGACCGAAATGTCCGACGCCGAACGTGAGGCATTCCGCGCCGAGGTGCGGGCCTATCTTCTGGACAACCCCGAAGTGATCATGGAGGCCGTTCAGGTGCTCGAAGAGCGTCAGCAGGCCGCACAGGAGGGCATGGATGTCGCGCTGGTTCAGGCCAATCGTGACGATATCTTCAATGACGGGTTCTCCCATGTGGGCGGCAATCCCGACGGCGATATCACCATGGTCGAATTCGTCGATTACCGCTGCGGCTATTGCCGCAAGGCCCATGACGAGGTCCACGAGCTGATCAACACCGATGGCAATATCCGCTTCATCACCAAGGAATTCCCGATCCTTGGGCCGGAAAGCCTTGAGAGCTCGAAATTCGCCATCGCGGTGCGCAACGTGGCAGGCGACGACGCCTATGTGGCCGCCAATGACACGTTGATCCGTTACAATGGCAAGATCACCGAGGGTTCGCTGCGCAAGCTGGCCATGGGACTGGGCGTGGACGCCGATGCGGTGCTGGCCGAGATGGAAAGCGATGCGGTGGCCAGGGTGATCTCCGAGACCCGCGCGCTGGCCCAGCGGCTGCAGATCAACGGCACGCCGACCTTTGTGCTCGAAGATGAAATGATCCGGGGCTACGTGCCGCTGGAAGGCATGCGCCAATTCGTGGATCAGGTGCGCGACGCAGGGTGAGCCCGATGCGGGTCCTGACGATGACGGCGCTGCTTTTTGCGGCGCCGTTTGCATTTGCGCAAAGCGATCTGCAGGCACTGAGCGATGCGGAGCGCGCGGCCTTCCGGGCGGAACTGCGCGCCTATCTACTTGCGCATCCCGAGGTGGTGGAACAGGCGCTGACATCGGCGCAGCCCGGGGGCTACGCGGCGGAGGCGGCGGCGGATCGCGACCGGATCGCGGCGCTGGCGGCGCGGTTGTTTGATCCGGCGCTGCCGGGGTTTGGCGACGGGCCGGTGCGGCTGGCACTCCTGACGGGGGAGTGCGCGGATTGCGGTGCTGCGCGCACGGAGCTGGAGGCGCTGGCGCGGACGCTGCCGCTGCGGGTCTATCTGGTCGAGGACGAGACGCTGGGCGCGGCTCTGGGGCTCGACGCCCTGCCCTCTTATGTCTTTGAGGACCTGATGGTGCGCGGGCATGTGCCGCCTGTTGTGATCGAACGCTATGTGCGGGATCGGGCGCAGTAAGTTCCGGCTCAGGGGGCTTTGCCCCCTCGGCCTGCGGCCTCACCCCCAAGGTATTTTTAAACAGAAGAAGATCAGATTGGCCTTACCGGTTGGCTTCGCGTTCCGCCAGCCAGTCCCGGGCGAGGCGGACATCCTCGGGGAAATCCTGTTCGATCTTGCCCAGAAAGCTCTGCAAACGCTCCTCCGAACCTTTGTCGAGCAGCCGCAGCAGGCGGGCCGGTTGGCGCGTTTTTCCTCGACGGATAAGACGCGGAAGCCGTGGCGGTCGGGGTCATACTGGTCCTCGGGCACGGCGGTATAAGCGGCCATATTGGCCACGTTCGGATTGAAATTCGTATGCACGCCGCGGAACCAGCTGCGATGCGCCCTTTGCCCCTACCCGCCCGTGTCATAGGCGATGGGGGCGGCATCGCCCAAATGGCTGATCGCCCGCTGGCGGGGTGGCTTTATTCGGCGGCCGCCTGCGCCGCTTCAGCCGCTTCGATCTCGGCGGCCTTTTTTTCCACCTCTTCGACGATGTGCTCGACCATCTGGTCATTGGACATCTTGTGGCTGGCCTTGCCCGCGAGATAGACCATGCCGCTGCCCGCCCCGCCGCCGGTAAAGCCCACATCGGTCATCAGCGCCTCGCCCGGGCCATTTACCACGCAGCCGATGATCGACAGGCTCATGGGCGTCTTGATATGCTCCAGCCGCTTCTCCAGCGTCTCGACCGTCTTGATCACGTCAAAGCCCTGCCGCGCGCAGGAGGGGCAGGAGATGATATTCACGCCGCGATGGCGCAGGCCCAGCGATTTCAGGATCTCGTAACCCACCTTGACCTCTTCCACCGGATCGGCAGAGAGCGAGACACGGATCGTGTCACCGATGCCCATCCACAGGAGATTTCCCAGCCCAATGGCGGATTTGATCGTGCCGGACATCAGCCCCCCGGCCTCGGTGATGCCAAGGTGAATGGGCGCGTCGGTCTGCTCGGCCAGTTGCTGATAGGCCGCGGCGGCCATAAAGACATCGGAGGCTTTGCAGCTTATCTTGAACTCGTGAAAATCGTTGTCCTGCAACACCTTGATATGATCCAGCCCGCTTTCGACCATAGCGTCGGGGGTCGGCTCGCCGTATTTTTCCAACAGGTGTTTTTCGAGGCTGCCGGCATTTACCCCGATGCGGATGGAACAGTTGTGATCGCGCGCGGCCTTGATCACTTCCTTCACCCGGTCCTGCGACCCGATATTGCCCGGATTGATGCGCAGGCAGGCGGCGCCCGCGTCTGCGGCCTCGATCCCCCGGCGGTAATGGAAATGGATATCGGCCACGATCGGCACCGGGCTTTCGCGCACGATCTCTTTCAGCGCGCGGGAGCTGTCCTCATCAGGGACCGAGATGCGAACGATATCGGCCCCCGCCTCGGCGGCTGCCTGTACCTGTGCGATGGTGCCGGGGATGTCGGTGGTAACCGTATTGGTCATGGTCTGCACCGTGATCGGCGCATCGCCCCCGACGGGGACGTTGCCCACCATGATCTGGCGGCTTTTGCGGCGATAGATATTGCGCCACGGACGGACGGGATTGAGGCTCATGTGATCCCCTTGGGTTCAGCTCTTTGTCTGAGGATATAGCGGCTTGGGGCACGCGGGAAAACCACCCGCGCGGATCACGATCCGATTATTCGCCCGCCGCTTGCGGGGCGGGACCGGTGCGCAGGTTCAACTGCGCGACCATACGTTCAAGATCGGCGTCATTCGAGGGCTCAGCCGGTTCGTATTTGGCCAGCAACTGATCCGAGGTCAGCGGGATATTGGACGTGACCGCACCGCGCGGTCCTGCCGGTCCATAGGTATGCCCGTTTACCGCGAAATAGATCGCGCCAGACGCGCCAACGCGCAGGGTTGGTGTGCCTTCGGTCTGCGGCACGTCATAGGTTGCGCCCGCATCCATAACGCCCTCAAACAGCACGCTGCCATCGCTGGAGCGCACACGCACCCATGCCGGACGGACCGCCACCACCTGCACACCGGGTTTGGCCGGGGCCAGGACCTGCGGCAGAAGGGTTTCGATGGCTTCCTGAAGCGGCACATCACCCGAAGCTTCTGCGCTTGCGGTGGCGAAATCGGGGGCTTTCTCGCGTGCGGCTTCGGCGAAAGTGCCCACGCGGGACGGGTCCAGCGTCGAGATCGGCGCATCGCGCGCGATCAGCACCGGCACATCTAGCGCCTCGGGGCGGTAAAGACGGTCCAGCGGTTCACCTGCGGGCGGGGTAAAGACGCCAGCGGCCTGCACTTCATCGGGGTCGGCGGCGATGGACGCGGCGTCGGCCACGGATGTCTGCGCCGTTCCGGCACCGGCCAGCGGATCAAGATCGGACAGCGCAATGGGGGTCTGGTCCACCGGGGCAAGCTGCACCCGCTGGATTTCCTGCAGCACGGACCAGCCGCCATAGCCGATCCCCGCAATCAGCGTGATCAGTACCAGAAGCGAACCAATGGCGCCCGGTTCGACCCGCGAAAAGACGCTTTCACCTGTCGGAGCAAAGGGCATCCTGGGGTCGGCAAAGGCGTCGCGTGTACCCGACACAGGCGCGGCAACGCCCTTGGGCTTGCGGTCATTGGACGAGGCCTCGGCCGACATGCCATGCGCCGTTGCAAATCCGCTTTCCGCGCAGAATTGCTTGAACGTGGCATCCGGGTCCATGTTGAGATAGCGCGCGTAGGAGCGCACGTACCCGGCGATAAAGCCAGGCGTATCAAAGGCTTCGGGATCACAGTTCTCAATGGCCGAGATATAGGAGGCCTTGATGCGCAGTTCGCGCTGAACGTCCAGAAGGGACTTGCCCATGGTTGCGCGTTCGCCACGCATGACGTCGCCAAGCCGCAGCGCATAGTCGTCAAAGCCCTTTGGCCCGACGTCTTCCTGCGCTTGTGCAGTCTCGCTGCGCTTTGATCTGCGCCCAATCATTCCGCTCTGCCCTGTCCTTACGCCACCCTATGAGTGCCCAACCTCTTGGGGATGCAGGGCGATTCGAGTCGCCCCACTTGTTGCGACAAGTTTAACACAGGGCAAGATCGATTGCAGGGTAAAAGCGCTCAGGCCGAGAGTTCGGCACGATTCAGCGCACAATGCGACCACAAATCGTCCATCGCGCCGACCAGTTTATCCATTTCGCGCGGTCCATGCACCGGCGACGGGGTAAACCGCAGCCGTTCGGTGCCGCGCGGCACGGTCGGGAAATTGATCGGCTGGACATAGATGCCGTAGTTTTCCAGCAGCATGTCCGACAGTTTCTTGGTGTGCACCGGATCGCCCACGATCACCGGCACGATATGCGATCCGTGATCGATGATCGGCAGGCCCATCCCCTTGAGCCGCAGCTTGAGAATGCTGGCCTGGGTCTGGTGCTGTTCGCGCAGCTTCGCGCCCTCAGAAGTCTTGAGGAACGCAACCGATGCGGTCGCACCGGCCGCAAGCGCGGGTGCCAGCGAGGTCGAAAAGATGAAGCCCGGCGCGTAAGAGCGCACCGCGTCACACATTTTCGCCGATGCCGCGATATAGCCGCCCATCACGCCGTAAGCCTTGGCCAGCGTGCCGTTGATGATGTCCAGACGGTGCATCAGCCGGTCGCGTTCGCAGATCCCCGCGCCACGCGGGCCATACATGCCCACGGCGTGCACTTCGTCGATATAGGTCAGCGCATTGAATTCATCCGCCAGATCGCAGATCGCCTCGATCGGGCCGAAATCGCCATCCATCGAGTAAACCGATTCAAAGGCGATCAGCTTGGGGGCCGCCGGATCGTCGGCCTCCAGCAGCTCGCGCAGATGCGCCACGTCATTGTGACGGAAAATCCGCTTGGCCCCGCCATTGCGGCGCACGCCTTCGATCATCGAGGCATGGTTCAACTCATCCGAGTAGATGATCAGACCGGGGAACAGTTTCGGCAGGGTGCTCAGCGTCGCATCATTGGCGATATAGGCCGAGGTAAAGAGCAGCGCCGCTTCCTTGCCATGCAGATCGGCAAGCTCTGCCTCAAGCCGTTTGTGATAGACCGTCGTGCCGGAAATATTCCGCGTCCCGCCCGATCCTGCGCCGGTGGCGTCAATCGCCTCATGCATCGCCTTGAGAACAACCGGATGCTGGCCCATGCCGAGATAGTCGTTGCCACACCAGACGGTGATCGGCTCCTCGCGGCCATCGGGCTTGCGCCATGTCGCGTGGGGGTACTGGCCCTTTTTGCGTTCGATGTCGATGAACGTGCGGTAACGGCCTTCTTCGTGCAGGCGGTTCAGGGCAGCGTCGAGTTTCGCGGTGTAGTCCACCGGCACCTCCTATTTTCAGCGTGGGGCTGGTGTGGCCCTGCGTCCTCGTGAACCTGACCGGCAGACCTCCCCCGCGATCAAATTCATGTTCATGAATACCTATCGCGAGATGGCCCGCGTGGCAACCTCTCTAAACATGACCTTTGGCCGCAGCTTTGATCTGTGTCAAAGCTCACTGGACAGTCGGTTTTCCATGCGACACGGTCCGGAGCAGAAAGGAAACTCCATGCAACTGAACGACGTACTGGCCCGAATCGATACAGATATCAATGCGGCAACCGACCGCCTCCTGGAATTGTTACGTATTCCGTCCATTTCTACCGATCCCGCCTTTGCCGCGCATTGCCAGACCGCCGCCGACTGGCTGGTGGCCGATCTTCAATCGCTGGGGGTGCGGGCGGAGAAGCGGGAAACGCCGGGGCATCCGATGGTCGTCGGGCATGTGGAGGGCGACGGCCCGCATCTGCTGTTCTACGGTCACTATGATGTGCAGCCGGTCGATCCGCTGGAGTTGTGGGACCGCGATCCCTTTGATCCGCAGATCGAGGAGACGCCCAACGGTCGGGTGATCCGGGGGCGCGGATCGTCCGATGACAAGGGCCAGTTGATGACCTTTGTCGAGGCCTGCCGCGCCTGGAAAGCGGTGCATGGCACCCTGCCCTGCCGCATCACGTTCTTCTTCGAGGGCGAGGAGGAAAGCGGCTCGCCCTCGCTGGTGCCGTTCATGGAGGAAAACGCCGAGGAGCTGCGCGCCGATATCGCGCTGATCTGTGACACCGGACTGTTTGAGAGCCGTGTGCCCGCCATCATGACCCAGCTGCGCGGGCTGTTGGGCGAGGATTTCACCATCACCGGCCCCGACCGCGACCTGCATTCGGGCATGTATGGCGGGCTGGCGATGAACCCGATCCGCGTGCTGACCAAGGCTTTGGCCGGGCTGCATGACGAGACGGGGCGCATCACGCTGGACGGGTTTTATGACGATGTGCCGGAGCTTTCCGACGAGATGCGCGCGCAATGGCAGGCGCTTGGCTTTGATCACGCCGCCTTCCTTGGCGATGTGGGGCTCGTGACCCCAGCCGGGGAACAGGACCGCACGCCCCTGGAGCAGATCTGGTCGCGCCCCACCTGCGACGTGAACGGCATCTGGGGCGGCTATACCGGCGACGGGTTCAAGACGGTGCTGCCGTCCAAAGCTTCGGCCAAGCTGTCCTTCCGGCTGGTGGGCCAGCAAGACCCCGAGAAAATCCGCGCATCCTTCCGGTCCTATCTTGAGGCGCAATTGCCCGAGGGCTTCACCGTGGAGTACCGCACCGAGAAAGGGTCGCCTGCCTCGCAGATGGACGTCTCCGACCCGTCGTTCGAGGCGGCGCGCGTGGCTCTGGGCGAAGAATGGGGCGTGCCTGCGGCCTTTGCAGGCTGCGGCGGCTCGATCCCGATTGCGGGGTATTTCAAGGATATCCTGGACATGAACGCCATGCTGATCGGCTTTGCCAAGGATGACGACAATATCCATTCGCCGAATGAGAAATACGATGTGGAGAGCTTCCACAAGGGGATACGGAGCTGGGTGCGGGTTTTGGGGGCGCTCACATGACCGACATAGCTTTTGACGTGGCGGGCAATGGCCCGCCCGTCCTGCTCTTGCACGGATTTCCCCAGACCCGCGCCATGTGGAGACCCATAGCCCCCATGCTGGCGCAGGACTTCACCGTGATCACCGCCGACATGCGCGGCTATGGCGACAGTTTCAAACCGCAAGGCCCGGAGAATTACAGCTTCCGCGCCATGGCTGGGGACATGACGGCGCTGATGTCGCGCCTCGGTTTTGATCGTTTCCACCTTGTCGGGCATGACCGCGGCGCACGGGTGGCCCACAGGCTCACGCTGGACGCGCCTGACCGGATCATCAGCCTCACTCTCATGGATATTGTACCGACGCACACATTGCTGGCCGATCTCAAGAAGGAGGTGGCGCACGCCTATTACCACTGGTTCTTTCTGGCCCAGCCTGCGCCCTTCCCCGAAACGATGATCGGTCATGATCCTGACCATTATTTCGAAAGCTGCCTGCTCGGCTGGGGCGGCGCCTCCCTAAGCGACTTCGCCCCGGAAGCGCTGGCCGCCTACCGTCAAAGCTGGCGACGTCCCGAGACGATCCGCGCCATGTGCGACGATTATCGCGCCGCGCTCTTGTATGATTTCGCCCATGACAGCGCTGAACCGGACGCCCGTGTCACCTGTCCGGCACTGGTGCTCTTTGGTGCCGACGGCGCCATGGCCAAGCACTATGATGTGGCCGCCACCTGGGCGGACAAACTCACTGACATGCAGTCCCGCGCCATCCCCGGCGGCCATTTCTTTCCCGACACGGCGCCAAAAGCCACTGGTGAAGCTGTGCTCGAATTCCTGTCGACCCTCTGACGCAAGCCCTCCCTACTTCTTCTGTTTGAAAATAGTTCCCGCGCGAAACAGTGGCGAAGCCGCCGCGCGGAATCGAGGCCGAAGGTCGCCGCGCATCGTCATGCCAGAGGCATGCCTTCGGCATGACGCGCCCCGTCGCACCAAAGGTGCGCCAAGGTCAAGTGGCACGCCCTTGGCGTGACGCGGCGGCGATTTGGCTGCCGCCAGCGCGCCGTTCAGAGGTTCCGCGGATTTGGCAGGCATAAAGCGTCCATCACCAATGCTGGATCGCCCCCGCGCGCGTCGGCAATGCGCGGCTTGTCCCCTAACCGCGAGGAAGCGAACGGTGCGTTGGGGCAATCTTCACGATCATATCCGGCCACCGATCCGAGGCTTAACTATCTGTTTATAAAAGCAATTTGTTTCTCGCGCGAACGCTCCTCAAACCACCCCAACAAACCGCTCCGGCAGCACCATCTGCTGATCATTCTCCGCCCGGGCGAACTCGTAAAACCCCGTCTCTCCCCGGGCCTTGAAACTCCTGTGCATCCCCTTGCGCACGCCGGTCAGGTCATAGTCCACCATCTCCCGCTCCGCAAACGCCTCGAACACCGCGCGGTCCTCGCCTCGCGCCTCGGCGAACCAGTGGCGGCCGATGGAAGCTTCCTTGACCCCTGCCCCCGTCGCCTCGGTTACCGCGTTGCGCTGGTTCATCACCTCCACATAAGACGGGAAGTCGCAGAATTTCAGATGGAAGAGCAGCAGCTCATCCGGCGTGAACAGCTTGTCCGCCTGGGTGAAATGCCCGCCGCGCGCGATCTTGGTCCCCAATGACACCACGCAGGGTTTCGAGTAATGCGGGGCCAGCCGCACATGGCGGCGTGGGCCGATGATGTGGTCGCTGATCGCTTCCGGCTCCAGATCAATCCGGTGGATCACTTCCAGCCCCACCGGCGTCAGCACGCGGCGCAGCGGCTGGGCCTTCAGAAACTCCAAGAGCGACACCCCCGCCGCCGGGTCCACCACCACCAGCTCATCCACATCGCCCACGATCACATGGTCATAATAACAGCGGATGCCCTGCACGAAATTGTTCAGCATCCGCCAGCGCTTCATGTCGAAATTCTTGTGAGGCGTGCCGGGGATGCCGATGACGTTGCAGCCATCCGCCAGCTTTGCCACCTCTTCCCCGCAGCCATGATTGACCACGTAACAATTCTCGCGCCCCAGCGCCTCGCCATAATGGCGCAGCCAGGCGCGCAGGAAAAACGCGTCGTCGCGCACCATCGTCAAAGCGGCGGCTGTTGTCTGCATGATATGTCCTGCTCTTGCGCGGGGCTTGGCGCCCCTTTACCTCTTTGGGTCAGAATAGCGGGTTAACCGCCCTCGGGAAATGGCAAAGAGCAGGGACAGGCATGAGTGACATAATGACAGACCTGCGCGAGCGCGGCTGGGCGATCCGGCACAGTGGCTCGGCCTCGCGGCGGTTTCAGGTGATGGGCGAACGGTCCTCGGGCACCAACTATGTCAAGCGGCTGGTGGACAATAATTGCGCGCTTGAGAATTCCGAGGTTCTGGGCTGGAAACATGGGGTGCCGGGCATGCTGGCCATTCCGGCGGATTTGACGGTGATTTGCAGCTTCCGCGCCGCCAACCGCTGGGCGCTGTCGATGCATGCGAAACCCTGGCACGCCCGCCCGCCGTTGCAGGCGCTGGGGTTTTCCGAGTTTATCCGCGCACCATGGGACACCCGGGTGGACCGGCCGCGTTACTTCCCCTGGGCCGACGCCCCGGAATATCGCGGCCAGCCGCTGCAGGCCGACCGGCACCCGGTGACGGGGGCGATGTTCGCCGATCTGTTCGAGCTGCGCGCGGTGAAGATGGCCACGCTGCTCAGTTTCGCGCTGCGCCATCCCAGCGTGGTTTTCGTGCGGATGGAGGCCGTTCTGGCCGCGCCAGAGGCGTTTCTGGACGATCTGGGCACAGGGCTGGACCTGCCCGCGCGGGACGGGTTCAAGCCGGTCACGAAACGGCTGGGGGCCAAGTTCAAACCAGCGGTGGAGACCCGCCCCGAGACGCCCGCAGAGATGAGCGCAGAGGACCGCGCCTATATGCTGTCGCGGCTCGATCCGGGGACGGAGGCGGCGATGGGCTATGTCTATGAGGGGGCGGATTAACCCACTGAGCGGCCTTTCACGGCGCGCAGCCCCTTGGCCAGCAGCAGCAGCCAGGGCGCGCCATGCATGGCAAGATCAAGCATGTCGATGGGCGCGCGCAGCTTCCCCGCCGCCAGCATGCTGAGCTTTTCCCAGATATGCGGTTCCGGCACGAAGGGGGCCAATCCCAGCGTCAGGGCGAGCAGCAATGCAATGGTCCATGAGATGCGGTCAAGAAACGCCATTCTGATCACCGATGTTAAGGGAAGGAATGGCGCGGTTGACGGGGCTCGAACCCGCGACCTCCGGCGTGACAGGCCGGCACTCTAACCAACTGAGCTACAACCGCGTGAGGGGCGGGATAGGCGATGCGCGCGCGGGCGTCAATGCAAAAAATGCCCCGCACGCGAATTGCCCCGCGCCCCTTGCGGCTGACGCCGAGCTACTCGATTGGCCAGAAGCAGTAGGCCGCGCTATCGCCACCCCTTGGGGTGGCGATCCGACAGCTGTGATGGGCACTTTATGCCAGCCAAATCCGAATGCGGTCCGAGCGACGCGCATACGTCGACAATTCGCCTCCCCGTTGGGGCGGGTCATGCCGAAAGCATGCCCTTGGCATGGCGATGGCGCGGCGGCTTCGCCTTGATTCCGCGCCGGGTATATGCCGACCGTTCACGCAAAAACACCGAGCGCGCGCGCGTTCACAAACTGTGGAGATCGGGAAGAAAAGTGGCGCGGTTGACGGGGCTCGAACCCGCGACCTCCGGCGTGACAGGCCGGCACTCTAACCAACTGAGCTACAACCGCGCTTTGGCTTCTATATGAAGCGTGAGGGCGCTTTTAGGCGGGGGCGCGGGGCGCGTCAAGCACGATTGGGTGAAAAAGTTGCAGCTTTTTCGCCACAGACCCGCCCGCACAACCACAAGATACTGTGGCCCAATGCGGCCAAGCCCATAGGGCAACAGGGCCAATTCAAAAAACGCTTTGATTTCAGCGCCTTGGCGTACCCTCCTAAGAACCGACTGGAACGCTGCGCGGTCTGCCGCCGCGCCCCTGGGGAGGGATTGTATGTGCGAGTAACACGACGGGAGGCCCTGATTGGCGGGGCCGGATTTGCTGCGGCCGGGTTGCTGCCAGCGGCGGCCGAGGCACGGGCGATGATTGCCCTGCCCAATGACATTGTCGAACGCGATGCGGCCACGATCACCGCGGTGCGCACGCCCTCGCCAGTGGTGGCGATGACCTTTGACGACGGGCCGCATCCGCGCAACACGCCGCGATTGCTCGATATGCTGCGCGAACGCAATATCAAGGCGACCTTCTACCTGATCGGCAACCGCGTCGTGACCTGGCCCGAGATCGCCAAGCGCATCGCCGATGAAGGCCATGAGATCGGCAATCACAGCTGGTCGCACCCGTTTCTCAATAAGCTCGGCAACACACATGTGCTCAACGAGATCGACAAGACCACGATGGCAATCTGGAACGCCACAGGCCGCCCGCCGGTCACTTTCCGCCCGCCCTATGGCGCGTTCACACGGGCCCAGCGTACATGGCTGCACAAGGGGCGCAAACTGCCCACGGTGCTGTGGTCGGTCGACCCGGCGGATTGGCGGCGGCCCGGTGCCTCGGTCGTGGCGCGGCGTATTCTCAAACACAGCCACAAGGGTGCGATCATCCTGAGCCATGATATCCATCGCGGCACAATCGACGCCATGCCCGGCACGCTGGACGGCCTGGCGAAACGCGGCATGCGCTTCGTGACCGTGAGCCAGATCCTCGGATGGCCGGTCTGGCAAACACGGCGCTTCACGCGCGTGACGTCCTGAGATTTCACCCATCTGGTGCCTGTCGGTTCATCGCCGGAAGATGGTGTGGGATGAGAAATTTCCAGAAATCGAAGGGATCAGCGGCGACCGGGACACCGGACGCTGTGTCCCTGCAGGCTATTGGGACAGAGTTTTGATCCGCCTGGCCTCCTTTCCGGAAGGTCGCGCCAAGATCGACATCGACGGCATCGAGGGCCAGATTTGAAGATATCCATTCAGCTGGGTGTTCACGCCTGGGCGCGCCCCCGGGATCATCGCGCCTTTCGCGGAAGGCATCGGGTCACCCCCTCGACGATCCGTCTCACCTCTGCCCCACAAAGCTTGCCAGAGCCATCGGCAGCGGCCAGCGGTTCATCGTGTAAACATGGATCGCCGGGGCACCATAGGCCACAAGGTGCCGCGCATGTTCCACGGTGATGGCAGCCGCAAGATAAGGCTCAATCTCCGGGTTGGCCGCGGCTCGTGCGAACATGTGATCAAGCCAGTCAGGCACCACCGCCCCGTTCATCAGGGCGAAACGTCTGACACGGGACCACCCTTCCAACGGCATCAGACCCGGGATGATAGGCACGTTGATCCCGCGCTTCGCACACGCCTCAACGAACCGGCCATAAGCCGCCGGGTCCAGGGCGAACTGGCAATAGACCGTTTCAGCCCCGGCATCCAGCTTGCGTTTTAGATGATCGATGTCTTGTTCCGGACTGTCCGCTTCCGGGTGTGTTTCGGGATGCGCGGCCACCGCAATCTCAAAGTCGTGCTGCGCGCGCAGAGCCGCGACAAGCTCTGAGGCATAGGCAAAACCCGGCGGAAAGGCGCCGTCTGGGCGGTCACCGCGCAGCGCAAGAATGTGACGGATGCCGCGCCGCCAGAGCTGGTCAGCCGTCTGCAGCGCCTCATCTCGCGTGAGGCCCAGGGAGACCAGATGCGCCATGACCGGGCGTCCCGTGCGTGCGGCGATGTCGGTCACGGTCTCGACCGTGCCGTCCCGCGTCGCGCCGCCCCGCGCCATCGTAACAGAGAAGCCGTGCTGCGCCAGGGGGGCAAGATGATCGACCGTCTGTTCGAGCGCAGCGCGTCCGGTCGCGTTCTTCGGCGGAAACACCTCGAAGCTCAGCGGCAGGCGCTCCTGTGCCTCGTAGAGAGTGCGCAGTAGAGCGTCCTGGGGTTGGTCGGTCTGGAATGGTGCGTCCATGCAGCGGCTCCCTTTGGATTTCTTCCAGTCGCGGCGAAGGACCGGAACAGTGTTGGCAGGCTACAGGCACCCTAATCAAACGGCGCATCGCTGACCAACCTCGGAGCAAGGCTTCGGGATGCATCCGGCATTCAGAACACGGTTAAAGAGCAGACTCGCTTGACCTTGGCCACGTCCGACAATGACGCGCAGCGCCACCTTGCCTGCTGGACGCTTCAGCCCATCGCGAACCTGACGGCCCAGGAAGTCAGCGCGAAGCCGGGCGGGACGAGGACGCTGGACGTGATGCGCCGCCTGCAAAGGCGGTGTCCACGTATGAAACATGACGAAAGTCAGATGTGGATCCGTTTTGTCAACATGGCCCAATCTCAATGACTCTGAACGGGCACGTGGCTTTTCACGCTGGACGGCGTCCGCCGAATTCCGCCCGCTTCATTCTGCTACCCGCTCGGCAATGGCTATCCGGTCCCGAACCGCAGCGGACGGATAGAGGATGACCTGATCTCCGGACTCCAGACCATTCAACACCTCAGCAACGCGCCCGTTATTGTGACCGATCTCCACTGGTGTCAGATGCGCCAGACCGTCATGGGCTGTAAACGCCGCCCAAGACCCGCGCTCCCGGAACAGCGCGCTTGAGGGAACACGTATTGCGTTGTCGGATTGCCAGACGATGATGCGTGCCTCGATCCGGTAACCGTGACCAAGCGCGCGGTGTGTCTCCGACGGACCGGTCAGGGCAACTGTTATTGGAACGCGCTGTTCCTCTACCCCGAGGGCAGAATACTTGCTGATGGCCAGCGGATCGATGCGGCGCACCTCCCCGTCCAGCGTGACCGGTCCGCCCCAGTTGTCGATGATCACCCGGTCACCCACCCTGATCTTTACTGCGTCGGATGAAATCAGCTCGACAACGACCTCAAGATCGTCTTCGACATTGCCGATCTCCATCACCGGGGCTCCAGCAGGCAGGGTGGTTTCGCTTTCCTGCATCACCCGCAACACGCGCCCATTTGCCGGGGCGTACAGCGGAATATCCCCGCCATTTGTCACGCCATCCGCGCCGCGCGGCGCGCGATCGTCAAAATCGATGAGCCGGGCGCGGGCATTGGCCAGATCGGCCTCGCGCATGGCGATGGCGGCTTCGGTGGTCTGGGCCTGTGCTTCGGCAATGCGAAAGCTTTGTCTTTTGCGCTCCAGCGCCGCGGCACTGGCAATCTCGCGTTCGGCCAGCGTCTCGGTCCTCTGCAATTCGGTGCGGGCGAGGTCCAGGCTGGCAAGGGCTGAATTGTGATCCGCCTTGGCCACGCGCAGGGCGGCCTCGGCGGCCTGAACCATGGCCTGCGCCTGTTCCCGGGTGCGTAGGTCCAGCGCCGCGGGATTGGTGGGGAGCATATGTGCCACTACCGTTTCATCCTTGATGACCGGATCGCCGGGGTGGACCTGCACTCTCTGCAAGCGACCGGCGACAGGCGTGGAGACGATAAAGGGTTCTCGCACGCGGGTGCGGCCTTCTTCGTCTATGGTCACGACCATTGGTCCCTGGGTGACCTCGCCCAGATCAACCAAAACCGGACGGGGCCAGAAGGCGGCGGCAAGCCCCGCGGCAACCAGCGTCAGTGCCGCAAGAGTCAGAAATGCACGCGATATCTTCTTGTGTTTCGGCATGCCGTTCACTCCCGTGTTTTCAGGGTCGCAACCAGATCGGTACGATCGAGGTCACGCTTGACCACCAGTCCAGAGACAAGCGCCGCTCCCAGCACGACCAGCGCCGCAAGACCATAGCTGGCAGGATCGAAAAGGATGGGGATCTGGTAAAGGTCCGTTGAAAAGCCAGCGGCGATTGCAAAAGACAGCACATATCCCAAAGCGGCCCCCAGCGGCAGCGCGACCAACGTCACAACAGCCAATTCCCCCAGCAGGACAAAGGCCGTCTCGCCGCGGGTGAAACCGATAACGCGAAGCGAGGCGAGATCCCGGGCGCGTTCGGCCAGCGCCACGCGCGCGGCGTTATAGACGATGCCAAAGGTAATCACGAAAGCAATAGCCCCCATGACATAGCGTGTCGCTCCCGCCCCTTCGTTCATCAGTGTTTCAAACGCGGCCCGCGCCTCGGATTTCAGGCTGACCCCGGCAACGGCGGGCATGTTCTGCAGCGCGCCGTGGACCGACGCGTTCTGTGCTTCATCAATGATCAGGTTGACACCCGAGACACGCCGGGGTTCCCGCATCGCCCGGTTCAAGGCTGCGATATTCATATAGGCCGGCGCGCCCAGAAGAGACTCCGCAGTGCCCGCAACGGGTATATGCAAGGTCGGACGTCGCCCTTCGCGCACATCCACGGTGAGAACCTGACCGGGGGAGATCGCGAGCTTACGCGCCAGCACATCCGACAGGATCACGCCATCAGGCGGCAGCCTGATCGGGACAGCGTCGGCATCCAGTGCCCGGTTTAGTTCAGGATCGGGGGGCAGGCCGGTGACCGATCCGCGATGCGTGCGCAGCCCGTGACGGAGAACGGCGGCCACGTGGCGGACGGGTTCCACCCTTTGCACACCGTCCAGCCGTGCGAGTTCAAAAAGCGTCTTTTCACTCACCGGATGCGTAAAGGTAACGGCCACATCGCTCCGGTCGATGACGGAAAAGGTAAGATCGATGGTGCGGTCAAACCCGGCATAAAGCGTGGTCATCGCCGAGGACAGCGCCATCCCACAGGCAATGCCGACGACGGCCCCCGCCATCCGGATCGGCTGGCGCGTGATCCGGCGCAGCACCATGCGGCTGGGCTGGTCAAGCCAATGGGCAAGACCCTGACCGATGCGCCCGGACCGGCTGTAATTCGGCGGCGCGGCGGGGCGCATGGCCTCGGCCGGGGCCAGCGCAAAGATGCGCCGCATCACGAACAGTCCCCCGGTTGACGCTGAAAGGATACTGACGCTGACTCCCACGACAAAGGAGAGGGGCTCCAGGCGGAACACCAGAAAGGGAAACTTGTAATAGATCGTGTAGAGTTCCGTCATGGCGCGGCCCGCCGCGATCCCGCCGAAACACCCGGCAAGGGCACCGCCGACTGCGATCACGAGGATCAGCTTGAAATAGTGCGTCCCGACCTGCGAATTGGTATATCCGAACGCCTTCAACAAACCGATCTCCTCACGTTCAGCCTGAACCAGGCGGCTGATCACGATGTAAAGCAGGAACGCCGCCACCGCGAGAAAGACCGGAGGAATGAAAAGCGCGGTCACCCCGATACCGTTGATTTCCTCCGTCACGAAGCGATTGGAAAACTGCTCAGCGCGGGCATAGGCCGCCGCTCCGCCATAGGGCTCCAACAAGCGGTCAACCGTGGCAAGCACCTCGGCTTCAAGCGCGTCCCGGGTTAGGCCGAGCAAGGCTTCGTTGAAGGCTCCTGCCATGTCATAGGCGGCGGCCAGGCTGGAACGGCTCATCCAGATCACGCCGAAACGCGCATCATCCGGCACGATTTCGCCCGGCGCGGTCGTGTAGAGAAATTCAGGGCTCTGGGCGAGCCCCACGATATCAAAGCTGCGGCGGGCCCCGTTCATCGTGGTGCGAATTGTGTCGCCCGGTGTCAGATCATGAGCGCGTGCGAAACTCCTGAGCAGCAGGATTTCGTCCGGATGTCCCGGCGCAGGCATGCGCCCATCCGTCAGGTAGACATCATTCAGCCGTGGTGCACCGCGATCCGGCAAGGACAAGGCCCGGGCCTGCACCGGCAATGTCCGCCCCGGGATGGTAATCAATGCACGGCCCACCACACGGGTCTGCACCGTGGCGACACCCCCGATATTGCCAAGCCGGTCGCCAATCCGTTCCGGCGCACGGGCGACCGGCGCGAAGACATCGGCCAGCCGATACCGTTCGTAATAGGCATCCCGCGTTTCGGAAAGCGAGGCGGCAAGGCCGGTCATCATAACCAGCATCAGCACCCCCACCGCAATCACCGCGGCGATGGCGATGGCCTGCCCCTTGAGCCGCCAGAGGTCACGCAGGAGTTTGCGGTCCAGCGGGTTCACCACTCGATCTCCTCGGCGGGCACGCGGGTCTCGTTCCGGATGATTTCGCGGATCTTGCCATCGGCAAAATGGATGACCCGGTGGGCCATAGCCGCGGTGCTCGCGGCATGGGTGACCATGAGCACCGTCGAGCCCAGCCGCGCATTGACGTCGCTGAGCACCTTGAGCACCGCGCGCCCTGTCGCGCTGTCCAGCGCACCGGTGGGTTCGTCGCAGAACAGCACGTCCGGCTGCTTGGCGATGGCGCGCGCGATCGCGACGCGTTGCTGTTCGCCGCCTGACAATTGGGCCGGGAAATGGTCGCTGCGCGCGCGCAGCCCGACAAGATCCAGCGCTTCGTCCGGATCCATCGGATCTGCGGCAATTTCGGTCACAAGTTCTACGTTCTCCCGCGCCGTCAGACTGGGCATCAGGTTGTAGAACTGGAAAACAAAGCCGACATGGTCGCGCCGATACCGGGTGAGCTGCGCATCAGTCATGTCGGTCAGGCACCTGTCCCGAAACTGCGCGGTGCCGTCGGTCGCGTGGTCCAGCCCACCAATGATATTCAGAAGCGTGGACTTTCCCGACCCCGAAGGCCCCAGCAATACGACGATTTCACCCTGCGGGATATCGAGATCGACCCCGCGCAGCGCATGCACTGCGGAACGGCCTTCGCCGTAGACTTTCGTCAGCCCGCGCGTGCGATATGCCGGTTCAGACATGCGGCGTCCGTTTCGCTCTGTTTCCGACCATTTCAAGACGCCTTAGCATGCGTGGTTTCCGCCTTCTTGGCCAGTGCCGTGTCGCACCAACTGAGCCAGTGGCATGAACTGCCTTCCCACCAAACCGCAGCTATTTTTGCGAGCATAGTTGTAGCGAAGGTGACCCAGCCCCTTAGCAACTGTATTTCTCAGGCGGTCAGACGGGTCCACTTTTGACGTGATCTGCAAAGCGCATTCGCGATTGTGACAAGCTTTCTGGCGACGGCGGTTATGACCACTTTATGGGGTTTTCCAGCAGCGCGCAGGCGATCCGCGAAGGTTTTGAGAACCGGGTTGTGGTGGCTGGCGACGAGAGCGGCCTGGAATAGTGAGCTACCCCCTGAAATTCGGACACTGACGTAAGCTACGATTTGTTGTCTGCTGGTCTTCGACGATAAGGAGATTAGAGATGTCGAAACGGAAGAACCATTCGCCGGAGTTCAAGGCG
>NZ_JAQIOZ010000006.1 GCF_028023675.1 Primorskyibacter aestuariivivens | reverse complement strand
TTGAAGTCACCAAATTGCTTGGTGATCGCCGCCGTCAGCGTCGTCTTGCCGTGGTCAACGTGACCAATCGTGCCGATGTTCACGTGCGGTTTGGAACGCTCAAACTTTTCCTTTGCCATGGTATTGGCTCCCTTGATTTTTGTGGGTGGCGGGGTGAGCCCCGCCCTACGGTTGGTGGGTAGGGCGGGGTCAACCCCGCCATCCCATTATGCGTATTTTGCCTGAATCTCGTCCGAGATGTTCTGCGGAACCGGGTCGTAATGGTCGAACTGCATCGTGAACTGCGCGCGGCCCGACGACATGGAGCGCAGGGTGTTGATGTAGCCGAACATGTTGGCCAGCGGCACGAAGGCGTTGATCGCAACGGCGTTGCCGCGCGGCTCCTGCCCCGACACCTGACCGCGACGCGAGGTCAGGTCGCCGATGATCCCGCCGGTATATTCTTCCGGAGTGACCACTTCGACCTTCATCATCGGCTCCAGCAGCTTGGCGCCCGCTTTCTTCATGCCTTCGCGCATGCACATACGTGCTGCGATTTCGAACGCCAGAACGCTGGAGTCCACATCGTGGAACTTACCGTCGATCAGGGCCACCTTGAAGTCGATCACGGGGAAACCAGCCAGCGGGCCGCTATCCATGACCGAGTTGATGCCTTTTTCGACGCCCGGGATGTATTCCTTGGGCACAGAACCACCAACGATGCGGGACTCGAAGGAGTAGCCTTCGCCAGCTTCTGTCGGTGCGATGACCATTTTGACCTCGGCGAACTGACCCGAACCACCCGACTGTTTCTTGTGGGTGTAGGTGTGCTCGACCTCGTGCGAGATGGTCTCGCGATAGGCCACCTGGGGTGCACCGATATTGGCTTCGACCTTGAATTCACGCTTCAGGCGGTCAACCAGAATGTCGAGGTGCAGTTCGCCCATGCCCTTCATGATGGTCTGACCGGACTCGAGGTCGGTCTCCACGCGGAAGGACGGGTCTTCTGCAGCCAGACGGGCCAGACCTGCGGACATCTTCTCCTGGTCGCCCTTGGTCTTGGGCTCAACGGCGATCTCGATCACCGGATCGGGGAAGGTCATGGTTTCGAGAACCACAGGATCCTTGGCGTCGCACAGCGTGTCACCGGTGGTGGTGTCTTTCAGACCCGCCAGCGCGATGATGTCACCGGCAAATGCCTCTTCGATCTCTTCACGGTTGTTGGAGTGCATCATCATCATACGACCGATGCGCTCTTTCTTGCCCTTGGTCGAGTTCAGGATCGAGTCACCCTTGTTCATTTTACCCGAGTAGATGCGGGTAAAGGTCAGCGAACCGACAAACGGGTCGTTCATGATTTTGAACGCCAGACCCGCGAAAGGCATGTCGTCGTCTGCGCGGCGCGGGATGTTCCGTGTCTCGGTCTCGTCGCCCGGCTTGAAGCCCATGTAATCAACAACGTCCAGCGGGCTGGGCAGGTAGTCGATCACGGCGTTGAGCAGCGGCTGCACGCCTTTGTTCTTGAAGGCAGAGCCGCCCAGAACCGGCACAAAGGCCATCGCAAGCGTACCCTTGCGCAGCAGTTTGCGCAGCGTGGGAACGTCAGGCTCTTCGCCTTCGAGATAGGCTTCCATCGCGTCGTCGTCCATTTCGACGGCGTTCTCGATCATCTTGGCGCGCCATTCGTCGGCCATGTCCTTGAGGCTGTCGCGGATCGGGGCCTTGATCCAGGACGCACCCAGATCTTCGCCCTGCCACAGCCATTCTTCCATGGTGACGAGGTCAATCAGACCTTCAAGCTCGTTCTCGGCACCAATCGGGATACCGACAGGCACAGCAATCGCGCCGGTGCGGTCTTCGATCATGTGCACGCAGTTGAAGAAGTCAGCGCCGATCTTGTCCATCTTGTTGACGAACACGATACGCGGAACCTTGTAGCGGTCAGCCTGACGCCACACGGTTTCGGTCTGGGGTTCAACGCCTGCGTTGGCGTCAAGAACCGCAACCGCACCGTCGAGAACTGCCAGCGAGCGTTCGACTTCGATGGTGAAGTCCACGTGGCCGGGTGTGTCGATGATGTTCATCCGGTGCTTGGGCGTGTCGGCGGTTTCGCCATCTTCGGTGCGTTCCCAGAAGGTGGTAGTCGCAGCCGAAGTGATGGTGATCCCGCGTTCCTGTTCCTGCTCCATCCAGTCCATGGTGGCCGCACCATCGTGCACCTCACCAATGTTGTGGGATTTGCCGGTATAAAACAGGATCCGTTCCGAGCAGGTGGTCTTGCCTGCGTCGATATGGGCCATGATGCCGAAGTTGCGGTAGCGGTCGAGCGGATAATCGCGTGCCATTGGTCTGATGCCTCGTGGGTTTACCAGCGGTAATGGCTGAACGCTTTGTTCGCGTCGGCCATCTTGTGGGTGTCTTCGCGCTTCTTCACAGCGGAACCGCGGGAATTTACAGCATCCAGCAGCTCGCCGGCGAGGCGTTCTTCCATGGTGTTTTCGTTGCGGGCGCGCGACGCGTTAATCAGCCAGCGGATGGCCAGCGCTTCGCGGCGCTCGGGGCGCACTTCGACGGGTACCTGGTAGGTAGCACCACCAACCCGGCGGGAGCGAACCTCTACCGACGGCTTGATATTGTCGAGCGCTTCGTGGAACAGCTCCACGGGCGCGCGCTTCACCTTGTCTTCGATACGCTCCAGCGCATTGTAGACGATTTTCTCTGCGACCGACTTCTTGCCGTCGATCATCAGGTTGTTCATGAATTTGGTCAGAACCTTGTCGCCATATTTGGCGTCAGGCAGGACTTCGCGTTTTTCAGCGGCGTGACGGCGGGACATATCGTAATCCTCTTACTTGGGACGCTTCGCGCCGTATTTCGAGCGGCGTTGCTTACGGTCTTTGACGCCCTGGGTATCCAGAACACCGCGAAGGATGTGGTAACGCACACCGGGAAGGTCTTTGACACGACCGCCGCGGATCAGCACAACCGAGTGTTCCTGCAGGTTGTGGCTTTCACCGGGGATGTAGCTGATCACTTCGAAACCGTTGGTCAGACGCACCTTGGCCACTTTCCGCATCGCCGAGTTCGGCTTCTTCGGAGTGGTGGTGTAGACGCGTGTGCACACGCCGCGTTTTTGCGGACATTGCTCCAGATGCATGGACTTGGAGCGTTTGACTTTGGGCTGACGCGGCTTGCGGATCAGCTGCTGAATCGTTGGCATAGAGGTCTCTTCCCCGGTTGCTCTCATTTCATGCACGCGACGGGCGCGTGCGGGTTCTGTTCAATTGCGTCTAAGGCTGACGCAAAAACGCAAAATCCGCGACCGTACCCATTCCGAGGTGTACGACGCGGTTGGTTATCAGAGGATCGGAGCTATAAGTGCCCGGATCTTGACCACTGCAATATGAAGTCGGCAAAGGGGCTGCCCGGTGCCGAGATAGCGGCGCGTATAGGGGGAGTCGGAAAGCTTGTCAACAGTGGGTCCCGACATCGCCCGGGCAAGGCCGCAGACATTGCCAAGTCAATGCCGCAATGCCATGGTTTGCTGCATCAGCAGCAAGAGTTCAAGAGGCAAGGATCGTCGATGCAGGTGATTGGGTTGTGCCGGTTTTCATATCCGGCGCTTGGCGGGTTCCAGGTTGAACATGACCGTATCGAGGATCGTATCGCCTATCTCTATGCCGCAGATCGGATGGAGGAACGTTTCCGCCATTTCGAGGCCATCACCCTGCCCGGTCTCAAGGCGCAGACCGACGGCGATTTCACCCTTCTCATCGTGATCGGCGACCAGTTGCCCAAGCCATATCACGACCGGTTGATGGACCTGATCGCCGATTTCCCGCAGGCACGTGTGGTGGCCCAGCCGCCGCGCAATCACCGGCAGGTCATGGCCGAGCTGCTCAACGACGCGCGCGACGATCTTGGGAAACCCTGCCTGCAATTCCGCCACGATGACGATGACGCGGTGGCGGTCACCTTTGTCCAGCGGTTGCGGGAGGCGGCGGTGGACTGCAAGGCGCTGCTCAAATCCCACCGGCTTGTCGGCTTTGATTTCAACCGGGGCTATATCGCACGCCCCGATGCGGCGGGCATTCTGGCCGAGGAAACCGTAACCCCCTATTGGGGCGTGGCACTGGCCATGGCGGTCAAACCCTGGGCCCGCCACACGATCATGAATTTCGGCCATAACCGGCTCAACCGGTTCATGCCTACCGTCACCTTCACCCATGAGAACATGTATGTGCGCGGCCACAACGACCACAACGACTCGCGTCAGGGCAAGCGCGTGACCAAGGTCAAACTCAAACGGCTCGATCTGGAGGGGGAGGCCTATTTTCAGGAGTCCTTCGCCATCTCAGCGGAGGCGGTGCGCAAGATTTTTGCGGGCCAGCCGGTTTTCACGGAATAGCGTGTAAAGCCCCATCGACACGACAATCCCCGCCCCCAGCAATGTCAGCGGTGTCGGCCAGTCGCCCCAGATCAGATAGCCAAGGATCAGCGCCCAGATCAGCCCCGTGTAGCGGAATGGCGCGGTGAACGACACATCGCCCACGCGCATCACCATGACGCTGCACAGGTAGGCCCCAAGGATGAAGCCCGCCGCCCCCAGAATGTAGAGCGCGTTCTGCGCGCTGACCGGTGCCCAGCCTCCGGGCAGGCTGGCCAATCCGGCAAAGATCGTGACCGACAGGGCCGCGCAGAGCGACACCATCATGGAGGGCACCGCGCTGGACATGCGCCGGGTCGCAAGATCACGGATGGTGGCACAAACCACAGTGATCAGCGCGTATAGGGTTGCGGTGCTGAAGCCCTCGGGGCCCGGGCGCACGATCAGGAGCATGCCGCAAAACCCCACCGCGATGGCCAGCCACCGGCGCCACCCGACCTGTTCCCGGAATATCAACGCCGCCCCCAAGGCGACGCTGAGCGGCAGGATCTGCAACACCGCTGTCACATTGGCCAATGGCATGCGAAACAACGCCGACAGGAAGAACACCGTTGCGGCGATTTCGGCCGCAGACCGGATCAGAACGAGCGCCCAGTCCCGCCGCGGCAGGGTCAATCGCACCGCGCCCAGATAGCGCGCGATCAGATAAATCCCGAAACTCGCCAGCACCCCGCGCAGAAACACCAACTGGAACAACGGCACCTCGCCCCCGGTCAGTTTGACCATTGTGTCGTTAAAGGTGAACCCCGCCATGGAGCCCATCATCAGCAACGCGCCTTTGGTATTGTCCTGCATATTGGGTCAGTCCCGCCACTCGATCACGTCACCGGGCGCGGCGCGGTTCGTGCGAAACCCATTGGCCGGATGCGTGGCATCGCCATAGCCAAAGGAGATGCCGCAGACAAACTGCCGGTCATCGGGAATATCATAGCGATCCCGAAAGAACGGCGCATAAGCGGCCAGCGCGGCCTGTGGGATCGTATCGATACCACGCGCGGCGGCGGCAAGCGTGAAGGCGGTGACAAACGCACCGCAGTCGATGGCTCCATATGTGCCGAGTGCCGCAGGTGTCGTTACCAGCGCCACATGCGGCGCGTCAAAAAAGCGGAAATTCTCCGCCATCTGGCGGGCCGATCCTTCGCGATCGCCTTTCGCGACGCCAACCGCCTCATAAAGCTGCCAGCCGCATTCCCGCCGTCGATCCTTGTAAACGCCTTCATAGGCGACAGGGAATGCAATGTCCGGTGCGGCGGGCCTGTCCATCGCCGCTTGCAGCGCATCGCGCAATCGGTCGGTTTCGCGGGCGTCTGTTATGATCACCTGCCACGGCTGGGAATTGCACCAGGACGGCACCTTTTGCGCTGTGCGCACCACGGCCTCGATCTCCGCGCGCGGCACCGGATCGGGTCGAAATCGACGGCAGGAATAGCGCCGCTCCATGATCCGGTTCAGGGCGTCGAACTCATTCATTCTCCAGGTCCTTCAGGATTGCATCGCGGTCGGCATCCCGCCCGGGCACCTTACCCGGCATATCCGGCATGTGCCCGTCAAATCGCGGTGCCGCACGCGGCTGCAGGCCACCCGGTCCCTCGACCCAGACGCCGCGCGCGGTCAAATGCGCGTCGTCGCGCGACTGCCATGGGCTGAGCACTGGCGCAACGCAGGCATCACTGCCATCGAACACAGTCAGCCAATGCGACAATGGCTGCGCAGCAAAAAGCGCCTCAAGCCGCGCCGCCTGTTGGGGCCACTGAGCCCTGTCATATTGCGCTGCAAATGCCGGATCATCTGCCAGCCCGGCCAGATCGAGAAACTGCGCATAAAACTGCGGCTCCAGCGCCTGTACCGACAGATACCCACCGCAGGCGCAGGTGTAACAACGGCTCCAATGCGGCCCGTCCAACAGGCTCTGACCTCGCGTCTCATTGAGCGCGCCCGCCGATTGCAGCGACATCAAAAGCGCCATCATATGCGCCGAGCCATCGACGATTGACGCGTCCACCACACAGCCCTGCCCCGTGGTCCTGGCCCTAAGCAGCCCCGCCAGCATGCCCGCAACCAGATACATAGCCCCGCCACCAATATCACCGACCAGTGTCGGCGGCGTCTGCGGTGGCTGTCCCGGCGGCGAGGCATACCAAAGCGCGCCAGACAGCCCGAGATAGTTGAGATCATGCCCGGCCTGCTCAGCGCGTGGCCCATCCTGCCCCCAGCCAGTCATGCGTCCGTAGACAAGCGTTGGGCAGACTTTGTGCAAATCTTCAGGACCAAGGCCAAGTCGTTCCATGACACCCGGGCGAAACCCTTCGATCAGTCCATCCGCCGTTGCCACGATACGCTTGAAGAGCCGCACATCACCCGCATCCTTCAGGTCCAGCGCAATCGAGCGTTTGCCGCGATCCAAAAGGTTTTCCGCGCCTTTGGCCGGATTGGTCCCGCCGCTTTTGCGATGCACCACAATCACATCCGCGCCCAGATCCGCCAGCATCATCCCGGCAAACGGTCCGGGGCCAAGCCCTTCGACCTCAACAATGCGTATCCCGTTGAGCACCCCGTTCTCCCCCGCGCTGTTCGCTCTGATTTTTATTGACTGACCAGTCAATCAATAACATATGTTTGCCCGGTCACAACGCGATGAGAGCACAAAATGCCCAAACAAGGAATGGAGCCGATCCGGCGTGAGGCGCTGATCGCGGCAACAATTGCCGAGATCGGCGCGACCGGCTCGCTGGATATTACCGTGTCTGCCATTGCGCGCCGCGCTGGCGTCTCATCCGGGCTGGCCCATCATTATTTCGGCGGCAAGGACCAGATCTTCCTGGCGACGATGACGCATATCCTGTCGGCCTATGGGCAAGAGGTGCGCGCGGCCTTGCGCGGGGCCACGTCGCCCCGGGATCGGCTTGCGGGCATTGTCGAAGCCGGGTTTTCCGGTGACAATTTCCAGCGCGCTGTCGTCTCGGCCTGGATGAATTTCTACGCGCTGGCGCTGTCTTCGCCCGAGGCCCACAGGCTGTTGTCCATTTATCAGCGCAGGCTGCGCTCGAACCTGCGCCACGCCTTGCGGCCATTGGTCCGCCACCCGGTCGAGGCCGCCGAACGGATCGCCGCGCTGATCGATGGGCTTTACCTGCGCGAGGGCCTGAGCGCCGCCCCGGATGGTGCCCGCGCAACAGCCACGATCCTGCGCCAACTCGAGATCGAACTCGCACGGGCAAACCAATGAACGCGGATTACGTGATTGTCGGCGCGGGCTCGGCCGGGTGCGCCATGGCCTACCGCCTGACCGAAGCGGGGTATTCCGTCATTGTCATTGAATATGGTGGCACGGATGCGGGGCCACTGATCCAGATGCCCGGTGCGCTGTCCTTTCCGATGAACATGAAACGCTATGATTGGGGCTATCGGACCGAACCGGAACCCTATCTTGGCGGCAGGCGTCTGGCCTGTCCGCGTGGCAAGGTGCTGGGCGGATCGTCCTCTATCAACGGGATGGTTTATGTCCGCGGCCATGCGGGCGATTACGAGCATTGGGAAGACAGCGGCGCACGCGGATGGTCCTATGCCGATGTGCTGCCCTATTTCAAACGCATGGAATGCTGGGATGATGCCGGCCATGGTGGTGACCCCGATTGGCGGGGCGCGCACGGCCCGCTGCATGTCACGCGTGGCCCGCGTACCAATCCGCTGACCCGCGCCTTTGTCGAAGCGGGCATGCAGGCGGGCTATGACGTGACCGCTGATTACAACGGCGAGAAACAGGAAGGGTTTGGCCCGTTTGAGGCGACGATCCACAAAGGCCAGCGCTGGTCCGCCGCGCGGGCCTATCTGCGCCCGGCGGAGGCGACGGGCCTGTGTCAAGTCATTCGTGGGCTGGCGACCAAGATCGTGATCGAGGACGGCAGCGCCCGTGGCGTCGATGTCCTGCGCCACGGCGGGGAAGAGCGCATTCATGCAAATCGCGAAGTCATTCTCGCGGCTTCGGCCATCAATAGCCCGAAACTCTTGATGCTGTCGGGGATCGGACCGGGCGCGCAGCTGGCCGCCCACGGCATCGACGTTGTTGCCAATCGCCCCGGCGTGGGCCGCAACCTTCAGGACCATCTGGAACTCTACATCCAGATGGCCGCGTCCCAGCCGGTGTCGCTTTACAAATACTGGAACCTGTTCGGCAAGGCCTGGGTGGGGCTGCAATGGATGCTCAACCGATCCGGTCCCGGTGCATCGAACCAGTTCGAAAGCACCGGGTTCATCCGCTCCCGGGCGGGGGTCCGTTACCCCGACATCCAGTACCACTTCCTTCCCATTGCCGTGCGCTATGACGGTCAGACCGCCGCCGAAGGCCACGGATTTCAGGCGCATACCGGCCCCATGCGGTCTCCGTCACGTGGTGCCGTGACCCTGCGATCCGCCGATCCGCGCGATGCGCCGTGCATCCTGTTCAACTACATGTCCCATGCCAAGGACTGGGAGGATTTCCGCACCTGCATCCGCCTCACACGCGAGATCTTTGCACAAGAGGCCTTCGCACCCTTTGCTAGTCATGAGATTCAACCCGGTGCCGATTGCCAGACCGATGATGAGCTCGACGACTTCATCCGGGAACATGTCGAAAGCGCCTATCATCCTTGCGGCACTTGCCGGATGGGGGCTGCCGACGACCCGCAAGCTGTGGTCGACCCGGAATGCCGCGTGATCGGTGTCGAACGTCTGCGCGTAGCCGACAGTTCCATCTTTCCGCGCATCACCAACGGCAATCTGAATGGGCCGTCCATCATGGTTGGAGAGAAGGCGGCTGATCACATTCTTGGTCGGGGCGTGCTGCCACGCGACAATGCCCAACCCTGGTTCCATCCGGATTGGGAAACGCAACAGCGCTAAGCGAACCCGCGCGGACCGGCAAAGAAAAAGCCCCGCCCGCATATCTGCGGACGGGGCTTTTTAATGTCAGGTGAGACGCTTAATCGCGGCTTTCCTCGTCCACGATCGGCTGGCTGAACGCGTCGCCACCGACCATGTCATCGGACGGAGCGACCAACGCAGCAGCGGCTTCGGCCTCTTCGCGGCGTGCCTCGATCACCACGTTGTCGCGGCTTTGCGCAATATGACGGACCTTCTGGGTCGCGCCACCTGTGCCCGCCGGGATCAGGCGGCCCACGATGACGTTCTCCTTGAGACCGACCAGCTTGTCCTTCTTGCCCTGCACCGAGGCCTCGGTGAGCACGCGGGTGGTCTCTTGGAAGGAAGCCGCCGAGATGAAGGAGCGCGTTTGCAGCGATGCCTTGGTGATCCCAAGCAGGATCGGCTCGCCCTGTGCCGGACGACCGCCCTTGGCGATGGACTTTTCATTGGCCGCGTCAAACTCGGCCTTGTCCACATGTTCGCCCTTGAGCAGCGTGGTGTCGCCACTGTCCTGGATCTCCCATTTCTGCAGCATCTGGCGCACGATCACTTCGACATGCTTGTCGTTGATCTTCACACCCTGCAGACGATAGACGTCCTGAACCTCGTCGATCATGTAGTTCGCCAGCGCTTCGACACCCATGATGGCCAGGATGTCATGCGGCGCGGGGTTGCCGTCCATGATATAGTCGCCCTTCTGGACAAAATCGCCTTCCTGAACCGGAATGTGCTTGCCCTTGGGCACCATGTATTCGACGGGCTCCATCGTGTCGTCCGACGGTTCGATCGAGATGCGGCGCTTGTTCTTGTAGTCCTTGCCAAAGCGCACGTAACCATCGATTTCGGCGATGATCGCGTGATCCTTGGGACGACGGGCCTCGAACAGTTCGGCAACACGCGGCAGACCACCGGTGATGTCCTTGGTCTTGGCACCTTCGCGCGGGATCCGCGCGACAACGTCACCGGCCTTGACCTCTGCCATGTCTTCGACCGACAGGATCGCGTCCACCGACATCGGATAGGTGATCGGGTTGCCCGCCTCGTTGCGCACCGGCTCGCCATCGCCGTCGATCAGGATGATCTCGGGCTTCAGCTCGTTGCCTTTGGGCGCGGCGCGCCAGTCGGCCACGATCTTCTGGGTCATACCGGTTGCATCGTCGGTTTCCTCGCGCACGGCCACGCCGTTCACCAGGTCCACGTGACGCGCGATACCGTCTTTTTCGGCCAGGATCGGCAGCGTGTAGGGGTCCCACTCATAAAGCTTGTCGCCCCGGCCAACCTTGTCGCCTTCCTTGACGAACAGCTTTGTGCCGTAGCCCAGCTTGAAGCTGGCCCGTTCCGCACCGTGCTCATCGCGGATGATCAGCTTCATGTTACGGCCCATGACCAGCGTTTCGCCAGACGAGTTTTCCAGCGTGCTGGCGCCTTCAAAGGCGATCTCGCCTTCCTGACCCGCTTCCTGGAACGACTGTTGGCCACCCTGCGCAACACCGCCGATGTGGAAAGTCCGCATCGTCAGCTGCGTACCGGGTTCGCCGATGGACTGTGCCGCGATGATACCAACGGCTTCGCCGGTATTCACCATGGTGCCGCGCGCAAGGTCACGGCCATAGCACATGGCGCAGACGCCTTCCTCGGCCTCACAGGTCAGCGGCGAGCGGATACGCATCTTGGGTACGCCCGCGACCTCGACCGAGTCCGCAGCGCGTTCGTCGATCAGCTGACCTTCCTTGATCAGCACCTCTTCTGTACCCGGGCGCAGCACATCCTCGGCCGCGACACGGCCCAGAACACGTTCGCCCAGCGATGCGACAACCTCGCCATCGTTCACGGCCGCTTCCGCCGTGATCGACTTGTCGGTGCCACAGTCCTTCATGCGCACAATGCAGTCCTGCGCGACGTCGACAAGACGACGGGTCAGGTAACCGGAGTTCGCGGTTTTCAGAGCGGTATCCGACAGACCCTTACGGGCGCCGTGGGTCGAGTTGAAGTATTCAAGAACGGTCAGACCTTCCTTGAAGTTCGAGATGATCGGCGTTTCGATGATGTCGCCGTTCGGCTTCGCCATCAGGCCGCGCATCCCGCCCAGCTGCTTCATCTGTGTAACCGAGCCACGCGCACCCGAATGGGCCATCATGTAGACCGAGTTCGGCTCCATGACCGCGCCGTTTTCGTCGCGTCGTTCCGCCGAGATGGTCGACATCATCGCCTCGGTGACCTTGTCGTTACATTTCGACCATGCATCGACAACCTTGTTGTACTTCTCGCCCTGAGTGATCAGGCCGTCCATGTACTGTTGTTCAAAGTCTTTCACCTGATCACGGGTCTCGTCCACGATGGTCCATTTACCATCGGGGATCACCATGTCGTCCTTGCCGAACGAAATGCCCGCCTTGAACGCTTCGCGGAAACCCATGGTCATGATCTGGTCACAGAAGATGACGCTCTCTTTCTGACCGCAGTAGCGGTAGACGGTGTCGATGACGTTCTGCACGTCTTTCTTCCGCAACAGACGGTTCACAAGCTCGAACGGTGCCTTGGTATTCAGCGGCAGAAGCGCACCCAGCCGCACACGGCCCGGGGTGGTTTCATAACGCTTGTAGACTTCCAGCCCGTTTTCATCGATCTGCTTGATCCGCGCGGTGATCTTGGCGTGCATATGCACTTCACCCGCGCCCAGAGCGTGTTCGACTTCCTCGATCGACGAGAACACCATGCCCTCGCCCTTCATGCCGTCACGCTGGATCGACACGTAGTAAAGGCCAAGGATCATGTCCTGCGACGGAACGATGATCGGCGCGCCGTTTGCCGGCGACAGAACGTTGTTCGTCGACATCATCAGAACGCGTGCTTCCAGCTGGGCTTCCAGCGAAAGCGGGACGTGCACAGCCATCTGGTCGCCGTCAAAGTCCGCGTTGAACGCCGAACAGACCAGCGGGTGAAGCTGGATCGCCTTGCCTTCGATCAGCACGGGCTCAAAGGCCTGAATGCCCAGACGGTGCAGCGTCGGCGCGCGGTTCAACAGGACCGGATGCTCGCGGATTACCTCATCAAGGATATCCCACACCTCGGGACGCTCTTTTTCCACCAGCTTCTTGGCTTGCTTGACCGTGGAGCTGAGCCCCTTGGCCTCAAGCCGCGAATAGATGAACGGCTTGAACAGTTCCAAGGCCATCTTCTTGGGCAGGCCACATTGGTGCAGCTTCAGCTCCGGCCCGGTCACGATGACAGACCGGCCCGAGAAGTCGACGCGTTTCCCCAGAAGGTTCTGACGGAAGCGGCCCTGCTTGCCTTTGAGCATGTCGCTGAGCGATTTCAGCGGGCGCTTGTTGGCACCGGTGATGACGCGACCACGGCGACCGTTGTCGAACAGCGCATCAACCGATTCTTGCAGCATCCGCTTTTCGTTCCGGACGATGATATCGGGCGCGCGCAGCTCGATCAGGCGCTTGAGACGGTTGTTCCGGTTGATCACGCGGCGATAGAGGTCGTTGAGGTCAGAGGTCGCGAAACGGCCCCCATCCAGCGGCACCAGCGGGCGCAGTTCCGGCGGGATCACGGGGATCACGGTCAGCACCATCCATTCCGGGCGGTTGCCGGATTCGAGGAAGCTTTCGACCACCTTCAGACGCTTGATGATCTTCTTGGGCTTCAGCTCGCCTGTCGCCTCTTTGAGATCGGCGCGCAGTTGCTCGGCCTCGGATTCCAGATCAATCGCCGCCAGCATTTCGCGGATGGCCTCGGCGCCGATATTGGCGGTGAAGGCATCCATGCCATAGGCGTCCTGGGCGTCCATGAACTCTTCTTCCGAGAGCATCTGGCCATAGGTGAGGTCGGTCAGGCCCGGCTCGATCACAACGTAATTCTCAAAGTAGAGAACCCGCTCCAGATCGCGCAGCGTCATGTCCAGCATCAGGCCAATACGCGAGGGCAGCGACTTGAGGAACCAGATATGGGCGCAGGGCGCGGCCAGCTCGATATGGCCCATGCGTTCGCGGCGGACCTTTTGCAGGGTCACTTCCACGCCGCATTTCTCGCAGACAACGCCGCGATATTTCATGCGCTTATATTTGCCGCAGAGGCATTCGTAGTCCTTGATCGGGCCAAAGATACGCGCGCAGAACAAACCGTCACGCTCAGGTTTGAACGTGCGGTAGTTGATGGTTTCCGGCTTCTTGATCTCACCATAGGACCAAGAGAGGATCCGCTCCGGCGAGGCGAGCGAGACTTTGATCTCGTCAAACACCTTGGGCGGCGTGAGCGGGTTGAACGGGTTGTTGGTCAGTTCCTGGTTCATTTGATTTCCTTAAAGGCTGGCGGAAAGGGTTGGGTTCGCGCCGTTTTCTTTTGAAGAAAACGGGCCGAAACCTTTGAAAGATTTCGGCACGTTGCGCTTACTCATCCTCCTCCGCATCCAGGAGTTCCATGTTCAGGCCAAGGCCACGGACTTCTTTCACGAGCACGTTGAAGCTCTCCGGCACACCGGCCTCGAAATTGTCTTCGCCCTTGACGATGCTCTCATAGACCTTGGTCCGGCCGGCCACGTCGTCCGATTTCACGGTCAGCATTTCCTGCAGGGTGTAGGCGGCGCCATAAGCTTCCAGAGCCCAGACCTCCATTTCCCCGAAACGCTGGCCACCGAACTGCGCTTTACCGCCCAGCGGCTGCTGGGTCACAAGGCTGTAAGGCCCGGTAGACCGCGCGTGGATCTTGTCATCCACAAGGTGGTGCAGCTTGAGCAGGTATTTCACGCCCACAGTCACAGGACGCGAGAATTGCTCACCGGTGCGGCCATCAAACAGGATCGACTGGCCCGACGTGTCAAAGCCCGCGCGGGTCAGCGCATCGTTGACATCCATCTCCTTCGCCCCGTCGAAGACCGGCGTTGCGATCGGCACACCGCGGGTCACATTGCCCGCCGCTTCCAGAAGATCCGCCTCGTCCATACCGGCAAGGCCCTCTTCATAGACCTCGTCGCCATACGCGATGCGCAGCGCTTCGCGGACCGGGGTCATGTCGCCAGAGCGGCGATATTCGCCCAGAGCATCGTCGATCTTCAGACCCAGACCGCGCGCGGCCCAGCCCATATGGGTTTCAAGGATCTGACCAACGTTCATCCGCGACGGCACGCCCAGCGGGTTGAGACAGAAATCCACCGGTGTCCCGTCCGCGAGGAACGGCATGTCCTCCATCGGAACAACGCGGGAAATCACACCCTTGTTGCCGTGACGGCCGGCCATCTTGTCGCCCGGCTGCAGCTTGCGCTTCACCGCCACGAAAACCTTGACCATCTTCATCACGCCCGGGGGCAGATCGTCGCCGCGGCGCACCTTCTCCACCTTGTCCTCGAACCGCGCATCGAGCTGGCGCTTCTGCGCCTCATATTGCTCGTTGAGCGCTTCGACGATTTTGGCGTCTTCCTCTTCGGACAGCGCCAGCTGCCACCACTGGCCACGGCTCAGGCTTTCCAGCAGCTCCTCGGTGATTTCCGAGTTCGCTTTCACGCCACGCGGGCCTTTGACAGCGGTTTTGCCAAGGATCAGGGTCTTCAGACGCGCATAGATGTTGCGGTCCAGAATGCCCAATTCGTCGTCCCGGTCACGGGCCAGACGCTCGATCTCTTCGCGTTCGATCTGCAGCGCACGCTCGTCTTTTTCCACACCATGGCGGTTGAACACGCGCACTTCCACGACCGTGCCGAAATCACCCGGCTTGACGCGCAGCGAGGTGTCGCGCACGTCCGAGGCTTTCTCGCCAAAGATCGCGCGGAGCAGTTTTTCCTCCGGCGTCATCGGCGATTCACCCTTCGGAGTGATCTTGCCCACGAGGATATCGCCCGGCTCCACATCGGCACCGATATAGACGATGCCCGCCTCATCGAGATTGCGTAGCGCTTCCTCGCCCACGTTGGGGATATCGCGGGTGATCTCTTCCGGCCCAAGCTTGGTGTCACGTGCCGCGACTTCGAATTCCTCGATATGGACCGAGGTAAAGACGTCATCACGCGCGATGCGCTCAGAGATCAGGATCGAGTCTTCGTAGTTGTAGCCATTCCAGGGCATGAAGGCGACGATGACGTTCTTGCCCAGAGCCAGTTCACCCATATCGGTGGACGGGCCATCGGCAATCACCTCGCCTTTCTGAACAGTGTCACCCACCTTCACCAGCGGACGCTGGTTGATACAGGTGTTCTGGTTAGAACGCTGGAACTTGCGCATGCGGTAGATATCCACGCCCGGATCACCCACTTCGAGGTCTTCCGTGGCCCGGATCACGATCCGCTGTGCGTCCACCTGGTCGATCACACCGGCGCGGAACGCGGTGATCGCGGCGCCGGAGTCACGTGCCACGACCTCTTCGATCCCGGTGCCCACAAGCGGTGCCTCGGAACGGAGCGTCGGAACCGCCTGACGTTGCATGTTCGAGCCCATCAGAGCGCGGTTCGCGTCGTCGTTTTCCAGGAACGGAATGAGCGAGGCCGCAACCGAGACCAGCTGTTTCGGGCTAACGTCGATCAGGTCCACGTTTTCGTTCGGCGAAAGCGTGTAGTCACCGGATTTCCGGGTCGACACCAGATCGTTCACGAACTTCATGTTTTCGTCGAGATTGGCGTTCGCCTGCGCCACGGTGTGGCGCATTTCCTCGGTTGCGGACATGTAGTGCACTTCGTCGGTGACGGTGCCGTCCTTGACCACGCGGTAGGGGGTCTCGATGAAGCCGTATTTGTTCACGCGGGCAAAGGTAGCCAGCGAGTTGATCAGACCGATGTTCGGGCCTTCCGGCGTTTCAATCGGGCACATCCGGCCATAGTGGGTCGGGTGCACGTCGCGCACCTCAAAGCCGGCACGCTCACGGGTCAGACCGCCCGGCCCAAGCGCCGAGAGACGGCGTTTGTGCGTGACTTCCGAGAGCGGGTTGGTCTGGTCCATGAATTGGCTAAGCTGCGAGGAGCCAAAGAATTCGCGCACCGCGGCAGCCGCCGGTTTCGCGTTGATCAGATCCTGCGGCATGACGGTGTCGATCTCGACTGACGACATGCGCTCCTTGATCGCGCGCTCCATACGGAGAAGACCGACGCGGTACTGGTTTTCCATCAATTCGCCGACCGAGCGCACACGGCGGTTGCCAAGGTGGTCGATGTCGTCGATGTCGCCCTTGCCGTCACGCAGCTCCACCAGCGCCTTGACACAGGCCACGATGTCTTCGCGGTCCAGCGTGCGCTGGGTGTCGGGCTTCTCCAGCGCCAGACGCATGTTCATCTTCACGCGGCCAACAGCGGACAGGTCATAACGCTCGCTGTCAAAGAACAGCGTGTCGAACAGCGCAGAGGCCGCTTCGACGGTGGGCGGCTCGCCCGGACGCATCACGCGGTAGATATCCATGAGCGCGGTGTCGCGGTTCATGTTCTTGTCCTGCGCCATGGTGTTGCGCATGTAGGGGCCGACCGTGATGTTGTCGATGTCCAGAACCGGGATCTCGGTGATACCCGCATCCAGCAGTTCCTTGAGCGAACCGCCGGTGACGTCCCCGTCCTTGTCCACTTCCCAGGTCAGCTCATCGCCGGCCTCGACATAGATCGCGCCGGTTTCTTCGTTGATGATGTCCTTGGCGACGAATTTGCCGACAATCTGGTCGAACGGCAGCAGCAGTTCCTCAACCTTGCCTTCGTCGATCAGCTTCTTGACAGCGCGCGGGGTGACTTTCTTGCCCGCTTCGGCAATCACTTCGCCGGTGCCCGCATCCACAAGGTCATAGGTCGGGCGGGTGCCGCGCACACGCTCGGGGAAGAACTTGGTCGCCCAGCCTTCGCCTTTGCGCAGGGTATAGGACACCGTGTTGTAATAGGCATCCATGATAGCTTCCTGGTCGAGACCAAGAGCGTAGAGAAGCGTCGTCACCGGGAGTTTCCGGCGGCGGTCGATGCGTGCAAAGACGATGTCCTTGGCGTCAAATTCAAAGTCCAGCCACGAGCCGCGATAGGGAATGATGCGGCAGGCAAAGAGCAGCTTGCCCGAGCTGTGGGTCTTGCCCTTGTCATGGTCAAAGAACACACCGGGCGAGCGGTGCATCTGGGACACGATCACGCGTTCAGTGCCGTTCACGACAAAGGTGCCATTCGGTGTCATCAGGGGCATATCGCCCATGAACACATCCTGTTCCTTGATGTCCTTGACGGATTTCGCGCCGGTATCCTCGTCCACATCAAACACGATGAGGCGCAGCGTCACTTTGAGCGGCGCGCTGTAGGTCAGATCGCGCTGCTGGCATTCTTCAACGTCGAATTTCGGCTTTTCCAGCTCGTAATTTACGAATTCCAGAACGGATGTTTCGTTGAAATCCTTGATCGGGAACACCGACTGAAAAACACCTTTGATGCCTTCGCCGTCCATCGGCTCCAGCTGATCACCGGATTTCAGGAAGAGATCATAAGAAGATTTCTGAACCTCGATAAGGTTCGGCATTTCAAGGACTTCACGGATCTTGCCGTAATAGCGGCGAAGACGTTTTTGACCGAGGAAGCTTTGCGCCATGTGTCTGGACACCTTTCATTTCTCACCGGACCGATCGCAGTCGGGCTTCTGCAATCGCACCCATCAGAGACAAGCTGGCCAACAAATCCATTCTCGCTGCGCGTCCCACCGCGCCGCTCTCGATTTGCTTTCCTGCCTTGGAAAAGCCCTGCACATCAGAGCCTTACCGAGCCAGGAAGGTTAATTCTTTGATTTGGCTGACCTTTCGGAGCATGTCAGACAAATCAGATTTGAGTGAGGGGCTCCCATGTTTCCAGACAGAAAAGGCGGCTCCGAATCGCTCGAAACCGCGTGAAACTTCCAAATATGTCGTGAACGCAAAGAGCGCAACCCCTGAGCCCAAGGGTTGATGAAACTTTAATCTAGGAAAGCATGCCAAAAAGCGCGAGACCGGTCAAGCTGGATAGACAGCCGCGCAGTCGGCGGATGCGGAAACTTTGAAAGTTTCCGGTCCGATTTCTTCAAAAGAAATCGGTCAGAGTGCCAGCTACAAAAACGAAAACAGACGCCACCTTGCGGTGACGCCTGTCCGTAAACCAAGCCCGAAGGCCCGAATTACTTGAGCTCGACTTCGGCGCCAGCTGCTTCCAGCTTGCCTTTGAGGTCTTCTGCTTCGGCTTTGTCGACGCCTTCTTTGACGGCTTTGCCGCCAGCTTCGACCAGCTCTTTGGCTTCTTTGAGGCCCAGGCCGGTGATGGCGCGGACTTCTTTGATCACGTTGATCTTCTTGTCGCCGGCGGACTTGAGGATCACGTCGAATTCGGTCTGCTCTTCAGCAGCCGCGCCACCGGCGTCGCCGCCAGCTGCACCGGCAACCATAACCGCGCCGCCAGCGGCGGGCTCGATGCCGTATTCGTCTTTGAGGATGGTTTTCAGTTCTTGTGCTTCCAGCAGCGTCAGGTTGACGATTTCTTCTGCCAGTTTTTTCAGATCAGCCATGATTGACTCTTTCCGTATCTAGATGTGTTCCAACGTCGGGAGGGATCCCTACGCAGATCTTGTCAGTTGCCTTACGCCGCTTCGGCCTTTTCCTCGATGGTCGAGAGGATGGAAGCGATATTCGAAGCAGGTGCGCCAATGGCCCCGGCGATATTCGAAGCAGGTGCGCCGATGCAGCCGACGATGGAAGCAATGAGCTCCTCGCGCGACGGCATTTTCGACACGGCTTCGACACCGGCACGGTCCAGTGCGGTTTCACCTATGGCCCCGCCAAGGATTTCGAACTTCTTGTTCTCCTTGGCGAAGTCCTCGGCCACCTTGGCTGCTGCCACGGGGTCCTCGGAATAGGTGAGCACGGTCATACCCGTCAGATAGTCAGCAATGCTTTCGCAGGGCTTTCCATCAAGGGCGATCTTGGCGAGCCTGTTCTTGGCGACGCGGACCGACCCACCTGCTTCACGAGCACGTGCGCGCAGATCCTGCATCTCGGCAACTGTGAGACCTTCGTAGTGGGAGACCACAACGACGCCAGAGCTTTCGAAGATCTGGCCGAGTTCCTCGACCACTTTCTCTTTCTGGGCTCTATCCACAGTTTCACTCCAATATTGGGGGTTGCCCCCCGGCTCAGTTCTGCCGGGCTTACACCCGGCGTTCAGGTCCACTTTTACGGGGGTCCGCCAAGAGCGCCCGAGGAAATACCCTCGGCCAATCTGGTCTCTTCCCGTCTCAGGCAGGAGATTAAGGGGATATGTCCCCACCCACCGTCTTGGACGATTTGCATCCCAGCCCGCGAATCGCGGGTGAAGTGCAGGGTGTGGAGTATGACGGGATTGGCCTAGGGTCAAGAGCGGTGATGTAACGCTCGCTGTGAGCCGAAACCATCGCAACCCAGTGACCATGTTTCAGTATATGGTGCAGGCTTGAGGCTTCTATTCTGGCAGGCCGGCAAGTCTCAACCCGTCAATGACCGCCTCTCGGTAGGGAGGGTGCTCGATGTTCATCACCTGCATGATTTCAGAAATCGTGGCGGGGACGCCCAAGGCCTCGTATTCCATGGCCAGCCACTCGGCGTCGTCCAGCCGTCCCATATGACCATAAGTTGCGATCAGGATCCGCAGCGCATTCTGGAGGTTCGGATTGCGCTGGAGAAGTTCAGTCAGCGCAGCCTCTGCTGCTTCGTAGTCGCCGCGGTAGAAATTGGCCAGTCCAAGCGGCATATAGTACCAATATGGGGGAACGGGATTGCGGGCGAAGGCCTCCGAGATGGTGTTCAGCCCATCCTCTGCCCGTCCAGCTGCCACCTGCACGATCGCGTAAAAAGCGTAAGCGTCCGTATAGTTTGGGTCGAGTTCGATGGCCCTCTCGAATTCGGCGCTGGCCCCCGCCAGGTCCGCGATAAAACTTCGGGACAAAAGCCGTCCGAGCGCGAAATGAGCAAAGGGCAGATCGGGCGACAGCGCCACCGCCCGTTCCGCATGCAGCACCGCCCTCGCCAAGGTGTTCGTCACATCGCTTGTCCAGCCGTACTCGGCCCGCATGCTGAGCACGATAGAAAGCTGCGCGTGGGCTGCGGCGTAATCTGGGTCGCGTCGTATAGCCTCGACAAAGGCCTCTTCTGCTTGTTCATTTTGGCTCGCGGTCAGGAAGCTGGCCAGTTCTCTGCCTCGAAGGTAGTTTTCAAAGGCATCGACATCGCGCGTGCCCCGAACGCCCAGGCGTTCACGCTCTTGCCGGGACAGCCGGACCGACAACACACGCACGATTTCGGAGAGGACCGTCTCGTGGAAATCGAACACATCGGCTTCGGCCCCCGCATAGCTGTCAGCCCAGATGTTTTCGCCGTTTGCGCCGTCGATTAGCGCCGCCGTGATCCGTAGGGTCTCACCCTCGCGGCGCACACTGCCCTCTACGAGGTAGGACACCTGCAATTCCCGAGCGACCTGTCGCGGATCGCTCACACTCTGCGCAACAGAAAAGGACGCTGCCCGCGACACGACCCTGAGATCGGCGATTCTTGAGAGATTTACGATGAGCTCCTCTGCAAGGCCATTGGAGTAGTAGGCCTGCCCGGCTAGGCCGCTGAGGTTCTCGAAAGGCAGAACAGCGATCGACTGGACCTCCGATGCGGCTTGCTGACGAGGAGTGAGCAAGAGCGCCAAAAGCGCGAGAGCCGCCAAGGTGGTCAGAACGGCGATCCGAACTGTAGTGAGCAGGGACGGGCGACGTGGCCGCGCGCGCGACACCTCGAGGCGATAGCCCTGTTTCGGCACGGTGCGCAGGAGAGCGCCCGCCTCGGGACCAAGTGCTTTGCGGATCTCCGAGATGCACTGGACAAGGCTATCGTCGGTCACGTGGGTGTCCGCCCAGACCCGTTCCATAAGGCTGCCTTTTGAGACAAGTTCCCCGGCCCGCTCGCTCAGAACAGACAAAACGCGGAGCGATTGCGGGCGCAAGGGCACCAAATTGCCGTCGGGGTCATGCAGTTCAACTGATCGCTGATGAAAACGAAACCCTTTGATATCAATCACCTGATTCGATTTCGGCATTTTTCGTGCCCGCTTTCGTGACTTTCGCTGTCGCTTTGAGGCCCCACTGGAGGAACGCGCTCGCCGTCAAAGGGCGCTTCTTACCCAACCAATGGAGGACACGATGACAAGTATTGCAAAATCCACAGCCTTTGTCGCCACTTTCGCGCTTTCGATGACAGTCGGCATAAGTGGCTCACAGGCAGCCCCCAAGACCTGCCCGCCGACCACAGTGTTGGCCGTGAATGGAGAGCCGGTCGAACTGTCCGCTGATGTTGCCGCGCGAGTGACGATGCTGCAGCAGTATGGCGATCGGTATGCACGGGTGATCGACCTGATCCGCGAAGAAAACGCCAAGCCGGAATGGACCTTCGTGGAAGATTGCTCCCCAAAAGGTGCTGACGCGCTTGCTAAAACCGAGTGATCAAGGCCTGGCGGGCGAAACAAATTTCCTAGTGGAGTCTTCCAGCCTTGATGTGAGCTTCCACAACCCAGATCGGCAAACACACATGTCTGCTTCCTCCGCACAACGGACAACCACACAAAAAGAAAAGGCGCCCCGCAGGACGCCTTTCCCAATCCAACTGTCAGCCGGGTTTACTCAGCGTGTGCCGAGTCAACCGCCACCGACACGCCCGGGCCCATTGTGGAGCTGAGCGAGATCTTTTTCATGTAAGCACCTTTGGCGTCCGACGGTTTGGCCTTGGCCACCGCGCCGACGAAAGCACGGATGTTCTCGGCCAGTTTGTCGGCGTCGAACGAGGCTTTGCCCACACCGGCATGAACCACGCCAGCTTTCTCGACCTTGAACTGAACTTCGCCGCCTTTGGCGTTTTTCACGGCTTCGGCCACGTCCATGGTCACGGTGCCAACCTTGGGGTTCGGCATCAGGTTGCGGGGGCCAAGCACCTTGCCCAGACGGCCGACAATCGGCATCATGTCCGGCGTCGCAATGCAGCGGTCGAACTCGATCTTGCCGGATTGCACGGTTTCCATCAGGTCCTCTGCACCAACGATATCGGCACCTGCGGCCTGGGCTTCTTCGGCCTTGGGGCCACGGGCAAACACGGCGACACGCACGGTTTTACCGGTGCCGTTGGGCAGGCCGACAACGCCGCGGACCATCTGGTCGGCGTGGCGCGGGTCAACACCCAGCACCATGGCGATTTCGACGGTTTCGTCGAATTTGACATTCGAGTTCCCCTTGATCAGCTCAACGGCTTCCTCAACGGTGACGTTCTCTTTCCCGGCAAAGGCTTCACGGGCCGCGCGGGTGCGTTTTCCAAGCTTTGCCATCTTACTTCACCTCGATGCCCATGGAGTTGGCGGAGCCAACGATGATCTTCATTGCGGCTTCGATATCGTTCGCGTTGAGGTCTTTCATCTTCGCCTCGGCGATCTCACGAACCTGCTTCACGGTCACGGTTCCGACCGTCTCACGGGACGGAGTCTTGGCACCGGATTTCAGCTTGGCCGCCTTTTTCAGGTAATAGGACGCCGGGGGCGTCTTGATGTCCATGGTAAAGGACTTGTCCTGATAATAGGTGATCACGGTCGGGCACGGCGCGCCGGGCTCCATGTCCTGCGTCTTGGCGTTGAACGCCTTGCAGAATTCCATGATGTTGATGCCGCGCTGACCCAGCGCCGGACCGACCGGCGGCGACGGGTTGGCTTGCCCGGCGGGCACCTGCAGCTTCATGCTGCCGACGAGTTTCTTGGCCATTGGCCTTCTCCTTTTCAACTCCTTCGGGACGCGTCCCTCGGGATCTGGTTGACGTGGTGCGGTCCGGGCATCGCGATGCCCTCGCCTCCCACAAACGAACGGCGCAACCGCCGTAGGATGGGTTTTTCAACCCACCGCCCACATCAGGTCTGTTTGGTGACCTGTGTGTATTCCAGCTCGACCGGGGTTTCCCGGCCAAAGATCGAAACCGACACCTTGAGGCGCTGGTTCTCGTCGTCGACTTCTTCGATCATACCGTCGAAATCCTCGAACGGGCCATCGGAGACCTTGACCTTTTCGCCCACCTCGAAATGGATGAGCGTGCGCGGGGCTTCCTCGCCCTCGGCGACGCGACCCAGGATCGCCTGCACCTCGGCATCGCGCATCGGCATCGGGCGACCTTGCGGGCCCAGGAAGCCAGTGACGCGGTTGATCGAGTTGATCAGGTGATAGCCCTGATCCGACATTTCCATGCGCACCAACACATAACCGGGCATAAAGCGGCGCTCGGTGGTCACTTTCTTGCCGCGACGCACTTCGATCACTTCTTCCGTGGGCACCAGAACCTCTTCGATCTGGTCCTCAAGCCCCTGTTCGATCGTCGCCTGTCTGATCTGTTCGGCGATCTTCTTCTCGAAATTCGAGAGGACCGAAACCGAATACCACCGCTTTGCCATCTGGCGCTCACCTTCGTGTTGGCCGGCCGTTCGACCGAAACTCTTTTGTTCTCAATGCGTTGAGCATGTCATCGCATACAGTCCCAAAACAAAAAATCGGCGCGTCGACCGAATCGCCACGCGCCAGATGTCTTGGGAATGCCGCGTGGATACCGCTCTTGCTCGATCAATTCAAGGGGGCAGCCCCCTTAGCCGAACATCCCCAGAATGCCTTGAAGACCGGAGCGGATCAGGATGTCCACGAGCGCAAAGAAAATCGCCGTCAACGTGGCCATGATAAAGACCATCACCGTTGTCAGCAGCACTTCACGGCGGGTCGGCCAAACGACCTTGGCGACTTCGGCGCGCACCTGCTGAATGAACTGGAGGGGGTTTGTCATAGCCATTCTTATACTTCCTCGACCGAGTTAGGGCGCCAGATACGCGCCCGGGACAGGGATTTCAAGGGCGCAGTGCGCCGCCCGGCCTAACCCTCGCGCCGCCGGTGCAGGAAAACATCTTCGTCCGGCAATTGCATCCGCTCGATCGGGACCTGTTTGCCGCCCGTGGCCTCGCGTACTGTGGCGCGCAAGCGCCGGAACATGCGCCCCACTTCCAGTTCCGGGTCCTCCAAAACCCGCAACAGGGCCTCGGTATAAGGCGAATGCTGCCCCCCGGCGCTGTCGGCCGCGGTTGCCCCTGCTTCTGCCGCGAAAGAGATCAAAAGCCCGGAACGGTTCACCTCGACCGGCGCAAGCCCGCGGCTCAGCGATCTTGTGCCATCCCGGCGTGCCATATCACGGGCAAACGGGTTGTCACGGCAAGCGTCCAGCAGAACCAGACCCAGCTTGCCCGCCAGTTGCGCGGCAGAGGACAAGTCATCCAGCGCCACCGTTTCAAACCGTGCGGTGACATCCGAATCCATACGCGCATCCACCGGGATCAGGAAATTGCGTCCGTCCAGTTCAATGCCGTGACCGGCGTAGTAGACCACCGCAATATCCGCCCCCAGGGCCATCTGGGAAAACTGCCCCAGGGCACGCCGGAACGCACCGCCATCCGCGTCCTCGACATGCAGCACATCATATCCCAAGGCGGTGAAGCGCTGCGCCACGGCGCGGGCATCATTGAGCGGATTGGCAAGCCGCGTCGCATATTCGTAAGCCGCATTGCCAATGATCAACGCCACGTGACTGCCGTCCGGGGCGATCCCGGGATCGGGTTGCGGTGCCTCGTCTTCTTCGGCAACTGCAATGCCCACGGCGGGTTCCGGTTCCGGCAATTGCTTGGCCAGCGCGCCCTGTTTCCACGTGCCGTAGAACCTCTGGCCATCTGCATAAATGATCAGCCCGAGCCCTTCGCGCTGTCCGCGGACAAATGTTCCGCGATAGACGTCACCATTGGTATATCGCGCCTCGCCTTCCCCGGTGATTTCGCCGCCCTGCCACAAACCTTCGTATGCAAACCCGTCGGCCATGACGATCTTGCCCTGTCCGTCGCGTTCGCCATTCCTGAACGTACCAGTGTAAACCGTGCCATCGGGATAGGTGGCTGTGCCCTGTCCCTCGCGCGTGCCATTGGCGAACTCACCTTCATAGCGATAGCCATCGGCATAGGTCATGACACCGTAGCCGTGGGTTTGGGCCTCTTTGAACGCCCCGTCATAGACGATCCCGTTGGCATAGCGCGCGATCCCCTTGCCGTTGATTACGCCCTCTTTCCACTCACCGTCATAGGTCGCGCCGTCGGTATAGGTGATTTTGCCCACACCATCCGCGACCCCGTCGATGAAGGACCCGACATAGACCGAACCATCAGGATAGGTGACACTCCCCTGCCCTTCGATATCCCCCTCGTACCAGTCTCCGACATAAAGGTAGCCGTCGGTGCCCGTGAATGTACCCTCTCCGTGCCGCTTGTTGTCGACGAAATCACCCTCATAAACATCGCCAGAGGGATAGGTCGTCTTGCCTGTCCCTTCGCGCGCGCCGTTGTTGAACGTGCCTTCATAGATCGCGCCGTCGGCAAACACCGCGCGGCCAATGCCATGCGGAGCGCCGTTGCGAAAATCGGCTTCAAGGATCATGCCATCGGGCTGCACAAGCCGCCCCTTGCCAGTCAGCGGCCCGTTTGACGTCCGGGTTCCGTCGGCTTCGGTAATACGCCCGCCCCCCAGAACGAATCCTTTCACCCAGCGCCCGTCAAACATGCGCCCATCCGCAAGCGTTAGGGTACCACGTCCATAGGGTTCGGTATTGCGCACCTCGCCCCGGTAGTGATCTCCATTGGCATAGTCGATCTCACCGCGCCCGCGCGCCTCGCCATTGACCCAGTCACCCTCATACCGAAAACCGCTGGGCCGGGTCATCACACCCGTGCCGTGGTGCTGGGCCGCCCGGAATGCGCCTTCATAGGTGACGCCATTGGCATAGCGCGCCACGCCTGTCCCATCGATCTTGCCGTCGCGCCAGTCGCCTTCATAGGTGCCGCCATCGGCGAAGACGATTCTCCCCTGCCCATGCGGTTCACCTTTGACGAACGCGCCGGTATAGACAGACCCGTTCGGGAACTCTGCCGTACCCTGCCCGCGGATTTCACCCGCCACCCACTCCCCTTCGTAGCGATACCCATTTGGCAACGTGTAAACGCCGCTGCCGTGCTGAAGCCCGTCGCGCATGGTTCCCCGGTATTCGCCACCATCATCATAGCGCTGGAACAGGATGTCATTATTCGCCCCCTCGGCCGACGCGCTGACACTGAGCGCGACCGAAAGGGCGAGCACGGAAACGGATCGAAGGGTCCAGGTGAGCATGGTGTAAATCCCATTTGGCACGTCCTGCCCAGAGTGACCCGAAACGACGGGATCGGGCAAGAGCGCGGCAGCGGGCGTGACCGAACATGTCACTTTATACCCGAACTTTGTCTGGGAAATGGCAGGGGCAGCAGGGTTCGAACCCGCGACCTACGGTTTTGGAGACCGTCGCTCTACCAGCTGAGCTATACCCCTAAGGCCGGGGGATCGAATACTACCGCCCCGATGCGAGATCAAGAGCCGATTTCCGGCTTTTGCATTCACGCGCATTCGCCAAACCATCACGCCGCCGCGCGCAGCAGCAAGCCATGCCTCACCGCACCGGGAGATTTGATTACAATTCTCGATGTGCGCCATCGCACATAACATCGTGACTTGCGCCGCCACGCGATCTCGGGCCGGGATGATCACACATTGATCGCGGCCCCGGTGCCAGATGAAACAGACCAATCGGTCGCAAATACAGGGGGCAAAGCAATCCGGCCCTGCCGGTTGCATCGTCCAGTTCACCTTCAAGCCTACAATGCAGTGAGCGCGCGTGAGCCGATCCGTGATTTGAGAAATTACGCCCCGCCAGCCAGCTTGATGGGTGTCGGACGCAACCGCCGACGCAATTCAATCAACGCCCATTGGGGCAATTCAAGAAAGGCTAAACACCATGAAAAAGTTTATCGCAATCACCGCCCTCGCCCTTGCCGGTGCCGCAACCTCGGCTTCCGCCATGACGCTCGACACGGTCGGCAACGAACGCGAAATCCAGCGCTTCGCACCTGGCGCTGACGTTTCCGCGCTGACCGACATCCAGATCCGCTCGCTGCTGAACGTGATCCACTCCGGCGGCAGCCATGGCGACCGCGCGGCTGTCGTGAAGGCACTGGTCATGAAATGGGGCTGAAGACCGCCCCCTGCCCTGCCGTCTTCTCCCTGGCAGGGCAGACCACAAAAGGCCCGCGCTCCAGCCCGGGCCTTTTTGTTGTGCTCATGCCTGCGAAAAAGACAAACCCCCGAAGCGGATGCCGCGGGGGTCGTCAAAACTTGTGTCCAAAGCTGGAAGGTGGTGCTTAGAGCAAACCTTCGCGCTGGGCTTTCTTGCGTGCCAGTTTACGGGCACGGCGGATCGCTTCAGCTTTCTCGCGCGCTTTTTTCTCGGACGGCTTCTCGAAATGTTGCTTGAGCTTCATTTCACGGAAGACACCTTCACGCTGCAGCTTTTTCTTCAGGGCACGGAGCGCCTGTTCGACATTGTTGTCGCGAACACTAACCTGCATGTGGTTTTCACCACCTTTCTAAGTTTGAGTTGCAAGGAAATTGCAGGAGGTGGCCATATAGCAAAGGCCGCCCTACTTGTCTACAGGCTTTCATGGGCCGGGAAATCGGTTTCACCCTGTCCCTGAAACGCTTTAGGATAATGCCAACGCGCTCCGAAAGGACAGATCATGACAGCCGCAGATCCCAAGCAGAGACTCCTCGACGCCGCTCTTTTGCACGTGCCCTTTGACGGCTGGAGCGATGCTACATTTCGCGCAGCGGTCTCTGATTCCGGCGTCGATGAAACCGTAGCGCGCGCACTGTGCCCGCGCGGTGCCGTGGATCTGGCGCTGGCCTTTCACCAACGCGGCGACGCCTTGATGGTGGCGCGGCTCAAAGCCGCCGACCTCGGCGAAATGCGCTTTCGCGACCGCATCGCCTTTGCCGTGCGCACCCGTCTGGAGGTGGCTGATGACAAGGAGGTCGTGCGTCGCGGCACAACGCTCTTTGCGCTGCCCCATCACGCCGCGGACGGGGCCCGCGCGATCTGGCAGACCTGTGATGTGATCTGGACCGCACTTGGCGACACATCCACCGATGTGAACTGGTACACCAAACGCGCCACGCTCAGCGGGGTCTACAGCTCGACCCTTCTCTTTTGGCTGGGCGATGATTCTCTGGACCATCAGGCGACCTGGGACTTTCTCGACCGCCGGATCGAAGACGTGATGCGCTTTGAAAAGGTGAAAGCGCAGGTCAATAATAATCCCGTGCTGTCCAAACTCATGGCTGGCCCCAATTGGCTGTTGTCGCAGGTCAAGGCCCCGATGCGCACGCCCGATCTTGATGATCTGCCCGGCATGTGGCGCAGCCCTCAAAACGACCAATCCCAAGGATAAGACATGACCCAGATGATGCAGGCCGTCGAGATCACTGAACCGGGTGGTCCGGATGTTCTTCAACTGACTGAACGGCCCGTTCCCACACCGCGCCACGGCGAGGTGGTGATCAAGGTGGCCTATGCCGGGGTGAACCGCCCCGATGCGTTGCAGCGCGCCGGAAGCTATGCCCCGCCCCCCACCGCCAGCGATCTGCCGGGGCTGGAGGCCTCGGGCGAGATTGTGGCGCTTGGCGACGGTGTGTCGGACTGGGCACTGGGCGATCAGGTCTGTGCCCTGCTGCCCGGCGGCGGTTATGCGGAATATGTGGCCACCCCGGCGGCCCACTGCCTTCCGATCCCCGTGGGCATGGGCCTGCGCGAAGCGGCCTGTTTGCCCGAGACCTATTTCACCGTCTGGTCGAATGTCTTTCAGCGCGGCGCATTACAGGCGGGCGAACGCTTTCTGGTGCATGGCGGCTCCAGTGGCATTGGCACGACAGCGATCCAATTGGCCAGCCACTTCGGCGCCCGCGTGTTTGCCACGGCAGGGTCCGATGAGAAATGCGCCAAATGCGTGGAACTGGGCGCGGAACGCGCAATCAACTACCGCGACGAGGATTTCGTGGACGTGCTCAAGGCCGAAGGCGGGGCTGAGCTGATCCTCGACATGGTGGGCGGCGATTACATCCTGCGCAACCTCAAATCGCTGGCCGAAGACGGTCGGCTGGTTCAGATCGCTTTTCTGCAAGGCCCCAAGGTCGAAGTAAATTTCGCGCCGTTGATGATGCGGCGGCTGACCATCACCGGTTCGACCCTGCGACCCCAATCCGACCTGGCCAAGGCCCGCATCGCAACCGCCCTGCGCCAAGAGGTCTGGCCCCTGCTGGATACTGGCAAGATCGGCCCTGTCATGGATTCGGAATTCGCGCTCGAGGATGCGGCACAGGCCCACGCCCGCATGGAAAGCAGCGGGCATATTGGAAAGATCGTTCTGAAGGTGGGCTGATCACCCGTTGGGCCTGCAGGCGGGGCGGTGTTACTGCGTCCCGCTTATCCTCTTGGGATGCTCAGCAACACATAGCCGTCAAGCTCCGTCACAGGCTGTGCGCCCATTTCCTGTTGCAGCTCAACTATTCCTGGATGCTCTTTCGGGCAGGCGACAAGATCGGCAGAGTGATCAAGATAATCCGCAACCGCTTCACTTTCGCCGACAAGCTGACAGGCATCGTCGTAGGACCTGTACCCTGCCACAAGCCGCAGGCGCGCAGGCGGCGCAGTATCAACAACCAAATACCGCGCGTTGACCCATCCCAACATGCCGCCATGATCCGCGATCATGCACCATTCCGGCATTTGCGACGGTGCTGCACCGTGCGGATCGGGTTTGACAAGCACACAAACCAGTTTCTGCACGCCGCGATATCCCGGCGGCAGCCCCATGAGGATGTCGAAATCAACGGATGGACCTTGTCGCACATTCAACACATCGTCAGCGGCCACATGCCCGACCTTGTAGACTAGATCGGCCAGCAGGGCGGCACCGGCAAAGCAGGCGAAGACAGCAAGGACCACAGAGCGCATCAGCATGGCTCACCTCAATTTCTGATACCTGCGGCGAGTCTGGCCACCCCAAGGGCCTGCGTCCTGTGGGAAATCGCCAGATGATACAGCCAGCCGCGCCGATTGGCAGCATTCAGCCTGCGACATTTCCCTGCCCGGCGCGCTTGTCCCGGCCCTTGGTCCCGGCTTAGTCTGATCAAGGAATTCAGGCTGTTGGAAGAATGCGATGCTCAATTTGACCACAACCCTCGTGATCGGCCTTGCCCTCATATCCGGCACAGCAGCAGCCGCGACGCTGGAAAAGGGCGGCGACGGCTACATGCACTGCATCGCAACCCTTACCGGTCCGATCGAAAGCGGCGATGCACAGGCGTTGGAAACGCTTGTCGCCGAATTGCGCGCCAACGCCGAAGCCATCGAACGCAAGGAGCTTGGGTTGTCTGATGTCGAACCGGTCTTCACAACCTTCGGCACGCAGCGCCTCTGCCTCGACAGCCCCGGTGGCAGCCTGACCGAGGCGATCCGGATGGGAGACATTCTCTATTCCGAACAGCTCGGGACAGCCGTGGCCCGCGATGCCTCCTGTCAATCCGCCTGTGCGGTGCTGTTCCTTGCGGGCACCGAGTTGTTGACAGGCGACGGCGACACCCGCCCGAACCGGATCTTGCACGCCACCGCACGGCTGGGGTTTCACGCCCCGTCACTCGCCGTACCGGACGAGCAATATTCCAAGGCTGCGGTGGAAAAAGCCTATCGGATCGCGATTGCGGGGCTTGGTGAAATCAGCGCGCGCAAACGCATCTGGACCCTCTCTGACAGCATTCTCAACACGATCCTGACAACGCCTCCGTCTGAGATGCGTTTTGTCGAAACGCTTTTCGATGCGGGGCAATGGGGCTTTCCGGTGGTGGGCACCTACTACCCACCGGATGTGACACCACTGGCCGCAGCGAATGCCTGCACCAAGGATTACGCCTATCAGGTGGGGGTCGATCCCAGTTTCAAACCGATCTGGGAATACTGGAGCGAGTTCGAGAAACCGCGCTATGGCTACGGACCGCAAAAGTTCGACACAGCTGACGGCCCGGCCTACACCATATCCGGCTACGGCGACGAAGGCGCGATGCATAGCTGTACACTGTCCCTGCCGACCGAGGCCCCGCAAGCCTTCGACACGCCCGTGGCACCCGGCTGGGCCTGGCCCTACCCCAATGGCACGATTGGCTGGGGCGACGGGGCGGCAAAAGGGGTCATGCCCGCCATGTTCTATGACAATCGCCTGCGGCTGGACGACATTGCCCGCGAACGCGACGACGAGATCGAATTCCGTTCGGTCACCGAGTTGACCCCGCCGGACAAGGACCGGCGCGTCTCGGGCACCTGTTCCGTCTGGCGCGGACAGGAGCAACGCGACACTGAGACCTGCGCCCTGCACCACTTTGAGGTCACGTCGTCCGATCTAAACACCCGCTCTGACCGGGTTTTCACCTGGCCATCGGGATCAAAGACATCCGTTCTGACCGTGCTCAACGCGAATGGCAGCGTCGACACATTCGTGAACGGCTCTGACGCGACAGAGGTCTATGACTGGGAAACCCCGCCTGTGCCCGACGGGACATGCTGGCTCAACCGCAGCTCCGGAAATACGTTCTGCTTTCTGGAGACCGGTTGAGGCGCCTCAACCCACCTTGGCCAGAAGCGCCTTCATCGCGGCCCGTTCAGCACCGGACAGCGCCGTCACCCGGCTGCGCCATAGCGTGGCCTGAGACTTGAGCACCAACCCGTCAGACAGGATCTTGAGGTGATTGGCGCGCAGTGTCTCACCGGTCGAGGTGATGTCGGCAATCGCCTCGGCGGTCAGGTTCTTGACCGTGCCCTCGGTTGCGCCCTGGCTGTCCACCAGCTGATAATCCGCAACACCGCTGTCGCGCAGGAAGTCACGCACCAACCGGTGGTATTTGGTGGCTATCCGCATCCGGAAGCCATGCGTGGTGCGAAACGCTGCCGCCGCCGCATCCAGATCATCCAGCGTGTCCACATCCACCCAGCAGGCGGGCACCGCGATGATCAGATCGGCATGCCCAAAGCCAAGCTCGGCCACCGGCTCGACCTGCTGATCCCAATGGGCCAGCTTTTCCTGAATAAGGTCGGTTCCCGTCACGCCCAGATGAATGCGCCCGGCGGCCAGCTCACGCGGGATTTCTCCGGCGGACAGCAACACAAGTTCGACGCCCTCCACACCGGAAACTGCCCCGGCATATTCGCGGTCCGACCCGGTCCGCTCCAGCATCACACCACGCGCGCCGAACCAGTCAAAGGTCTTTTCCATCAACCGCCCCTTGGACGGCACACCCAGCTTGATCGTCATCCCCGGCCCTCCCTGAGGCGCAGCACCAGCCCCGGACGGATCACCGCGCCCACCGCCGGGATGCCCGTGCCACCGCCCAGCGCGGCGGTCAGCGCATCGTATCGACCGCCCGTGGCCACCGGGGGCAGGTCAGGCCGACCCTCGGCATAGAGGCCGAAAACGAACCCGTCGTAATACTCCATCGAGGTGCGACCATAGCTGCCCTCGAATTCCAGTGTTTCGATATCGACACCGCGCGCCGACAGTGCGTCACAGCGGGCGGCCAGCCCATCAACCGCGGCCTGGATCGACGGCAGGTCGACCGCGATGTCGCGCAATTGTTCGAGGGCAAAGGGCAGGGTCTCGCGCACATTGAGCAACGCTTCGATCAGATCGACCTGCCTACCGGACAATGGGGCCGCGGATGCATCTTCGCGCAGCGCGTCGATCCGCGCGGCAATCTCGGCCTCGCCACGCAGGCCAACATGCGGAATATCATGCGTCATGGGCGTTTTGGCCGCCAACAGCGCCGCGCGACTGGCGGGAACCGGCACGCGGCCCGAAAAACGGTCGAGCAGCGCGCGGAACCGACGCGGACGCCAGATGTGCCGCCGCAGCGCCGCTTTGCGCCGCTCCGTTGTCTCCAACCCGTCCACGGCGGCCATCAGCAACCCGATATCGCCAGTTGCCGCGCGCAGGCTCAGCCCCTCAAGCGCCGCCGAAATTTCGGTGAACACCTCGGCTTCGCAGGCGGCAGGGTCGGCGCGGTCAAACAGCTCGTATCCGACCTGCAGATACTCGCTGTCGCGCTCGGGATTTTCCTCTTGCCGCCGGAATACCGCGCCAGAATAGGTGTAGCGTGCAGGCTCGGCACCCTCTGCCATATGCATCTGCACCACCGGCACGGTAAAATCGGGGCGCAGCATCTGTTCGCCATGCAGCGGATCGGCTGTGACATAGGCGCGCCCGCGGATATCCTCGCCATAAAGGTCGAGGAGCGTCTCGGCGGATTGCAGCACCGGCGTCTGCACCACCTGCGCGCCCTGCGCCTCGAAGCGCGCGCGCAGGCGCTGGGCCTCGGCGATGATTTCTGCCCGGTTCGGCATCAGGAATGTGCCTCGATGATCTCGCGCACTTTGGCGATCATGTCAGCCCGCGCCACTTCGAATTGCGAGGGGCGCTCCTTCCATTCTTCCAGCGTCGCGTTCTCGGCAATCTGCGCGCCAAGGATCAGGTCCTTGATCTGCACCACGCCGCGCTCGGCCTCGTCGCTGCCCTGAATGATCGCGACGGGGGAATTGCGCTTGTCGGCATATTTGAGCTGGTTGCCGAAGTTTTTCGGATTACCCAGGTACACCTCGGCCCGGATGCCCGCATTGCGCAGCTCGGCCACCATGGACTGGTAGTCCGCCATCCGGTCGCGGTCCATCACAGTCACGACGACAGGACCCTGTTCATGCGAGGTGATCCGCCCCTTTTCGCGCAGCGCGGCAAGCAGCCGGTCCACGCCAATGCTGACACCCGTGGCAGGGACGGCCTGTCCGGTGAAGCGCTTGACCAGATCGTCATAGCGCCCGCCGCCCGCGACGGAGCCGAATTGCCGGGGGCGGCCCTTTTCATCGGTGATCTCAAAGGTCAGTTCGGCCTCGAAAACGGGGCCGGTGTAATAGCCAAGCCCACGCACGACGGAGGGGTCAATCACGATGCGGTCGGGGCCGTAGCCTTGCGCCAGCAACAACGAGGCGATCTGCTCCAGTTCCCGAACTCCTACTGCGCCGACAACGCTCTCGCCGACAGCTTGGCGCAAATTCGCCAATGTCGCTTCCGCATCCGCCTCTTTCGACGTAAGGAAGGCGATCACCGGTGCCGCCTGCTCTTCGCTCAACCCAACGCCGTCGATATAGGCACCGGACTGATCAAGCCGCCCCTTGCCCAAGAGTTCGCGCACACCCGCCTCGCCGACCTTGTCGAATTTGTCGATGGTACGCAGCACAGCTTGTTTTTTTTCTTCGCCGGTTGGATTGCTTTTGACTATGTTTTGTTCGCCAGCTTCAATAGTCCCAAAGACGTTTTCCAGCACCCCGTTCAGCACCTTGCGATTGTTCACCCGCACGACGTAGTCACCTCGGGAAATGCCCACCGCTTCCAGCGTGTCGGCCAGCATTGCGCAGATCTCGGCATCTGCGGCAACCGAGGGTGCCCCAACCGTATCCGCATCGCATTGATAGAATTGCCGATACCGCCCCGGGCCGGGTTTCTCGTTGCGCCAGACCGGTCCCATCGCATAGCGGCGATAGGGCGTGGGCAGGTCGTTGCGATACTGCGCATAGACCCGCGCCAGAGGCGCAGTCAGGTCATAGCGCAGCGCCACCCAATCGCTGTCATCCTCCTGCCATGCAAAGACGCCTTCATTTGGACGGTCCACATCAGGAAGGAACTTGCCCAGCGCCTCGACCGTCTCAACTGCGCTACTCTCCAGCGCATCGAATCCATAGCGATGATAGACCCCGGCGATGGTCTGCAGCATCTCGGTGCGCTCGGTCACCTCGTGCCCGAAATAGTCGCGGAACCCCTTGGGCGTGATCGCCTTGGGGCGGGGTTGTTTCTTTTGCTTGGCCATGGGTCTGTTCCGGCTCTTTCACTGTCGCGCGCGGTGTAGCGGGAAGCGGGGTGAGGGGCAACCTTCGCCCTCGACGCGAGGAAGAAATAAGGCTACCGCTGCCCCCATGACGAAACAGGTTGAAACGCTCGAAGAACAACTCGCCCATCTGCAACGCGCGATGGAGGAGATGTCAGACGTGATCGCACGGCAGGACAGCGAGATCGCATTGCTCACCCGCCGGGTGCAGATGCTGATGGAGCGCGAGGCGGAACGACAAGCGGATCAGTCCGGCGGCGTGGTGCTGGGCGATGAACGCCCGCCGCATTACTAACCGCCCGACTTGAGATCGGTGGCGGCAATCTCTCCCTCATGCAAGAGCATGTTGAACCAAGTGCCATTGTTGCCGTACTTCTCATAAGCACTTACGAAAACAGTTGTTTTCTCGAGCTGGCCAATCCGCGCGCCACAGGGTTTGCCTTTGCCCACCTTGCAGATCCGCCGCTTGATCTTTTCATAGACCTTGTCGGTTTCGGAATAGGGCTGCACCTTGGCGGGTAGACCGTAGCGCAGCAATTCATGCATCTCGGGCGATCCAAATACAGCAACGGCGGCGGTAAAGGTGCGCGCGCAGCCATCCTCGAAACCGGTAATGTAGAACGGATGCGGTGATGTCTTGCCGGGCGCGGAATCATAGAGCCGCCAGGTCTTGCCACGTTCGGGAAACGCCCCGGTTTCCTTGCCACGTTTGGCACGAGGCAGGTCGCAGACCGGTTTGACGACGCCAAAACCCAGCAGTGTTCCGGGCGGGACGGACGGCGGCAAGGCTATGCTTTCTCCGGACTTTCCAGGAGATGACAAACCGAACAGCCCGCGCTTTTTCGGAGCATCGGTCGTGGTTTCCGGCGTGGCCCCGGTTTCGGGCAGGGCTGCGACCTCGGTCTCCGCATCTTGATCCGTGACGGGCGCGGGTTTGCCACGGAACAAGCCGAACAACCCGCGTTGGGTCGGCGCGGGTGCAGCGTCATCCGGCTCCGCATCGACCACGGCCCCGGGCTCGGCCTCTGCGGGACTTTCCGGCGCCGCCTCGGCTGGCTCTAACGCCATGTTATCCGCATCCCGCGACTTGTCACCGCCCAACAATCCGCGCAGGAGCCCCGGTCGGGCAACGGGCGCGTCCGCTTCGTTCCCGGGTGCGGCCAGCTCGGCCACCGGAGCATCCTGTGCAAGTTCGACCTCGGACAGTTTCGGAACATCCGACAATGGATCGCCACAGCCCGCCAAAACCGCGAGAAACAGGATCGCGCCTGTCGATGTGAAAACTCTCGCCATAGGTCGGCTCCGTTAGTTCCGCGATGGTCCTAGCGCACGGCGGCTATTGAGGTCCAGCCCCGCGCCGCAATCGTCATCCATGTGGCGGTTATCAGCGCTCTCATTTCCCGGTTCCCAGACCGATTCGATTTTGCTAGACTATTGGGAATAAAAATAAACGAGGCAGGTCAGAGCATGGGAACGGGCTATCAAGGCACGTTCGTCATCTCTTGGTCGCAGACAGAACTGGATGGCTTCCGGGCCCCGTCTTTCAGCTCACTCCGGGTTGGGGCGACGTGGCAATGGACGGGGGAGACGCTTTGCGTTGATGGCCCGCGTGATGTCTTGCGGCTGCAAGGGGCAGACGACGAAGAGAACACAAGGCGACGCGCCGCACGAATGGTGCGCAAGCTTGTCGGAGCGGCCGTGCAGAGCCGTGAAACGACAGATCTATCCGCAATCGAGCGTGACCCTGCCCCCCTGCTGGACGACGGTACATTCATCGTGTCGGACGGCAGCGACAGCTTTACCGTCACACTGATCGAAGCCGGTGCAAACAACCGGCCGCTCCTGATGTTCCTCAACAAGATGCCGCCCCGGAACCGCGACCTGTGGGTTGTGGATATCGCGCATATGACCCGCTTCAGCGACCCTGAGCGCCGGGATCAGGGGGTGATCTGTTTCACCCCCGGCACCTTGATCGAAACGGAACATGGCGCCCGCCGCGTCGAAACCCTGCGCCCCGGTGACAGGGTGCTGACCAAGGACAACGGTCCGCAGGAAATCCTCTGGACCGGCGCGCGGCGCATGACCGGCGCGCGGCTCTATGCCATGCCCAACCTGCGCCCGGTGCGCATCTTTGCCGATGCCTTTGGTCAGGACCGGCCCGGCACGTCTTTCCTCGTGTCACCGGAACATCGCATGTTGGTTAAGGGGCCGCGCGTGGCCGAATTGTTCAACACGCCCGAGGTTCTGGTCTCGGCCCGGTCGCTCATTGATGCTCGTATGGCCGAGATTGACCTGACAGTGCGCGAAGTGACCTATGTGCATCTGCTCCTGCCCCGGCACGAGATCCTCTGGGCCAACGGGATGGAAACCGAAAGCTTTCACCCGGCAAGCGCACAGCTTTCGACGCTGGATGACGCGGATCGCGCGCGGTTGATCGAAGGGATGCCAGAGCTGGAGCATGATCCGCGAAGCTACGGCGATTTTGCCCGGCGCAATCTGAGCACCAGTGAATTCGCGGTGCTGCGGCACAACGCAGCGTAGCGAGAGGGCCGTACTCAAATGAAAACGCCCCCCGCGACAGGCGGGGGGGCGTTTTTGTTACCAAAGCGATGAATCAGTTGGTTTTCTGATCCAGCAGGCGGCGTGCAATCACCTGCGCCTGAATTTCTGCCGCGCCTTCAAAGATGTTGAGGATACGGGCGTCACACAGGATGCGGCTGATGCCGTATTCCAACGCAAAGCCGTTGCCGCCATGGATTTGCAGACCGTTGTCGGCAGCGGCCCATGCAACACGCGCACCAAGGAGTTTGGCCATCCCGGCCTCAAGGTCGCAGCGGCGGCCCTCGTCCTTTTCACGGGCCGAGAAATAGGTCAGCTGACGCGCAACCATGATCTCTACCGCCATCATCGCCAGCTTGCCCGCCACACGCGGGAAGTTGATCAGCGATTTGCCGAATTGCTTGCGGTCGATGGCATATTGCATCGAAACGTCCAGCGCCGATTGCGCCACGCCAATGGCGCGGGCGGCGGTTTGGATGCGGGCGCTCTCGAAGGTCTCCATGAGCTGTTTGAAACCCTTGCCCTCTTCCTGACCCAAGAGGTTTTCGCCCTTCACATGAAAGTTGTCGAAGCCCAGCTCGTATTCCTTCATGCCGCGATAGCCCAGCACTTCGATCTCGCCGCCGGTCATGCCCTCGGTCGGGAACGGGTTGGCATCGTCGCCGGGGGTCTTCTCGGCCAGGAACATGGACAGGCCACGGTAATCGCTGGTCTCCGGATCGGTCCGCGCCAGAAGCGTCATCACATGGGTCCGCGCGGCATGGGTGATCCAGGTCTTGTTGCCGGTGATCTTGTAATCGCCGTTGTCATCCTTGACCGCGCGGGTCCGCAGGGAGCCCAGGTCAGAGCCGGTGTTCGGCTCGGTAAAGACCGCAGTGGGCAGTTTCTCACCCGAGGCCAGCGCTGGCAGCCATTTCTGTTTCTGCTCTTCCGTGCCGCCCGCGATGATCAGCTCGGCCGCAATCTCGGAGCGCGTGCCAAGCGAGCCCACACCGATATAGCCGCGCGACAGCTCTTCCGAGACGACACACATCGACGCTTTAGAGAGGCCAAACCCGCCATATTCCTCCGGGATGGTCAGGCCAAAGACACCCATCTCGGCCAGTTCCTCGATGATTTCCATCGGGATCAGCTCGTCCTTGAGGTGCCACTCATGGGCATGCGGGATCACGTTTTCCACCGCGTAACGGCGGAACTGCTCACGGATCATCTCCAGTTCTTCGTCCAGACCGGAAGCGCCGAACATGGTGGAGGCCTGCTGCTCCTGCATCAGTTCAACCAGACGCATCCGCGCGGCAGTAGTATTGGCCGAGGTCAGGAGCGTTTCAATCTCGGGCGTATCCAGCGCCTTGAGTTCTGTCGTGTCCACGCCGAAATCACGCGGGCGCATGATCTCGCCCTGGTTCATCGGAATGCCGCCGCGGATCTGGCCCAGATATTCGCCGACAGCGATCTGATGGATCAGCTGCTCCAATTCACCGAACTTGCCCTCGGATTGCATCCGCTCGGCCCAGCCCTGCATCTGGCGCAGCGATTCCAGATAGGTCGCAAGCCAGGCCAGGCCATGCGCCGCGTCCTGATTGGCCTCGACCAGCCCGCCCGAGACGCGACCGTCCTTGACGACCAGGTCCCGCACATGGGCGCGGGCCTTTCCAAAGATCTGCTCAACCGGGGCAACCGCCGCGCCGGTAAGGGAAAGAAGATCGGGGAGAAGCACGCTTGCCTCCATTGTCAGGTCCTGTCCGTCATGGGCCATGAATCACATCCTTCTGCTATCTCGCACGTGCATAATCACTTCGCAGGTGCAGCGCAACAAAAATACGTTTATCGGCCCACGGCATTCCAAAAATTACGCGCACATTTTCCGGTGCGGGGCTTTAGCACCTGTGCTAGGCGGGGATCATGGAGAGTTTAGGGCTGGAACCAAGCATGTCACTGATTTTTGCCTGCGGCGCAGTGGCGCTGTTTGCAGGGATCGTGAAAGGCATTGTCGGCTTTGCCCTTCCGATGATCATGATTTCGCTGTTGGGCAGCTTCCTGCCGCCTGATCTGGCGCTGGCCGGGTTGATCCTGCCGACGCTGGTGACCAACGGGATGCAGGCGCTGCGTCAGGGCGTGCCAGCGGCGGTGGCCTCGGTCGTGCAATTTCGCGTCTTCATGATCACGGCTGGCGTCATGCTGGTGCTGTCGGCGCAGCTTTTCGTGCTGCTGCCGGTCTGGGTCCTGTTTCTCGCCATCGGCGTACCTGTGACGGCGTTCTGCCTGATGCAACTGGGCGGGGTGCGGTTTCATCTGGCGCGGCAAGTGGGGTGGATCGAAGGGCTGGTGGGGGCGGTCGCCGGGTTCATCGGCGGGCTGTCCGGGGTCTGGGGCCCGCCCTTGGTGGCTTATCTTACCGCCTTGAACACAGAGAAACGCGCGCAGATGCGGGCGCAGGGGGCGGCGTTCGGGCTGGGCTCGGTCATGCTGCTCTTTGCCCATGCGGGCAGCGGTGTCGTCAGGGCCGAGACGCTGGCCTTCTCGGCGCTGCTCACCCTGCCTGCTATTCTGGGCATGTGGCTGGGCGGCAAGGTGCAGGATCGGATTGATCAGGCGACATTCCGGCGCGCAACACTGGTGGTGCTGCTGGTGGCGGGGCTGAACCTGGTGCGGCGGGCGGTGTTTGCGATGTAGAGACCGAAATCTTCAAAAGATTTCGGACCGATTTCATTGAATGAAATCGTTTTCAGACTTCCTCAACCGCCATCACCCCCGGCAGGCTCTTCAAGGCCCCCTTGATCTCGGGTGACACCGGGTATTCAGCGCCAGTGTCGATCTCGACCTCACCCGGCAAACGCGGGTCCATCAGGCACAGATAAATCGGGCCCTTGGCGGCACGCTGCACCTTGTCCGCCGCATCCGCAAGGATCGTCGCAACCGACGGCAACGCCGCCTCTTCCTCGACGAACACTTTCAACCCGGTTGATCCCGCATCCGCCACCGCCACATCAATCGGTGCCACGGAGCGACCCAACAGCTTCAACTGGTCGCTTTCCATCGTCGCCTCAACTGTGACAACCACCTTGGCCCCGGTTTCCAGATGCTCGCGGGATTTCTCCAGCGTCTCGGAAAACAGCGTGACCTCATAGGCGCCCGTCGTGTCGGACAACTGGCAAAAGGCAAAGCGATTGCCGCGCGCCGATTTACGCTCCTGCCGCCCGGCGACAACGCCCGCCAGCTTGGCGATACAGGCCGAGCTTTCCGCCTTGGCCGTCACCTCGTCCAGCGTCATCACGCCCTTGCGCTTGAGCGGCGCCATGTAATCATCCAGCGGGTGGCCCGAGAGGTAAAATCCCACCGCCTTGAATTCTTCGGCAAGCCGTTCGGCGGGCAGCCAGTCATTGACCGGGGCGAGACGCGGCTCCGGCAGGTCCTCACCCGCCTCACCAAACAGGCTGACCTGCGAGGAATTCTTCTGGTCATGCACGGCGGCGGAGTAGCTTACCAACCCGTCGAGGCTTTCAAACACCCGGCGACGGTTCGGATCGAGCGCGTCAAACGCCCCGGCCCGCGCCAGCATTTCCAAAGGCCGCTTGCCCACCTTCTTGAGATCCACGCGCCGGGCAAAATCGAACAGCGTAGCAAAGGCTTTGTCCCCCCTGCCCTCGACCACCAGCTTCATCGCTTCGACACCGACATTCTTCAAAGCGCCCAACGCATAGACGAGCGCCCCGTCCACCACGTCAAAGGTGGCCAACGATCGGTTCACACAGGGCGGCACCCAAGGCAGCGACAGCCCCTTGCGCACCTCTTCGAAATACACCGCCAGCTTGTCGGTCAGATGCAGGTCGCAATTCATGACGCCTGCCATGAATTCGACAGGGTGGTTGGCCTTGAGCCATGCGGTCTGGTAGCTCACCACCGCATAGGCGGCGGCGTGGGACTTGTTGAAGCCGTAGTTCGCGAATTTCTCCAGAAGGTCGAAAACCTCGGTGGCCTTTTTCTTGTCCACCCCGTTTTCCGCCGCGCCCTTTTCGAACTTGGGGCGTTCGGCGTCCATCGCCTCCTTGATCTTTTTACCCATCGCCCGGCGTAGCAGGTCCGCGCCGCCAAGGCTGTAGCCCGCCATGACCTGCGCGATCTGCATCACCTGTTCCTGATAGACGATGATGCCCTGGGTCTCTTCAAGGATATGGTCAATCAGCGGATGGACCGAGGTGATCTCCTTCACCCCGTTCTTGACCTCGCAATAGGTCGGGATGTTCTCCATCGGGCCGGGCCGGTACAGCGCCACGAGCGCCACGATATCCTCGATACAGGTGGGCTTCATGCGCTTGAGCGCATCCATCATGCCCGAGCTTTCCACCTGAAACACCGCCACCGTCTTGGCCGCGGCATAGAGCTTGTAGGCCGCCTCATCATCCAGCGGGATGGCGTTGATCTGGTTTTCCGCCCCTTCGGCCGGTTCATACAGTTCCGTGCCGGTGGCAGAGACATGCAGCGGGCGACCGGATTTAAAGATCAGATCCATGGCGTTCTGGATTACGGTCAGCGTCTTGAGACCCAGAAAGTCGAACTTTACCAGACCCGCCTGTTCCACCCATTTCATGTTGAACTGGGTGGCCGGCATGTCCGAACGCGGGTCCTGATAAAGCGGGACCAGTTCGTCCAGTGGCCTGTCGCCGATCACCACACCGGCGGCGTGGGTCGATGCATTGCGGAGCAGCCCCTCGACCTGCTGGCCATAGGTCAGAAGCCGGTCCACCACCTCTTCGTTGCGCGCTTCTTCGCGCAGGCGCGGCTCATCCTGCAGCGCCTTTTCGATGCTGACGGGTTTCACGCCCTCCACCGGGATCATCTTGGACAGCCGGTCCACCTGCCCATAAGGCATCTGCAAAACGCGCCCGATGTCACGCACCGCAGCTTTTGAAAGCAACGCGCCAAAGGTGATGATCTGCCCCACCTTGTCGCGGCCATACTTCCGCTGAACATAGGCGATCACCTCTTCCCGACGATCCATGCAGAAGTCGATATCGAAGTCCGGCATCGACACCCGTTCCGGGTTCAGGAACCGCTCGAACAGGAGCGAATAGCGCAGCGGATCAAGGTCGGTGATCGTCAGCGCATAAGCCACGAGGCTGCCCGCGCCCGACCCCCGCCCCGGCCCCACCGGGATATCATGGTCCTTGGCCCATTGGATAAAGTCGGCAACAATCAGGAAGTAGCCGGGAAAGCCCATCCCTTCGATAATGCCGAGTTCAAAATCGAGCCGCTCCTGATATTCCTCGACGCTCACCGCATGGGGGATCACGGCGAGCCGCTTTTGCAGGCCCTCATTTGCGATCCGGCGCAGTTCGGCCACCTCGTCATCAGCGAATTTCGGCAGGATCGGGTCACGGCGATAGCAGCCAAAGGCGCAGCGTTTGGCGATCTCCACCGTGTTTTCCAGCGCCTCGGGCAGATCGGCAAACAGCGTCGCCATCTCTGCCGGACTCTTGAAATAATGCTCTCGGGTCAGGCGGCGGCGATCCTCCTGCTGATCCACATAGGCACCTTCGGCGATACAGATCAGCGCGTCATGCGCCTCGTACATCTCGGGCTTGGGGAAATAGACGTCATTGGTGGCCACCAGAGGCAGGTCCATGGCATAAGCCATTTCGACAAAGCCGCGTTCAGTGGTCTCTTCCGCCTCGGGCAATCCATTGTCGCCGGGGTGGCGCTGCAATTCCACATATAACCGGTCACCAAAAGTGCCTGCCAGCCGCCGCATCAGCGCCTCTGCCGCCGGTCGCTGGCCGCGCTGCAAGAGCCGGCCCACCGGTCCGTCCGGCCCACCGGACAGACAGATCAGCCCCTCGGAATAGGTCTCAAGCTCGTCCAGTGTCACCTGTGGCAACTGCCCGCCCTTGTCCACGTAGAGGCAGGAGTTGAGCTTCATCAGGTTCTCGTACCCGCGTTCATTCTGCGCCAGCAGAACCACAGCGGCGGGCAGCGCCGGTTTGTCACCCGGCTTGACCTCCTGATAAGCCAGATCGACCTGACAGCCCATGATCGGCTGCACGCCCGCGCCCTGTGCGCCAACGGAAAACTCCAGCGCACAGAACAGGTTATTGGTATCCGTAACCGCCACTGCGGGCATGTCCATATCGGCACACAGCCCGGGCAGCTTTTTCAGCCGTATGGACCCTTCGAGCAGGGAATATTCGGTGTGGACGCGGAGGTGGATGAATCGAGGATCGGCCATTGGGTCACCTTATGTGGGGGGCAAGGCCGCGAAAAGCCCCAAATCGGAGGAGCGTCACAGACACTTAGCCAAGCGGATAACTTTTTACTTGACCCGAACCGGCACCCCGCAGATAGTTAGCCACATGGATAACCAACTCGATACGTTCTTTGCCGCCATGGCCGACCCGACCCGCCGCGCGGTGATCGAACGGCTGGCGCAAGGCCCTGCCTCGGTCACGGATCTGCACGACCCGAGCGCAATGGCGCTGCCCTCTTTCCTCAAGCATGTGAACCGGCTGGAAAGCGCAGGGCTGATCCGCAGTGAAAAGACCGGCCGCACCCGCATCCTGAATATTGAAGCCGCGCCGCTGGCGCAGGCCGAAGACTGGCTCGGCCGCCAGCGCCGCCTCTGGGAAGGCAAGCTGGATCGCTTGCAGGCCCTCGCCGAAGCCATGGAACGGAGGAAATTATGATCGACACAGACGCACAAACGGGCACCGACACGGGCACACTGCGCCTGAGCCGCGCGATCAAGGCCGCACCCGATACCGTTTATACCGCACTCATCGACCCCGCCGCGCGCAGCGCCTGGGGTCCGCCCGGCGACGGGCACGTGGTGCGGATCGAGGGCCAACCCGCCCCCTCGCCCGGAATCCGCGAGGTTTCGCGCTGCGGTCCAGCCGATAACCCTTACGTCACCGTGCTGACCGACTGGGTGCTGATGGAGCCTGCCACGCGCCTCGTTTATGCGGAAACCCTGATGGCCGAGGGCGCGGCGCTTGGGTCGTCTCTCGCATGCTGCGACCTGACCGCCAGCGACATCGGGACCAATCTCACCGTCACCGTCCAGATCATGAGTTTTATCGGCGACGAAATGCTGTCGGAATTCGAGGGCGGCTGGACTCACGCCTTCGAGAACCTCGCGCGCTACGCCGAAACGCAGGCCGCCTGACCTACGTTAGCCAAGGGGATACGCAATGACCTTCAACCCGGAAACCGACCTGCTGATCGAACGCCTGATCAACGCCGCGCCTGAAACCATCTGGCGCTGCTGGGAGGAACCGGAGCTGTTCAAGCAATGGTTCACCCCGCCCGCCGTGGAAACCGTCGAGTGCGACAACGATCTGCGCGCCGGCGGCCGGGCCTTCAACGTGATGAAACTGCCCGATGGCATGCTGATGGAAAACGATGGCTGTTTCCTTCTGGCCGAGCGTTTCGAACGGCTGGTCTTTACAGACGGCATGCGGCTCGGTTTCCGCCCCGCACCCGATTGTTTCATGGTGGCAGATGTGCGCCTGATCCCACAGGAGGGCGGTACACTTTATCACGCGCATGTCATGCATCGCACCACTGAGCAGCGCGAACAACACGAGAAAATGGGCTTCCACGAGGGCTGGGGCATCACCCTGGATCAACTTGCCGAGCTGGCCCAGTCACTTTGATCATTCGGAGAATCCGAACAGTGTTTCAGGACATTCAAAATACCTCCAAGACTAAACTCTTTGCTTGATTAGCTTTATCCGCAAAGCCGACATCCCGTTTTTTAAGCATCGGCCAGAAATTTCTGCGCCGCGGCCAATGTTTTGCTTGCCAGATCACGACGCGCCCTCCTATCGTTGAGACAACCAAACGGCACGCGCACCTTCTACGCCGCATCGAGGGTCCGCAAAAACGTGCACCGGTACCGCGGCAGGTACTTCAGACATGGACATTGGATTTCTTCTAAACGGAGAGCCTGTCCGGGTCCGTCCCGACAATCCAACCGAAACCCTCCTCGACTGGCTGCGCGAGTCCCGCGGCCTGACCGGCACAAAGGAAGGTTGTAACGAAGGCGATTGCGGCGCCTGCACCGTGATGGTGCAGGACGCGGACGGCATCCGGGCGCTCAACGCCTGTATTCTCTTCCTCCCACAGCTCGATGGCAAATCGGTGCGCACGGTCGAAGGCATCCGCGCCGATGATGGCGGGCTGCACCCGGTGCAACAGGCGATGGTGGACGAACACGGATCGCAATGCGGCTTCTGCACGCCTGGTTTCGTCGCCTCGATGGCGGTGGCCCATGCCAATGGCCAAACCGATTACGACGACCGGCTGGCGGGCAATCTCTGCCGCTGCACGGGCTACGCGCCCATCATTCGCGCAGCGAAAACCGCTCAAAGCGCGCCGGTCCCGCAATGGACCCGCACAGATCCTTCTTCTGTTGAAAAATACCTCGGGGGGAGCGCCAAAGGCGTGGGGGGCAGCGCCCCCCTCCTCCCCGATAGCTCCGACGAACTGGCCGATCTCTATGCGGCCAACCCCGAAGCAACTCTGATCGCCGGGGCCACCGATGTCGGCCTCTGGGTGACCAAACAGCTGCGCGATCTTGACCCGGTGATCTTCCTGCACAAATGCCGCGACCTGCAACAGATCGAGGATCAGGGCGACACGCTCCGCATCGGGGCGGGCGTGACCATCGCCCGGCTTTGGGAAGCAATGAAACCGCTCTATCCCAGCTTTGCCGAAATGTTGCGCCGCTACGGTTCGGTTCAGGTGCGCGAGGCCGCGACGCTGGGCGGCAATATCGCAAATGGCTCGCCCATCGGCGACAGTCCACCGCCGCTCATCGCGCTTGGCGCGACGCTACACCTGCGCAAGGGCGATAACCGGCGCAACATGCCTTTGGAAGACTTCTTCATCGAGTATGGCAAACAGGACTGCGCGCCCGGCGAGTTTGTCGAGGCCGTGACACTGCCCAAGGATCAACCCAATCTGCGGGTCTACAAGCTCTCCAAACGGTTTGATCAGGACATTTCTGCCGTTTGCGGCGCGTTCAACCTGACCCTTGAGGGCGACACGGTCACTGCTGCCCGCATCGCATTCGGCGGCATGGCAGGCACCCCCAAACGCGCCAGCGCGCTTGAGGCGGCGCTGATCGGACATCCGCTCTCCGAGGAAAGCGCCACGCGCGCCAGCGCCGCGCTTGAGGAGGATTTCACCCCGCTCAGCGACATGCGTGCCTCGGCCAGCTACCGCATGGAGAGCGCGAAAAACATGCTGCTCCGTTACGTTCATGAGATGAACGGCACGCAAACCTCCGTGCTGGAGGTGACCCCATGAGCGTGACCAAACCCCTCCCCCATGACGCGGGCGCGCTGCATGTCAGCGGCGCAGCGCGCTATGTCGATGACATCCCCGCCCCACGCGGCACGCTGCACCTGGCCTTTGGCACGTCCGAAATCGCCAAAGGCCGCATCACAGCGATGGACCTTGCAGAGGTGCGCGCCGCGCCGGGCGTGGTGGCGGTACTCACTGCCGACGACCTGCCCTTCGCCAATGACGTCTCGCCCTCGATCCATGACGAGCCGCTCCTGAGCGACGGTTCAATTCACTATCTCGGCCAGCCCCTGTTCCTTGTGGTCGCTGACAGCCACCTCAACGCCCGCAAGGCAGCAAAGCTGGGCCGGGTCGAGACCGAGGCAGAAACACCGCTGCTCACCATCGAAGACGCGCTTGCCGCGGACAGCCATTTCGAAGACGGCCCACGCATCTATGAAAAGGGCGACGCCGCCCGCGCCATCGCCTCCGCCCCGCACAAGATCACCGGTTCGCTTGAGATGGGCGGACAAGAGCATTTCTATCTCGAAGGTCAGGCCGCCATGGCCCTTCCACAGGACAATGGCGACATGCTGGTGCATTCCTCCACCCAGCATCCGACCGAGATTCAGCATAAGGTGGCCGAGGCCGTGGGCCTGCCCATGCATGGCGTCCGGGTCGAGACGCGCCGCATGGGCGGCGGCTTTGGCGGCAAGGAAAGCCAGGGCAATGCGCTGGCCTGCGCCTGCGCCATTGCCGCGCGGCTGACCGGCAAGCCCTGCAAGATGCGCTATGACCGTGACGACGACATGATGATCACCGGCAAGCGCCATGATTTCCGCATCGACTATGAGGTGGGTTTTGACGATGCGGGGCGGATACTGGGCGTGAATTTCCTCCAATACGCCCGTTGCGGTTGGGCGCAGGACCTCTCCCTGCCTGTGGCCGACCGCGCGATGTTGCATGCGGACAATGCCTATCATCTTGAGCATGCCCGCATCGAAAGTCACCGTTTGAAAACCAACACCCAGAGCGCCACGGCCTTTCGCGGCTTTGGCGGGCCACAGGGCATGCTGGGGATCGAGCGGGTTGTGGACCATATCGCGCATCACCTTAGCCGCGATCCGCTGGAGGTGCGACGCGCGAATTACTACGCCGCGCCCGAGGCGACGGGTCCCGGCACCGGCCATCGCTATGGCGGTGCGCATTCGGACGGGAAAGCCACGCGCTACGCCGCCCCCGGCCCTGCAGAGCGTCCGTCGGAAGATCTCGCCTCGCGCGGGGCCACCGATAACGTCGCCGCGCCCGATGTGCCAAAACCTGCCGCCGGGGTGCAGACGACGCCCTATGGCATGGAGGTCACCGATTTCATCCTGCATGGAATGACCCACGCTTTGGCCGAGCGGGCCGATTACACCGGACGCCGGGCGAAGGTGACGGAGTGGAATGCGCAGAACCCGATCCTCAAACGCGGGTTGGCGCTGACCCCGGTGAAGTTCGGCATTTCCTTCACGCTCACCCATCTCAATCAGGCGGGCGCACTGGTGCATGTCTATCAGGACGGCTCGATCCACCTGAACCATGGCGGCACGGAGATGGGTCAAGGCCTGTTCCAGAAAGTCGCGCAAGTCGCCGCGTCGCGCTTTGGTGTGCCGATGGAAACGATCCGCATCACCGCGACCGACACCGCCAAGGTCCCCAACACCTCGGCCACCGCCGCCTCGTCGGGCTCTGACCTGAACGGCATGGCCGTGCGCGACGCCTGTGACAAGATCACCGGGCGCATCGCCGCGCATCTGGCGGAGCTGCATCAGCAACCGGTGGAAAACGTCCGCTTTGAGGATGGCTACGTATATGTAGGCGACAACCAGCTGACATTCGCAGAGGCCGCGAAATCCGCCTATGAAAACCGCGTGAGCCTGTCGGCGACCGGGTTCTACAAGACGCCCGATGTCGCCTGGGACCGGATCAAGGGGCAAGGGCGGCCGTTTTTCTACTTTGCCTATGGGGCAGCGCTGACCGAGGTGGTGATCGACACGCTCACCGGCGAAAACCGCATCCTGCGCACGGATATCATCCATGATGCCGGGGCCTCGCTGAACCCGGCGCTGGATATCGGCCAGGTCGAGGGCGGATTCGTGCAGGGCGCGGGCTGGCTCACCATGGAAGAGCTGGTCTGGGACGACGCGGGGCGGCTGCGCACCCATGCGCCCTCCACCTACAAGATCCCGGCCTGTTCCGACCGGCCCGAGATCTTCAATGTCGACCTCTGGGATGGTGAAAACCGTTCCGAGACGATCTATCGCTCCAAGGCCGTGGGCGAGCCGCCCTTCATGCTCGGCATGTCAGCGTTTTTCGCGATTTCGGACGCCATCGCCGCCTGCGGTGAGCGGTATCCGGACCTGGATGCACCCGCCACTCCGGAACGCATCCTTTGGGCCGTGCGGAGGCAATTGGGATGATTGACCGCGCGGCCCTTTTTAACGCTGTGACCCAACATGGCCGCGTGGCCCGGGTGGTGATTGCCGGGATCAAGGGTTCATCCCCGCGCGAAGTGGGTGCGGCCATGCTGGTCTGGGATAGCGGACAAAGCGGCACAATCGGCGGTGGCGCATTGGAATATCAGGCGGCAGAGGCGGCGCGCGCGCGTCTGGCGCGCGGCACTGCCTATCACCTGTCCCATCACCCGCTTGGCCCGGAACTGGGCCAGTGCTGCGGCGGGGCGGTAACGCTTTTGACCGAAGCCTATGACGCCACGCGGCTTGGACACGTGCCGGAAACCGGGCTTTACGCCCGCGGCCCCGGGGACCGGCCGCTTTCGGTCGCCCGTGCCGAGACCCTGATGCGCAATTCCGGCACCGCGCCGGAGCCCGCCCTGCACGGCAATTGGTTCGTCGAACCCATCGCCAAGCCCGACTTCACGATCTGGATCTGGGGCGCGGGCCATGTGGGCCGTGCGCTGGTGGATGTGCTGGCACCGCTGCCCGGCACGGCGATCACCTGGGTCGATACGGGGCCAGAGCGGTTCCCCACGACCTGCCCCGCCAACGTCACCGTGATCCCGGCGGCCAAACCGCCCGCGCTCATGCCGCACGCCCCGCATGATGCCCATCACCTGATCCTGACTTATTCCCATGCGCTTGATCTGGAGCTGTGCCATGCCGCACTAAGCCACGGTTTTACCAGCGCCGGGCTGATCGGGTCGGCCACCAAATGGGCGCGGTTTCGCAAACGGTTAACGGTATTGGGCCATAGCAATGCGCAAATTTCGCGCATCACCTGCCCCATCGGGGATCCGGCGCTTGGCAAACACCCGCAGGCAATTGCGGTGGGCGTTGCGGCCCGGTACTTGGAAATGCGGCAGCAACAGACTGCGACGAGGGAGATGGAAGCGTGAGTGACAGCGAGGTTCTGTTGGAAATCAAGGGCCTGACCAAGGCCTATCCGGGCGTCACTGCCAATTCGGACGTCTCCTTTGACATCCGCGTTGGCGAAGTGCACGCGCTTCTGGGCGAAAACGGCGCGGGGAAATCCACGCTGGTCAAGATGATCTACGGGCTGGTCAAACCCGATAGCGGCACCATGACGCTGAACGGCGCACCCTATGCCCCGGCCGAGCCGCGCGCGGCACGGGCATCGGGCGTGGCGATGGTGTTTCAGCATTTCTCACTATTTGACGCCCTCACCGTGGCGGAAAACATCGCGCTTGGCATGGAGAACCCGCCCAAGCCCCGCGATCTGGCGCGGCAGATCCGCGAGGTCTCGGAAACCTATGGCCTGCCGCTCGATCCTGAACGCACCGTCGGCGGCTTGTCAGCGGGCGAACGGCAGCGGGTCGAGATCATTCGTTGCCTTTTGCAGGACCCGCGCCTGCTGATCATGGATGAACCGACCTCGGTGCTGACCCCGCAGGAGGTGGAGATTCTGTTTGAGACGCTGCGCAAGCTGTCCGCAGAGGGCACCGCGATCCTCTATATCTCCCACAAGCTGGAAGAAATCCGCGCGCTCTGCGATCACGCGACGATCCTGAGGCTGGGCAAGAAGGTGGCCACCTGCACACCTTCAGAGACCACCGCGCGGGAATTGGCAGAAATGATGGTCGGCGCAAGTTTCGACGCGGTCGAGCGCGCCGAGAAAGCGTTCGGCGACGTGCGGCTCAAGGTGGCGGGATTATCGGCGAAATCGCCCAACGAATTCGGCACCTCGCTCAAGGACATCTCCTTTGAGGTGCGCGCCGGCGAAGTGCTGGGCATCGGCGGAGTTGCGGGCAACGGGCAGGATGAATTGCTGGCCGCGCTGTCGGGCGAGATCACGACCGCCGCCGATATGGTCAGCTTTGACGGCACCCCGGTCGGCGCATTGCCACCGGAGCCGCGGCGCACGGCGGGTATCCTGTCGGCTCCGGAGGAACGGCTGGGCCACGCCGCCGCCCCGGATATGAGCCTGACCGAGAATGCCATTCTCACGGCGGCGGCACGCGAAGGGCTGATGAACAAGGGCTTTCTCAACTGGCCCAAGTCCACGGCATTTGCGGAAAAGGTAATCGACGCCTTTGACGTGCGCACACCCGGCCCCGGCACGGCGGCGCGGGCGCTGTCGGGCGGCAACCTGCAAAAATTCGTCATTGGCCGTGAGGTCATGCAGAACCCCGAGGTGTTCATCGTGAACCAGCCGACCTGGGGCGTGGATGCGGCGGCGGCGGCGGCCATCCGGCAGGCCATTCTGAACCTCGCCGCGCGCGGGGCGGCTGTAGTGGTGATTTCACAGGATCTCGACGAGTTGATGGAAGTGGCGGACCGGTTCGCCGCGCTGAACGAGGGGCGCATGTCCGATATCCGCCCTGTGCAGGGGCTGACCGTGGACGAGATCGGCCTCATGATGGGTGGTGCGCATGACATGGAGGTGGCCCATGTGGACGCTTGAGACCAACGCGGACACGATTTCTTCAATAGAAATCGGACCGAAATCTTTTGAAGATTTCGGAACCTTGGGGGAACGCATCGCATGATCCATCTCGTCAAACGCCCACAGCCGTCGCGGTTCTGGACCGCTGTCACGCCGATCCTCGCCGTTCTCCTGACCATGGTCGTCGGCGGTTTCATGTTTGCCGCTCTCGGCAAGCCGCCACTTGAGGCGATCCGCACGATCTTCTGGGACCCCCTGTTCCACGAACAATTCGCCGCTTATTCCCGGCCTCAGCTTCTGATCAAGGCCGGGCCGCTGATCCTCATCGCGATCGGCCTGTCCATCGGGTTCCGAGCGGGCATCTGGAATATCGGGGCCGAAGGCCAATACATCATGGGCGCGATTGCCGGGGCTGGTGTTGGCCTTGCCTTCTACCCCATGGAGAGCTTCATCATCTTCCCGCTCATGGTCATTGCGGGCGCGCTTGGCGGATGGGCCTGGGGCATGATTCCGGCGGTGCTCAAGACCAAGTTTGGCACCAATGAAATCCTTGTCTCGCTGATGTTGGTCTATGTGGCTGAATCTGTGCTGGCCTCGGTATCGTCCGGGCTGCTCAAGAACCCCGACGGGATGGGCTTTCCCGGCTCGCGCAACCTTCAGCAATATGACAGCGCCGCCAATCTGGAAATCATTCCCAATACGGGGATGCATTGGGGTGTGGTGGCGGCCTTCGTCGCCGTGATCTTTGCCTATGTGCTGCTCACTCGTCACATTCGCGGCTTTCACATCCAGCTTGCCGGTCAGGCTCCGCGCGCAGCCCGCTTTGCGGGTGTGAGACCCGCGCGGATCATTCTGTTCTGCCTTGGCCTTTCCGGCGCTCTGGCGGGCATGGCCGGGCTGTTTGAGGTGGCAGGCCCTTCGGGCCAGATCACCATCGACTTCAACTCAGGCTATGGCTTTACCGCAATCATCGTGGCCTTTCTGGGCCGGTTGCATCCGGTGGGTATCCTGTTGGCCGGGCTGCTGATGGCTTTGACCTATATCGGGGGCGAGCTTGCACAGCTCATGCTGGGCCTGCCCGGCGCGTCGATCCAGCTGTTCCAGGGCATGTTGCTGTTCTTCCTGCTGGCCACGGACGTCTTCACCAATTACCGCATCCGCTTTGGTCAAGGGGAGGCCGCATAATGGACTTTGGCGCAATCAACCCGATCCTTCTGGTCGCCTCGCTCATGGTGTCGGCCACACCCATCCTTCTGGCAGCCATCGGCGAAATGGTGGTCGAGAAATCCGGTGTTCTGAACCTCGGTGTCGAGGGAATGATGATCACCGGCGCTGTGGTGGGCTTTGTCGTGGCGCTGAATTCCGGTTCACCCATGCTGGGATTTGCGGCGGCGGCGTTAGCGGCGGCGGTGCTTTCGCTGAGCTTTGGCATTCTGACCCAATACCTCCTGTCCAATCAGGTCGCTACAGGGCTGGGGCTGACACTGGTGGGGCTGGGGCTGTCGGCGCTGATTGGCAAACCCTATGAGGGGATGAAAGCGCCCAGCCTGCAGGATCTGCACATCCCGCTTCTGGGCGATATACCGGTGATCGGTCCGATGTTCTTTCAGCATGACATCATGGTCTATGTGTCCCTCGCGCTGGTCGCGGCGGTCTGGGCCACGCTGAAATACACCCGCTTTGGCCTGATCCTGCGCGCCGTGGGCGAAAGCCACGACGCCGCCCATGCGCTGGGCTACAAGGTCGTGCGCATCCGGATGATGGCGATCTTTTTCGGCGGGGCCTGTTCCGGTCTGGGCGGCGCGTATCTGAGCCTTGTTCGGGTACCGCAATGGACCGAAGGCATGACCGCAGGCGCGGGATGGATCGCGCTGGCAATTGTGGTTTTTGCCTCCTGGCGGGCGGGGCGCATCGTGGTGGGTGCTTATCTTTTCGGCGGCATCACAGTGCTGCAACTGAACCTGCAGGCTGCGGGCGCGCAGGTGCCTGTCGCGCTCTTGTCCGCCTCGCCCTATCTGATAACAATCATCGTGCTCGTGACAATCTCGGCCCGCGGGATGCATGGCGCGCCAGCGTCTCTGGGCCGACCTTTCCACGCCTCGCATTAGGGGCAACCACTCAACCACCACCAACAGGGGATAAATCATGAAAAGAAGAACACTCCTTGCCAGCGCGGCGTTTGCCGCGACGCTTGGCACCGCGGCATTGGCGCAGGATACGACGAAGGCCTGCTTCGTCTATGTCGGCCCAATCGGCGATGGCGGCTGGACGTACCAGCACCATCAGGGCGCGCTGGCGGTCAAGGAAGCCTATGGCGACAAGGTCGAAATCGCTTGGCAGGAATCGGTGCCCGAAGGCGCGGATGCCGAGCGCGTTCTAACGCAGATGGCGCTGTCGGGCTGCGACATCATCTTCACCACCTCTTTCGGCTACATGGATGCGACGAACTCGGTCGCCGCCAAATTCCCGAACATCAAGTTCGAGCATTCCACCGGCTACAAGCGTGAGCACCCCAATGTCTCGACCTACAACGCGCGCTTCTACGAAGGCCGCGCCGTTGTGGGCCATATCGCGGGCAAGATGACCCAGACCAACAAGATCGGCTACATTGCGTCCTTCCCGATCCCCGAAGTCATCATGGGCATCAACTCATACTATCACCACGCCAAGAAGGTGAACCCGGATGTGGAACTGGTCGTGACCTGGGCCTACACTTGGTTCGATCCGGCGAAAGAAGCCGATGCCGCCCGCGCCATGCTGGATCAGGGCGTGGACGTGATCACCGCCCATACCGACTCCACCGCGCCGCTGGCCGAGATCGCCAAACAAGACGGCAAAGCCTGGGGCTTTGGTCAGGCGTCCGACATGGCGACCTTCATGACCAATGACGATGGCACACCGGGTCCGCGCGTCGCCTCGATCATCGACGAATGGTCGCCCTATTACGTCAAACGCGTTGGCGCGCTGATGGATGGCACCTATGAACAGGTCGACAGCTGGGCCGGCATGCCCGAAGGCGAAGTCGTGATTGGCGAAATGAACGACGCCATCCCGGCCGACGTAAAGGCCGAAGCGCAGGCCATGATCGACGCGATCACCGCAGGCGAATACCACCCGTTCACCGGCCCGATCAACAAGGCGGATGGCTCGCCCTGGCTGGCCGAAGGTGAAACCGCCTCGGACGGCGATCTCTTGGGCATGGGGTTCTATATCGAAGGCATCACCGCCGAAATCCCGAACTGATCCACGCCTGACGGTGTATGACATGGCCCCTGCCGGAGTTCCGGCGGGGGCTTTTTTTTGCGTCTTTCCGAAACCGGGTCACTGTCATAGGCTTCCTCAACGCTCCGTGCAGAAGGACAGATCACCATGGGCGATCGCCCCATTGTTTACCACATTCCGGTCTGCCCGTTTTCCCAACGGTTGGAAATCCTTCTGGAGCTCAAAGGGATGCGTGACGCGGTGGAGTTCCGCGTGGTCGATATCACCAAGCCGCGCGACCCAGAGCTTTTGCGCAAGACGCGCGGGACAACGGCGCTTCCGGTTCTGGCAACCTCGCGGGGCGACATCCTGAAAGAAAGCCTCGTAATCCTGCGCTATCTGGACGAATTGATCGGCGACGTGCCCGTACGGCGCGCCGATCCGTTGGAACATGCAGTGGAATCCATGCTGATTGCCCGCGAAGGCCCCTTCACGGTGACCGGCTATGTCTTTGTCATGAACCAGGACCGCGCGTCTCGCGAGGACCACCGCGACAAGATGCTGGCCATTTACCGCGACATCAACGATTTCCTGCTGCACGAGACGCGCGGTGCCGGGCCGTTTCTGTTCGATGATTTCGGACTGGCCGAAACGGTGTTCACGCCGATGTTCATGCGCTTCTGGTTTCTCGACTATTACGAAGGGTTCGAACTGCCTGATGGTCCGGACTATGACCGCGTGCGCAGCTGGCGCGACGCCTGCCTTGCCCACCCGGCGGCGCAACAAGTGAGCCATGATGAAATCGTCAAGCTATACTATGACTACGCGCTTGGTGCCGGCAATGGCGCGCTTCCCGAGGGGCGAAAGCTGTCGAGCTTTGTCTTCGAACCGGATTGGCGCACACGGCCCATGCCGCCACAGGACAAATACGGCCCATCGGCAAGCGATGCAGAACTTGGATTGGTGCGTCCTAGTGTCTAATCCTTGGGCGCGTCTGCCCCTTTGCCACCCTTGATCAACGCATTGGCAATCTGGCCCACCAACGCGACGAAGAGCCCGATACCGACAAAGATGTAGATGATGGTAAAGACCTTGCCCGCATCGGTCGCCGGGGTCAGGTCGCCATAGCCCACGGTCGACATGGTGGCCACGCTGAAATAGAGCGCGTCCAGCCAGCCCCAGCCTTCGAAATTGTTGTAGAAGAGTGTTGCCGACAAAAGCGTCAAGAGCACCAGAAACAGGGTCGAGCGGAACACCGGGTCCTTCCACGACCGCCACAGCGCGGTGAACAGACGCCCCAAAGTCAGGAAAAACGAAATCATCACGGCACCTCTTTGTTTGCGCGCAGGATTCCACGCGAGACGCAAATGCGCAAGCGCTGCTCGCATTGCGGATTGACGGTGCTATTGTTCCAGCCAAGGAGGACATCACATGCAAAAACTTCAGGTTCAGGGCGTGCACCACATCACGCTGACCGGGGCGGACCGGCAAACCAGTCTCGATTTCTGGGAGGGCGTGCTGGGCATGCCCTTTGTCTTCGACCAACCCAATCTCGACAATCCGGACGAAGGGCATCTCTATTTCGATCCCGGCGATGGGCGGCTGATCACCATCTTTACCAATGAGACCCGCAAACCGGTGCATGACCGCACGCCTACCGATCCGGGCTGCGTGCATCATCTGGCGTTCAACGTCTCGAAGGCCACGTTCAGCCAATGCGTGAAACGGCTGGACACGCGCGGCATTCCACATTCCGGCCCCAAGGACCGGGGCTTTATGGATTCGATCTATTTCAAGGACCCTCTAGGGTTGTTGATCGAACTGGCCTGTTACCGGTTCGAGCCGCCGATGGGATGCTCCCACGCCGACGTCATGATCGAAGCGCATCGCATCCGCGTGGAGCGCGGCGATTACAACATCGCCGAGGAGCATCTGGCCGATGCAATCGAATTGCTCGTGGAACGGCGCCAGAAGACGCTCAGCGAGGATCGGAGTCCGAAAGACCCTTACGCGACACGCTAGGTCGAATGCAGGCTTGACCGGGTGCGCCCCTGTCCAACGATCGGCTACTCCGGCCCGATCATCTCAAACACCCGCCGCATCGACCACGTCGTGGTCGACCACGGGTTCCGCCCTCTCGATGACCTATATTTTGACCTCAGGCCGCACTCCGTGAACCTTGGCGAACTGGACCATTAGGCCATTATTGCCCAAACTCCCCATATGGTCGCCATCGGCCCTGATGGGCATTTCCAGCTTTGACGCATTGGGGACGCCGTTTCGGGACGCGATACCCATGCGGCACTTTAAGACGGGCTGCGCATCGGACGCGGCATCTGACAGGAGGTTTTCATGACGCTCACGACGCTTAACGGCACAGCCATCAGCCGCTTTGCCTTTGGCTGTATGCAATTCGGAGGCAAGGCGGACGAGGCCGCCTCGCGTGAGATGTTCGAGGCCTGCATAACTGCAGGGATCAACCATTTCGATACGGCCCACGCCTATACCGAGGGCCGGTCCGAGGAGTTCCTGGGCCGCTTCTGCACCAACCGAGACGCGACTTTCATCGCCACCAAGGCGAATTTTCCCGGCGGGGCGAGCCGCGCGAACATTTTCAACAGCATCGATGAGAGCTGTGCGCGGCTGAAGATGGATGTGATCGATCTCTATTATCTGCATCGCTGGGATGATGACACACCCCTGGAAGAAAGCTTCGAGACCCTGGCAGAGCTTCAGGCACAGGGTCGTATCCGCTATGTCGGTGTCTCCAACTACGCCGCATGGCAGGTGATGAAGGCCGAATCCGTCGCCGCGGAATTCGGCACACAAATCGACGCGATCCAACCGATGTACAATCTGGTCAAACGGCAGGCAGAGGTCGAACTCCTGCCGATGTGCGCCAGCGAAGGGATCGTGGCCTTTCCCTATTCGCCGCTGGGCGGCGGGTTGCTTACCGGGAAATACGCCCGCGGCGAAAGCGGGCGGCACAGCCATGACGCGATGTACGCCAAGCGCTATGACGTGGACTGGATGAAGGAAACCGCCGGCGCGCTGGCCGATCTGGCCAAGGAATTGGGCACCTCTCCCGCGACACTCGCCGTCGCCTGGGCCGCGCGCCACCCGGCAGGGCCGCGCCCGATCCTCTCGGCCCGCTCGGTGGAGCAGCTTCAGCCCTCGCTTGACGGGATGCGCTATGACATGGATGACGCGCTCTATGCCCGCATCAGCGCGCTCAGCCCGACACCGCCGCCCGCAACGGACCGGCTCGAAGAGGCATAGGCGCGCGGAATATTACCGGCTCAGCCCGCCATGCAGGTTGGGCTGATCCAGCGCGGCAAAGCCGTAATGGCGCAGCCAGCGCAGATCGCTGTCAAAAAAGGCCCGCAGATCGGGGATGCCGTATTTCAGCATGGCAATCCGGTCGATCCCGATGCCAAAGGCAAAGCCCTGCCATTCGTTCGGGTCGATCCCGCCCGCCTCAAGCACCTTGGGATGCACCATGCCGGAGCCGAGGATTTCCAGCCAGTCATCGCCCTCGCCCACCTTGAGCTGCCCGCCTTCCCATGAGCACCGAATGTCCACTTCGGCCGACGGTTCGGTAAACGGGAAATGCGAGGCACGGAAACGCAGTTCGACCTCTTCCACCTCGAAGAACGCCCGCAGGAATTCCTCCAGCGTCCATTTGAGCTGCGCCATCGAGATATCCTTGTCGATGGCAAGGCCCTCGACCTGATGGAACATCGGCGTATGGGTCTGATCATAATCGGCACGATAGACGCGGCCCGGCGCGATGATGCGGATCGGCGCACCGTGTTTTTCCATCGACCGGATCTGCACCGGCGAGGTATGGGTGCGCAGCACATGCGGCGGGCGAGTGTCGCCCTCGAGCCGGTTCATGTAGAACGTGTCCATCTCGGCGCGGGCCGGGTGATGGCTTGGGATATTCAGCGCATCGAAATTGTACCAGTCGCTGTCGATCTGCGGACCCTCGGCGACCGAGAACCCCATTTCGCCAAAGATCGCCGCGACCTCTTCGCTGACCTGGCTGATCGGATGGATCGTGCCCTGACGGCGATGCCGCGCGGGCAGCGTCACATCCAGCCATTCACCGCGCAGACGCTCTTCCAGCGCCGCATCGGCCAGCGACGCCTTGCGCGCGGCCAGCGCCGAGTTGATCTCGTCCTTGAGCGCATTGAGCTTGGGGCCCATGACCTGCCGCTCTTCCGGGGTCATCTTGCCCAGGCTCCGCATCTGAAGGCTGATCTCGCCCTTCTTGCCAACGGCGGCCACGCGCAATTCCTCCAGCGCGGCCTCACTGCCTGCATCGGCAATCAGTTGAATATACTTGTCGCGCAGATCGTCCATGACGTGCCCCTGATTGGTTCCGCCCGTGGGTTTAGTGGTGGTCTCAGGGCAATGCAACCGCCACAGTGGACAGCACGCGATTGAGCTCCATTTCCTGCAACGGGAGGACCCCAGATGCGCAATGTATTTTTCGCGGCCTTAGTCTTTTGCGCGGCTTGCGACCGTGGTGTTCCGGAGGACGCAAACGTCGTCGTCGCCGGCGATTCGGTCATGGCGTGGAACAGGAGCAGTGAAACTTCCGTTTCCGATGCGCTTGCGCGCAGGCTTGACGTTGCGGTTGGCGACGTCTCTCTGCCTTATGCGCAAATGCTGTCCGGGCGCGGTCCCCTCAACATCCCCAATCAGGTGGCGGGTCTGAGCGCCCCTTGGATCGTCTTGAACGGCGGCGCAAACGACATCGGGATTTCCTGTGAAGGCGGCACGCAAACTGTAGAACGCCTGATTTCCAGCGACGGCAAGGGGGGCGCAATTCCTGAGATGGTCATAAAGCTGCGCAGTCGCGGCAGCCGGGTGGTCTGGGCCGATTACTATACGTCGCCGCGTTTCGCCGGACGGCCCTGCCCCTCCTATGAACAGCTGGAGCTGCGCCTGTCACGGATGGCGGCGCGAGATGCCGGGGTCGTTTTCGTGGATATGGAAGATGTGATTCCTTCGAACGATCCGAGCCTGTTCGATAGAGATCGTACACATCCGTCTCCCAAGGCTTCGGACAGGATTGCCAGGCTGATTGCCCGCGCCATGCGGCAGGCCGGGTTTGGCACAGATAATGACTGACAATAAAACACCCCCGCAGAAGGCTGCGAGGGTGCTCTGAAAGCAATATGACCTTCGCTTACGCGGTCAGAGCGCCTTTGGCCTGCTCGACGATCGCACCGAACGCTTCCGGCTCGTGCACCGCCAGATCGGCCAGCACTTTGCGGTCCACTTCGATCCCGGCCAGGTTCAGGCCGTTGATGAAGCGGGAATATGTCAGGTTCTCGTCATGCGCGCGCACAGCTGCGTTGATCCGCTGGATCCACAGGGCGCGGAAATTGCGCTTGCGGGCCTTGCGGTCGCGCGTGGCGTACTGGTTGGCCTTGTCAACGGCCTGACGCGCCACCTTGAAGGTGTTCTTGCGGCGTCCATAATAGCCTTTTGCGGCCTTGGTGACTTTCTTGTGACGGGCGTGGGTTACGGTCCCACCTTTAACGCGTGCCATATGTCAGATCTCCTTAGCGCGAGTAGGGCATCATGGATTTGATGATCTTGGTATCCGGTTCGGACAGAACCGTGGTACCGCGCGCATCGCGGATGAACTTGGTGGTGCGCTTGATCATGCCGTGGCGCTTGCCTGCCTGACCGGCCTTGATCTTGCCTTTGGCCGTCACCTTGAACCGCTTCTTGCAGCTCGATTTCGTCTTCATCTTGGGCATTTTCATCTCCTTTGATTCGGATTTTTGCGCGCGACTCGGCATGCCACTCGGGCCGGCCGCACGATGGAAGCCGCCGTATAGACCCGGCGGATCAGATTGCCAAGCGGAAACTGAAACTAGTTCAGATACCGCCCGACCACGCGGAAAACGACCTCGGGAATTTCGGAGATGGCGTAGCCGCCCGGATGCGACGCAACGGCGAACACCATCAAACCACCACCGACCATGACCGCAATCGCCGCCGCCCGGGGCGCGCGACCGTCCGTCATGGCCGACACAATCGCCGGAACGGCCAGAACCGCGACGACCAGCCCAATGATAAGCGCCAGATCCGTATCCATACTCTCATACCCCTGACTCCGGGGCGAGATTACTCTGGATCAGTGTTGTAAATCAAACGCTCGTCACAGGGCGCAACCCTGAGGATATTGGTCGTTCCGGGAACATTGAACGGCACCCCCGCGGTCACGACGATCTGATCCTCGGGTCCTGCCAGACCGCTGGACCGCGCCGCGCGCGCGGCGTTCACAACCGCCTGTTTGAAGCGTTCAAGCTCGCCGGTCATGACACAATATGTGCCCCAGGTCAGCGCCATGCGCCGGGCCGTGCCGCGTTGTGATGTCATGGCAATGATCGGCACACGGGGCCGTTCGCGTGCCACAAGCGACGCCGTCGTCCCCGATGACGTGAAGCAGCAGATGGCCTTGATCTCGGTGGTTTCGGCAATTTCACGGGCCGCAGCCACGATGCCGTCTGCAATGGAATGCCGTTTGGCCGAGCGGCTGGCTTCGATGATGTCGGTATAGGTCGGGTCGTTTTCGACCTCGATGGCCACGTTGTTCATCGTGGTGACCGCCTCGACAGGATAGTCACCCGCCGCCGATTCCGCGCTCAGCATGATGGCGTCCGCGCCTTCGTAGATCGCGTTGGATACATCTGAAACTTCGGCACGCGTGGGCATCGGGCTTTCGATCATGCTTTCCAGCATCTGTGTCGCAACGATCACCGGCTTTGCGGCAGCCCGGCATTTGCGGACAAGTCGTTTCTGGATCGGCGGCACATTCTGCACCGGCAACTCAACCCCCAGATCGCCGCGCGCCACCATGATCCCATCGGACGCATCGAGGATCTCGTCGAAATCCTTGACCGCTGCGGGTTTCTCGATCTTGGAGAGGACAGCCGCACGACCATCGATCAGATCACGCGCTTCCCAGACATCCTTGGCCCGCTGCACAAAAGACAGGGCGATCCAGTCGACACCGAGCTGAGCGACAAACTCAAGATCCTTGCGATCCTTCTTGCTCAGCGCCGCGAGCGGCAGAACCACATCCGGCACGTTCACGCCCTTGCGGTCAGAAATCGTGCCGCCGGTCACAACCACGCAATCGGCAAAATCCTTGCCGCATTTCTCCACCTTCATGCGGATCTTGCCGTCGTTGACCAGAAGATGCGCCCCGGCTTCGAGCGCTTCGAAAATCTCGGGATGCGGAAGGCAAACGCGGTTGATGTCGCCCGGAGCCTTGTCCAGATCAAGCCGGAACGCCGCCCCTTCAACAAGCTCCTGCGGTCCGTCACCAAACGTGCCGACCCGAAGCTTCGGCCCCTGAAGATCCGCCAGAATGGCAATCGGGCTATCCAGATCCTTTTCGATCTGGCGAATGATCTTGTGCCGCTCGGCGATCTCGTCATGGCTTCCGTGGCTCATGTTGAGCCGGAACACGTCTGCGCCCGCCTCATGCAGCTTGCGGATCATGTCATAGTCGTTCGACGCAGGTCCCAGCGTCGCGACAATTTTTACTTTGCGATCTCGTTTCATACCGATGATCGTCCTCTCATTCAGCGCGGCACCGGCGTCACTGCCAATGTTACCGCTAACAATTTCCGGGCCTCTATGCACCACTTCCCCCTCGCAGGCAAGTGGGATGCGCGTTACATATCTCAAACCAATACTACGCAGGCATGACATGAGCTTCCACCCCTACTGGACCGAAGGACAGGACAGACCCGGCCGCTGGCTGATCACATGCGATCACGCGACGAACATGGTGCCGCCGGATGTGGGCGGCGGGTCGCTGGGGTTGGCCGATGCGGATATGCGCCGCCACATCGCCTTTGATCCCGGCGCGCTTGGGGTTACACGCCATCTGGCGGAGCTTCTGAGCAGCCCCGCGCTTTTTGCAAATTTCTCACGCCTCGTGATTGACCCCAACCGGGGCGAGGACGATCCCACGCTGCTGATGAAGCTCTATGATGGCACGATCATCCCGGCCAACCGCCATGCCGATGCAGTCGAGACGGAACGGCGACTGAACGCCTATCACCGACCCTATCACGCCGAATATTACCGACTGGCCTCGCGCAGGCCCGACACGGTGATCTGCGCCGTGCACTCCTTTACCCCGCAATTGCAGGCCCGCCCGCCACGGCCCTGGCATATCGGCATACTCTACGCTCATGACGCCCGGCTGGCACTGCCGCTGATCGACCGCCTCCGGCAGGAGGGGGACCTCGTGGTCGATGGCAATGTGCCCTATTCCGGCCATCTGCCCGGCGATTCCATCGAGCGTCACGCGCTGGCCATGGGCCTGCCCAATATCCTGATCGAGCTGCGCAATGACCTGATCGCGGAAGAGGCCACGCAACGCGCCTGGGCCGAACGGCTTGCGCCGATCCTTGCAGAAGTGCTCGATCACACCAATCTTTGACCAAAACCCGGAGGACCCGACATGGATGACCAGACCCGCATCGAGCTTGAAGCCGCAGCCTTCCGCACCCTGCGCGAACATCTGATGGAAAAGCGCACCGACGTGCAGAACATCGACATGATGAACCTTGCTGGATTCTGCCGCAACTGCCTGTCGCGCTGGTATCAGGAGGCCGCCAACGCGCGCGGCATCGAGATGGACAAGGAAGAGGCGCGCGAAATTTACTACGGCATGCCCTATTCCGAGTGGAAGGAGAAATTCCAGACCGAGGCCAGCGCCGAGAAGCAGGACGCGTTCAAGACCGCCTTTGCCGAGAATGTCGGGGGCAAAGGCTAACGCTTAATGCGGTTTGCGGACCTGTTCTTCCAGCGCCTCTTCGACCGCGTCAAAATCATCCGGGTCCTGCGACGGCACCGCGTAGGACCCGGTGAGCCATTTGGCCAGATCCACATCCGCACAGCGTTTTGAGCAAAACGGGCGGTACTTGGCGTCGCTTTGTTTATCGCAGATCGGGCAGCTCATCACGCCTCCGGCAATGGCGCGCGAACCCTCGCGCGCTGCATCTCAAAATGACCAAGATTGGTCCAGCCCACCAGCGCCGTATCCACCCCGTCCGATTTCAGCGCCCCGCGCAGCGCGCTTTCAACCGCGCGGCGGTCCTTCTTCGGCATCGGCGCGAGATCGAGAACGATCTGCCCGCCCAACCCGCGCAACCGCAATTGCCGCGGAAGGTCGCGCACGGCGGCCAGATTGGCCTTGAGCCCCGCGGCGGGCGAGGTATCGCCGCCGGTATTCACATCCACTGCCACAAGCGCGCGGGTCGGCTCGACATACATATGCCCTGCGCCGGGCAGGTCCACGCGCGCGCCGTAGAGCGCCTCGATCTGATCCAGCACACCGTGATGCTCGAAGCCCTTGTCTTCGGTGATCACCTGCGCAGGCTCCACCCAGTCACGCCAGGCCAGCACATGCGGCCCATCGCCTTCGGTCAGCTTCTCGGGTTCACCCGCCGCATCCGCCATGACCTGCCGGGCCAGCACAACCATTTCCGCGATATCCTCTGCGATCTCGCCCGCATCCGCCCCATCGCAGGAGGAGCGTAGGATCAGACCCATGTCGCGGTCGGGCAGCGCATCATGGGCAATCTCCAGAAGCGTATCGCGCAGATCATCATCCTTGATCCGGCGCGAGATATTCAGTCCCGGCGCGTCCGGGGTCACGATGGCATAGCGGCTTTTGAACAGCAGCTTGGACGTAACCGGCGTGGCCTTGCCCGGTTCCGCATGACCCGTCACCTGTACCAGAAGCGGCGCGCCGGGCGACAGCCCCTTGACCTGCCGCAGGAAAACCGGCCCATCGGGCGTGGTCAGGAACATGCCCCCCTGCCCCTTCATCGGACGGTCGGCGCGGGCGCGGTAGATCGCGCCGGGGCGCACCCCGTCCGTGTCGATCAACAGGTCCTGCAATATGCCATCGACCAGAAGCGCGGCGGCTTCACGCCCCGCAAATTGGTCCAGCACGATCATCCGCCCTTTCATGGCGTCTCCTTATAGAGCGGGTATCCCGCCGCTTGCAGCAGCGCTGCGGTTTCCGCCAGCGGCAGGCCCATGATCGCCGGGTATGACCCGGAAATCCACGGGATGAAGGCCCCGGCCATGCCCTGAATGCCGTAGCCGCCCGCCTTGCCCTGCCAGTCACCACTGGCGAGATAGGCGTTGAGTTCAAGATCGCTGAGCCGCTTCATCCTGACCGCGCTGACCACGTCGCGTTCCCAGAGCCGGTCGGCTGTACGCAGGGCAACAGCGGTGATCACCTGATGCCGCCGCCCGCCCAGCTTGGTCAGAAACTCCGCCGCCTCGCCCGCGTCTTCCGGCTTTCCCAGAATGCGGCGCCCCAGCGCCACGGTGGTATCCGCACACAGCACGATCTCATCCGGCCCCACATCGAGCGCCAGCGCCTTTTCCCGCGCCATGCGGGCGCAATAGGGGCGAGGTAGCTCGGCCTTTCGGGGTGTCTCGTCGATATCAGGCGCGCGAATGGCGTCCGGCTCAACGCCCAAAACCCCCAGAAGCTCGCGCCGCCGGGGGCTGCCGGAGCCCAGTATCAGCTTCACAGGAAGCCTTTACTTGAAACGATAGTTGATCCGACCCTTGGTCAGATCATAGGGGGTCATCTCGACCTGCACCTTGTCGCCAGCCAGAACACGGATGCGGTTCTTGCGCATCTTGCCTGCCGTATGTGCGATGATCTCATGGCCGTTTTCCAGCTCGACCCGAAACGTCGCATTGGGCAGGAGTTCCTTCACGACACCGGGAAATTCGAGCGTATCTTCCTTGGCCATGTTGTCTCCATAGTAGTTATCCCGGCCAATCTGCCGGGCGCGCCTTTAAATGGGGCGAGTCCCGGGAATTTTCAAGGGAATAATCACCTGAGCGAAACGCTCGTGATCACGAGATCACGGGCGTCCTGCTCCTCCCAATGGGTTCGGTTGGCCACCACGCCGTCGCGGCGCACCCGGGCCACTGCGTCTTCGGCAATCTCGGCAAAGGTCCAGCCCGGCACGTTCAGCGCCCCCTCTGCCAGAACGCCGGTTGACGGAAAGCCAAGATCCGGCGGGCCAAAGATGCCACCCGCGCCGGTGTTTTCATCCACTGCTTCGGACCACCGGCAATCGCCAACTGTCGAGGCCATAACCGCCACACACTGGTTTTCCAGCGCCCGCGCCATGGCCCCGATGCGCACGCGCCAATAGCCTGCCAGCGCCTCGGTGCAGGAGGGCACAAGAAGGATGTCCACATCCTTGAGGGCGCGCCCCAACAAGGGGAATTCGCTGTCATAGCAGATCAGGATGCCGACCCGCCCCAGTGCCGTATCAATGATCCGGAGTGGATCACCGGGCACGACGTCCCATGGATCACGCTCGAATTTTGTCATGATCTGCTTGTCCTGATGGATCATCGCACCAGAGGGCGCAAAGAATCGCGCGCGATTGACCGGGCGGGCGCCCCCGGCAAAGACAGGCGCGGAGGCGGCGCAGATGTGGACCTTGTGTTCGCGCGCCAGACGCGCATGCAGATCATCAGCATCCGGGACACGCTCGGAAACCGCATGCAAGGAAGCCTCCAGATCCCCGGCCACGTCCAAACCGGCCAGAGTTGCCAGTTCCATCGCTCCGTATTCCGGGAAAAGCAGCAGTCCCGCGCCTTGCCCAACCGCTTCGGACACCCAGCGAGAAATCTTGTCTTCGTACTGCGCCCAAGAGGTCAGTACGTCCATCGAATAAGCCGCCGTCGCGAGTTTCATCCCAGGTCTCCTCCCGAAATCTTCGAAAGATTTCGGACCGATTTCTTTTGAAGAAATCGCATGTTCACAGATCAATATCCAGCGTCACCGGATAATGATCCGACGCGGTGACCAGCGCCTCACGCAGCTCTGGCGTGCGCCAGCAGCCCGGGTCGTCAAACGGGTGCCAGATGCGCCACTTGGGCCGTTTTGCCGCGAGATCGGGCGAGACAAAGATATAGTCCAGCAATGCCTGCAGATACCGGTCTTCGCCTGCAATATAGAATCGCGCCGAGGTCGGTTGCGCCCCCAACCGCCGCTGCAGGGCAAGCGATGCATTCGGGTCCACGAGCCGCGGTTCCACATGGTCTTCGCCACGGATGATCTCGACAGAGGACCGCCCGAACAGCTCTTCATATTCATCCAGTCCCGGACCGTCATTGAGATCCCCCAAAAGCATCAGCGTCTCACCCGCCTCCAGATGTTCCGCCACCCGCGCACGCAGCCAGATCGCCTGCGCCAATTGCTTGCGGCGATTTGCGATGGACAGGCGCATGATCTGGTCGCGGGTATGGGCGCCATGCGGGGCCTTGGATTTCAGATGCGCGCCGATCATGCGCAGCGAGACCCCGCCCTGCGTCTCGACCGCCAGTTCCAGCGGCGGTTTCGAAAATCGCACCCGGTCGCGGCGAGCATCGAAATCCAGGTCGATCTCGAACTCGCCATCGAATTTCGGGACAGCGTCGCTCTCGCGCGGGTCATGGCGCGCAGTGATCACATCCGGATCATAAAGAAGCGCAATTTCCTGCTGGGTTGTGTTGGTATAGCCGATCACGGCCTTGCGGGCGCGCAGATCGAAGGCACTCGCAAAGTTTTCCAGCGCCCGCGTCCCGTCGCGCCGTTGGTGACTGTCGGGGGCCTCGATGATCATCACGGCATCTGCATCAAGCGCCGTGAACACAATGCCCAGCGCCTCTGCCTGATCCCGGCGTGTCACATCATGGCGCGCCGACCAAGCGCCATCCGCCAAAAGCTCACCCGCATCGTCGAACAGCGTGTCGAACCATTCCACATTGTAGGTGGCAAAGCGCATTGCGGTCTCCGTCAGCGTGCCGTGTTACTATGGCCGCGACGCTCAGGCGAAACAACCGGGCGCAGTGAACCGCAGAAAACACATTCAAATTTGGAAATCATCGAAGAATGTTCGATAATTCTGAATTTTTGGACAAAAACACGTCAATCACACCGGGGGTAGCACGAAAAAACGGAAAAAAGCCCGGACCGTTTCCCATAACCTCTTAGAATGTCTCAGGAGGAGGCAAAACAACCGAAGGGGAGGACAACCATGCCTTCAAAAATCGTCGTCGGCTTTGATGGCAGCGAAAGCGCGAAACGCGCGCTGGACTTCGCTGTTGCGCAAGCCAAGGCCAAAGGTGCCGGGATCGTGATTGCCCATGTGCTCGAATGGTCGCCCTATTCGTTCCTGACACCGACCGAACTGGAAGAACGGCATAAACGTCGCGGTGAAGAGTTGGCCCGGGCGGAGACCGCGCTGTTGAAGCCGGTGGTGGACAGTCTCAAGGACAGCGGCGTCGAGGTATCGACCGCGCTGAAATACGGCCATATCGCCGAAACGCTGGCCAGCGTGACCAAGGCGGAAAGTGCCAGCCAGATCGTCATCGGGCGCACGGGGCATTCCTCGCTCTCGTCGCGACTCTTTGGGTCTGTCGCGGGCTCTCTGGCCCAGGCAGCACCGGTCCCGGTCACCATCGTTCCCTAATCCAACAGGTACATCATGACACGTTTGACACGTTCTGCCGCGCTTGGCGCGGTGGGCATGCTGGCCGCATCCGCGCCCGCATTTGCCCAATCCATTGATGAGAAGGTTAACGAAGCCTTCGCCAATTCCACCGGCTGGTTCGTAAGCTTTATCTTCAGCCCCTTTCCCGGAACCACCTTTCCCTGGATCGTGATGTGGCTGGTGGTGGCGGCCACGGTCTTCACGCTTTATTTCGGCTTTGTACAGTTCCGCACCTTTGGCCACGCGATCCGGCTGGTCCGCGGCGATTATTCCGACCCCAACGATGCCGGTGAAGTCAGCCATTTCCAGGCGTTGGCCACCGCGCTGTCGGGCACCGTGGGCCTTGGCAATATCGCGGGCGTCGCCGTCGCCGTGGGCATTGGCGGTCCAGGCGCGACCTTCTGGATGATCCTTGCCGGTCTTCTGGGCATGGCGTCGAAATTCACCGAATGTACGCTGGGTGTAAAATACCGCAATGAATACGCGGACGGCACCGTTTCGGGCGGCCCGATGTATTACATGACCAAGGGCTTCGCCGAACGCGGCCTGCCGGGCGGCAGGTTCCTCGCGATCTTGTTCTCGATCTTCTGTATTCTTGGCGCACTGGGCGGCGGCAACATGTTCCAGGCCAACCAGGCGCATGCTCAGCTCACCAATGTGGTCGGCGATTATCCCGGTTGGATCACCGGCGTGATCTTTGCAGGTATCGTCTTTGCCGTGATCGTTGGCGGTCTGAAATCCATCGCCAAGGTGACGGAAAAGGTCGTACCGATCATGGGTGTGATGTACGTGGCAACCGCTGTTGTCATCCTGATCATGAATGCCGACATGATCGGCTGGGCCTTTGGCCAGATCTTTGCCGGTGCCTTTACCGGGCTTGGTGTTGCGGGCGGCATGGTCGGCGCGCTGATCCAGGGCTTCAAGCGGGCGGCGTTTTCCAACGAGGCGGGCGTTGGCTCGGCTGCGATTGCGCACTCTGCGGTGCGCACCAAAGAGCCGATTACCGAAGGTTTCGTCTCGCTTCTGGAACCGTTCATCGACACGGTTGTGATCTGCACCATGACCGCGCTGGTGATCATCATCACCCAGCAGCTGATCATTGACGAGACCACAGGTCTTTACATGCTGAACGAAGCGGGCACCGCCATTGCCACTGTTGACGGCAATTCCGGTGTTGCGCTGACCTCGGCGGCCTTTTCTTCGGCCTTTGGCTGGTTCCAGTATGTGCTGGCGCTCGCGGTGATCCTGTTCGCCTTCTCGACCATGATCTCCTGGAGCTACTACGGCCTGAAAGCCTGGACCTACCTGTTCGGCGAAGGCAAGACCACGGAACTGGTGTTCAAGGTGATCTTCTGCATCTTCGTGGTGATCGGCGCGGCGGCCAGCCTTGGCCCGGTGATCGACTTCTCCGATGCGGCGATCTTTGCCATGGCCGTGGTCAACATCTTCGCGCTCTACTTCCTGATGCCGATCGTGCGCGGGGAACTGGGCAGCTATCTGGACCGGCTGCAATCGGGAAAGATCAAGAAATACAACTGATCTGAACCGGTCATGATGCGGGATCGGGCGCTGGTTAATAGCGCCCGGTCCCTTTTTTCGGGCCAATGGTGCAAAATACGCATTCATGAGGCATAATTCGTCTGCCGCTGTACCGATTTACGTTGAAAATGGCAGAATTTACGCCATATCCAACGGAAATCATCAACAACTGGAGGGACCGGATGCTGCTGCGTGCGATTGACAAATTTTTCAGCCATGAGGCTTCGGGCGGCATATTGCTGATGCTTTCCGCGGTCGCTGCGCTGATCGTGGCCAATTCCGGTCTGTCGGGATTTTACGACGCCTTTCTGGGCGCGAAAGTGTCGCTGACGATCAATGGCGAGGGCCTGGAAAAACCCGCGATCCTGTGGATCAACGACGGGTTGATGGCGATCTTCTTCTTCCTGATCGGGCTTGAGCTCAAACGCGAGATGCTGGAAGGCAAGCTCAAGAACCCGCGTGATGTGCTTCTGCCCGGTGCTGCGGCCGTAGGTGGTATGGCGCTGCCCGCCGCAGTGTTCGTGGCGCTGAACTGGGGTTCGCCCGAAACGCTGAGCGGCTGGGCCATTCCCGCGGCGACCGACATTGCCTTTGCGCTAGGCATCCTCGCCCTTGTGGGCAGCCGTGCACCGGCCTCGCTCAAGGTATTCCTGCTGACACTGGCCATTCTTGACGACCTTGGCGCGATCATCATCATCGCGCTGTTCTATACGGCCGAGTTGAAAGTGGACTACCTGCTCTATGCGATCGTTCCGCTGGTCGGCCTGATCTGGCTGAACATCAAAGGGGCGCACCGCCTTGCGCCTGCAATCCTCTTGGGCGCTGTGATGTGGTATTTCGTGCTGAAATCCGGCGTTCACGCAACACTCGCCGGTGTGGTGACAGCCTTCTGCATCCCGCTCAAGGACAAATGGGGCAAGAGCCCGCTGCATTCGCTGGAGCACGGCCTGACCCCTTATGTTCTCTACGGCATCATCCCGGTCTTTGCCTTTGCCAATGCCGGTGTCGTGCTTGCGGGGCTTAGTTTCTCGGATCTCTTTGCGCCGCTGCCGCTTGGCATCGCGCTGGGCCTGATCATCGGCAAACAGGTGGGCGTGTTCGGCGTGTCCTACGTGATGGTGAAATCCGGACTGGCCGCGATGCCCCATGGCGCGAACTGGCTGCATATCTACGGGCTAAGCTGTCTGGCCGGCGTGGGCTTTACCATGTCGCTCTTTATCGGATCGCTCAGCTATGCAGACCCCGCGCTCATGAATCACGTGCGGCTTGGGGTTCTGTCCGGCTCGCTGGTGTCAGGCATCGTGGGCTACGTGGCGCTTATGCTGGCTTCCTCGTCGGCAGAGGAAGCGGCCACCGCGCCAGCGGGATAAGTCCGTCGAATTCCAAACAAGGGCCGCCGGGAATTTTCCGCCCCGGCGGCCTTGTCGTTTGATCCGTATCAAAGCCCGGGTCCGCAGGACGGATAGAGTGCTTTCTGGACACCCCGAACAGGGCAATAAAAGGAGAGCGCACATGTCCCACACCCCCCATGAACTGGCCGAGGAATTTCCGGAATACGCAGCAAAGATGAGCGATCTGAAAACCAGCGACGCCCACTTTGCACGGCTTGCCCAAGAGTATCACGAAATCAACCGCGCGGTGCATCGTGCCGAAACCAATGTCGAACCGGTCGAGGAACTGACCGAGGTGGACATGCGCAAGAAACGCGCCGCGCTCAAGGACGAGATCTACGGCATTCTGAGCAAGGCAAGCTGAACCCCGACACACTCTGAAGCGCCGCCCCGGTACACGTGGGCGGCGCATTTACGTTTATCCCACCCTGTAGGGCAGAACATCACGGCTGTTTGGCGTAATGCTCAATTGCTGCTCCAGCGGCGGGATCGAGCGCTGATGGCAATCCACCCGTTCGCAAATGCGGCAGGAAATGCCGATCGGCTCAAAGGCCGCATCCTGCCCGACATCCAGCCCGTCGGCATAGATCAATTGCTCCGCATGGGTCACTTCACAACCCAGAGCCATGGCATAACGGCGCACCGGCGCACCGTATCGCCCGCCGGTCTTGGAAATGTCGCGCGCGATAGAGATGTAGCGCACCCCATCGGGCGTCTCGGCGAGTTGCCGCAGGAACCGCCCCGGCGTCTCGAAAGCCCGGTGCACGTTCCATAACGGACAGGCTCCACCGAACCGGGCAAATTGCAGCCGCGTGGCGGAATGGCGCTTGGTGATCGTGCCGGCCTGATCCACACGCACGAAAAAGAACGGCACGCCCTTGGCTCCGGGCCGTTGCAGGGTGGAGAGCCGATGCGCCACCTGCTCGATGGAGGCCCCGAAACGGGTGGCCAATCGCTCCAGATCATGCCGCGTCTCGCGCGCAGCATCGAGAAACGCGGCATAGGGCATGAGCGCGGCACCCGCGAAATAGTTGGCCAGCCCGATCAGCGCGATATCCCGCGCCGTGTCCGACTGAAACCGGGCCAGATCGAGCGTGGCCCCGAGAAGCTTGTCTTGTTGCAGCAGAGCCATCTGCAGCAGCAACTGGAAATTCCGGGTTTCCGGCGCAGCCCTGTCCGACAAGGTGAGCGTCCCGCTGGACTGGTCGAACCGGCGCAGACTGTCTGTGTCCGCGATGCGCACCGAAATCCCCTGCCCATTCAACCAGGCTTCTGCCGCCGCAGGCACATTGCCGCGCCGCGCCGAGGCGGCAAAGTTTTCCGCCGCCCTGTCTACCGCATCGATGTAATTGTCGCAGTAATGGAAAAAATCGCGCACCTCTTCCCATGGGCTGAGCTGCAATCCACCGCCTTCACCACCAAGTGCGGCATCAAGCGAGGCGAGACGCTCGTGGCTCTGGCGATAGGCGCGGTGCAATTCCAGAAAGGCCCGCGCCAGTGCCGGAGCATTTGACGCCGTCAGCCGCAGATCGGCCAAAGGCGGCGCGCCTGCCTCGTCCTGTGCAAAAAGCGGATCGGCCAGCGCCTCGCGCATGTCCGAGACCAGCCGCTCCGCATCGCCCGAGCTCAGCTCGGTCACGTCAAAGCCGAACTCCTGCGCCAGCGCCAGCACGACAGTCGTGCTGACCGGGCGATTATTGTTTTCCATCTGGTTGAGATAGGGCAGCGAGACGCCGAGCTTGGCGGCAAAGTCCTTTTGCGTCAGCCCGAGCCGCTGCCGCGTCTCGCGCAGCTTGGCACCGGCATAGAGTTTCTGGATCGCCATGGAATGCCTTTGCGGGTTTGCGATTGGCTCAGCCTAGCTTTGCAAACCACCCGCCACAAGCCGTAGGGTGCGCGGTCCCCGCGCACCGCGCGCTACAGCATATGCAGCCGCTTTTCCCGGCGGATCACCAGCAGGATACAGACAAGACCCAGCGCCACCGTGCCGAACATGATCCACAGGAGTGGCCAGGCACCGGTCCCGGGTCTGAGCATCGCCCCCGCCAGCGCCGAGAGACCCGCCCCGCCGCCAATCATGATCGCCCCGCCCAACCCGCTTGCCGTGCCCGCCAGATGCGGCCGCACCGACAGCGTGCCTGCCGTGGCATTCGGAATGACCATCCCGTTACCGAGACCCACAAAGGTCATGAAGCCAAAGAACACCCAGGCCGATCCATAGCCCGCAACGAAAACGAGGATCGACACCCCCAGCCCGCCAAGGCAGATCGCCGCGCCCCAAAGGATCATCTGGTTGATCCCGATCCTTGCGGAATAGCGCCCGGAAATCCCGTTGCCGATCATGTAGCCGATGGCCGGTGCGCCAAACAGGATACCCAACACAGCCGGATCGAGCCCGAAAACTTCGGAGCCCACAAACGGCGCACCGCCCAGATAGGCAAAGAATGCCCCTGACGACAGCGCCGCCGACAGAGCATACCCCCAGAAACGCGGCGAGTTGAGCAGTTCGGGATAATCACCGAACTGCCGCCAGAGCGTCTGCCCGCTGCGCCCCGATGTTTCGCCCAGATCGCTCCAGGCCAGCCAGAAGGTCGCCGCGCCCAGCACCAGCAGCAGCCAGAAATTCGCCTTCCAGCCAAAGAATTCGTCCAGCACCCCGCCCACGGCCGGGCCGAGCATGGGTACGATCGCCATGAACATGGTCACATAGCCAATCATCGAGGCCGCCTGATCCTGGGGCACCATATCGCGCACCACGGCGCGGCTCAGCACCATGGCCACCACAACGCTGGCCTGCACCATGCGGAAGATCAGGAAAACCGCCACATTCGGGGCAAAGATACAGCCCAGCGTGGCCAGCACGAAAATCCCCAACCCCCAAAGGATCACCGGCCGCCGCCCCATCATGTCCGAAATCGGACCAACAAAAAGCTGCAGGACGGCGTTCACCCCAAGATAGATCGCCACCGACAACTGCATAAGCCGATATTCAGTGTCGAAATACTCGGTCATCCCCGGCAGCGAGGGCAGGAAAATGTTCATCGCAAGCGCGGACATGCCCGCGAGCAGGATGAGTGTGACAATATGTGGCGGGGTCGTCCGGTCCAGAAAACGGACCTGCGGAGCATCTGACATGCATTGAAATTAGGCAGCACTCGCCGCAAAGTCTATCTTGACGCACAGTCACAAGGCTTTTTGTTATTTTGCAAATATTCACATGATTTGGCGAACATATTTGCAAATTTGCCAGACTCTCCTTGTCAGACTTATCCGCGCCGGTATGTTCCGCCCAAACCTGCACAAAGGGGCCGATTATGAAAGACATTCTCCAGGAACTCGAAAACCGCCGCGAAAATGCCCGCCTTGGGGGCGGACAGAAACGTGTCGATGCGCAGCACGCCAAAGGCAAGCTTACGGCGCGCGAGCGTATCGAAGTGCTGCTTGATGAGGACAGCTTCGAAGAATACGACATGTTCGTCGCGCATCGCTGCACCGATTTCGGGATGGAGAAGAACCGCCCCTATGGCGACGGTGTTGTCACTGGCTGGGGCACGATCAATGGCCGCATGGTCTATGTCTTTTCCCAGGACTTCACCGTTCTGGGCGGTTCGGTGTCCGCCACCCACGCTATGAAGATCTGCAAGATCATGGATATGGCCATGCAGAACGGCGCACCGGTGATCGGCATCAACGACTCCGGCGGCGCGCGTATTCAGGAAGGCGTGGACAGCCTTGCAGGCTATGGTGAAGTCTTCAAACGCAACATCCTTGCCTCAGGCGTGGTGCCGCAGATCTCCGTGATCATGGGCCCCTGCGCTGGCGGCGCGGTCTATTCGCCCGCGATGACCGACTTCATCTTTATGGTCAAAGACAGCTCCTACATGTTCGTCACCGGCCCCGACGTGGTGAAAACCGTGACCAATGAACAGGTCACCGCCGAGGAACTGGGCGGTGCGTCCACCCATACCAAGAAATCCTCGGTTGCTGACGCGGCCTTTGAAAACGATGTCGAAGCGCTGGCCGAGGTCCGCCGTCTGGTCGATTTCCTGCCGCTCAACAACCAGCAGAAACCGCCGGTCCGCCCCTTCTTTGACGATGTGGCGCGGGTCGAGGACAGCCTTGATACGCTTGTCCCGGAAAACCCGAACACGCCCTATGACATGAAGGAACTGATCCACAAGATCGCCGATGAGGGCGATTTCTACGAGATTCAGGAAGACTTCGCCAAGAACATCATCACCGGTTTCGTGCGCCTCGAAGGTCAGACCGTGGGTGTTGTGGCCAACCAGCCGATGGTGCTGGCGGGCTGCCTTGATATCGACTCGAGCCGCAAGGCCGCGCGTTTCGTGCGCTTCTGCGATGCGTTCGAAATCCCGCTCCTGACACTGGTGGATGTGCCCGGCTTCCTGCCCGGCACCGGCCAGGAATATCGCGGCGTGATCAAGCACGGCGCGAAACTGCTCTTTGCCTATGGCGAAGCCACCGTGCCGAAAGTCACCGTGATTACCCGCAAAGCCTATGGCGGCGCCTATGTCGTGATGTCCTCCAAGCACCTCGCTGGCGACATCAACTACGCATGGCCCACATCCGAGGTGGCGGTGATGGGTGCCAAGGGGGCGACCGAGATTCTCTATCGCTCGGAACTGAACGACCCGGAGAAGATCGCCGCACGCACGGCGGAATACGAAGACCGCTTTGCCAACCCCTTCGTGGCGGCAGAACGCGGCTTTATCGACGAGGTGATCCAGCCGCATTCGACCCGTCGCCGGGTCGCCCGTGCCTTTGCCGCGCTGCGCACCAAAAAGGCCAGGGTGCCGTGGAAGAAACACGACAACATTCCGCTCTGATCCGTTCAGCACCCAAGGACACCACCACGTGACCAAGTCTTGGCATATCGCCCGGGATGACGACCGCCTCACGCTGTCGCGCCACCCCGCACCGCGCTTTGATCTGAGCGCCGAGGCCAGCTTTCCGCAGCTGCGGAGGCTGGCACTGGCCCAGATGGTGCGCCAGGACTTGTGGCGGCGTCTGCGCAATCTGCGCGGATTTTCACCGGTGGTCGAAGTGACCCGGACCGAAACCGGCCTGCGCCTGCGCGCTGGTGGAGCGGTTGCCGGTCGCTTCCCAAGATCGCACGCCGAGGCTCAGATTGCCTCGCTTCTGCATGATCCCGCCTATCGCGCGCGCTGGCAAAGTTGCGCCCGGTTGACGCAAGGGAAAGACCTGCTATGAGTCTGGATCGGAATACAAAGTTAGCGGCGCGAGGGGGACCGAAACGCCGCGCAGCCCCGGCGGGAGGAGCCCTTAACCGGGGTCGGGGCTGCCATTATCCGACCGTGCTTGCACTCGTTTTGACCGCCTTTCCCGCGCTGGCCGATGCCACCGCATTCACCACCCCGTCCGGGCTTGACGTACACTTGCAGGAATTCGTCGACGAAAGCGCGCAAGTGCCCGCTCTGCTGCGTGCGCGTTTCGTTGCACCCACCATGACCGCCGATCATCCCGGCTCTGAAACCGTGCTGTCGGACATGGAGCATCTGTGCAATGCCGTGGCGATTCCCCATGTAACCGACAATGACATCGACGCATCGCAAATTGTCATCTCGGTCAGCGCCGAACCGCTGGAACTGGGCGTCTTCGACCCGGAGATTCCGCAATATTTCGAGGCCTACACCATCCAGGACGGCACCTGCATCTGGGAGTGGTACTGATGGACACACAACATCTTGCGGCGCGCCCCCAAGTGGCACAGCGGTTTGCGGCTTTCGCGCCACAGCCATGTGGACAAGGTGGAAAATCGTATATTTCCGGTGCCTTATGCTCTATTCTTAAGGCGGGTTACACCCAAGTGACCTTACCTTTGTTGCGGTATAGGGCCGGGCATCTGGCGCGGCACCATGCCGTTGTGACTGACAGGAGAAGTTCATGTCCAAGAGCATCAAGCTCATCGCAGCACTTGGCCTCGTTGCCGCTGTGGCCGCATGCGCCCAGCAGCAGGAAGAGGAATATGTCGTCGTGGATCCGGAGCCGATTTCGGTCGAGCCCGTCTATACCGGCAAATACAAGTAATACACTTTCGGGGCAGGCCCTCGGGCCTGTCCCGTTTTCGCCCATCCTCGTCCGGGAGGATGCGGCATGATCAAGCATCGTGGTTTTCCCGGCCGCCTTCCCGGCACCGATTTCCAATTCACCATCCGCCGCCCCAATCCCAAGGGGGTCACGCCGATCACCCGGCGCGAGCGATTCCGTGACCGAAGACCCCCCGACAAGCGCGCGGACCTGTGGTTCATGGCCGCGCTCTGGATTCAGTTTGGCGACCAGCCCTTTGAACGGGGCAACCTTGATGCCGGGCGTCTGAGCTGGCTGTTCGGGCGCGAGGTGCTGCCCTTCGACGATCCGTTCGATCCCGAGGATTACGAAGCTCAGCTCATCATCGACGTGGAGGCCGCCCAACGATCCTTCCCCGAGGCCTTTGAGCTGGGAGGCCCATGGCAATGAGCGCCTTTCTGCCCAGAATTGAGCAAAACACGCGGCGCTCTGCCGAAATGTATCGCGGCGCTGCCGCGCGCTTGGCAGACGGCCATGCCGCGCGCAATGTCACCCAGGTACGAGTGCGGCAGGGGTTCCAGTCGTTTCCTGCCTACCACCGTTACCCTTTGACCTGCGGGCGGATCAGCGTGTCCCCTTCGCATCCGCCCGCATTTTTTTCCACGCGCACAACCGGCGCGTTAACAAATTGTCGCCATTTGGCATCACTTTGTTGCGCTTGTGGTGCAAGCGGGGTGACCGCGCGTCATTTTCGACCTAAGATCAATCGCATAAGGCTTCTTCCAAAAGGAGCATATAATGCGAGCAGGAAACACAATTCTACTGATCATGGTCTTGGCGGCCACGGCGGCGCTTTCAGCGTGCAGCCGGGCGGACATCACCTCCAGGTCTGGCTACTCGATGGTGGGCGGACCGTTGCGGTAAACCCGCTCCCTCTCACACCTTTTAAGCGGCTCCCGGCGCAACTCGCGCCGCGGGGCCGTTTTGTCATGTCTTCCCCAAATAAGAAGGACAGCCCATGTTCAAGAAGATCCTGATCGCCAACCGGGGCGAGATTGCCTGCCGCGTGATCAAAACCGCCCGCAAGATGGGCATCCAGACCGTGGCCATCTACTCCGACGCTGACAAGAACGCGCTGCATGTCGCCATGGCCGACGAAGCCGTGCATATCGGCCCACCGCCCGCCAACCAGTCCTACATTGTCATCGACAAGGTCATGCAGGCGATCAAGGACACCGGCGCAGAGGCCGTGCATCCGGGCTATGGCTTCCTGTCGGAAAACCCGAAATTCGCCGAGGCGCTCGAAGCCGCCGGCGTCGCCTTTATCGGACCGCCCAAAGGTGCCATCGAGGCCATGGGCGACAAGATCACGTCCAAGAAGATCGCGCAGGAGGCCGATGTGTCCACGGTGCCGGGCTATATGGGTCTGATCGAGGATGCCGACGAAGCGGTGAAAATCTCCAACGAGATCGGCTATCCAGTGATGATCAAGGCCTCCGCCGGTGGCGGCGGCAAGGGCATGCGCATCGCGTGGAACGATGCCGAAGCACGCGAAGGTTTCCAGTCCTCCAAGAACGAGGCCGCCAACAGCTTTGGCGACGACCGTATCTTTATCGAGAAGTTCGTCACCCAGCCGCGGCATATCGAGATTCAGGTGCTGGCCGATGGCCATGGCAACTGTGTCTATCTGGGCGAGCGCGAATGTTCGATCCAGCGCCGCAACCAGAAGGTTGTGGAAGAGGCGCCCTCGCCCTTCCTGGACGAGGCAACCCGCAAGGCCATGGGCGAACAATCCTGCGCGCTCGCCAAAGCGGTGGGCTATGCCAGCGCCGGCACGGTGGAATTCATCGTCGATGGTCAGAAGAATTTCTACTTCCTCGAAATGAACACCCGGCTTCAGGTGGAACACCCGGTGACCGAGCTGATCACCGGCGTTGACCTTGTGGAACAAATGATCCGCGTCGCCGCGGGCGAGAAGCTCTCGATCACCCAGGACGACATCAAGCTGAATGGCTGGGCCATCGAGAACCGTCTCTATGCCGAAGACCCCTATCGCGGCTTCCTGCCTTCGATTGGCCGTCTGACCCGCTACCGCCCGCCGATGGAAGTGGCCGCAGGCCCGATGCTGGAAAACAACACCTGGCACGGCGACGCGCCCACTGGCGAAACGGCTGTGCGTAACGATACCGGCGTCTATGAGGGCGGCGAAATCTCGATGTATTATGACCCGATGATCGCCAAGCTCTGCACATGGGGGCCGGATCGTGCCAGCGCCATTGAGGCGATGCGCGTGGCGCTCGACAGTTTCGAGGTCGAAGGCATTGGCCATAACCTGCCCTTCGTGGCCGCCGTGATGGATCATCCGATCTTCATCGACGGTGAGATGACCACCGCCTTCATCGAAGAGCAGTATCCCGACGGGTTCGAGGGCGTGACGCTGGATGATGCGAACGCGCGCCGCGTGGCCGCCGCCGCTGCAGCGATGAACCGCGTGGCCGAGATCCGCCGCGCCCGCGTCTCGGGCCGGTTGGACAACCACGAACGCCATGTGGGTGAAAGCTGGGTTGTGCAAATCGGCAAGGGCGAACCGCTTGCGCTGTCGATTGCCGCGGATCATGGCGGGTCGACCGTGACCTTTGAGGACGGTACGACAATGCGCGTTGAAGGTGACTGGACCCCGGGCGACAGCCTCGCCAACATGATGGTCGAGGGCGCGCCGCTTGTACTCAAGGTCGACAAGATCACCCACGGGTTCCGCATCCGGACCCGTGGTGCCGATCTGGCGGTCAAGGTACGCACCCCGCGTCAGGCCGAGCTGGCCGCGCTGATGCCCGAGAAACTGCCGCCGGATACGTCCAAGATGCTGCTTTGCCCGATGCCGGGTCTGGTGGTGAAGCTTGATGTGGAGGTCGGCGACGAGATACAGGAAGGTCAGGCGCTCTGCACCATTGAGGCGATGAAGATGGAAAACATCCTGCGCGCCGAGAAAAAGGGCACGGTCTCCAAGATCAATGCAGCCGCAGGTGACAGCCTTGCCGTTGACGAAGTGATCATGGAATTCGAATGAGAACACGGGGCGCGACGATCTGGCTACGGCACGCTTTGGCCTTCGGGCTGGGGCTTGCGGTGCTCTATGGGGCGGGCGAAGCAGGTCAATACCTGTTTGCCGGTCTCAAGGTCGCGCCCCTTGTCTGGCATCTGGCGATTGCAGCTCTGGCAACGGCGCTTGCCGCACTGACCTATGCTCTGGTGATGCGGCGGCTGACCGGTCGCGCCGCCATGCCGCTCTGGCTGGGTGGCGTGCTGCTCATCATGGTCGGGTTTACCGTGATGGCGGGACTGATCTATTCGGGGCTGACCACGGCCGTTGAGGCCTTTGTGGCCTGTTTACTTGCCATTTTTGGTCTTGGCGGTGCGCTCGTGACGCGGAGACATAAGTGACGTTTGGTGCTGCATATCCTCTGGCAACGCCCTGTTCAGCTTTTGCCCGTATGGTTCAGCCTGATGAACCGGTTCGGACAACAATTTCTGCGGCCTGCGCTGGCCGTGCTCGCTTGCACGCTGGTTCTCGGCAGTTGCGCGTTGGACGAGGAATCCGACCTGCGCAACATGCTGTCGGGATATTTGGCACTGGGCGACACACGCTATTTCGCCTCGGACTCCACCTGCACCGCAGCGGTCTTCACCCTTCGCAGCCCGACCGCGTCCAGCCGTATCGCGCGCGCCACCTCCATGGACGAGGCGTTGCGCCTGTTGGGCAACGGGCGGGCCGTGCTGTTCGATCTACCGGGTCAAAGCCCGAATGCGATATCCGAACAGGTCATGTCGTCAAATCTGGCGCGCGGGCTGGGGCTGTTGTCAAATGCCGTCGGCGCGGCCAGCCGCTGCGCGGACGACGCGTTGGGCCGGCATTTCTACCGTATTCTGACCACACCGGAGGCACGCATGATCTTCGACCCCTCCGGCAGTGCCATCATCCTGATTTCACCAATCGACCGCGCGGCGGTCTTTCTGCGCGGCAACGTCTGAACTACCGGATCGGCGCGTCGCGCCTGTCGCGAATCTCCTGCTGCCGCAAAGGCATCTTGTCGATGGAGCGCGAGATTTCGCGCACCGACCACGGGAAGGGTTTACGCAGATACACGGTGCCGTCCTTGCCGATCAGCACCAGCATGAAGCCACGCGGGCGCAGCTTTTCGCGCAGGGGCGAAAGAGTGGACTTGTCCGTGTCGGTCAGTACCACCACATCGCGTTCGCGCAGATCATCCAACCGGTCGGTGATCAGTTGCATCTGCTGTTCGTATCGCGGGTCTGCCGGGCTATCTGCAAAGACGACCAAAGGCCGCTTGAGCCAGAGATATTCGTCAATCTCATGCTGCGCCGAAGGCAGGATAATCGTCTCGGCCTCTTCGCCAACTTCATCTTCGACGATCTCTGGCGGCGCGGTGTCGGGGGACGTCGCTCCGGGGGCCTCTGATGCACTTTGGGCCATCACAGGCACAGCGCCCAGCGCCAGCAACATAGACAGAATGCGGAACAGGTTTGGCATCTTTTCTCCTCGTTCCAAGCATATAGGGGCTTCTCCCCCGATTACGACACAGAATGGCGTGACCATACGTCAAGACAACCCCATTTCGCAGCGCCCCTCCCCGGCCCTGCCCCGTAAACGAAAGGACCACAGATGACCCAGAGCAAGGATGACTGGAAAGCACTCGCCGAAAAGGAACTGCGGGGCCGCCCGCTGGAAGACCTGACCTGGAAGACCCTTGAAGGCATCGAGGTCGAGCCGCTTTACACCGAAGAAGATACCAAGGACCTGCCGCATCTGGGTTCCCTGCCCGGTTTTGCGCCCTTTACGCGCGGCCCCAAGGCCACGATGTATGCGGGCCGCCCCTGGACCATCCGGCAATATGCGGGCTTTTCCACGGCCGAGGAATCCAACGCCTTCTACCGCCGCAACCTCGCCGCCGGGCAACAGGGCGTCTCGGTCGCTTTCGACCTTGCGACCCACCGCGGCTATGACAGCGACCACCCCCGCGTGGTCGGCGATGTGGGCAAGGCCGGTGTGGCGATTGACAGCGTCGAGGACATGAAGATCCTGTTTGACGGCATCCCGTTGGACAAGGTGTCGGTGTCGATGACGATGAACGGCGCGGTGATCCCGATCCTCGCGAATTTCATCGTGACCGGCGAAGAGCAGGGCCATGACAAATCGCTGCTCGCGGGCACTATTCAGAACGACATTCTGAAAGAATTCATGGTGCGCAACACCTATATCTACCCGCCCGAGCCCTCAATGCGGATCATCTCAGATATCATCGAATACACCTCGAACGAGATGCCGAAATTCAACTCGATTTCGATCTCCGGCTATCACATGCAGGAGGCTGGCGCGAACCTTGTTCAGGAGCTGGCCTATACGCTGGCGGACGGGCGCGAATATGTGCGTGCGGCAATCAATGCAGGCATGGATGTCGACAAGTTCGCAGGCCGCCTGTCCTTTTTCTTTGCCATCGGCATGAATTTCTTCATGGAAGCCGCCAAGCTGCGCGCCGCGCGTCTGCTCTGGCATCGGGTCATGACCGAGTTCGGGGCCAAGAACGACCGCTCCAAGATGCTGCGCACCCATTGCCAGACATCCGGTGTCAGCCTTCAGGAGCAGGACCCCTACAACAACGTCATCCGCACCGCCTACGAGGCGATGTCGGCGGTGTTGGGCGGCACGCAGTCGCTGCACACCAACGCGCTGGACGAAGCCATCGCCCTGCCCACCGATTTCTCGGCCCGGATCGCGCGCAACACCCAACTGATCCTGCAGGAAGAGACCGGCGTCACCAATGTGGTCGACCCGCTGGCTGGCTCCTACTACGTCGAAAGCCTCACCGCTGAACTGGCCGACAAAGCCTGGGCGCTGATGGAAGAGGTCGAAGAGATGGGCGGCATGACCAAGGCCGTGGCCTCCGGCATGCCCAAGCTGCGCATCGAAGAGACCGCCGCCACCCGTCAGGCGATGATCGACCGGGGCGACGAGGTGATCGTCGGCGTCAACAAGTATCGCAAGGACAAGGAAGACCCGATCGACATTCTCGATGTCGACAACGTCGCCGTGCGCGAAAGCCAGATCGCGCGGCTGGAGCGCATCCGTGGTGAGCGCGATCAGGCCGCCTGTGACGCGGCGCTTGAGGAACTGACCCGCCGCACCACAGAGGGCGGCAATCTGTTGGAAGCGGCTGTGGAAGCAGCCCGGGCACGCGCCAGCGTGGGGGAAATCAGCATGGCGATGGAAAAAGTATTCGGACGGCACCGCGCCGAGGTCAAGACGCTGGCGGGCGTTTATGGCAAGGCCTATGAAGGCGACGAAGGATTTGCCGCGATCCAGAAATCGGTCGAGGATTTCGCCGAGGACGAAGGCCGCCGCCCGCGTATGCTGGTGGTCAAGATGGGCCAGGACGGCCATGACCGCGGTGCAAAGGTAATCGCCACCGCATTCGCCGATATCGGCTTTGACGTGGATGTCGGCCCGCTCTTCCAGACGCCGGAAGAGGCCGCACAGGACGCCATCGACAATGACGTGCATGTGGTGGGCATCTCCTCGCAGGCCGCCGGGCACAAGACGCTGGCCCCGCAGCTGATCGAGGCGCTCAAAGCAAATGACGCGGGCGATATCATCGTGATCTGCGGCGGCGTCATCCCACAGCAGGATTACGAATTCCTGCAAAAGGCGGGCGTCAAGGCGATCTTTGGCCCGGGCACCAATATCCCCGAAGCGGCCCAGGACATCCTGCGGCTGATCCGCGAAGCGCGTAGCTGAGAAAGACCCGGGGCTGGCCTAACTGACTGGCCCCGGGAGACCCGAAATCTTCAAAAGATTTCGGTCCGATTTCTTCGAAAGAAATCGCTACTGCCGCGCCCTGCGCCAACCGGCCATGCGCGCGGCATATTCCGTACAGAACCACCGCTCACCTTTGGTCTCGGATATCCGCGTCCGACTGTAAAACGCCTGCCCCGGAAGGTGGTAAATGCGCTTCCCATCCGCCGAGATATTGCCCTTGATCGGGCAGCCTGAGGGCGCAACCTGAACCGGTGCGCGCTTTGACGCGCGGTATTGCGATGGCTGCACCACGACCGACGTCCAGAGCCCACGCCCAGCGTGAAGCGCTCGCTGCTCTTCCCGCACATAAAGGGTCGAGTATTTCTTGTAGGCAAAAGCCCAACCGGCCTCGACCAGTGCTGCGCCGACATCCTGTCCGTTGATCCGGCAGATGCCCAGCATGCGCCCATACCGGTCGACACCCCGGCTTTCACACGTCGCGGCCTGCCCGTCGATCAACCCCGCCAACACGCGTGCCACCTCTGCGCCACAAGGCCATTCGCCGCGCGTCGGGTGGCGGCAGGTCTGATCACGTTCGACCGCATCAATCCCGAAAAGACGCACCTTGTGGCCCGCGATTTCAATCGTATCACCGTCAACAACCCGGACTGGGCCGGAGACCGACGAAGGCGCAGCGAAAACGCCGCTGGCCGCCGCGCAAAGAACAAGGATCGAACAAAGTCTTAACATTTCGTTAATCTGACGGCAGCTTGGGCTACCCTCAAGGGAAATGTTAAGCTTTGTTAACGCGTCAGGCGCTGATCAATAGGGCATCGGGTTCGCGCGGTGCAGATCATCCAGCGCGGCCATAAGCTCGTCGGACAGGACGATGTCCGCCGCCCCCAGAGCATGATCGAGCTGCGCCAATGTCGTCGCGCCAAAGATACTCGACGCCACAAAGGGCCGTCGTGCGGACCAGGCAAGCGCCATATGGATCGGGTCCACGCCATGCGCGCCCGCCAGCGCCACGTATTTATCTGCGATCTCCATGGCCCGGTCATTGCGCCGCCCGCCCATTTGCGGCGACAGCGACATACGCGACCCATCGGGCACCGCGCCACCGCTGTATTTTCCTGTCAAATATCCGCAGGCCAGCGGCGAGAATGGCAAAAGCCCGACATCCTCGTGCACGCACATCTCGGCAACGTCGGTATCGGCCATACGGCACATCAAGGAATATTCGTTTTGCAGGGACGCCACCCGCGGTCCGCCCACGCGCGCAGCCGCCTCGATCCATTGCGTCGTGCCCCAGGCACTTTCATTGGAGAGGCCAAAGGCACGGATCGTGCCGCGCTGCACTTCATCCTGCAATGCGCCAAGGCACTCTTCGATATTCTCGACAATCCGTGTCCGGTCCCAGCCAGACGCGGACGGATCATAGGCCCAGTTCTTGCGGAACATATAGGACCCACGGTTCGGCCAGTGAAACTGATACAGGTCCACGTAATCCGTCTTCAGACGCTTGAGCGACCCCTCAAGCGTCTCGCGAATGGTCTTCGAAGAGATCGGCGCGCCATCACGAACAAAACGCATCCCCTCGCCCGAATGCTTGGTGGCAAGGATCATGTCCGACCGCCGTCCAGAGGCTGCAATCCAGTCGCCGACAATCTCCTCGGTCCGGCCAATGGTCTCTTTGGCCACCGGGTTGACCGGATACATTTCTGCCGTGTCGACAAAATTGATGCCGCGATCCAACGCCATGTCGATCTGGGCATGCGCCTCGTCAGAGGTGGTCTGCGTGCCGAATGTCATCGTGCCAAGGCACAGTTCTGTCACGGATATCCCGGTCCGCCCAAGCGGGTTCTTTTTCATGTCGCGGTTCCCTCTTTGTCAGGTCGCAGAGCCTAGCTTGCGTTCGTGAAAGATAAAGCCCAGAAAATTCAGCAGAATCTGCGCGGCAAGAATCGAGGTGCTGCCGGTCGGGTCGTAATCCGGGGCCACTTCGACAAGGTCCATGCCCACCACCTCGTGGCGTTTGGTCAATGCCTGCAACATTTCCAGCACGTCGTAATACAGAAACCCGCCATGGCTGGGCGTGCCGGTCCCGGGTGCAATGGACGGGCAGAAGCCGTCAATGTCGATGGTGACATAGACCCGCGCGCCTTCGGGGATGCGCGCGATGACCGCCTCGGGGCCAAGCTTGCGTGCCTGCCGCACCGAAAGGATATCCGAGCCCATGGCGCGGGCATCGGCATAGCCTTCGCGCGCGGTCGAGGACACGTTGCGGATACCCACCTGGGTCAGACCTGTGACATAGGGTTTCTCGGCTGCGCGCCGCATCGGGTTGCCATGACCAAACCGCACCCCGTGACGTTCATCGACGAAATCCAGATGCGCGTCGATCTGCAGGATATGAATGTCGCCCTGCCCGTCGAACGCGTTGATGCAGGGAATATTGACCGAATGATCGCCGCCAATGACCACCGGCAACGCGCCCGCCCCGAGGATCGCGCGCACGCCCGCCTCGATATTTGCGTGGCTTTTGGTGGTATCCGTATGCACGATATCGGCGTCGCCGATATCCACGATACGCACGCTCTCGGGCAGGTACGTGGCGTCATCCTCGTGGTCATAGGCGCCCGCATGGCCAAAGCTGAACAGGGTCGACGCCTCGCGCACCCCGCGCGGACCGAACCGTGCGCCTGCGCGCCACTGCGTGCCGAAATCGAACGGCGCGCCGAGGATGCAGGCATCCGCGTCGATGGCGGACCAATCCGGCTGATAGGGCCGTTTGCCAAAGGTCGAGATTCCAACGAAAGGCAGGTCCAGCCTGCCGCCTTCATATCCATGTGCCATGCTGCCCTCCCGAGTTTTGCGCCGGTGGATGATTGCCGGGGCATGGCGCAGTTGCAATCCCGTTTTGGCAGGGCAAGCGGCCCGTCACACAGAAAAAAAAGGGCGCCCCGAAGGACGCCCTTGAAACGGCTTGCGAATGGCGATCAGGCCGCCTTGATCTCCACCAGTTCGATGGCAAAGGTCAGGTCCTTGCCCGCCAGCGGGTGGTTGGCGTCCAGCGTCACCTGCTCGTCGGTCACTTCGACTACGGTCACCGGCATGACCTGCCCCGTGGGGGTCTGCACCTGCAACTGAGTGCCCAGATCAAGCGGGATATTGTCGGGGATCTCACCGCGCGGCACGGCCTGCTGGGCGTTGGGGTCGGGTTGGCCATAGGCTTCGTCACAGGGCACTTCGACGGTTTTCTTGTCACCGACTTCCATGCCGGGCAGGGCCTTGTCGAGGCCGGGAATGATCTGGCCGGAGCCGACCTGGAATTCCAGCGGGTCGCGGCCCTGCGAGCTGTCAAAGGTCGCGCCGTCAGCGAGCGTTCCGGTGTAATGAATAGCGACAGTGTCGCCAGTTTTGACCTGGGCCATAAGGACTCCGATTTTTCAGGGGGGAAGAAATGTGGAGGCCGCCGCTCTGACGGGTGCTCCGTGGATGGGCCAAGTCTAGCCGAGAGCGCGCGGGATGGCAAACAACGGACCATTGCCGATTGCAGCCAAGAAAATTCCAATTTTCTTGCAAATTTTTCCGAAAAAATTTGCCCGGTCCCGACCCACCGGGCAGCAAAACATGAAACGCCCTTTTCCCGCTCGCCCTGCCGTGCCACTTTCACTGCCAACGGGAGAAAAATATGACCATCACCACCTGCATTTTCGACGCTTATGGCACGCTGTTCGATGTCTCCGCCGCCGCACGTCAAGCCGCTGAACAACCGGGACAGGAGCACTGGGCCGACAAATGGCCCGGCCTCGCCAATGACTGGCGGCTCAAACAGCTGCAATACACCTGGCTGCGCGCCATCACAGGCGAACACTGCCCATTCTGGCAGGTCACGCAGGATGGGCTCGACTGGGCGATGGAGCGGCATGGGTTGGGCGATGACCCGGTTCTGCGCGAAACGCTTCTGGCGCTCTATTGGGAACTGGCGGCGTACAAGGAAGTCCCCAAAATGCTGGCCACGCTCAAGGCCATGGGGCTGAATACCGCGATCCTGTCCAACGGCTCGCCCGACATGCTCGAAGGCGCGGTGGATTTTGCCGGGGTTGGCGACTGGCTGGACGATGTCTTGTCTGTCGAGGATGTGGGCGTCTTCAAGCCCGCGAAAGCGGTCTATGACATGGTGGGCGCGCGGTTCGGCACTACCCCGGACCAAGTTCTGTTCGTGTCCTCAAACGGCTGGGACGCGGCAGGCGCGGCGGGCTACGGGTTCCGCACCGTCTGGGTCAACCGCACGGGCGAGCCGATGGACCGCCTGCCGCATCAGCCGCATGAGGTCATGAGCGACCTCACCGATATCCCCAAGCTTGCAGGAGCCTGAGACGTGCCACATTTCACGACTTCCGACGGGCTGAAGCTCTACTACGATGATCAGGGCGAGGGCCTGCCCATCCTGTGCCTGTCGGGGCTGACCCGCGACAGCCGGGATTTCGACTACGTGCTGCCGCACCTGACAGGTTTCCGGGTGATCCGTTTGGATTATCGCGGGCGCGGCCAATCCGACTGGGCTGAGGATCACAGCAGCTACACCATCCCGCGCGAGGCGCAGGATGTTCTGGAACTTCTGGCGCATCTGGGGCTCGACAGCGTCGCCGTGCTTGGCACCTCGCGTGGCGGGCTGGTGGCCATGGGGCTGGCTGCGGGCGCGCCGCAGGTGCTGCGCGGCGTGGCGCTCAACGATATCGGGCCGGTCATTGCCGACGAAGGGCTGGACGTTATCATGGGCTATCTTGGCAAGCCGCCGATCTGGAGCAGCTATGAAGAAGCCGCGGCCGCCCGCCCGAACGTGATGAAAGGCTTTGCCAATGTTCCGCCGGAACGCTGGCGGGCGGAGGTTGAGAAGTTTTTCAATGAAACCGAGGAAGGTCTGAGCCTGACCTATGACCCGCGCCTGCGCGACGCGGTGATCGAGGCGGGGGCACAGCCGATCCCCGATCTTTGGCCAATGTATGACGCGCTGGCAGGCAAGCCGCTGGCGATCATTCGCGGCGCAAATTCGGACCTGTTGTCCCCCGCCACTCTGGCCGAGATGCAAAAGCGCCGCCCCGATGCCCATGTCGCCGTCGTGCCCGACCGGGGCCATGTGCCGTTCCTGGATGAGCCAGAGGCATTGACCGCGCTGCAAGCATGGCTGAAGGACCTGCAATGAATATCGACATGATCGAAGCTGCCTACGGCCGCATCAAAGGCGCGGTGCGGCGCACGCCGCTTTTGTCCTCGCCTTTTCTGGACGAGATCGCGGGGCGGCGGGTGCTGGTGAAACCGGAATGCCTGCAACATACGGGCAGTTTCAAATATCGCGGCGCGATGTCGGCGCTCTCGGCGTTGGAGCCCGACACCCGCGCGCGGGGCGTCATCGCCTTTTCATCCGGAAACCATGCGCAGGGCGTGGCGCTTGCCGCGCGCCAGCATGGCACCAGCGCGGTGATCATCATGCCGTCCGATGCGCCCCGCGTGAAGATCGACAACACCCGCGCCCTGGGCGGCGAGGTGGTGCTCTATGACCGCGCCTCCGAGGATCGTGACGCCATCGGCGCGCGATTGGCAGGGGAACGCGGGCTGACGCTCATCAAACCGTTTGACGAGCCAGAGGTGATTGCCGGGCAAGGTACTTGCGGGCTGGAAATCGCTGAACAGGCTGCGGAGCTGGGGATCACGCGGGCCGAAATGCTGGTCTGCTGCGGCGGTGGCGGCTTTGCCTCTGGAATCGCGCTGGCGTTGGAGGCCCATGCGCCGGAGATCCGGGTGCGGCCCGTAGAGCCGGAAGGGTTTGACGACGTGGTGCGTTCACTGGCCAGTGGGCAGCGCGAGCGCAATGCGCAAATGTCCGGCGGACTTTGTGACGCGATTGTCACTCCGACCCCGGGCGAGATCACCTTGCCCATCCTGCAACGGCTCTGTGCGTCCGGCATCGTCGTGACCGAAGACGAGGCACTGCGCGCCATGGCTCTTGCTTTTGAGCGGCTGCGTGTCGTCGCTGAGCCGGGCGGCGCGGTGGCGCTGGCAGCAGCACTGTTTCACGGGCAGGCGTTGGAGGGCGACACGGTGATCGCAACGATCTCGGGCGGCAATGTGGACCGGGATGTGTTCATGCGCGCGCTGCAAATCGCAGGTTAATCCACCCAGCGCGTCACCTCACCCGCAACCCCATCCCACGCCCCGTCGCACAGGGCAAAACCCAGAACCCGGTCCGGGTTGGTGGGCGGTGGCATAAGCACGTCGCCACGCTTTTCAAACCCGAACCGCCCGTAATAGGGCGCATCGCCAACCAAGAGTACCCGTTCCCATCCCTGTTCCGCCGCGCGCACCAGCGAATCACGGATCAGAGCCCCGCCCAGCCCCTCGGCCTGCCGCGTGGGGTGCACCGCCACCGGTCCCAGCAACAGCGCGGGCGCGCCGCCGATACGGATGGGCCAATAGCGGATCGCGCCGCCGATGATGCCCAATTCATCCACTGCCACCCGTGACAGCGCGGCCACTGGCGGCACGTCATCGCGCAGACGATAAGAGCTGAGCGCCGTGCGTCCCGGCGCAAAGCTCAGGTCAAAGAGGGCCTCGACCTCCCACCAGTCCTCGGGTGTTTCTTGGCGAAGATGGAACAAGCGGGCGTCCTTGGTGAGGGCGAAAACAGGTTCGGGGTGGAAACGCGGTTAGCACGCGGCTAGGTGTCTGGCAAACAGGAAGGAAACAAGCGCATGTTCTACCGCCCCCAAGACGGCCACGGCCTGCCCCATAACCCGTTCAATGCCATCGTCACGCCCCGCCCCATCGGCTGGATTTCAACCCGTGGCGCGGACGGGCAGGACAATCTTGCGCCCTATTCGTTTTTCAACGCCGTGGCTTACGTGCCGCCGCAGGTGATGTTCGCCTCGACCTCGGCTAAGGAGGACCGGGGCGACACCAAGGACAGCGTGGCCAATATCCGCGAGACGGGCGTTTTTTGCGTCAATGTCGTGGCCTATGGGCAGCGCGACGTGATGAACCAAAGCTCCGGCCCGTGGCCGCGCGAGGTGGATGAGTTTGACCATGCCGGGATTGGTCGGGCGGAGTGTGAGACGATTGCCTGTTCTCGCGTCGCTGACAGCCCCGCGTCGCTGGAGTGCAAGCTGACGCAGATCGTCAAGCTGGAGGGCGAGGCCAATTTCCTCGTGCTGGGCGAGGTGACGGGCGTGCATATGCGCGACGATTGCATGGTGGACGGCATGTTCGATGTGACCAAATTCAACCCGCTGACGCGGTTGGGCTACCGGGATTACTCGGTGGTGCGTGAGGTGTTTTCGCTCAAACGTCCGGGCGAGTGATCCGTAGCGGCTCAAGGGGGCTCTGCCCTCTCGGCCTTTGGCCTCACCCCCGAGGTATTTTCGGCAAGAGGAAGATCAGGGGGTTGAGATTTCCCCGCCGCCGACCAAGGCCCTGACGCCGGTCGTGCTGGGGCTGGAGGTGGGCAAGCCCCGCGCCACGCGCACGGCGAGAAAGGCAAAGGCCTGCGCCTCAAGCATATCGCCATCTAGACCCACCGCTTCGACCGGCTCCACCACGCAATCAAGCGCCACGCGCAGCATCTCCATCATCACCGGGTTATGGCGTCCGCCGCCGGTAACATAGACGGCCGAGGGCGGTGACGGGCAATGCTCCATACCGCGCATCACCGCGCTGGCCGCCATGGCGCACATGGTGGCGGCGGCGTCGGCGTCCGACAACTCGCGCACCAGATCGAGCATCAGAGAGAAATCATCGCGGTCGAGTGACTTGGGCGGGATCTTGAGGAAATATGCCTCATCCAGAAACAGCTCCAGCGCGCCATCGACCACCTGCCCCTTCCGCGCCAGCGCACCGTTTTCGTCAAAGGGCAGCCCGCACCGCTCCTGCATCAGGTCATTGAGCGGCGCATTGGCGGGACCCGTGTCGAAGGCCAGGAGCGCGCCGTCCGCCTCGGGGCCGGGTTTGCAGGGGTCCACCCAGGTCAGGTTGCCCACCCCGCCCAGATTGAGGAACGCCACGGGATCGGTCGCGCCGATATGCTTGGCGCAGGCGAAATGAAAAAACGGCGCAAGCGGCGCCCCCTGCCCGCCCAGTCGCACATCGGAAGAGCGAAAATCCCAGACCACCGGCAGGCCCAAGGCCGTCGCCAATGCCGCACCATCTCCAAGCTGATGCGTGCCGCGACCGGACGGCTCATGCGCCAATGTCTGGCCATGGAACCCGGCAATATCGGCGTCAAAGCCTGACATCGCTTCTTCATGCGCATTCTGGATCACCGCCAGAGCCTCGCCCAGATCGTCGCCGGGCCATTTGCCAAGCGCCCCGCGCAATGTCGCGCGCTCCGCGTCGGAATAGGGCCGGTAGCGGCTGTCGCCAAAGCTCTTGATCCGCTCTCCGTCGGTCACGATCAGTGCCGCATCCACCCCGTCCAGCGAGGTCCCCGACATCGCGCCCAGCGCCGTTACCATGCCTGTTTTCAACATGCTCTTTTCCTCGCGCCTCACGCGCTTTATAGCCTCTGCCCAAGTGTAACGGAGCAAGCCCATGACCTACCATCCCAAATCGGACTTCATGCGCGTCATGATCGAACGCGGCTTTCTGGCTGATTGCACCGATTATCAGGGGCTGGACGAGGCCGCCGCCAAGGGTGGCATGCCGGGTTATATCGGCTTTGACGCCACCGCCAAGTCGCTGCATGTGGGATCGCTTATTCAGATCATGATGCTGCGTTGGCTGCAAAAGACCGGCGGGCAGCCGATCACGCTAATGGGCGGCGGCACGACCAAGGTGGGCGATCCGTCCTTTCGCGCCGATGAACGCCCGCTGCTGACGCCCGCGCAGATCGACGACAACATCTCGGGCATCCAAAAGGTCTTTGCAAAATATCTCGACTATGACGGCGTCGAAAACCCGGCGCTGATGTTGAACAATGCCGAATGGCTCGACGGGCTGAATTACCTCGATTTCCTGCGCGATATCGGGCGGCATTTCTCGGTCAACCGGATGCTCAGCTTTGAATCGGTGAAATCGCGGTTGGACAGGGAACAATCGCTGAGCTTTCTCGAATTCAACTACATGATCCTGCAGGCCTATGACTTCCTTGAGCTGAACCGCCGCTACGGCTGTGTGCTGCAGATGGGCGGCTCGGATCAATGGGGCAATATCGTCAACGGGATCGACCTGACGCGCCGGGTTCTGGATCATGAGATTTACGGACTGACCTCGCCGCTCCTGACCACCAGTGACGGCAAGAAGATGGGCAAATCCGCTGATGGGGCGGTCTGGCTGAACGCAGATATGCGCTCGCCCTACGAATTCTGGCAGTTCTGGCGCAATACGACGGATGCGGATGTGGGCCGGTTCCTTAAGCTTTATACCGAGATGAACCTTGAGGAATGTGAACGCCTTGGCGCGCTGGCTGGCTCCGAGATCAACGAGGCCAAGATCGTATTGGCCAACGAGGTCACCGCGCTCTGTCATGGGGCCGAGGCCGCAGCGGCAGCGGAGGCCACGGCGCGTGAGGTGTTCGAAAAGGGCGGCGTGGGGGACGATTTGCCGACGCTGGTGCTGGAGCCGGGCGAATTGCCGGTCTCCATCGTGCAGGTGATCGTGCGCGTAGGGCTGGCGAAGTCGGGCAAGGAAGCCAAGCGGCTGATCGCCGAGAACGGCGCGAAGATCGACGATGCGCCGCTGTCGGACGCCGGGCTGATGCTGGATGCCGCCGCACTGTCCTCGCCGATCAAGCTGTCGGCGGGCAAGAAGCGGCACGCGCTGGTGCAACTGGGTTAAAGCCAGAGAAACTCGGCCAACCAGAGCAACGCACCTGCGGGCAGAGCGATAGCCACGGACAAGAGCGCCAACCCTGTCAGGGTGAGGCGTGGGCGGGGCGCGTAGACGCCTAGAACGGTCGATTTTTTCATGGGCCCGTTAATCGCAGATTCACCTGAATCACGCGTTAATGCAGCCCATGTCCTTTCACGCCCCCTCGCTCGCCGCTCTGCAAACCGCTCCGCTGCAACAACATCCCGCCTTTGGCGCGGCGCTGACCCATTTGGGTCGCCCTCCGATCCGGGTCTACCTGCCGATGCTGTCCGAAGAGATACAGGTCTTGCGCCGCCGCTTCGGCCCTCTGCGCCTTGGGCTGATCTCGCGCGGGCGGATCGGGCCGCCGCATCTGGAGCGGCTCCGGCGCGAGACCGACTGTCAGCTCCTGCTGCTCAACGCCGAGACGGCGGGGCAATATCCGGGCTGGCGCATACGCAGCGCCGCGCATGTGGCCGAACTTGCACTCGACGCCCCGGCGTCCGAGCTGCGGGCGCGCATGGCGCAGAAATGGCGCAACCGGCTGAACAAGGCCGCAGATCAGGGGCTCAAGGTCAGCCAGACCGCGCTGCCCGCCGATCCGGGCCATTGGCTATTGCGGATTGATCGGGCGCAGCAGGTGGTCAAGCGTTACCGTGGCTACCCGCCCGGCTTCACCGCGGCCTTTGCCGCCGCCAATCGCGGACAAGCGCGGTTGTTCGAACTGCGCCGCTGGGGCGAGCCCATCGCCGCGATGCTGTTTCTGTGCCACGGCGCTGTGGCCACCTATCACATCGGCTGGAGCGGGCCAGAGGGGCGCGCGGCGTCAGCCCATCATCTGGCCCTGTGGGAAGCGATGATCCAGCTACAGGCGCGCGGCATCACGCGCATCGACCTTGGACAGGTGGACACCGAAACCGCGCCGGGGCTGGCGCGGTTCAAGCTGGGCAGTGGCGCGCTGTGCCGCCCGCTGGGGGGGACTTGGCTTGTGCGGCTCTAGCGTGGATCAATGCCCGCCCAGAATGCCGGTACGCACGTCGTAATCCACGGCGATCTCGTAATCGGGATCATCATCACTATCGACGATCAGGTGACCTGCCTTTTTCAGGAGCTTGTGGCAATCGCGGCTCAGGTGGCGCAGCTTGATCACCTTGCCCGCGGCCTCGTACCTTCCGGCAATCGCCTCGATCGCCTGCAGCGCAGACTGGTCAACGACACGGCTGTCGTTGAAATCCACGATCACGGTGTCCGGGTCATTCTCCACATCAAACAACTCAGTGAACCCATCCGAGGAGCCAAAGAAGAGCGGGCCATGAATTTCATAGACCTTGGCCCCCGCCTCGGTGTGGGACTCACGCTCTGTCGCGTGGATGCGCCGCGCATTGTTCCACGCATAGGCCAGCGCCGACACGATCACACCCACCACGACCGCGACAGCGAGGTCGGCATAGACTGTGACCGCGGTGACCAGCAGGATCACGAAGGCGTCCGTCGCGGGCACCTTGCGCAGGATGGTGAGCGAGTTCCACGCAAAGGTCCCGATTACCACCATGAACATCACGCCAACCAGCGCGGCCAGCGGGATCAGCTCGATCACCGGGGCAGCAAACAGGATGAAGATCAGCAGGAAGAGCGCCGCCGCGATCCCCGCGATCCGGGTGCGCCCGCCGGACTTCACGTTGATCATCGACTGACCGATCATCGCACAGCCGCCCATGCCGCCAAAAAAGCCGGTTACGGTGTTGGCCACGCCCTGCGCAATGCATTCCTGAGACGCGCCACCGCGCTTGCCGGTCATTTCCCCCACGAGGTTCAGCGTCAGCAGCGATTCAATCAGACCAATGGCGGCAAGGATCACCGCATAGGGCAGGATGATTTCCAGCGTCTCAAGGTTCAACGGCACCATCGGGATATGCAGGGACGGCAGCCCACCCTGGATCGACGCCATATCGCCCACCCGCGGCACATCCAGACCCATCGCAATCACCAACCCGGCGACAACGCCGATACCGGCCAGCGGCGCGGGGATCACCTTGGTGATCTTCGGCATGACCCAGATGATCGCCATGGTCAGTGCCACGAGACCCAGCATCATCATCAGCGGAAGCCCGGTGAGCCATTCACCGCCTCCCATGCCGTGACCTGTGCTTTCCACGCTGCCCGGCACCTTGAACTGTGTGAGCTGCGCCAGGAAAATCACGATGGCCAGCCCGTTCACGAAACCCAGCATGACCGGATGCGGCACCAGCCGGATGAATTTACCCCATTGCATGACACCCGCGAATATCTGCAACAGCCCCATCAGCACCACGGTCGCAAACAGGTATTCCACCCCGTGCTCGGCCACCAGCGCCACCATGACCACCGCCAATGCGCCGGTTGCGCCAGAAATCATGCCGGGCCGCCCGCCGATCAGCGCGGTGATCAGACCGACGAGAAACGCCGCATACAGTCCCACCAACGGGTGAACGCCCGCGACAAAGGCAAAGGCCACCGCCTCGGGCACCAGCGCCAGCGCCACGGTCAGCCCGGAGAGAAGCTCAATGCGCAACCGTCCGATGGTAAAGCCCTCATCCGGCATCCAGCGGAGGTCGGGCTTGGCATATCTTTCGGCAAAGCTTGCCAGTAGCGCGCGTTTCATGGGCATGTCCTGATTTGGTCTGTTCGCGGGGGCGCTGATACTGCAATGCCGCTTCAATCGCCACCCGGGCCGCCGAAAGGCAGCCATGTGTTGCGCTCATACCAGAGACGCGCCTTGTTGGCACGGCCGATCGCGGTTTTCAGTCAGTTGAAAAATTCCTGCACTTTGCTGAAACTTTTTCCAGACCGGTTCCGTAGCTCCCTTACATGGCCCCCAACCGGGGACCATGACGGCAAATTGCAACCGAAAGGAACTTCGCATGAGACTTTTCAAATTGACCGCCGTAACCCTGACGGCATTGACACTTGGTGCCGGTGCCGCGCTGGCAAAAGCACATGATCAGGGCGTTGCCGACGGAGATATCACGCCAGGCACGCAGACCGGAGCGAAAACCACAATCGACGCGCTCGAAGATGCCGGCGTGCTGGACGGAAAAGGTGTGTCTGCCGTGGTCAAGAACGGCCAACAAGGTGCAGCCGCCTCCGGCCCGCGCTAACCAATTCGCACCCACAGCCCCAGCGGCCCGTGCCTTGCGGTGCGGGCCGCGATGCAGATTATTCGTATGTGTCCTGATGTGCCCAGATCATCCAGATCATCATGACCAAAGCAAAGTTCTTGAGCTTGTAGGGCAATGGGACACCCACGCTCAGGCTGATTATGTAGAGCGCTTGTGCATCACACAGCAACGGGCTTGGCGGGAAATTGATCGTTCCAAGGCTTTTCTTTGAACGCCGCGCATTGCACCCTGCGCGTGATCAAAACCAAAGAGGCAGGCATGAGCGACACAATGATCGGCGTGATCGGAGGATCGGGCATTTACGATATTGACGGGCTGGACGGCGCGTCCTGGAACGCGGTCGAAACGCCATGGGGCACGCCATCCGACCAGATTCTGACCGGTACGCTGGACGGGGTAAAGATGGCCTTTCTGCCCCGCCACGGGCGCGGCCACGTGCATTCGCCCAGTTCCGTGCCCTACCGCGCCAATATCGACGCGCTCAAGCGCATCGGCGTGACGGATGTGATCTCGGTTTCGGCTTGCGGATCGTTCCGCGAGAAAATGGCACCGGGCGATTTCGTCATCGTGGACCAATTCATCGACCGGACAGTCGCTCGCGAGAAAAGCTTTTTCGGCCCAGGCTGCGTCGCGCATGTCAGCGTCGCGCACCCCATCTGTCCCCGGCTGTCGGCGGCCTGCCTTGATGCGGCCCGCGCGGCTGGGGTGACGGTGCACGAGGGCGGCACCTACCTTGCAATGGAGGGTCCGCAATTCTCGACGCTGGCGGAATCGAAAATGTACCGCGAAAGCTGGGGCTGCGACGTGATCGGCATGACAAACATGCCCGAGGCCAAGCTCGCCCGCGAGGCAGAGCTGTGTTACGCGAGCGTGGCGATGGTCACCGATTATGACAGCTGGCATCCCGATCATGGCGAGGTGGATGTCACCAAGATCATCGCAACGCTTCTGGGCAATGCCGAAAAGGGGCGCGCCATGGTGGGCAAACTGCCCAGCTTGCTCGGGCCGGAGCGCGCGCCCTGTCCGCATGGCTGCGACCGGGCGCTGGAATACGCCATCCTGACCGCGCCCGACAAACGCGACCCAGAAGTTCTGGCGCGGCTCGACGCGGTGGCGGGGCGCATTCTTTGAATCGCATCGCGGCACTGGTCCTGAGCCTCTGGGCCGGTGTCGCATCGGCACAGGAATTCATCGCCGTTGACGGTCCGCTTTCCGACGATGCTTTCTATCGTTTGGTCAGTTGCGCGGCCCCGCCAGGCAAACCCTGCCAAAAGCCTGTCGTTACATGGCCAAAGTTTACCGCGCTGGACCTGACCATCGGCATCACGCGCGTAGACCCGGGCTTTTCAGCCGCGGATATCGACGCGTATGAGGCGGCCCTCGGCCATTCGATTGCGCAAATCAACACGGCGGGCGCAGCGATCCGTCTGCGCAAATCGCGCCTGGACCCCGATATCGCCATCCTGCTGTTGGATATTGAGCAAGGCGGCGAAATCCTTGGGTCGGGCATTCCCGGGCTGGACGGGATTCAGATTGATGCGGCCTGGGTTCACCTGTGGTGGAATGGCAACCACCACATTCAGCGCGGGGCCATTGTGTTTTCACCCGGATTACAAGGAATTGTACGGCGTTCAACGGTGATGGAAGAGGTCTTTCAGGCCACGGGGCTGCTGACCGACATCGAAAATGCATGGTACACGGATCGCAGCATCGTTTCGCAAAACGGGTTTCAACGCACAACGCTTGGGGTGCAGGACATCATGGCGCTCCGGCGCCACTATCCATGAGGGAACAACATGGCCTTTGATCTCTGGCTCACATTTGCAGCGGCGTCGGCTGCTTTGCTGCTGATCCCCGGTCCGACGGTGCTCTTGGTGCTGAGCTATGCGCTGAGCAAAGGGCGGTCCGTTGCCGTGGCCTCGGCCGCTGGGGTAGCAATGGGGGACCTTGTCGCCATGAGCGCCTCGCTCGCCGGACTTGGTGCCATTGTTCTGGCTTCCGCAACCGCCTTTACCGTGCTGAAATGGATCGGCGCGGCCTATCTGGTCTGGCTCGGGGTCCGGTTGATCCGCTCCGCGCCCGCGCAAGGGCTTGAGGCACAAACCGTTGGGCGGGACGTGACCGCGCGCAGTGTCTTCGCGCATAACGCTGCGGTCACCGCGCTCAACCCGAAAAGCATCGCGTTCTTCATCGCCTTTGTGCCGCAATTCGTCGACGCACATACCGCTTTGCTGCCGCAGTTCACCATTCTCATCGCAACATTTGTCGGGCTCGCCGCCCTCAACGCACTGGCCTATGCGCTGCTCGCCGACCGGCTCAGGAACATGATTGCGCGGCCCGGCGTGATCCCTTGGATCACACGGGCGGGCGGAGCCACATTGATCGGGATGGGAGTGCTCACCGCGACCATGCGGCGGGCGGCCTAGGATTTCCCGGCATTCTTTTTCATGAACTTGCGAATGAAATGCCGGATCTCGCGCGCGGCGGTGGTGTCCATCTCCTTGCAAAGCGCGACAAAAGCATCGCGCTCACCCTTGTCGAGGCGCAGGATCAGTTGAGCATCCTTATTGCCCGGCTTTTTGTCGGATTTCTTGCTCACGTTGCGCGTTGCCTTGCTGTAATCCGGAAAAAGTTCACCCGGTCTATACATTGCATAGACGGGCCCGCAGAACCTAAGCGACAGATATTCAAAAGAAAAGATGCAAATGCCGCTCCGGTTTTTTTGCCCGTCATCTCCTCAGTGCGGTGCCGATCTTGATTTCAGATCAAAGCTGCGATTTGAACGTGTCTGAAAGCATCGGAGACATCCATGAGCAAAACGCCCCAGATCCGTGACTATATCCGCACCATCGTCGATTTCCCGCATGAAGGGATCATGTTTCGCGATGTGACCACGCTGTTTGCCGATCCGCGCGGGTTTCGCATGGCCATCGACCAGTTGCTGCACCCCTATGCCGGGGTCCGGTTTGACAAGGTCGTCGGGCTGGAGGCGCGCGGCTTCATCCTTGGCGGCGCGGTGGCGCATCAGCTCTCGGCGGGGTTCGTGCCGGTGCGCAAAAAAGGCAAGCTGCCCGGCGCGGTGATTTCCGAGGAATACCAGTTGGAATATGGCGAGGCTGTCGTCGAAGTGCATGACGATGCCATCACCCCCGGGGAGCGGGTGCTGATCGTCGATGACCTTTTGGCCACTGGCGGTACAGCAGAGGCGGGGATCAAGCTGGTGGAGCGGCTGGGCGGCGAGATCATCGGCTGTGCCTTTATCGTTGATCTGCCCGAATTGGGCGGGCGCGCCAGGCTGGAAGCGATGGGCATGGACGTGCATGCGCTCTGCGCGTTCGAGGGCGCTTAGAAGCTGTAGCCAAACCGCGCGATATCCTCGGCGCAGATCTCGGCCACGATACCGGCCGCCTCGTCCGAGTAGTATGCACGGTAGTCCGTCGCGCGATCAGAGGCATTGGCGCGTGGGAGCTCCAGTGCAAAGCCCAGATGCGTCTCAAGCTGGGCGACGTCCCCGGCCAGATACTCCAGTCGGATGAACAAAGCTTTACGCTCCTGCCCCCCCGAATCTGTCACGTAGTGGCGCGCGGGTGTCGCGCGCAGGCTCTGCTGTACATGAGGGGCACGCAGGAAAGCGTCAAAACTCAGCGTCTTTGCCAGTGACACCGCCGGATGCTCAAAACCCTGATCCCGAAGCCAGTGATAATAGCTCACCACCCGATCCCACGGGTTGCGCACCAGTGTGAAGATCAGGAAATCGTTCAACTCGCCGGGCATCACCACCCCGTCGATATCGGCCAGCGTGGCGTGTTTCCAGAGCCGACCCCGCGCCGTCAGTTTTTTCACCCGACCCCGGCGTTTCACGGCCTTGGGCGTGTCGCCGATCAGGATGTCATCGGCCTTGGCGCGCGCCTCCAGCGCCAGCGTCATCGCGGTGCCGCCGGTCTTGGGGATATGCACAAAGATATAGCGCCGCCCGCGCGAAATGATCATGCCCCGACGCTACCCGTCGCGCGCCCGCAGGACAATCACGATCCCGGCAATGGCGATCAGCACGATGCCCAGCGCGGTGGACCAGCCCAGCGGCTGTCCCAGCATCAGATAGGCCGCCAGCGGGCCAAAGATGAAGACCGAGTATTCAAAGACCGACACATGTGACGGATCCCCCAGCTGATAGGCGCGGATGATCAGGCCCACGCCAATCACCGATCCCACGGCCTGTACCATCATCAGAATATGGGTCTGCGGCGACATGGGCCAGACCCAGCCACGCAACACGAACCCCGCGCCGCCCTCTGCCGCTTCGGGGGCTAACACGGCCAAAACCGCCATGGCGATCAAACCAATGATCCCCTGAATGACGATCAGCGCCAGAAGCATCGACATAACGGATTCGCCGGCGCAGAGGCTGCGCGTGGCAATCGCCCCCAGCGCATAGAAGAACCCTCCGAAAACCGGAAGAAAGGTCACCCATGACAATCGCTCAGGATCAGGTTGCAGCACCACAAGGATGCCGACAAACCCCAGCGTCACCGCGAAAATGCGCCACGGCCCGACCGGTTGGCGCAGGGCAAAGGCAGTGACCAGCAGGATAAAGATCGGCGAGGTGAAAAGCCCGCCCAGCGCCTGCGCAATCGGCATGATGGCCAGTGATCCGAAATAGAACAACATCGCCAACGCCACCAGCCCGCCCCGCAGCGCCACGGCCCAAAGCCTGCGCGGTGCCAACCGTCCCAGCCCCATGCGTGACCCCAGCCAGATCACCGGGATTGCCAGCACCGCGCGCCATGTCAGGAACTGCCAGATGCCAATGTCGCGGGCGATCACCGATATGGCGTTATCGATCACGCCAATGACCGCCATTGCGGCCAACATGGTCAGGGCGGCGGCCATGGGCCGCGTGTCGGACGAAAACGTGGTCATCTCTGTGTTTTCCCCGACTTGCGGCAACCCCGTCTTGCCTTATAACGACATGACCGCGCGTCAATGGGAGAATGACATGGGCTGGATGAAGGACGAAACCGGGCTGGAGAAGAACGCGGCGAATTACGTGCCGCTTACGCCCCTGTCTTTGTTGCAACGCGCACGCGACGTGTTCCCGGATCACCTTGCCGTGGTCTACGGGCCGCATCGCAAGACCTATGCCGAATATTACGCGCGCTGCACCCGGCTTGCCTCGGCGCTGGCACAGGCCGGTGTCGCCCCGGGCGAGGTGGTGGCCACCGTTCTGCCCAACATCCCCGCGCAGGCCGAAGCGCATTTCGGAATTCCCGCCTGTGGCGCGGTGCTGAACACGATCAACACGCGTCTGGACAGCGATACCATCGCCTATATCTTTGAGCATGGCGAGGCCAAGGTCGTGCTGGCCGATGCGCAGTTCCTGCCAGTTGTCGAAGAAGCCATCGCCAAGATGGAAGGCCCGGCCCCCCGCATCATCGAAGTGCCCGACCCGCATGCTGGCGTGCCCGCAAGCGGTGCGCATATGGAATACGAGGATTTCCTCGCCAGCGGCGATCCCGAATTTGACTGGATCATGCCACAGGACGAATGGGAAAGCCTTGCGCTGAACTACACCTCCGGCACCACCGGGCGCCCCAAGGGCGTGGTCTATCACCATCGCGGCGCTTACCTGATGGTCATGGGAACGGTGGTGAGCTGGCGCATGCAGCTTCATCCCGTTTATCTGACCATCGTGCCGCTGTTTCACTGCAACGGCTGGAACCACACCTGGATGATGCCGTTGATCGGCGGGACCGAGGTCTGTTGCCGCGATATCACCGCCAAGGCGATCTATGACGCAATCGCGGACGAGGGCGTGACCCATTTCGGCGGCGCGCCCATCGTGCTCAACACAATCGTTAATGCACGGGATGCGGACCGCCGCGAGTTCGATCATGTGGTCGAAGTGTTCACCGCCGGTGCGCCTCCGGCCCCCGCCACATTGGCCAAGATCGAGCCGATGGGCTTTAACGTCACGCAAGTCTACGGGCTGACCGAAACCTATGGTCATGTCACCGAATGCTACTGGAAAGGCGGCGACTGGGACGCGCTGGAAGGCGACGCGCGCGCCGCCGTCAAGGCACGGCAGGGCGTGGCCATGCCGATGATGGACCATATCACCGTCATGGATGCCGACATGCAGCAGATCCCGATGGACGGGACTACACAGGGCGAAATCATGATCCGGGGCAATTCGGTGATGAAAGGCTATCTCAAGAACCCCGAGGCCACGACCGAGGCCTTCAAGGGCGGTTATTTCCATTCCGGCGATATCGCCCTCCAGCACCCCGACACCTATATCCAGATCGCCGACCGGGCCAAGGACATCATCATCTCGGGGGGCGAGAATATCTCGTCGGTCGAGGTCGAGGGAACGCTGATGGGCCATGACGCCGTGTCGCTGGCCGCCGTGGTGGCCAAACCGGATGAGAAATGGGGCGAGGTGCCCTGTGCCTTTGTTGAATTGAAAGAAGGGCACAGCGTGGATGAGGCCGACCTGATCGCGTTCACCCGCACCAAACTGGCTGGTTTCAAAACGCCCAAAAAAGTGGTGTTCATGGAACTGCCCAAGACCTCGACCGGCAAGATCCAGAAATTCGAACTGCGCAAGCTGGCCAAGGACCTCTGACGCTGCTACCGGATGCGGGCGATGCTGTTTTACCGCCTGCTCATAACCCTTTTGTGGCTGCCTGTTTCGATGGCGCTTCTGGCCCGCGTGATTGCGGGCCGGGAAGGGTTTTCCGATTGGCTGGAACGCGTTGGGTTGCGCAACCTGTCCTCTGGTGAACCCCGCCTTTGGCTGCACGCGGCCTCGAACGGGGAACTGGCCTCGGCCCGGCCGGTCATCTTTGCGCTGCGCGATGCAGACCCGGCCTTGAAACTGTTGGTTACCACCAATTCGCTGTCCGGACGCGACATGGCCCGCGACTGGGACATTCCCGGCGTGATCGCCCAGCTTGCGCCGCTGGACATGCGTTGGTCGGCGGCCCGGATCATCAGGCGCTGCCGCGTTCGGGGGTTGATCATCATCGAATCCGAATTCTGGCCCAACCGGATTGCCGCCCTGTCCAAGCGCGGCCTGCCAGTTTTCGTGCTGGGCGCGCGGCTGTCACGGCGGTCGGCCCAGACATGGCGGCGGCTGGCCCCGCTGGCGCGCGAATTGCAGGCGCGGATCACCTACCTGTCACCGCAGGACGAAGGCTCGCGCCGCCGCTTCCTCAGCCTTGGGGCGCGGACCGAGCAAATGGGGCCGGTGCTGAACCTCAAGGCGTTTTACGCACCGCCCAAGGACATGCTGCCCGACGAAAGCCTGCGCAACGTGTTCCAACCCGAGGACACTTGGCTGGCCGCATCGACCCATCCGGGCGAGGACAAAATCGTTCTGGACGCTCACAAACGGTTGCAATCGGATTGGCCGGGCCTGCATCTCATCATTGCTCCGCGCCACCCCGCGCGCGGTGGCGAAATCGGCAGTCTCGCGCGGCGGATGGGCTTCAACGTTGCACTCCGCTCGGAAGGCGACAGGCCGCGCCGGAACGCTGTTTATATCGCCGACACATTGCGCGAGATGCCGCTTTGGTACCAATGCGCCGGGATCTGTTTTGTCGGCGGATCTCTGGCGGAAAAAGGCGGGCATACGCCATTTGAACCGGCGGTGTTTTCAAGCGCAATCCTGCATGGCCCGGATGTGCGCAATTTCACCGCGATCTACCGCAAGCTCGATGTCGCCGGTGCCGCCATTCAGGTCGAAGATGCGCCTAGCCTGCGCAATGCGGTTCTGCAATTGCGGGACACCGATCGCCGCGAAGCGATGCAGCGCATTGCCCATGACGTTCTGGACCAGCCCGCCCATCTCGATACGATCATCCGGGAACTGGTCAGATCTCTGAAACCTCGTTAACCGCGCCGACCATCGGCACCAAAAAAACATGGCTCTTGGTCAATCATCGCGATACCCTTGTCGAAAAGAAGCGGTCGGGACATGTCATTCTATTCGGGTCATCAAATGCCCCTGACGGTTAAGATGCGGCGCAAAACCGAGATGCGGACGCAATTCGCAGCGCTGTGCTACCGCATCACGCGTGACAAGCCCGAAATCCTGCTCATCACGTCCCGTGGCAGCAAACGCTGGATCCTGCCCAAAGGCTGGCCCAAACCCGGCCTCACCCCGGCCCGAGGCGCATTGTCCGAGGCCTGGGAAGAGGCGGGCGTGAAGGGGCAGGCCATCGACATCTGCCTTGGCGTCTATTCCTACTACAAGGTCGGAGAGCCGGGCGACAAACTACCCTGCCTTGCGCTAGTCTATCCGGTGAAGGTCAAGAAACTTTCCGATGACTTTCCCGAAGCCGGGCAACGACGCCTTAAATGGGCCAGCCCCAAGAAAGCCGCCAAGATGGTAATCGAACCCGAACTCCGCGAAATCCTTCGGAATTTCGATCCCCGGCTGCTACGGCGGTGACCCGCTCTTTCGTCATATTGAGTTGATCTTTACCTCAGGATGGTTATCTCTGCCTCAGTTCTGAATGGACCATGCGGATGATCAATTACGCGTTGAAATGTGACCAGGACCACCGGTTCGAAAGCTGGTTCCAGTCGGCGGATGCTTTTGACAAGCTGAAATCGGCAGGCATGGTGTCCTGCGCGGTCTGCGGCTCGACGCACGTGGACAAGGCGATCATGTCGCCGCGCGTGTCGCAGAACACCAAGGCGCCGGCAAGGATGGACCGTCCGCTTTCGCAACCAGCCTCTCCCGCGGAACAGGCGCTGGCCGAGTTGAAGGCGCATGTGGAGAAGAATTCCGATTACGTCGGGCGGGATTTCGTAAAAGAAGCCCGCGCCATGCACGAAGGCAGCGCGCCGGAACGCGCGATTCATGGCGAGGCACGGCCCGAAGAGGCCCGCAAACTTATCGAAGACGGCGTGCCTGTCGCGCCCCTGCCCTTCCGCCCCAACCGTAAAAGCAACTGAGCGGCGGCTACCGACGGTCCGATCTTTCAGCACAATGACAATATCGGGCGGGACGGCCTCGCATCCTGCCCGGACTAATTCGCCGCGCCGCACCCCGCTTGCCCTTTGTCTTCCCTTTGCGTAAACCGCGCCGAACGCGACTGCATAAGGGTGAGTCATGCCCATTCTCGTCATGAAATTCGGTGGCACATCCGTGGCCACGCTGGACCGTATCAAACGCGCTGCCAAGCGTGTCGGGGTCGAGGTGGCCAAGGGCTATGACGTGATCGTCATCGTCTCGGCCATGTCGGGCGAGACCAACAAGCTGGTTGGCTTTGTCAATGAAACATCGCCGCTGTTTGATGCACGCGAATACGACGCCGTGGTGTCATCGGGCGAAAACGTGACCGCCGGGCTGATGGCGCTGACGCTGCAGGAAATGGACGTGCCCGCACGCTCATGGCAGGGCTGGCAGGTGCCGCTCAAGACGACAGACACCCACGCCGCAGCGCGGATCGTGGAAATCCCGACCGAGAACATCACCGCCAAGTTCGAACAGGGCATGCGGGTTGCCGTCGTCGCCGGTTTCCAAGGGATCGCACCCGATGGCCGTATCACCACGCTGGGCCGGGGGGGATCGGACACCACCGCGGTCGCATTTGCTGCGGCTTTCGGGGCCGAACGTTGCGATATCTACACCGATGTGGACGGCGTCTATACCACCGACCCACGCATCTGCGAAAAAGCCCGCAAGCTGGACAAGATCGCGTTCGAGGAAATGCTCGAACTGGCCTCGCTGGGGGCCAAGGTGCTGCAAACCCGCTCTGTCGAGCTTGCCATGCGCTACAATGTGAAACTGCGCGTGCTCTCAAGCTTTGAGGAACAATCGGACGACGCCGGAACGCTCGTCTGCGATGAGGAGGAAATCATGGAACTGAATGTTGTATCCGGCGTGGCCTATAGCCGCGATGAAGCCAAGATGACCCTCATCTCCGTGGCCGACCGCCCCGGCATTGCCGCCGCCATCTTTGGCCCGCTCTCCGAGGCGGGTGTCAACGTGGACATGATCGTGCAGAACATCTCGGAAGAGGGCCGCACCGACATGACCTTTTCCTGCCCCACCGATCAGGTGCGGCGTGCCGAAAAGGCCATGACCGACGCCAAAGCCGCAGGCGAAATCAACTTCCATGACATCGTGGCGGACGAAGGCGTGGCCAAGGTCTCTGTGGTCGGCATCGGCATGCGGTCGCACGCGGGCGTGGCGGCCAAGATGTTCAAGGTGCTCTCGGACGAGGGGATCAACATCAAGGTTATCACCACTTCGGAAATCAAGATCTCGGTGCTGATCGACCGGAAATACATGGAACTTGCCGTTCAGGCGCTGCATGACGCTTTCGAATTGGAGAAAGCGGCCTGAGCACGGCGCGCCGACGCGGGTCGGCGCGGCCCGATCATCTTTCGCGAATCAGACTGCGGGTGCAGCGTTTGGATTTGTGCGCCTCGTTGGCGCTGTCATCGTTTGGTCCGGGTATAAACGCATCCGGCAGTGTGCGGTGATGGGTGTTCCGCCCGAAGCTGCATGCAATAATTGCGCAAATCGACACACAGTCACCCAAGGCGTGCGCGCGATAGCTGACAGGCAGGGCCTGCGACCCAAGGAAATCCATGCCGCATCGCAGCACGAATTCCTTGTAAAACAGGGACAAACGGGCCTTTTCGTTCCCCCCACCCCGCGCGTATAAGGGGTGCGGGTATTGAGGGATGAGAGGCGTATGCCGGACGGTTTGGAAAGCGAAAGCCGCAAGCTGCTGGGTCGCCTGCGCGACCTCATGGCCGAAGAAGCGGCCGGGCAGGAGCGGCTCGACAAGATCACGCATCTCACGGCCAATTCCATGGGCTGCGAGGTGTGCTCGATCTATCTCTTCCGCGATGAAGAGACCCTTGAGCTCTGCGCCACCGAAGGCCTCAAGGCAGAAGCCGTGCACCAGACGCGCATGCGGGTCGGTGAAGGGCTTGTGGGCCGTGTTGCCAAATCGGGCGCTCGGGTCAACACTGCCGACGCGCCTTCTGCGCCGGGCTTCCGTTACATGCCCGAAACCGGCGAAGAGATTTATTCCAGCTTCCTCGGGGTTCCGATCCAGCGGCTGGGCGAAACGCTTGGCGTGCTGGTCGTGCAGTCCAAGGAAGCGCGCAAATTCATCGATGACGAGGTCTATGCGCTGGAAGTTGTTGCCATGGTCCTTGCTGAAATGGCCGAACTGGGCGCCTTTGTCGGTGAAGGCGCGGCCATGTCCGCGCGCCATACGCAACCCTATCTGATCCGTGGCGTGACGGGTCAGGAAGGTGCCGCAGAAGGCCATGTCTGGCTGCATGAACCGCGCGTTGTGGTGACCAACCCCATTGCCGATGATCCGCACCGGGAAATGGAACGCCTTCACGAGGCCGTCGAGCAATTGCGCGTTGGCGTAGACCAGATGCTGGCGGGGGCACGCGGCGGCGACAAGGAGCAGCTTGAAGTTCTCGAAGCCTATCGCATGTTCGCCAATTCCCGCAGCTGGATGCGCCGCATGCAGGAAGACATCTCGCGCGGCCTGTCTGCCGAGGCTGCAGTCGAGAAAGAACAGAGCACCGCCCGAACCCGTTTGAGCCAGGTGCCCGATGCGTATTTGCGCGAACGGTTGCATGACCTTGATGACCTGTCTAACCGGCTGTTGCGCATCCTCACCGGCCAGGGCAGCGTGACAGGGGCAGAGATGCCGGACGACCCGGTTCTGATTGCCCGCAATATCGGCCCCGGCGAGTTGCTGGAATATGGGCGCAAGCTCAAGGGCATCGTGCTTGAGGAAGGCTCGGTCGGCTCGCACGCGGCGATTGTTGCGCGTGCGCTGGCCATTCCGCTGGTGATCCGCGCCGGCCGGGTCACAACCGAGGCGCTGAACGGCAATCACATCATGGTGGATGGCGATCAGGGGGTCGTGCATCTGCGGCCCGACGATACGGTTGTTGCCGCGTTCCGCGACAAGATGGCGATGATGGCCCAGGCGCAGGAGCGTTACGCGTCGATCCGGGAAAAGGCGGCAGAGACCCTCTGTGGGAAAACCATTTCGCTGCAAATGAATGCTGGTCTGATGGCAGACTTGCCCTCGCTCGCGGGGTCGGGGGCCGAAGGTGTGGGGCTGTTCCGGACAGAGCTTCAGTTTCTGGTGCGCAGCCAGATGCCCAAACGGACAGAGCTGGCCGAGCTGTACGCGCGCGTTCTGGACGCGGCGGACGGCAAGCGCGTGGTGTTCCGCACGCTGGATATCGGCTCCGACAAGGTCCTGCCCTATATGAAGGCCACAGATGAGCCGAACCCGGCGCTCGGATGGCGGGCAATCCGGGTGGCGCTGGACCGGCCGGGCGTGATGCGCATGCAATTGCAAGCCTTGTTGCGCGCAGCCAATGGGCGCCCTCTGTCGGTCATGTTTCCGTTCATTGCGCAATACAGTGAATACACCCAGGCACGTGCCGAAATGGACAAGGCGCTGGAACGCGAACGCATTCTGGGTCACCCGATCCCTGAAAGCCTTGAGGTCGGGGCGATGCTGGAAACCCCATCGCTGGGATTTGCGCCGGATGCGTTTTTCCGCGAGGTGGATTTCCTGTCCATCGGTGGCAATGACCTCAAACAGTTCTTTTTTGCCGCCGACCGCGAAAACGAACGGGTGCGCCGCCGCTACGACACGCTGAATTCCAGTTTCCTCACCTATATCCAGCAGATCATCTCGCGCTGCGACACCCATGGCACCCCGATCAGCTTCTGCGGCGAAGACGCGGGTCGCCCGGTCGAAGCGGTCTGTCTTGCTGCCATGGGCCTGCGGTCGCTGTCCATGCGCCCGGCCTCGATCGGTCCGGTCAAGCACCTGTTGCGCAAGACAAACCTGGATGAGCTGCGCCAGGTGATCGAAAACGCGCGCGAGGCGGGCGAACAATCGGTCCGCCCCGCAGTGATGGACTATTTGCGTAAGCAGTGATCTTGATCACAGTTTGAAAATGAGTAGCGTCGCACCAAACGACCGGAGTTTGCCAATGTCCCCCAATTTTGACGAGATCATCGACCGCCGCGGCACCCATTCCTCGAAATGGGACATGATGGAAAAGGTCTATGGCGTCTCGCCCGATGACGGGTTGGCCATGTGGGTGGCCGACATGGATTTCCGCCCGCCCAGCGTGGTGCAGGACGCTTTGCAGACCATGCTGGATCACGGAATCTACGGTTATCTTGGCGACGAGACCGATTATCGCGCGGCCATTGGCTGGTGGATGAAAAACCGCCATGGATGGGAGATTGACCCAGGCTGGATCTTTACAACGCACGGGCTGGTCAACGGTACTGCCATGTGCATCGACACCTTCACACGGCGGGGCGACGGGGTGGTCGTCATGAGCCCGGTCTACCACGCCTTTGCCCGCGTGATCCGCGCCGCCGAGCGCGAGGTCGTGGAATGCCAGCTTGTGAATAATGCGGGCCGCTACGAGATGGATTTCGAGAGCTGGGATGCGCAGATGACAGGCAATGAGAAAATGCTCATCCTGTGTTCTCCGCATAATCCCGGCGGCCGCGTCTGGACGCGCGAGGAATTGCAGGGGGTGGCCGATTTCTGCAAGCGGCATGATCTGATCCTGGTGTCGGATGAAATCCACCATGATCTGGTCTATCCGGGGGCCACGCATATCCCGATGACCACTGTGGACGAAAGCGTCCTTGACCGGCTGGTCATGATGACCGCCACCACCAAGACCTTTAACATCGCGGGCAGCCATTCCGGCAACGTGATCATTCCGGACCCCGAACTGCGCAAAGCCTTTGCGGGCCGTATGGCGGCATTGGGCAAATCGCCCAATTCCTTTGGCGTCTTCATGGCCACCGCAGCCTATAGCCCCGAGGGCGCGGACTGGGTCGATGCGCTGGTGGCCTATCTTGATGGCAATCGCAAATTGCTGGACGCGGGGCTGAATGCCATTCCGGGCGTGGCATCCATGCCGCTTGAGGCCACCTATCTGAGCTGGGTGGATTTCGGCGGCACGGGCATGGACAAGGACGAACTCCTGCGCCGGGTGGAAAAGGACGCCCGCATTGCCGTCAACCACGGCCCGACATTCGGCAAAGGGGGCGAAACGTTCCTGCGGTTCAATATCGGAACGCCACGCGCCAATGTCCAAGAGGCCGTAGAGCGGTTGCAAAAGGCCTTTGCCGACCTGCAATAACGCGCATACAGAACCCTGCCGCAAGCCAATGTGCATTGACGCGCAACTCCTGCGCGTTCAATCGGGTTTTCTTTGCCCGGCGATGCGTTACCTCCTGAGTGAAACCAAAGGAGGTATTTCATGGGACTTCTCGTTGACGGTGAATGGCGCGATCAGTGGTACGACACCAAATCCACCGGAGGCGCCTTCAAGCGCAGCACGTCGAAATACCGCAACTGGGTTACCGCCGACGGCAGTGCGGGCCCGTCTGGTGAGGGCAGTTTCAAGGCTGAAAGCGGACGCTACCATCTCTATGTCAGCCTTGCCTGTCCCTGGGCGCATCGGACGCTGATTTTCCGCAATCTCAAAGGTCTGGAAGACCATATCGGCGTCTCCGTTGTGCATCCCGACATGCTGGGCGATGGCTGGACATTTGACGACAGCTATCCCGGCGCGACGGGCGATCAGCTATACGGCCTGCCCTTTGCACGTGACATCTATCTCAAGGCCGATCCAAAGGCATCCGGCCGCGTGACCGTGCCGATTTTGTGGGACACGCAGCGCGAAACCATCGTGAGCAATGAGAGCGCCGAGATCATCCGCATGTTCAATTCGGCTTTCGACGCGATCACTGGCAATCATGAGGACTATTGGCCCGCGGCCCTGCGCGCGGCCATCGAGCCGGTCAATGCGCGCATCTATGACACGCTGAACAACGGTGTTTATAAATCCGGCTTTGCCACCACCCAAGAGGCCTATGACGCGGCGGTGAACCCTTTGTTCGAAACGCTGGATTGGCTTGAAGAGCGGTTGAGCACAAATCGCTATCTGATGGGTGACCGCCTGACCGAGGCTGATTGGCGGCTCTTCACCACGCTGATCCGGTTCGATCCGGTCTATCACGGGCATTTCAAATGCAATCGCAGCCGGATTGTCGATTACCCGGCGCTCTGGGCGTATCTGCGCGAGCTATACCAATGGCCCGGCGTCGCAGAGACCGTGGATTTCGATCACATATCGCGTCACTACCATTACAGCCACAATAGCATCAACCCGCATCGCATCGTGCCGGTTGGTCCGGAGCTGAACTATGACGCCCCGCATGGCCGGGACGCTGTATTGCCCACCGCAGCATGATGTTCGACCAACGCGGCCAGATCCTCTGGTCGCGTTGTTCCCGGCACGAGCGCACAGGCATTCGGGCTGAATTCAAAGATCGAGCCGTCCGAGAAGAACCGGGAATTCGTGACAAAGATCACGCGCGCGTCGGGTTGCTTGAAACTGGCAAAGTCGGACACGGCAAAGGCCGCACCATCCCCGATTTGCAGGTTCAGCACAATGATTTCGAATGTCTGGTCCTGAAGCGCTTGCACAGCGTCGCTCTGCCCTTGGGTCAGAACCACGCGCGCGCCGAACCGTTCCAGATGGCGCGCCCAAAGCGATCCCAAGCTGAGATTTGCTTCGACGATCAGTACACGCATGTCTCCGCCCTCCAGACGATTAACCCGGCATTTATTCAGCGTGTCCCACGACCATTTATCTGCGAAATTTCCCTAACAAATGGTAAACATCCCCGTTTCCAAGCGGTCCCTGCGATAATCCGCCACAGGGTTTTTGCGGTTGCCGACAACACGGCTTGCCAGCCTGCCCACGGATGCTAGGCTGCGCCAAACCAACGATCCAACAGGTGTTTACATGACGTTTCTTCGCCATATTCAGGCGCTTTCCCTTTGTCTTGCAGCCGCTTTGCCCTCGGCAGCGTCGGCTCAATGCGGAGGGTCCTTTTCGGGATTTGTCGCCGCTCTGAAGGACGAGGCAATCAGCAAAGGTCACGCACCCGCCACCGTGGATCGGTTCTTTTCATCCGTCAGGCAGGATCAAAGCGTATTGCGCGCCGACCGGCGGCAGGGCGTATTCCAGATTCCCTTTGTCGATTTTGCCCGCCGCCTGATCAGCCAGAACCGTATTAATAACGGCCGTGCCAATGCCCGGCGCTATGCAGAGGTGTTCGACCGGATGGAGCGCGAGTTCGGTGTGTCGCGCGGGGTGCTGCTGGCCTTTTGGGCGTTCGAGACCGATTTCGGCCAGGTCCAGGGCGATTTCAACACGTTGAACGCGCTGGTCACGCTCGCGCATGACTGTCGTCGCCCGGAACTTTTCCGGCCACAGATCTTTGCGGCACTCGAGCTTTATGAAAACGACGATTTCGACCCAAGAACCACGACCGGCGCCTGGGCGGGCGAGATCGGCATGGTGCAGATGCTGCCCGAGGACATCCTGACCAACGGCGTTGATGGGGACGGCGACGGGCATGTGACGCTCAAAACCTCTGCTCCTGATGCGCTTTTGTCCGGGGCCAATATGCTGCGCGATCTGGGCTGGCGCGCGGGCGAGCCATGGATTCAGGAGGTGCAGGTGCCTGCAGATTTCGATTGGTCACTGACCGGTCTGGACCAACAGCGCCCCGCCTCGGACTGGGCCGCGATGGGCGTTCAGCCCCGGGAGGGTGACCTGGCAGAACTCCCCGCCGCGCTGGTTCTGCCGCAGGGGCGCAAGGGGCCAAAATTCCTCGCCTATCCGAATTTCAACGTCTATTTCGAGTGGAACAAGAGCTTTGTCTACGTCATGACCGCCGCCTATTTTGCCAACCGGCTGGAGGGTAAAGCCGTGTTCGACGCGGGCAATCCGGAACAGGGCCTGTCGGGCGAGCAGATGAAGCAGTTGCAGCGCAAGTTGCAGGATATGGGATATGATGTGGGGGATGTCGATGGCATCCTGGGAGCCAAGACCCGCGCCGCCGTGCAGGACGCACAGGTCAAGCTGGGCTTGCCCGCCGATGCCTGGCCGACACCGGGGCTACTTAACCGTTTGTGAACGATCTGCTTACCAATTCTTAGGAATTGTGCTACAGTTTGAAATTGCGAAAGTGTTTTTCAGTGTCATCACCGAAAAACGGCCCGCTAGAGCTGCTACTCTGCCGGGCCTCTCTTTTTCGGACTTTTACGGCCCTGCCAACAGTCGGATGATTGCGATGAGCAGCGAAAGCGCTGCCAGTATCACCATCCATTTGCGAAAAGTGCCTTCACTCAGTGTCATCACCTCCTTGTGCCGACATTTGTTGCGACACGAATCAAAGTAGAGATGAATTCTTAACCAGGTCTCAACCCAGCGCTCACTCCCTGACCGGAAACCGATCCCCCGCCTCGGTGATCACCACCAACCGATCCTGTGCATCGGTGACATAGGCATCACAGCGCGAAAACCCGTTGACGAACTCGATGCAGACGCGGCTGTCTTCCATGACCTCGAAATAGCCATACCCCGTCCCACCATCATCGGCGTACGTGTAGGTATAGCGCCCGTCCTCGTAAAACTCGGATTTCCCACCATCATAGAAAGTCAGGATTTCACCGCGCAGCCGGGCATCCAACGCCGCCAGATCAAAGCCTGTATCGCTGTCGCGCAAAACCCAGCTTTCGGCAAATGCGGGACTGGCAAACAACAGGGTCAACAGGATCGTGGCGCGCATCGGGGTCTCCTTTTGCCGACAGCATAGCCGCAACACTCAGGCACACCGGACACGTTTACGCGACCATGCGCTCCGCTTTCTTGAGGTCAACGGAGACAAGCTGGCTCACCCCCTGCTCCTGCATCGTCACCCCGAAAAGCCGGTCCATCCGCGCCATCGTCACCGCATGGTGCGTGATGATCAGGAACCGGGTCTCGGTCTGGCGGCACATCTCGTCCAGAAGATCACAGAACCGGGTGACGTTGGCATCGTCCAGGGGCGCGTCCACCTCGTCCAGCACACAGATCGGCGCAGGATTGGCCAGGAACACCGCAAAGATCAGCGCCAGCGCCGTGAGCGTCTGTTCCCCGCCGGAAAGAAGCGAAAGGGTCGACAGCTTCTTGCCCGGCGGCTGGCACATGATCTCAAGGCCTGCCTCAAGCGGGTCATCGCTTTCGACCAGCACGAGGTTTGCCTCGCCTCCGCCAAACAGATGGGTGAAGAGCATCGAGAAGTTGCTGTTCACCTGCTCGAACGCGGTCAAAAGCCGTTCGCGCCCCTCGCGGTTCAGACTGGCAATCCCGTTGCGCAGCGTGCGCACCGCTTCTTCCAGATCGGTCTTTTCGCTGACCAACCCGTCATGCTCTTCCTGCACCTCACGCGCGTCTTCCTCGGCGCGCAGGTTCACGGCACCCAGCGCATCGCGCTGCCGCTTCAGCCGGTTCACATCTGCTTCGATCGCATCCGCACCGGGCATTTTTTCCGGATCAGTATCGAGCTTGTTCAGCAATTTCTCAGGCGTCGTCTCAAGCTCCTCTCGGATACGCTCCGCCGCGGCGCTGGCATTCTCGGACGCCGATTCCGCCCGCGCCTGCGCCCCGGCCCGCGCCTCGCGCGCTTCAGAGGCCAGTCGCTCGGCTTCCCGCTCTGCATGTTCTGCGGTGCGCAGCGCCGTCTCCGCTTTGGCCAGCACATCCGCCGCCCGACACCGCCGATCTTCGGCCTGCGCAATGGCGTCGGCCAGTTCCTCGCGCTGCGCCGCAATCTCTTCGGGCACTCGCGACGCGGTCTCCAACTCATCTTCGCTGGCCTGTTTGCGGTCATGCAGCTCTGCACTGCGTTTTTCCGCCGTTTCCAAACGGTGCCGCCACCCCGACAGATCCTTGGTCACCTGCTGTGACCGCCGCGTGCGCGCCTCGCCTTCGCGGCGCAGCTCATCAAGCGCGGAGCGACGGGACATCATCGTCATGCGCGCCGCTTCGACTGTCATCTTGACGTCTTCGACCAGTGCGCGCGCCGCCTCAAGATCCGGCAGGTCGGCCACCGCGCGTTCGGCCTCGCGCAGTTGCAACGCGGCGGCCTGCGCCTCTTCCTCATGACGTTTCAGCGCCAGCCCAAGGCTTTCCAGCCGCCCCTCGGCGAGGTTCTTTTCCGCTTCGGACCGGCTTGACGCGCGGCTCGCCTCTGTGACCTGCCGGTCCGCTTCGCGCCGTGCCTCGCGGGCCTCTTTGTCGGCGCGGCTCAGGTCCGACAAACGCTGGATCAGCGCCTCATGCGCAGCCCGCGCGGCGTCCATCCGCGTTGTCGTCTGCTCCAGCGATTGCTTGAGCACTTCCAGCCGGTTCAGTTGCTCCAGCCGCAGCGCGGCCGCCGAGGGCGCATCCTCGGCCCAGGCGCGATAGCCGTCCCAGCGCCACAGGTCGCCCTCAAGGCTGACCAGCCGCTGCCCCGGCTGCAACAGGGGCTGCAACCGCGCCCCGTCATCGGCCTCGACCAGACCGATCTGCGCCATGCGACGGGCCAGAACATCGGGCACCGAGACATGATTGCTCAGCGGAGTTACCCCCCCGGGCAGGGGCTGCGCCGCATCGTAATCGGGCAGCACGGTCCAACCCGACGGGCCATCGCCATGCACTTCGGGGGCGCGCAGATCATCGGCCAGAGCCGCGCCCAGCGCCTTTTCAAAGCCCTGCTCCACCTGCAACCGGTCCATGATCTGCCCGCCCTCGGCGGTGTCACGCTCCAGGAGTTTCGCCAAAGCCTGAGTCTCGGCGCGCAGCGCATTGGCCTCACCCTCGGCCTCGGAGCGTTCTGCGCGGGCCTCGGCCTCGCGCGATTGCGCCTCGGCGCGGGCCTCGTCGGCGGCGGCCAGAGCGTCTTCGGCGCGCTGCGCCATTTCGCGGGCGCGGGCCTCGGCCTCTTCTGCCGTAACCTGATCCTGCGCCGCCTGCTCCAGCCTGGCGCGGCTTTCCTCGACACCTGCGCGTGCCTTTTGTGCCTGCTCATCGCTGCGCTGCTGCTGCTTTTCGCTGTCCGACAGCATCCGCTGCGCCGATTGGTGCCGCGCGGCCAGCCGCGCCACATCCTCGGTCTGTTGGGCCAGATCGGCCTCGCGCTCGGACAGGACCGATGCCGCTTCCTGCGCCGCCTCGGTGGCCTCGGACATGCGGTCGTCATGACCGTCACCGGCCTTGGCCAGTTCCCGCGCTTCCCATTCCAGCCGCTCGATCGTCTCGCCCGCATCGCGGTTCAGCCCGGCCTCGCGGTCAATGTCATGCACCAGTTGGGCAATGCGATTTTGCAGCGTCGCAATCTTGTCACGCGCGGTGGTTTCCTGATCGGCCAGAGTGTCACGTTGCACGCTGAGCCGTTGCAGGATCGCGGCCGCAATCGCTTCTTCCTCGCGCAGCGGTGGCAGCGCTTCGTCACATTGCTCGCGCAGCTTGGCCGCTTCGCGCGCCGCTTTTTCCGCCTGTGCCGCACCGGTCAGCTTTTCGCGCAGCGCCTCTTCGGCCCTTTGCCGCGCTTCGTCCGCTTCTTTCCAGCGGCGGTACAGCAAAAGCCCCTCTGCCTGCCGAAGCTCTTCGCCAATCGCGCGATAGCGCGCCGCCTGACGCGCTTGCCGCGCCAGTTGCGCCAGTTGCGCAGCCAACTGTTCGATCACATCATCGACGCGAGTCAAATTGGTCTCGGTGCTCTTCAGCTTCAGCTCGGCCTCATGACGGCGCTGATACAGCCCGGAAATCCCGGCCGCTTCCTCAAGGATACGACGACGGTTCTTGGGTTTGGCGTTGATCAACTCGCTGATCTGCCCTTGCCGGACCAACGCGGGCGAATGCGCGCCGGTCGAGGCGTCGGCAAAGAGCATCTGCACGTCACGCGCCCGCGTATCCTTGCCATTGGCCTTATAGGCAGAGCCCACATCACGGGTGATCCGGCGCACGATCTCAAGCGCGTCGCTGTCGTTGAACCCCGCCGGGGCCAGACGATCCGAGTTGTCGATATGCAGAGAGACCTCGGCAAAGTTGCGCGCGGGCCGTGACGCCGCCCCGGCAAAGATCACATCCTCCATGCCGCCGCCGCGCATCGCCTTGGGACGGTTTTCCCCCATCACCCAGCGCAACGCTTCAAGCAGATTGGATTTCCCACAGCCGTTCGGACCAACCACGCCAGTCAGCCCATCGCCGATCATCAGATCGGTGGGATCAACAAAGCTTTTAAAGCCTGTGAGGCGCAGTTTGTGAAAGCGCAAGACGTGGTCCCCGTGGTTCTGCCCGTGATTCCGGCTTGGCGCCAGTCTGGAGGCCGATCTTGGGATCTGTCAATCTTGAACCCCAGCATCTAGGGTAAATTTGCGAGTTATCCACATTATATTGGCAATTCATTGCTTATTGATGGGGTTTAGCCACAGGTAAACTGTACGTCGCTTTCGCCTGTACTCGACGGCGCTCCAGCCCGACCGCTGCATACAAGCTTGCGGCGCGGCTTGCGCGGCGCGCCCGCTCCGCAATCGACCCCAGCCATCAGCACCGAAGGATCCCCCTGCATCCAGGCAACCCGGCATCCGTTTACCGCCTCGATCGCGCGGCCGCCGTTATTCGCAATGTCGGTCATCCGCACCGGCCAGAAAAAGTTGCGCCGAATCGCTTCGGCGTGGCCATTGCGCATACGTACGTCAAAGATCATCCCGCCCTGCTCTGAACGCACCGGGGTCACGCCCATGTGGCGCGGCCTCGGCGTGTCACACGAGGAAAGAAAGATGGGGAACAAGAGTATGAAAAGCCATCGCATACCCACAGGCTAGGACCGACAGGGTTAACAACCCCTTACAAACTGAACATTCGGCATCGCCACCCTTTACATTCAACTTTCTGCATGTATATTCACATTCATATTTTCGAATGCAAAGGAGAGCGTCATGCAGACCTCACGCCCCGCAGATACCTACAACCCGACCTATTTCCTCGCCTCGCTGGGTGCAGGCGGGATCGTTGTGACCTTTTTCATGTTCCTGATGTTCTGGATCCCCCATCCCGGCCAACCCGTCCCGGTGTTCGAAGACATCATGGCCGCCTGGGCCACTGGCGCGCCGCTCACCCAGGCCACTATTGCCGTGGCCATGGTGGGCATCGCGTTCTTCGCCTTTCTCAACATCAAAAGCCTGATCGGGAACCTGCAAAGCTGGGCCGCCTTCCGCAAGACGCCCGCCTATGAGGCGCTGACCAATTCCAATGCCGAAGCCTCGGCGCTGGCCATGCCACTGGCCATGGCGATGACCGTGAATGTCGGCTTCATCGTCGGGCTGGTCTTTGTGCCGCAGCTCTGGAGCATCGTGGAATATCTCTTTCCCGCCGCCATGGTTGCCTTTGCTCTGATCGGTCTTTTGGCCTTCCGCATGATCGGCAGCTACCTGTCCCGCGTGCTGGGCGAAGGGCGCGGCTTCAACCCCGAGGCCAACAATTCCTTCGTGCAGATGGTTCCGGCCTTCGCGCTGACCATGATCGCCGTGGGCTTTGCCGCCCCCGCCGCCATGAGCACCGCCAAGCTCACCGTCTCGGCCAGCCTGATCCTGTCCACCTTCCTCGCCGTGATCTCGGTGGTCTATGTGCTGGCCGCGGCCTTTCCGGCCATTGCTTCGATGCTGCGAAACGGCGTGGCGCGGGAAGCTGCTCCGACGCTGATGATCATCGTCCCCATCGTCACCGTGCTGAGCATTCTCATGCTGCGCCAGAGCCACGGGCTGCACACCACCTTTGACGCCCATGCCAATTCCGGCGAAACGCTGGTCTTCCTGACCCAGATGCTGTCGATCCAGGTTGCCTTCCTGCTTCTGGGCGGCGCGGTGCTCAAAGCGCAGGGCTATTTCAAGGACTTCGTGATCGGGTCCAAGACCTCGCCCGGCTCCTATGCGCTGGTCTGCCCCGCCGTGGCCTTCTCGGTCCTGCTGCACTTCTTCGCCAACAAGGGGCTGGTGGGCGCCGGCGTGGTCGAGAAATTCGGCGCAGGCTACTGGGCGGTGACCGCCATCGCCATTGCGGCCCAGATCATCGCCATCGTCATGGTCCTGCGGCTCAACCGGCAGCATTTCCGCCGCGTCGACGCCGCCGCCATTCCGGCAGAGTGATAACCAACCCCTTCGCCACTCGACCGGAACGGAAGGGCCGCCTTGCTCGGGCGGCCCTTTTCCTTGCGTGCCCAAAGGTCACCGCGCGCGAATCGCCTGGGAAAAGCTCATCTCGGGATAACGCTCCTGCGCATCGGCCATGATCAACGCGGACGCCTGCCGGTCGGCAAGCGACCCTTCACCCCCCAGAACGCCCAGATCGTCCAGGTATTCCGGCAACCGACCGGACAGGATCAGACTCTTGCGGAGCGGCAGGTCGGATTTCAGGCTGCGGGCCAATCCGTAGACCACCGTGGTGCAATTGGCCGCGATGGTATTGTAGAACCGTGGCTCCGCATCCAGTTCCTGCGCCAGTTCCACATAGGACATGAACATGGTGCGCATTTGCTCCTGAGTCAGATCAACGGGGAACAGACGCACCTGTTCGCGGCGCTTATCCGTGCGCAGCCGAACGATATCCTGTTCGGTCGCGGCAATGAGGACAAGCTCGAACTGCCGGAAAAACCCGCCGATCTGGCTGAAGTCCTCACCCAGCTCACGGCGGATTTCGACGGAAAACACGACCCGCTCGCCATCGCTGAACCCGAAACTGACCAGAAGATGTGCGATGTCCGGGCTATCCCAGACCGAGGTAAGCATATCCACGCTTTGCAACTGATTCAGGTCATAGTCCTTTGTGATCCAGCGCTCCGTCGCGATCGTTTGGGTTTGCCAGTCGAAATCACGCAGATCACGCAGCGTGACCTGATCTCCCGTCACCTCCGCCTTGACCCCGCGCGCCACGTCAAACGCCCAGTTCCGGTCATCGCGCGGCTCAATCGTCTGGTACCAGCCGACCACGCCCAGCGCCGACAGCCCCAGCGCCGCCCATCCCAACCGGCGGCGGCGGAAACGGGCGAAGAGCGTGGCCAAAACGGCGCTCCCCAAAAGGCCAAGAGCGCCTGCGCGCGCCAAGCCGTCCAGATTGAGCCAGATCGCCGTGACGGACCATGCAGCCCCTGACGAAACGATTACAAAGAACATGGCGTGCAAGAAAAAGCGAAGAGACCGGGACATAACGAACCTCTTAAGGCATCATAGGCATTCAGTGCGCCCTGCGGACCGGGAAAGGTCCAGGCCCGCAGGGTGCCGGGGATCAGGCGTCGTCCCTGGAAGACACTTCCGCCAGCATACGCTCGGTCCGGGCATCTTCCAGCTTGTTGTAGATGCGGTCGCTCTCTTCGCGGTCACGCAGAGCCTTGGTGATGGCCGCCGTGGTATAGACCAGCATCAGCGCCGCCATCGCGTAATATCCCTTGGCGGTGAGGCTGGCCTCAAGGTTCCAGATGCCCGCCGCCATCATGCCCACGGCAATCGAGAACATAATATAGGTAAAGCTGTTCCAGGCTTTCGAAACTTTGGGGGTGTATTCGGTCATGGGGTCTCTCCTTCTGTATCCGGGGGAAGTGCCCCCGGGGATGTGTCGATGATGGATTGGATCAGGTGGACGGCGCGGCCTGTGCCCGCAACCGGGCCAGCACTTCCGCCGCCTCGGAGCGTAGCGGCGCGCCACAGCCAGCAGCAGCCAACCGGGCCGAGGTCGCCTCGGCGCTGGAACCTGCATTGATCTCCGCCAATGCAACCTCCACCTCTTCGGCATGGTCCTGCCTCCCCTGCAAACGCTCAAGCGTGGCTTCGGCTTCGCGCAGGCTGGCCAACACGCCATCGGGCATGGTGCCACGCAGCTTTTGGGTGCGTTGCGCCGCATCGGCGATCTGTTTGCCACGCTGAAGCGTGCGAAGGCGGTGTTCGGCAAGGCTTACTTGTTCGCGCAGTTTGCGGATTTCGCCATCATAATGCGCGATGGATTTGGCACAGGCGGCGCGCTCTGCTTCCAGTTCTGCAATGGCCGAGGCCCCTTCCGCCGCCAGGTCCTCGCGGTCCTTGCGCAGCGCGTCCAGTACCCGCTCTTCAAGTTCTGCGTGCTGACGGTCCAGCCGTGCCATGGCTTTGCGTTCCCGCTGGGCATAGGCCATGACAACGGCAACCGCGTGTTTGGCGCTTTCCAGCCCGGCAGCGGCGTCGCGCAATTGCTGGCGCAGGATCTGCAGGGCGTTGGCATCCGTGATCGCCTCGGCCACATCATGGCTGCGGCTTCGAAGCAATGTGGTTATCGTCTTGAACATCATGGCCTCCTCATTTATGAACGCTGTTCATGAATTATGGGTAAGGCGAAAATGAACGGCGTTCAAGAATTATTTTGAACACTGTTCATGAAATTTGAGGAAGCCATGGAAAACAAACGAGAAAAAAAACGTGCTGACCTCCGCAATCGGCTGATTGATGCCGCCGAAGACCAGATCACCCAACACGGAATCGAAGGGCTCAAGGCCCGCGCCGTGACCCAACAAGCCGGATGTGCCCTTGGCGCGCTTTATAATGCGTTTGAGGATCTGGACATGCTGGTGATGCATGTGAACTCGCGCACGCTGCAAAAGCTGGGGGCGGCGCTGACCGGTGCCCTACCCGGGACGGACGCCCAACCGGAAGAAGTGATGCAGGCGCTGGCTTCGGCTTATGTGGATTTCGCCTGCGCCAACCAGCGGCTCTGGATCGCGCTTTTTGACCATCGTATGGCGCAGGGCCGCGAGGCACCGGATTGGCACAAGCAGGATCACGCAGTGCTGATCAAGGTGATCATCGCACCGCTCAAAGACCTGCGCCCCGATCTCGATGAGGCGACGCTGATCCTGCGCGCGCGCACCACATTTGCCGCTGTGCATGGCGTGGTGCTGCTTGCTTTGCAGGGGCGGTTTGTCGGCCTGCCAATGGAGGCGCTGAAATCCGAGGTCAGCGCGCTGGTCAGCGCCATGACCCGTGGCGCGCATCTGGCCATTCCGGGCGAGACAGGGTGACCCCGGAAAACCGCTTGGCCCTCCGTTAAGGTGGTCATATAATCTGACCAATTGCCGGAGCGCCCCATGCCTTTCCAACCCGTTCAGCCCGAAAAACTCTCCACCGCCGTGACGCGCCAGATCGAGAAGCTGATCCTGCGCGGCATTTTGCGCCCGGGTGAGCGGCTGCCGTCCGAACGGGAACTGGCCGAACGGTTGCAAGTCTCCCGCCCCTCTGTCCGCGAGGCGGTCGCAGAACTGCAGGACAAGGGGCTGCTCAGCAGTCGCGCGGGTGCCGGGATCTTTGTGGCTGACGTGTTGGGTTCGGCCTTTTCACCGGCCTTGATCCAGCTTTTTGCCGATCACGACGAAGCGGTCTATGACTACCTGTCCTTTCGCCGCGACCTGGAAGGGCTGGCCGCGGAACGCGCCACGCGGCTGGGATCGGACACCGATCTCAAAGTGATCCAGACCATTTATGACAAGATGGAAGCCGCCCATGCCAAACGCGATCCGGGCGACGAGGCAGCGCTGGACGCGGAGTTTCACCTGTCGATCATCGAGGCCAGCCATAACGTGATCATGCTGCACATGATGCGGTCCATGTTCCAGCTGCTGCGCGAGGGTGTCTTCTACAACCGCCAGATCATGTTCAAACAGCGCATGACGCGGGATTCGCTTCTGGCCCAACACCGCGCCATCAACGACGCGCTGCAGGCCCGCGACGGCACCGCCGCCCGCGCCGCGATTGAGACCCATCTTGACTATGTCCAGGCCGCCCTGCGTGACCATGCCCGGGCTGAACGCAACGAGGGCATTGCGCGGCAGAGGTTCGAGCATGAGCAGATGCGCAAACTCTAGGCCGCCTGCCCCGCGCTCAGCCGTCTCCACCGCGTGGTGCGCCGTTCAACGCTTTGCAGGACTGCATATTCCAGAAATAGCATGACCGCGACAAAGCTGAACGCATAGGCCAGCACATAACCGGTTTCGAACAGCTGGAAATACAGGTGAATCTGGAAGCCTACCCCATTTGACCGGCCAAGAAATTCCACCACCAGCACGATCTTCCAGATGATCGCCAGCCCGTTGCGCATCGACGCCGCCAGATAGGGCCAAAGCTGTGGCATCAGCACATGGATCAGCCACCGGGCGCGGCCCATGCCAAAGACCTTTGCCATGTCATTCACGCGCGGGTCCACCGCCTGCACCCCTTCGCGCAACGTCACAGCCACCATTGCGGTCTTGTTGACCGCCACGGCAATAATCGCCGCCGTCTCATTCAGTCCGATCCAAAGATAGCACAGCACGATCACCACCAGCGCCGGGATGTTCTGGAACACCACGATCCAAGCCCCGAACCACCGGTTGGCGCGCGCCGAGAGGCCCAAGATAACGCCAATCGCAACGCCCAACACCATCGCCAATGAGAAAGCCAGAACCACACGGCGGAACGTGGCCCACATATGGTGTCCCAGCTCTCCGCTCGCAGCCTCGGACCGCATGGTACGCCAGACCTCTAATGGTGCCGGCATGATCGTGGCATCCGCCGTCAGCCATGCCGAGATCTGCCACAGCACGATCAGGGCCGCGACAGATAGAGCCAACACAGGCGCCGATGGGGTTTGCTTGCCGGTATCCTTTTTCATGGCAGAAATCTGCCACAGCTTGAGCCAGCCCGCCCTGCGACCATCGTCTCATTCCTCTGCGCCCGCGCACGCGCGTATCTTCGCCGCCATGGGAGGACTTGGCCGCATCTTTTTATGGCTTGCCGCGTGGATTTTCGCGGCCGTTCCCGTTTGGGCCGAGCCATTGCCGCGCGAAGAGATTGCGCCGCTGATCGTACCCCCGATGGAGCTGGGCCCGGAACTCAATGACAGCGGGCTCTACTCTCTCCTGAACTCCGGCGGGGCCGAGGCCGGATATGTCTTTGAAACCCTGCCCATCGCCCCCCTGCCCGGCTTTTCCGGTGCCCCGATCAACATGCTGGTCACGCTGGATCTGGAGGGCCGGTTTCTCGATGTACGGCTTTTGTCCCATAATGAACCGATCTTTGTCTCGGGGCTGGGCGAGGCACCATTCCACACGTTTTTCGAACAATACCGGGGCTTGTCGATCAATGATTCCATGGTGGTCGGCACCCCCTATGGCGGCGGGGGAAGCGGTTCGTCTCTGGTTTATCTCGACGGGGTGACCAAAGCCACGGCCTCGGTCCGCATAGCCCATGAATCGATACTGGCCGCCGCATTGCAGATCGCGCGCGAAAAGATGGGCCATGTGGACAGCGGGCCACCCGCCTTTCCCGATCCGGATCATAACGAGGAGCTGAATTGGGACGACCTTGTCGCGCAGGGGCTGGTGAAGAATTTTCAGGTCACCAACGCCGAGGTGAATGAGAAATTCGCAGGCACCGTCTGGGACGATGACGATCCCGAGGCCACGGACAATCCCGAAGACCTCTACCTCGACTTCTGGGTCGTCGACCTTGGCCCCAAATCCATCGCGCGCGCCGTCCTGTCCGAGGACAGCTACAATGACCTGCAACGGTTCCTTGAAATCTCGGACAATGACGAACCGCTTCTGGTGGTCGAAACCGCACGCCACGGGCTGGTCTCGGACGAGTTCGTGCGCAACACCTCGCCCGATTGGATCGGCATGGAGCAATCCGGCTTCCCGGTGGCCCTGCGGGATGCGGACCTGATCGTCGGGCTGGCCGATGACGTTCCCGACGCGCTGCACGAGGCGGCCGATTTCGGAGCGGCTCTGATCCTGCGCACCGACCGTCGGCTGGGCTTTGATCCGGCCTCACCCTATACGATGCAGATTTCGGCCATCCGCGAACACGGCATGTTCCAGCCCGAGGTCGGCACAGTCACGCTTGAGGCCGAACATGTCACCGATGAACGCTTCTTCAAACGCCCCGAGGTGATCAAACCCGCACCCCCCTGGCTCGATGCGCTGCGCAACCGGGCCGAGGACCTTGTGGTGTTGGGGCTGTTCCTTGCTGCGCTTGTGCTGCTTCTGGGGCTCAGCCTCAACCGTCTGGCCGGGCATCAGTATTTCACCCCGATCCGTCTTGGCATCCTTGCCTTTGTCACAGGTTTTATCGGCTGGTGGGGACAGGGACAGCTCTCTATCGTGACCCCGCTGGCCACGCTGCGCACGGGCATAGATGGCGGCTCCTACAGTTTCCTGCTCTATGATCCCTTCTCGCTGGTGATCTGGGGCGTGACGATCCTTGGCTTCGTGCTCTGGGGCCGCGCGCTGTTCTGCGGCTGGCTTTGCCCCTTTGGCGCGCTTCAGGAATTCGCCGCCCATCTCGGCCGCATCCTGCGCCTTCCCCAGATCGAACCATCGGCTCGCTGGGACGCGCGGTTGAAATACCTCAAATACGTGCTGCTCGCCTCGCTGATGGGCGTGGTGATCTTTGCGCCGGACTTCACCGACAAGGCCGCCGAGGTGGAGCCGTTCAAAACCGCGATCACCACCTTCTTCGTCCGCGAATGGTACTACGTGGCCTATGCCGCTTTCTGGCTGCTGCTCTCCATGGTGCTGTTCAAGGGCTTTTGCCGCTATGTGTGCCCCCTGGGCGCGCTCATGGCTATCGGCGGCTGGCTCAGGGGGCGCAACTGGATCGACCGACGCGCCGAATGCGGCTCGCCCTGCCAGCTTTGCCGGGTGAAATGCCAATACGGGGCCATCGAGAAATCCGGCAAGATCGACTATACTGAATGTTTCGGATGCCTCGACTGCGTGACGATCCATGATGACGAGGCGCAATGCGTGCCACTGATCCTCGCCGCGCGCAGTCGTGCAAGAAAGGTGGCCGCCGAATGACCCTGAGCCGCCGCCGTTTCCTTGCCATCTCCGCCGCTATGGCCGCGACCCCGGCACTGGCCCGCCCGCATACATGGAGCGGCTTTGCGTTGGGGGCTGAGGTGTCGGTCTCACTGCAAACGCCTGAAGATCCTGCCCCATTGATCGCCGCCATCCGAAGGGAACTGGCCAGCATCGAAGCCGCCTTTTCCCTCTATGATCCGGACAGCGAGATCACCCGCCTGAACACCACCGGATATCTGGAGCTCAGCCCCGCCTGGCAAAGCCTCCTGCCCGCCATCGACCGGTTGCACAGCATAACGGAGAGCCTGTTCGATCCCACCGTGCAACCGCTCTGGGAAGCGCTGGCCAAGGGCCATGACCCGGCCCCCGCCCGCGCCCTGATCGGCTGGCACCGCACCCGGCAGGACGGCGCGCGGCTTGTGCTGGACAAAGGCCAGAAACTCACCCTGAACGGCATCGCACAGGGCTATGCCACGGATCGCATTCGAGCGCTTCTGGCCAATGCAGGTCTCACCCAAAGCCTGATCAATATCGGCGAATTCGCCGCACTTGGCGGCCCCTACCGACTGGGCCTGTCTGACCCGGGCCATGGCCATCTTGGACATGTCACGCTGGAAAACGCTGCCGTTGCCACCTCAAGCCCTGCCGCCACGCCGCTGGGCCCCGGCGGCCATATCCTGCATGTCAGCGCGCGCCCGCGCTGGTCCACGGTTTCCGTTGTCGCGGATAGCGCAACCCTGGCGGATGGCCTCTCGACCGCTCTGACGCTGGCCCCGCTGGAGCAAGCCCGCGATTTGGCGCGGATGCCCGGAATCCACAGCGTCAGGCTCGTCTCAGCGGAAGGCGACCTGACAACGCTCTGACACGCCCGCATCTTCTTCTGTTTGAAATACCTTCGGTGAGGGGGCAGACAGCCCCCTTCACCCCCTGAACATCAGCGCTCCGGCGCCAGATGTGTCAGCCCGTAAGACGCGTAAATCCCGGCGATCCGACCATCGGACAGCGCCGCGTAAATCGCGTCATCCACCGCGTAGCTCAGTGGGCGATAGGCAAAATGCACCCCCACGCCCAGCGTCCACTTGCTCACCGCGAACCCCACCAGCGGCGGCTGATGCACACCTACCGTATCATCCAGCCCATGTTCCAGCTGCGCCAGCGGCCCCATCGCGGCCATCGTCTCGCCTGCCTTCAATGCCTCCATCGCCAGCGCTGTCGTGGGGTAGCGTTTCACATTGTCCGGCCCAACCAGCTGGGTCAGATAGAAATCGGCAATCGAGTCATTTTCGACCGCCACCGTATCAAACCGGAAATAGGCCGGGACCGGCTTTTCCTCCGGATAGGCTTCTTTGCGATAGGCAATGGCGATGCTTTCGCCCGCATATTGCCCTGTAAAGACCACCTGCTCGACGCGGCACTTGAACTTGCTGTCATAGGGGACGCGCATCATGACATTGGCGATCCGCCCACCGATCAGCGCGCCTTTCCACAGATTGAAGCGCAGATCCGCCTCAAGGTTCTCGCCCGCCCCAACGAAATTGAATCGTGGTTCCACGCCGATGCTCTCGGCAATCAGCCGGGCAATCTCGACATCCACGCCCATGGGCTTGCCCTTTTCCTCCCAGGAATAGGGCGGGTTGTCCTCGTAGACCGCAAAGAGCATATGCCCCTGCTCCATGATCTGGTCCAGTTCCTGCCCGACAATATCGCGCGAGGCGTTTTGCGGCTTGGGTTGCGGGACATAATCGGCACAGGGGTCTTCGGCCCAAACGGCACCCGGCCCCGCAATCAGCAGGGCCGTGGCCAGTATCCCTAAGGATCTAAGGAATCGTGTCATCATGCCCTATCAATGAGCCGCAGACAGACCGATCGTCAAGATTTCTGCCGCCTCGCCATAGGCGTCCGGTTCGGCTGCCAGAAGGTTAGCAGCGCGATAGGCCACCGAATCCGCCACCGGCGCGCCGGAGAGCGTCTCGATACCCGCCGCGATTTCGGCGAGGCGGGCCTGCGCCCCTGCGCTATCCGCACCCGACGCATCCTCGGCCCATGCGGCAAGCTGATCGCGGATTTCTTTCAGCTCCGGCGACGCCTCTTCCATCATGTCGGTGTCAGGGCGTGTCTCGATATAGGTACGGATCGCCCAACCGGCTTCCTGACCCAAGAGCTCTTCAAAGGCCGGCATCTTGGTGATGCCATTCTGGGTATAGCCTAGGCGGTAGCGCTCCATATACCATTCATCGCCGTATTCCTCGGCCTCAAGAAAGCGAAGATCGGGGGCCAGACCACCCGACACCACTTCAAGCCCGTGGCAGCGCGCACAGTTCTGGTTGTACCCGGACGAGCCGATCTCCAACGCGCGTTTCCATGTCTCTTCGCCCACCGCTTCGGCGCGATAGGGGTTTTCGATCAGCCATTCATCACCCAGTTCGGGCAGCCCGGTCGTGTCCACCGGCTGCGGCGCCACATCCCCATGGGCACCCGCCATCGACGCCGACAGACCCAGTACCAGTGCGGCAAGGCTCACTTTGCGAAACTTCATAGCCATTTCCCGTTCTCCCATGGCAGAAACTAGATTTGAGCTGTTCTACGCTGCCATGCAGCACCGGCCTATTGGACTTTGGTTCCGATTCTGCACTCAAAGCTGCGACATTCCGACCATGGTCTTATTCCGCCCCTCACGCGGGAACCGTAGCGTCTGGTCCAAGGAGGATACGCCCATGAAGCTTGTTCGGCAGTTCATGTCGGCCTGTGCGCTGTGCTTGTGGGCCACACTGCCCGCGCACGCGGAAATTTCCGTGCCCATCACCCACCTGATTGTCGAAGAGCCTGCGCCGCCGGTCCTGTCCAATCTGGACCCGATTCCCGGCGATCTGGGCGAAGCGGGCGCACATGTGGCACTCAAGGACAACGCCACCACGGGCCGTTTCATGGGTCACAACTATACGCTCGACGTGGCGCGCGTCCCCGAAGGCGATGATCCTCTGGCCACCGCCCGGAGCGCGCTGGCCAATGCGCCTTTCCTGCTGATCGACGCACCCGCCGATGTGGTCACGGCAATTGCCGACCTGCCCGAGGCCGCGGGCAAGCTGCTGTTCAATGTCGGCTCCGAAGACCCGGCGCTGCGCTCGGATGCCTGCCGCGCCAACCTGCTGCATACCGCACCGTCACTTTCGATGCGCACCGATGCTCTGGTTCAGTTCTTCGTGAAAAAGCGCTGGTCCGACATCGTGATGATTCGCGGCCAGAACCCCAAGGATCTGGCTTATGCCGCCGCAATGGAACGGTCTCTGGCCAAATTCCGGCTCGATCTGGCGGCAAGCAAGGATTGGGGCTTTGACGCCGACATGCGCCGCAACGCGGCCCAGGAAGTGCCGCTCTTCACGCAAGAGTTCGGCGATTACGACGCTCTGGTGGTGGCTGATGAGATCCATGATTTCGGCCGCTACATTCTCTACAACACATGGGAAGCCCGCCCCGTGACCGGCTCCGAGGGTCTCACCGCCGTGACCTGGGCGCCGGTGGTGGAACAATGGGGGGCGGCGCAGTTGCAAAGCCGGTTCGAGGAACATGCCGAGCGCCCGATGCGTCCCGAAGACTACGCCGCATGGACCGCCATCCGCGCCATCGGAGAGGCCGTGACACGCGCCGGGTCGGGCGATCCCGCGACTTTGCGCGCCTTCATGCTGTCGGATGATTTCGAACTGGCGGGTTTCAAAGGCCGCCCGCTCACCTTCCGCCAATGGAACGGCCAGCTGCGCCAGCCCATCCCGCTTGTCCATGCCCGCGCACTGGTCGCCAATGCGCCGCTTGAGGGGTTCCTGCATCAACGCACCGAGTTGGACACGCTGGGCCTTGATGAACCCGAAAGCCAATGCACCGCCTTCGCTAACTAACCCCATGATCTTCTTCTGTTCAAAAATACCTCGGGGGACCGGGGGCAGCGCCCCCGGTCCGACATCTCAAAAAGGACCGACATCATGAAATCCCTGCCGATCCTCACTGCCCTGCTCCTGACCACCGCCCCGGTACTGGCGGATGAAATCTGGATCTCCAACGAAAAGGACGACACGCTCAGCGTGATTGACATCGAAACCATGGAGGTGGTGCGCACTATCGAGGTGGGCGAGCGCCCGCGCGGCATCACCTTTTCCAAGGATTACTCGGTGCTCTACATCTGCGCCTCCGACAGCGACACGGTGCAGGTCATGGACCCCGAAACCGGCAAGATCCTGCATGAACTGCCCTCGGGGGAAGACCCGGAACAATTTGTCCTGCACCCAGATAACCGCCACCTCTACATCGCCAATGAGGATGACGCGATCACCACTGTGGTGGACACCGAAACCCGCACCGTGGTGGCCCAGATCGACGTGGGGATCGAGCCCGAAGGCATGGCCGTGAGCCCCGATGGCAAGATCGCCATCACCACCTCCGAGACCACCAATATGGCGCATTGGATAGACACGGAAACCCAAAGGCTCTTTGCCAACACGCTGGTGGATTCCCGCCCGCGCCACGCGGAATTCGTCAAGGACGGCACCGAGCTTTGGGTCTCGGCCGAAATCGGCGGCACCATCTCGGTTTTTGACGTGGCAACCCAGACCGAGAAAGCCAAGATCAGCTTTGAGGTGGCCAATGTACATCCTGACCGCGTGCAGCCCGTGGGCTTTGAATTCACCGCCGGTGACACCCACGCCTATGTGGCGCTTGGCCCCTCGAACCACGTGGCCGTCGTGAATGCCGAGACCTACGAGGTCGAGGATTACATCCTTGTAGGCCGCCGCGTCTGGCACATGGATTTCAACGCCGACCGCAGCCAGGTCTTCACCACCAACGGTGTCTCCGGTGACGTGACGGTGATCGACGTGGCCTCGCGCAAACCGATCAAGACCATCAAGGTCGGTCGTTTCCCCTGGGGGGCGGCGTTCCGCCCTACAAATTGATCTCTTCCCCTTTCCAAGTAGCAGGACATATCTGATGAAAAACATCCTTCTAACGGCCCTCTTTGCCGCCGCGCTGCCCTTTACAGCCTGGGCCGATGATGACGATGACGACCGCGGCTTTGGCATGGCGGGCATCCTCTCTGCCTCCAACAAGCACGACCTCGAACCCATCCAGCTCGGCGCAGGCATCCCGCTCACCTCGGCCCCGTGGGAACTGAAATCGGGTGCCTATTACGAGTTCGAAATCCAGGGCGACGGCTCTCAGGAACTGGCACTTGTCGGCCCCGAATTCTTCCGCGCCATCTGGATCGACGAGATTGTAGTCGAAGGGCTGGAAATCCGCCCGCTGGGGCTCGACTCCATCGAGTTTGACGAAGCCGGTGAAATGGAAATAGGCTTTGTCGCAATCAAACCGGGCAACTACTACCTCAAGATCCCCGGCTCCACCGGAGAAACCCAGCGCCTTGAAATCACAATCAAATAACGGCTTGAAAATCGAGGGCCTGAGCTTTGCCTATGGGGCAAAACAGGCTCTCGACGACATCTCGCTGACCATCGCGCCGGGCACGTTCTGCGCCCTGCTCGGCCCCAATGGCGCGGGCAAATCCACGCTGTTTGCCCTGCTGACCCGGTTGTTTACGACTGCAGAGGGCCGCATCACCATCGGCGGCCATGACCTTGCCAAAACGCCGCGCGCCGCGCTGGCGCAGATGGGCGTTGTGTTCCAGCAGACGACACTCGACCTCGACCTGACGATCCGCCAGAACCTGCGCTATTTCGCGGCCCTGCATGGGTTGTCCGGGCGCGAAGCCTCCCGACGGATCGACGCCGCACTGGACCAGTTGGACCTGACGGCCCGAGCGTCTGAGAAATGCCGCACGCTCAATGGCGGCCATAAACGCCGCACGGAAATTGCCCGCGCATTGCTGCATTCTCCCAGTTTCCTGCTGCTGGATGAGGCCACTGTTGGCCTTGATGCCGCCACCCGGGCCGACATCACCGCCCATGTGCACGCCCTCGCCGCCGAGAAGAATCTCACCGTGCTCTGGGCCACGCATCTCACCGATGAGGTCGAAGACCATGATCAACTGGCCATCCTGCATCGCGGTCAGCTTCTCACCTCAGGTCGGACGGCCGAACTCCGCCAAAGCCAATCGCTTTCCGATTATTTCCTGTCGCTCACGTCTGAACCCGCCTGACCCTGTCCCTTCTCTGGCTCAAAAATATCCCCGCCGGAGGCAAGAAAGTTCTGAACCCCTCGCATGACGCTCCGCCCCTACCTCACTGCCATGACGGCGATCGTAGCCCGAGAAGCGCTGCGCTTCATCCATCAGCGTGAACGCTTCATTGCCGCGCTGGTCCGCCCGCTTGTCTGGCTTCTGGTCTTTGCGGCCGGGTTTCGTGCTGCGTTGGGCCTGTCGATCACGCCCCCCTACCAGACCTATATCACCTACGAGATCTATATCGTTCCCGGGCTTTGCGGGATGATCCTGCTCTTCAACGGCATGCAAAGCTCACTCAGCCTTGTCTATGACCGCGAAATGGGTTCCATGCGGCTCTTGCTCACCGCACCATTGCCGCGCTGGTGGCTGCTCCTGTCGAAACTGCTGGGCTCGACGCTGATCTCGATCCTGCAATGCTATGCCTTTCTGTTCATCGCCTGGGCCTTTGACATCACCCTGCCGCCCTGGGGCTATGTTACCGCCTTCCCGGCCCTGCTGATTGCCGGGCTGATGCTGGGCGCGCTGGGGCTGGCGCTGTCGTCCTTCATCAAACAGCTGGAAAATTTCGCCGGCGTCATGAATTTCGTGATCTTCCCGATGTTCTTTCTGTCTTCCGCGCTCTACCCGCTGTGGAAAATGGCCGAAAGCTCGCGGCTCCTGCATGACATCTGCGCCGCCAACCCGTTCACCCATGCGGTTGAGCTGATCCGCTTTGCGCTTTATGCGGATTTCAATCTGCAGGCGCTGGGTTGGACTTTGCTCGCCACCGCCGCATTTGGTGCATTGGCGATTTGGGGGTATGATCCGTCCCGAGCACTGATCCGCCGTAAGAAAGGCGGATAGCCCTGTACCGAAATCTTCAGAAGATTTCGGACCGATTTCTTCAAAAGAAATCGCGACCCGAAAGGAGAATTGAAATGCTGCGCACGCTTTTGCCGGTTCTTTGTCTGGCCACGCCTTTGCTGGCCGACGATGACGATCTTGGCGGCACGCTCAACCCGCCCGAGATGGGCTATAACCGCGTGCTGCAGAACATCGCCGAGGGCAAGCCTGACATGGTGACCTGTGCCTCTGGCTATTACATCACCAAAAAGGGCGACCACGAAGAAGCCCGCACCCTGTTTCAGGCCTGTGCCGACGCGGGTTATACCGGCGCAATGACCTGGATGAGCCAGCTCGACAACAACGGGCTGGGCGGGGAATACAACCCCGATGCCGCCGCCGAATGGGATCGCCGCGCCGCCGATCTCGGTGACCCGGTGGGCAAGTTCAACTATGGCATCAACCTGATGCGCGGCCATGGCGTTGCGCGCGACGAAGCACGCGGGCGGGCGCTGGTGGACGAGGCCGCTGCCGAAGGCCTCAAGGTAGCGAAACGATTGCAGGCGGCGGGCTATGACCTCGACGAAGTGACGCCGGATGCCGACAATTGGAAATACGCGCCACTGTTCTGAACGGCAGATAACCGAAAAGAGAAACGCCCGGACCAGTCAAGGCCCGGGCGATTTCAATTCTTCAGCCTGATCCGTGATCAGTGCAGCTTGGCACCCGCTTGCGCGATGGCGTCGTCGATCAGCTTGCCCGCGTCCGCGGCGGTCATCTGCTTGGCAATCACCTGCTCCGCGGCTGCGATGGCCACGGCAGCGGCGCGGTCGCGCACTTCCTTCACGGCCCCGGCCTGAGCCGAAGCGATCTGATCTTCGGCAGCGGCCATACGGCGCGCGATCGAGGCTTTCAGATCTTCCTGAGCCTTGTCACCGGCCAGACGTGCCTCTTCCTTGGCGTGCTCCACGATGCGGGCCGCCTGCTCTTTGACTTCCTGTTGCTTGCGCTCGTAGGAAGCCAGAAGCGTTTGCGCCTCTTCACGGATCGCGCGTGCTTCGTCCAACTCGTTGCGGATCCCTTCGGCGCGTTTGTCGAGCATACCACCCAACAGTCCCGGCACCTTGAAGTAGATCAGGACCGCGATGAACAGCAGGAAGGCAAGCAGCACGATGAAGTCCGTGTTGCCCAGCGAAAAGAACGGACCGGACGCGGCCAAAGCCGGGCTGCCCGAGGCGATCAGAGCCAATGTCATAAGCTTACGCATGGCCTTACCCCTTTGTCCGTTCTGCGACGGCTGCGTCGATGGTCTTGGCATCTGCCTTGCCACCCAGCGCCGACACGATTTCCGCAGCGGTATCCTTGGCGACGATGACAACGTTTTCCATCGCGCTTGCACGGATTTCCGCAATCGCCTTTTCCGATTCCGCGGCCTTGGCTGCGATTTCGGCGTCCGCCTTGGCCGTGGCATCGGCAAGCTCTGCCGTGATCTCTGCCTTGGCTTCGGCGATAATGTTCTGTGCCTCGGCACGGGCATCTGCCAGCGCCTGGTTATAGGCCTCTTCGGCCTCCACCGCCTGACGCTTCAGCTCTTCAGCCTTGGCGAGGTCGTTGGTGATGGTTCCCTGACGTTCCGCCAGAACCGCCGCGATGCGAGGCAGCGCGATACGGGACAGGACGAAATAGATCACGACAAGCGTGACCAAGAGCCAGAAGATCTGGTTACCCCAGTTCGAGAAGTCGAGCTGCGGCATGCCGGGTGCGGATGCGGCGGCGTCAGCCCCGTGTCCGGCTGCGGCTTCTGTTGTTTCAGTTGCCATGTCGTCCTCCTTGGGAACTTCCGGTTACCATCGGTCGGGCGGAACAGGCCCGCCCAACCGAGGCGTAAGGATAGTGTTCCGTAAGGCTTAGACGGCGAACATCAGCAGCAGAGCAACCAGGAACGAGAAGATGCCCAGGGCTTCTGCAAAGGCGATGCCGATGAAGAGGGTCGCGGTTTGCGATGCGGCGGCGGAGGGGTTGCGCAGAGCGCCGGCCAGGTAGTTGCCAGCAACGTTGCCCACACCGATGGCGGCTGCGCCGGAACCGATTGCTGCGAGACCTGCGCCGATATGTGCGAGTTGACCTTCCATGGGGGTATCTCCTTACGATTGGAAGTTGGAATTCAGGGTTTTCACTGCGGCGCGCCGAAGCCCGCCGAATTTCGTAGGGTGGGCATGTCTGCCCACCATTGTCCTTAGTGCGACGGGTGCAGCGCGTCCTTGAGGTACACGCATGTCAGGATGGTGAACACGTAGGCCTGGATAAAGGACACCAGCACTTCAAGCCCGTACATCGCGGTGATCGCCAGAACCGACACCGGCGAAATCACGGCGATGGCGGCAAAGCCCGCGAACACCTTGATCACCGCGTGACCGGCCATGACGTTGCCCGCCAGACGAATGGAGTGGCTGACCGGGCGCACGAAATAGGAAATCAGCTCGATCACGGCCAGGATTGGGCGCAGCGCCAAAGGTGCGGAGCTGACCCAGAAGAGGCCGAGGAACTTGGTGCCGTTCTTGACAAAGCCCAGCACGGTCACGGTGACAAAGACCAGCAGCGCCAGCACCACGGTGACGGCAAAATGCGAGGTGGTGGTGAACGACATCGGGATCAGGCCAAGGAAGTTGGCGCAGACGATGAACATGAAGAGCGTCATGATATAGGGGAAGAAGCCCACGGCATCCTTGCCCGCCACATCTTCGACCATCTTGTAGACGAAGCCATAGGCCAATTCGCCGATGGACTGGCTACGCGACGGGACCACAGCACGGCGTGAAGTTCCCACGACCAGCAGGACCACAACGGCGATCACGGCCAGGAACAGCCACAGCGTCACATTGGTGATCGTGTACCAATGCACCGCGTCACCGCCCAGCAGCGGTTTCACGATAAACTGGTCCATCGGGTGGAAAACCAGCCCGCCTTCTTCTGCACCGTGCGCTTCAGTCGCCATCTTCGGTCCTCTTTTCCTCTCCGGCCGCTTCGGCCGATTTCGTCCTTTGGAGCTCGTTCGCGGTGCGCATCATCGTCTGCACGCCAGCGGCGAAGCCCAGCAATGTAAATACCACCAGCAGGATCGGCAGAGTGCCGAACAGGCTGTCCAGCCCGTAGCCGATGCCAAATCCGATCCCGAGACCGGACACAAGCTCGATCACCATGCGCCAGGCCATATTGGCCTGTGAATAGTGTTCTTCCTGGTGGGGCTTTTGCTCTTTGCCTTTCAGCGCGGCGATGCGGTCATCAAGCGCGTCGAGCCGTTTGCGATGCTCCTGATCCGGCAAAGGGACCCCCTCAGAAATCTTGGGAGGTTGCTACGGCGCGGCATCGCCTGAGTCAATGCCCGGAATGCCGCAGGCGGAGTGCGTTTAAGATATTGATCTGGATGCGTAATTTTTCCATCGCGCACCGACCGAACCCGCATCATTCAGCGTGAAATGCCGGATTCAGAGCGTTTGCGCATATTCAACCAATCGGTTGACGAAACACCCGGCCCGTGGTGAATGCCCGACATGAGCGCTCAACTCGATATCGTCTTTGCGGCCCTCGCCGACCCGACCCGGCGCAGCATCCTGTCAATGCTGCTCGAAGACGATATGGCCGTGACCGACGTGGCCGAGCCGTTCGAGATGTCGCTGGCCGCGATTTCAAAACACCTGACGATCCTGACCCGCGCGGGCCTGATCTCTCAGGAAAAGCGCGGCCGCGTGAAATGGTGCAAGCTGGAGCCTGACGCGCTGCGCGATGCGTCGGTCTGGATGCAGGGGTTTGGCCAGTTCGAGCCGGTCAATCTGGACGCTTTCGAGAAGTTTCTGGAAACCCAGCTTGCCCCGGCAGCCTCTGACAGCGACTAGTCTTCGGGTTTGAGCAGGACACCCAGCGCCAGAACGGTCATTCCCACTCCGGCCAGCACGAGCACCGCAGGCGCCCCATGTCCCAGCGCCAGTTCCCACAACAGCACCCAGCTTGGCGTCAGGTAGGTATAGGCCATGACCTTGGCCGAAGGCAGCCGGACCGAGGCATATTGCAACAGCATGAAAGAAACCGCAGTGGCAAAGACCACCAAATAACTGAGCGTGATCCAGACAATCGCGGGCAGGCTTGCCCAGTCCGTCGCCACGATGTCCTGCCAGCCATAGGCCCCGATCATCACCGATCCCGCCATCAGGATTCCCGTGGTGAAAACAAGCGGCGGCTCGCCCCGCACGAGCCGGGCCAAAAGCGGCGTATAGACCGCGTGGCTGACGCAACCCACAAAATAGATCATCTCGCCGCGCCCCACATCGAACCGGGCGAGCGCCTGCCAACTGCCCTGAAAGATCACCCAAAGCGCGCCGGCCGCGCCAATCGCCAGCCCCAATGCGATGCGTGGCGTCATGATCTGGCGCATCAACAGGTACCCGAACCCTGCCGCCATCACGGGTGTCAGGGTAAAGACCGCGGCCGCACTGACCGGTGCTGCGGTTTTGAATCCCTCGAACATGAGCACGAAATAGGTTCCGAAAAACGCCGCCAAAACGAAATAGCGCCAGGGTGCCGCGAAATGCGCGCGCCGCACCCGACCCAGCGCGATGGCCAACGTCCCGGTCAGCAGCCCTGCCAGCAGAAAGCGCGCAGCTTGAAGCGCAGCGGGTTCAATGGCATTCGCCGCCAGCACGCCAAGAGAAAACGACCCTGCCACAGTCGCGGAAAAAACCAACATGGCCAGATGGCCGCGCATCGCGTCCGTCATGCACTGGTCCGCGGGTTTTCCCAAGTTGGAATCCAGCTCTTCAGGTGCTTTAGAAACGTCTGAACCTTGGCGCTGCGGTGCAGATCCACATGGGTCACCAACCAGAGCGGTGCCTCCCATTCCTTGCGCGGTGGCATAACCTCGATCAGCCCCGGATAATTACTCACCTCATAGACAGACAGAAAGCCAAGCCCCGCCCCGGCGACAACCGCCTGTTCCATGGCGCGCGGGTCAGAGCTCTTGAAGACGAATTTGGCCTGCGGCACTGCCTGACGCATCCAGCGGAACATCGGCGCGCGCGATTGCGCATTGTCCGGCCCGACCCAGCGATGCGCGGCAAGCTCTTCGTCGGATTTCGGCCGGCCATAGCGTTTGACATAGCTTTCCGCCGCATAAAGCGCCGACTGGTTCTGAAAAAACGGCTGCACCACGTTGTCGGGCTGGTCCGGTGCGGCCCCGGCCCGGATCGCCACATGCGCTTCGCCATATTCCAGCCGGAACAGGCGGTCGCCCGTCAGGTACCGCAGAACCACATCCGGGTAGTCCTCCTGAAACGACGCCAGCGCCGGTGCCAGCAGCGGTGCCATACCCACCAGTGACGTCACCACCAATTCGCCGGTCACCGCATCACCCTGGCCACGGATACGACCCTGCAACTGGCTGAACTGATCCTCGGTGGTTTGGGCCACGCGGCACAGATCCTCGCCCGCCTCGGTCGCCGTATACCCGCGCGCGTGCCGCTGGAACAGTTTGACCCCCAGCCGCGCCTCCAGCGCGTCGATATGGCGGATCACGGTGGCATGATGCACGCCCAGCGCCTCAGCCGCACCACTGACCGTACCTTTGCGCGCCACCTGATAGGCGGTGCGCACCTCGTCCCAGTTATCCATGTCTGCCCCTGTGCAAGCGTGAGCATTTCGCCCCACAGCTTACAGGCTTTGTGCGCGCCATCAATAAGGTGCGCGGCGGTTATGTGCAAATTCGCACCAATACTGCGCGATCTTTTCAAATTCCAACTTTCCAGCACATCGCCATATTCAAACCAGACACAAACACCAGAGGTTCCCATGACCACTCAGACACTCCTGCGCATCGACGCCTCCGCCCGCCGCACCGGCTCAGTCACCCGCGACCTGACCGATCAGATCGTGGCCAAGCTGGCCCCCGAAACCGTCCTGACCCGCGATCTGGCCGACACGCCGCTGCCGCAGATCGACGAAGACTGGGTCGGCGCGAATTTCACCCCCGCCGACGACCGCAGCGATGCGCAAAAAGCGCGGCTGGCGCAGTCTGACGCGCTGGTCGCCGAATTGCAGGCCGCAGACACCATCGTGATCGGCCTGCCGATCTACAATTTCGGCGTACCTGCCGCGCTCAAGGCCTGGATCGACCTTGTCGCCCGTGCCGGCCTGACCTTTCGCTACACCGCTGACGGTCCGCAAGGCCTTTTTGAAGGCAAACGCGCCATCCTTGCCGTGGCATCCGGTGGGACTAAGGCCGGGTCCGAGATCGATTTTGCCCTGCGCTACATGAAACATGTGCTGGGCTTCATCGGCATCACCGAGGTCGAGACCGTGGCCGCCGACCGTCTGGCCATCGACGCCGACGCCACGCTGACCGCGGCCAAGGCACAGGTCGCACAACTGGCCGCCTGAGGCCCCCGGGGTGCGCGGTCCCCGCGCACCTGGCCCGGCTTGACTCGGCCTCCCACTCCCTATAATTCCCGCCGCAACACCCGGAAGCCATCGAGTCTTCCGGTCCCATGGCCATTGGCCGGGATCGCCCCCCGTCAGCGCGTTGCGCCCACGGGGGCGCACCTGCTTTGGTCATGCCCACGGGGGCTTTCACGCATTAGCCCTTTGGGAAATCGACGCGCGTCCCTACCTAGGGAGCAACGGAACTGCAGGAAAGGGCCCGGCCCATGTTTGAAAATCTGTCCGAACGCCTCTCTGGCGTCTTTGACCGGCTCACGAAACAGGGCGCGCTGTCCGAGGACGATGTCAAAACCGCCCTGCGCGAAGTGCGCGTTGCCCTGCTCGAAGCCGACGTCTCGCTCCCCGTCGCTCGTGATTTCATCAAGGCCGTGCAAGCCAAGGCCACTGGCTCTGCGGTTACAAAGTCTGTCACACCCGGCCAGCAAGTCGTCAAGATCGTTCATGACGAGCTGAAACATGTGCTGGAAGGCGAAGGCGAACCCGGCGCGCTCAAGATCGACAATGCCCCTGCGCCGATCCTGATGGTCGGCCTGCAGGGCTCGGGTAAGACCACCACCACCGGCAAGCTCGCCAAGCGGCTCAAGGAACGCGAGGGCAAGAAGGTGCTTCTGGCCTCGCTCGACATCTACCGCCCGGCGGCGATGGATCAGTTGGCGGTGCTGGGCACGCAGGTGGGCGTGGACACACTGCCCATCGTCAAGGGCGAGAGCGCCGTGCAGATTGCCAAGCGCGCCAAGCAACAGGCGACGCTGGGCGGTTATGACGTCTATATGCTCGACACCGCGGGCCGGTTGCAGATCGACCAGACGCTCATGCAAGAGGTCGAGGATGTGCGCGACGTGGTCCAGCCGCGCGAAACGCTTCTGGTGGTCGATGGTCTGACCGGTCAGGTCGCCGTTGAAGTGGCCGAAGAGTTCGACGCCAAGATCGGCATTTCCGGCGTGGTCCTGACCCGGATGGATGGCGACGGGCGCGGCGGTGCGGCGCTGTCCATGCGCGCGGTGACCGGCAAACCGATCAAATTCGTGGGCCTTGGCGAAAAGATGGACGCGCTCGAAACCTTCGAGCCGGACCGGATCGCGGGCCGCATCCTGGGCATGGGCGACATCGTCGCGCTGGTCGAGAAGGCCCAGGAAACGCTGGAGATGGAACAGGCCGAGCGCATGATGAAGCGCTTCCAGAAGGGCATGTTCAACTTCAACGACCTGAAAATGCAGATGGAGCAGATGCTCAAGATGGGCGGCATGGAAGGTATGATGGGCATGATGCCCGGTATGGCCAAGATGGCGAAACAGGTCGAGCAAAGCGGCATGGATGACAAAGTCATCCGCCAGCAGATCGCGCTCATCAACTCCATGACCAAAAAAGAGCGCGCCAACCCCAAACTCCTGCAAGCCAGCCGCAAAAAACGCATCGCGGCGGGGGCCGGGATGGACGTCAGCGACCTCAACAAGCTTCTCAAGATGCAGCGCCAGATGGGCGACATGATGAAGAAGATGGGCAAGATGGGCAAAGGCGGCATGCTGAAACAAGCCATGAAAGGCATGTTCGGCGGCAAGGGCGGCCTTCCCCCTGAGATGGCACAAGGCATGGACCCCAAGGCACTTGAGGAAGCCGCGAAAGCCATGGGCAAGGGCGGTGGCCTGCCCGGCGGTCTGGGTGGCATGGGCAGCGGCACGGCTTTGCCTCCGGGTCTCTCTGGTTTCGGCAAGAAAAAATAAGCCCTGATGATCACCCCCACCACCCTTCCCTGCCCCGGCGCGCATATCGCCGCCGCTGCGCGCGCCACGCTGCCGATGCTTGTCACGCAGCGGCTGTTCCTGCGCGCGCCCGAGGTGGAGGATTTCGCGCTGTTCAAGCGGCTGTTCCAACTGCCTTCCGCCAAATTCATGGGCGAGATGCCGGATGACGAGACGATCTGGGCGCAGTTCACCAATTACGTAGCGGGCTGGGTGCTGCGCGGCGACGGGATGTTCACCGTCTGCATGGACGGCGAAGCGGTGGGGTTTGTCTTTGCAGGCGTTGAGCCGGGAGATCAGGCGATTGAGCTGGGCTTTTTCATCGCGCCCGAGCATCAGGGCCAGGGCATTGCCTTTGAGGCCGCAAGCACTGCGCTTGTCCATCTCAAAAGCCTCGGCCCCGATCAGATCGTCAGCTATGTCGCGCCGGGCAATGCGGCCAGCCAAAAGCTTGTGTCCAAGCTGGGGGGCACCCAATCCGGCACGCTGGACGGTGCACTGGTCTTTACCTATCCGCTGGATGATGACGGCAGCCCGGAGGCCTATGCATGAGGCTTCGCAAGACCAAAAGGGAGGCCCTGTGATGCCCGCCACCAAGATCCCTGTGATCGAGACCCGGCGTCTTGTCCTGCGCGGCCCCGAGGCCGAGGATTACCCGGATTTCAAGGCCACGTTCTCGTCCTATCGTTCGCGTTTCATGGGCGGGCCGCTCAATGCTTATGAGGCGTGGATGCTCTATGCCGCCGAAATTGGCCATTGGGAAATCCGTGGCTATGGCATGTGGATGATCCATGACCGCGAGACCGATGAGACATACGGCATGGCGGGCGGCTGGAAACCGGCGAAATGGCCCGAGGCCGAGATCGCCTGGATCATCTGGCCGGACAAGGCGGGACAGGGATACGCGCTGGAAGCGACCAACGCGGTGCGCAACTACCTTTATGGCACGATGGGCTGGGAAGGCGCGGTCAGCTATCTCGACCCCAAGAACCTTGACAGCATCCGGTTGGCCGAGCGCCTTGGCGCCAAAAAGGACAAAGAGGCACCCACCGTGGACGGCCATGACGTGGTCTATCGCCATCCGTCCCCCGCCGCGCTGAAAGACAGCCAGTTGGCCCATGGTATCGACATGGAAATCAGCCATTACGCAGACCCGCTCTTCAAGCCGAAAGGATATGCCCTTGACTGATGACGCAGCAACACGCGCCGCAGAGGTGCTGAAAGAGCATCGCGAAAGCATCGACCGGCTGGACGCGATCCTCGTCTATACGCTGGGCGAGCGCTTCAAACACACCAAAGCCGTGGGCAAGCTTAAGGCCACGCATGACCTGCCCCCCTCTGATCCCGAGCGGGAGGCGGTGCAGATCGCACGCTTGGAAAACCTCGCGCGTCGGGCCGATCTCGACCCGGAGTTCGCCAAGAAGTTTCTGAATTTCATCATCGCCGAGGTCATTCAGCACCACAAACAACAGCAATCGTAGGGTGCGCATTCACTGCGCAGCTTCCCGATCCGAATACCGAACCAAAACACCAAGAACAGACGAACGAACGCCATAAAGGAGAAAACACAATGGCCATCAAAATCCGTCTCGCCCGTGGCGGCTCCAAAAAGCGCCCCTTCTACCGCATCGTTGCTGCCGACTCGCGCATGCCGCGCGACGGTCGCTACATCGAAAAGCTGGGCACCTATAACCCGCTGCTGCCGAAAGACAGCGAAGAGCGCGTCAAAATGGACATGGAGCGCGTGCAATACTGGCTGAGCCAGGGTGCTCAAACCACCGACCGCGTGTCGCGCTTCCTCGAAGCCGCCGGCGTTGTCGAAAAGAAAGAGCGCGCCAACATGAAAAAGGCCCAGCCCGGCAAGAAAGCCCAGGACCGCGCCGAAGAAAAAGCAGCCAAGGCAGCAGAAGCCGCTGAAGCTGCTGCGGCCCCTGCCGAAGAAGCAGCGTCCGAGGAATAAGCCTCTGATCAGGGTCCGGGACATAAACGTTCCGGACCCTTTTTCTTGGCTCTTGCCTTATGCGCCTGATCCGGTTGATCATATTTACCATGCTGGCCTTTGTTGCGGGCATGTTGTTCGAGCGGGCGCATCAGAAAGAGCTGTGCAGCCAGTCGGGCGGCCAATGGCTGCAGGCCGGATATTGCGGAGAAAAGTGACGCATGACGGAAATGGTATGTGTGGGTGCAATCGCGGGCGCATTTGGTGTGCGCGGCGAGGTGCGGCTCAAGAGCTTTACCACCGATCCCACGGCCATTGCCGAATACGCCCCGCTAAGCACCGAAGATGGCAGTCGACAGTTCGATGTCGCGTTGGGTCGGCAGGTCAAAGGCGGTTATGCCGCGCGCCTGTCCGGCGTGCTGACCAAGGAAGAGGCCAACGCTCTGCGCGGCGTGCAGCTCTTTGCCCCGCGCGACCGGTTGCCGGACCTGCCGGATGATGAATTTTACCATGCCGACCTGATCGGGCTGGAGGTTTTTGACACCGGCGGCGCCTCGCTTGGCCGCGTCAAGACAGTGATGAATAACGGGGCCGATGATCTGTTGGAAATCCACGGGCCGGGGTTGAAGAACACCGTGCTGCTGCCGTTTACCCGTGCGGCGGTGCCGACGGTCGATCTGGGCGCGGGCCGCATCGTGGCCGACCCGCCCGAAGGGTTGTTCTGAGATGGCTGGCGGAGCAATGACCCCGTGACGAGTCTCATCATCCATGCCGGGTTTCACAAGACCGGCACCACATCTGTTCAAACCATGGCCGCGCGTAATGCCAAACTGCTCGCGCCGCATGCGCGCATTTACCTCCGCGATGATTTCCGGGCCGTGACAGATGCCGCGCGCGCCTATTCCGTGTCACAGCGCGCCGACGCACTCGACGCGGTGTTCAATGCGGCGCTCGCTTTTCTACGCAAACTTGATGGCAATGATCCCCGCCCCATCGCGCTTCTGAGCGAGGACCTCTCGGGCCATCTTCCGGGCCGCCACAATATCCGCTGCTATTCCGCCGCACCCGCGCTGATGGCGCAACTCGCCGCCGCCTGCGTCGAGCGATTTGGCGAAACCACCCAAGTTACGTTTCATTTCTCGACCCGCCTGCCCGAGCCATGGTTCCGCTCGGCCTATTGGCAAATCCTGCGTTCCGCGCGCCGGGTCGAAGGCCCCGAAGAATTCGCGAAACTGTTCAAACAGGCTGCGGATTTTGACGCTGTGACCCAAGCGGTCGCCGAAGCCGTTGATCCGTTCCCGGTGCACGTCGCCACGCTGGAAGATCTCTCTGGCATGCCACAGGGGCCGATGACCCCGATTCTGGACTGGCTGAATATTCCCGATGATGTCTGCGCCCGGCTTGATCCCGGACCGTCCGCCAATTCCAAACCTCAGGGTCTGGACGACGTGTTTCTGGCCCTGAACAAGACCGGATTGCCCGATGGCAAGGTTGCCTCGTTGAAGAAGACCATTCTGCGCATGGCGCGGCGGATCGAGGCCAAGCGCGAAGATGAGCGCACCGGCTAGCCCCGGATCAATCCAGTATCCCCACGCCGAACCCGCCGTTTCCGATAAACTTGTGCAGCCGGGCGCGTTTGCGATCACCGCTGGGGCCACGCTTCATATCGGCGGCCGGGATGCCTGCCCAGGCCAAAAGCATTCTGTGACGCGCGAAAAAGGCACAAACCTCAACATCGCAATTCCCGTAGCGCGTGACAAAGGCCTCCTCCCACGCCAGGGGCACAAGTCCCCAGACCTTGGGCATCGCGGGCACATGCAACAGCGTATCCGCCCAAAGCTCTCCGACATCGCGAGCCACCGCGTGTTGCGCAAGGTTCTCGAAATCGATCCCGGTCACTGCGCCCGGGCTGAAAAGCAGATTGGCTAAAGTCATGTCGCCATGCAGCACCGCGCGCGTCACCGCGCGGCCCTGTAGCCGCGCCGCTTCCTCTTGCAACGCCACGACCGCGCGCTTGTACATGACCTCATCCACGCAATCCGGGGCAGGGTCCAGTCGCTCCAGCGGTGCTTTCGCATCGAATGTGGCGGTCGACGTCTCGCGCCCTGCATGCAGCACGCGCAACCAGTCCGCCGCACGTGACAACACCTCTTCCGGCGCAGCTCCGGCCAGCAATTCCATGCGCCCTGATCGCCCGGACACGAGGGACAGCAGAAGCGCGCGGTGGTCTTCGTCAAATCGCAGGAGCTTCTGGGCATCCAGTCCGGGCACGTCCCGCAGCAACCGCCCGGCCTGACGATGGGCGCGCACAATCCGGCGGAACCGCGACAGTGGTGCATCGGGGAACCGTTTGAATACCCGGTCCCCAACCCGCCAGATCGCGGGCCCGAACAGCTCGATATCGGCTGGCGGTTCATCGGGGTTCAGCGCGTACCAGGCTTCAAGCGGGAAATCTTCGACAAGCATACGCCTTTGTTGCGCGAAATTCCGGCAGGGCCAAGCGCTAACCTCTTTCCCGCAGACAGAGGGCGCGATATGACCGCGCCATGACATCACCAACCAAATCCCATGGCCGTAAAGCGGTCCGGCTGACGCTGAAACCGGAACCCCTGATGACGGACACGCCCGACCTGCACAATGTCTGGCGGGCCACGATCATCACGCTCTTCCCCGAGATGTTTCCCGGCGTTCTGGGCGGATCGCTCACCGGCAAGGCGCTCAAGGACGGGTTGTGGCAGATGGACACCGTCAATCTGCGCGATTTCGGCGAGGGCAAACACCGCAATGTCGATGACACGCCCGCCGGTGGCGGCGCGGGCATGGTGCTGCGCCCCGATGTGATGGGCCGCGCCATCGAACACGCGATGCGCAAGGGGCCCGGACCGCTCATTTATCTCAGCCCGCGCGGACGCCGCTTTGATCAGGCCATGGCCAAGAGCCTGTCCACCACCCCCGGCGCGGTGTTCATCTGTGGCCGCTTTGAAGGGTTGGACCAGCGGGTGATCGACCATTATGGCATCACCGAAGTCTCTTTGGGTGATTTCGTCATGACCGGCGGAGAGATCGCGGCGCAGGCGATGATCGACGCCACCGTGCGGCTATTGCCCGGAGTGCTGGGCAATCAGGACTCGACTGAAGAGGAAAGTTTTTCCAACGGGCTTCTGGAGCATCCCCAATATACCCGCCCCGCTGAATGGCAGGGCCACAAAATCCCCGACGTGCTGATGTCCGGCCATCACGGCAAGATCGCCGAGTGGCGCCATGAGCAGGCGCAAAAGATAACCGAAAAGCGTCGCCCGGACCTGTGGGAGGCTTGGACGCGCCGCCACAAGCTGTGATCCGCTTCTTTTTTGCCCGGCCCGCAGGTGAATCCGTGCTAGGTTTGCGTTTTCAGGGAGGATCACGCCATGCCACTATCACTTCAGGTCATCTATCCGATCACCGATGAGACGCATTTCGACTATGACTACTACCTTGGCACCCACATGCCGATGGTAGGTGAACATATGGGCGCACATATCGACAACGTTCTGGTGACCAAGGGGCTGGCCGGTGGCCCGGACGTGCCGCCACCGATTTACGCCGTCGCCACGATGACTTTTGCCGATCAGGCCGCGCTTGATGCCGCGATGGCCGCTGCACCGCCGGTGATTGCCGATATCGCGAATTTCACCAATACCAAGCCCCAGATGCTCGTGGGCGAGGTTATCGGCTAGCTTTCCCTTTGCCGATTGTCTCTTGAAATACAGGACTTGTTCTGGTTTACCGCGCCCATTCCGCCCCACGCTGGGTCTGATGTGATTCCTGTCTTCTTCTGACAGGGGCCCACGGACCCAACAAGCAAGGCCGCGGAACCAAATAAAGCAAAGCCGACCTGACCCTCTGGCGGGCGCTATATGCGCGGACCCGGTAGAAGACCAAGAGTTCTGAGGCCGACCACCTTCACGGACCAAACCGTGAGTGACATAGGAGTAGATCAGATGGACCTGATCGCACAGCTCGAAGCGGAACAAATCGCTTCGCTCGGGAAAGACATTCCCGATTTCAAAGCCGGTGACACCATTCGCGTCGGCTATAAAGTGACCGAAGGGTCGCGCACCCGGGTGCAGAACTACGAAGGCGTCTGCATTTCTCGCAAGAACGGCGAAGGCATTGCCGGTTCGTTCACCGTGCGCAAGATCTCCTTTGGTGAAGGCGTGGAACGTGTGTTCCCGCTCTACTCGACCAATATCGACAGCATCACCGTGGTGCGCCGTGGCCGTGTCCGCCGCGCCAAACTGTACTACCTGCGCTCGCGTCGCGGCAAATCGGCCCGGATCGCAGAGGACAGCAACTACAAGCCCAAATCGGGCGCTCAAGCGTAAGGACCGGCGAGATGAAAAAAGACATCCATCCCGATTACCACGTCATCGACGTCAAGATGACCGACGGCACCGTTGTTCAGATGCGTTCCACCTGGGGCAAGGAAGGCGATACCATGTCGCTGGATATCGACCCCACCGTGCACCCCGCATGGACCGGCGGCAACACCCGCCTGATGGACCAGGGCGGCCGCGTGTCGAAGTTCAAGAAGAAATACGAAGGCCTGGGCTTCTAAGAGCGCCTGCCTTGCTGATCGGGAAACGCCGCTCCATTGGGGGCGGCGTTTTTCGTTGACGGGCGGGGGTCAGTTCATCGTCACGAATACGCAACCGTCCGAGAACAGCTGCGGCGGTGTCTTGCAGAAGCCCTTGGCCACACCATAAGCCGCCAACACCTTGGGGACATAGGCCCGTGTTTCCGCAAAGGGTGGCACGCCGTCATTCTGTGCGATCGAATTCTCACCGGCATTATACGCCGCGAGAACCAGAACCGGATCGCCATCGAATTTTTCCATCAGGAAATCAAGAAACGCGACACCGCCCTTGATGTTGTCGGCGGCCACGGACGCGTCGGTCACCCCAAAGCGTTTTGCCGTGTCCGGCATGAGCTGCATCAGCCCCTGCGCCCCGGCCGTTGACACCGCATCCACCCGACCGCCGCTTTCCACCGCGATCACTGCAAGCGCCAGAGCGGGCGACACACGGGTGCCAATGGTCGATTTCAACAGGTCGATGCCCCTGGATTGCACAATGGACTGGATATCCTGAAGTCGCGGGGCCGGGACCCCTTGTCCCGGTGGGGCATATGTGAGCGCAGCCAACGATGGATCCAGTCTCCAGGCCCCTGTGTTTTCAAGGCCGGGTGAGACACGGCTCCAAAACCACGGATACGGATCAGAAGGGGCTGTGGTGCCCGGCGCGGGCGTCGTTGCCCCCGGAACCACCGCCTTGGGGGCCGGGGCCGGAGCGATTTGCACCGTGATTCTCTTTCCAGCGCCCTTTTTCGGGGGTTTCACGCGTTTGAACGTGAAATCCTGCACCGGTGACGTGTTCTGAGCCGCCACCGGGCCCACACATAGCGCGCCCGCGAGTCCAAGACTCGCGATTAGTCGTGTCAGGTATCCCATGGGCGTCTGCTCTGCCTCTGGCGGGGTTGGTTATTGTTTACAGTCTCGCAAAAAAACGGCGCCAACGCCAGTTTTGTTCCAAGAGTTCAAGGCCAGCGCGCCATATTTGCCGCCCTTGACCCAGGGTCAAATCCGCAAAAAACAGATTTTACAGAGAAAGTTACACCTGTTTTTCAATGCCATAACCCACACCCCCGCCTTTTTATTAACGAAAACTAAAATCGTTCGATTGCCGCCAAACTCCCGCCCCAATCCGCTGGCTTATTATCGGCATACCAAGTCGGACAGACCTGAGGTGAGAGGCAGGTTCGATATCCCGGCGAGGTTGGAAAGCAAATCGAACCACGGAGACCAAGACCATGATCAAGTTCATCAACAAATTCCGCAAAGACGAAGACGGCGCCGTTACGGTTGACTGGGTTGTTCTGACCGCAGCCATCGTTGGCCTGGCCATTGCAGCCTACCAGTCGATCGAAACCCAGACCCAAGGTCTGTGGGAAGCGACGTCGACCGCAATCGGCGGCGAAAACGACTTCTAAGTCGTTTGATCGCACCCTTCTTTGCGCCTTTGCCGGTGGCATGACCCACTTGGCAAAGGCCTCCTAAATGTTACCGGCCTAGATGGCCGATCCGAGGAAAAAACCATGATCAAGTTCATCAACAAATTCCGCAAAGACGAAGACGGCGCCGTTACGGTTGACTGGGTTGTTCTGACCGCAGCCATCGTTGGCCTCGCCATCGCAGCCTACCAGTCGATCGAAACCCAGACCCAAGGTCTGTGGGAAGCGACGTCGACCGCAATCGGCGGCGAAAACGACTTCTAAGTCATTCCGTTGACTTAAAGCAGATACCCGCCGCACCGCGACCGGGTATCTGCTGAACACCGGCACCCTGGCCGTTTTTCAGGGACCATTGCTGCACAGAATGTAACGATCATCGCTGTGGCACTACGCCCGCTGGGGGGCATGCCAAACCTGAAGGCCCGCCGCGTTACGCGGGCAGCAGGGCACAATCGGGGGTAACCAGGTTTAGGAGAGAGCCATGAGCAAGCTTCTCAGGAATTTTATCCGCCGCGAAAACGGCGCCGTGACTGTCGACTGGGTCGTTTTGACCGCAGCTATCGTGGGGGTAGCGATTGTCGCCTATGTGGAAATCGAAAACCAAACCCATCTGCTTGGCGAAGCGACAGCAGGCGCGATCGGTGGCGAAAACGACTTTTGATCTATCCACATGACTGATTTCGCATGTCCGCGCCCAACCGCTTGGTGGCGCGGATTGCCACGTTTAGGCTACCAGAAGACCCAAGCCGCTTTCCGAGCGCCACACCCCGATCGAATTTGACCCAATCGTCGGAAATGCTTCACGCCCCGAGCAAATTTTCACCACATTTCCCCGGCATGGTTTGACCGAGGTTTCTCCCGTTCACGGGAAGTGAAAAAGAAAGAGGCAGAAAATGCGAGTTGTGTTTGGATTGGTACTCGTCGCCGGCGTCGCGCTAGCCGGTTTAGCCGTGTACATGGCCAATGGCTATATGAACTCCTACCGTACCGCTCTCAGCAAGGCCAAGTCGCAAGGCGGCGTGGATATGGTCAAAATCTTTGTTGCCAAAGAAAAGCTGAAATACGGCGAAAAGCTTGAAAAATCCATGGTGCGCGTCGTCAACTACCCAACCAGTGCGGTTCCTGATGGTGCCTTCCTGCTCGAAGGGGGGGCCCTGCCCTACTACAAACCCTGGGATGAGTTCGACGAGGACACGCTCGACGAAATGAAACAGACACTCTCGCCTGAAATGCGGGCTGTGAAAGACGGGCTGCGCGTATCTGGCATAGATGATCTCTTCCCCGAAAACGGCCAGGATCGGTTCATCCTTCGCACGATCGAAAAGGGCGAATCGATTCTTGCTATGAAAGTCACCGAACCGGGACAGGATGCAGGCATCACTTCGCGCATCAGCAAAGGCATGCGGGCCTTTGCAATCAAGGTTGACGTTGCCTCGGGCGTATCCGGTTTTCTTCGGCCCGGCGACCGCGTGGATGTCTATTGGACGGGGCGCGTGGAGCAGATCGGAGAACAAAGAAGGGGCAGTCAAGACGTCACAAAGCTGATCGAAACCGGCGTGCAGCTGATCGCCGTAGACCAAACAGCGGACGGGAACAACTCAACCACTACCATCGCACGAACAGTGACCGTGGCCGCGCGACCGCAACAGGTGGCGGCCCTGGCTCAGGCGCAATCCACAGGTCGGTTGTCACTCGCGCTTGTCGGAACCAACGATGACAGCGACGTGGGCGCGGTCGAAGTCGACCAGATGAGCCTTCTGGGACTGGAAGCACCCGAAGAGGAAGTAGTCGTCGAACAGAAAAAGGAAGAGGTCTGCACCATCCGGACCCGCAAAGGAGCTGAGGTGGTCGAGATCCCGATACCCTGCACTAACTGATACCACAATTGGTATCTCGACGAATTCCGAACGCCGCATCTCGTGATGCGGCGTTCATCTTTTGCTACCTGTTGCGAGATACCCACATAAACAGAACGCAAGAAGCTATTGATTCTTGAAAATAAATTCGAAATCGCGCATGCTGGATCAAAATGTGGGCAGTAGACCCACAAAATGAGGCGTGATCGGAAAGGCAGGTCACATGAAAATTACGACGCTGTTCAAAGCCGCCCTTTTGGGCGCGGTTCTCGCTGGTGGCACCGTAACAAGTACCGCTTATGCGGATACGCTTCGCGTGGTACGTCAGGGAACGTCATCTGATCTGAGTGTCCCAATGAACCGGGCGGTCGTGGTCGAAAGCGAAGTTCCCTTTGCGGAACTTTCGATCGCGAACCCGACCATCGCGGATATCTCATCCCTGTCGGACCGGACCATCTATGTGCTTGGGAAAAGCTCTGGCACCACAACCCTGACGTTGCTGGACGCCTCCGGGCGTCTGATCACGAATGTCGATGTCCGCGTGACCCCGGACATCACGGAATTCAAGGAGCGGCTGCGCCAGGTTCTACCCGGCGAAAAGATCGAAGTACGCACGGCCAATGACGGGCTGGTCCTGTCCGGCGTCGTGTCGTCCAAGCAAAAGATGCAGCGCGCTCTCGAACTGGCGGCGATGTATGTTCCACAGGCGGGCGGCAACCGAAACGTCGACAATATCGAACGCGTCTCGAACCTGATGAGCGTCGGTGGGGTTCACCAAGTCATGCTCAAGGTCCGCTTTGCGGAAATGTCGCGCACCGTCTCGAAAAAGCTGGCCTCGTCCCTGGCCTTGGGCGGCGACATTCTCGGCGACAAAGTCGGAGTGAAATTCGGCGGCGGACAGGCGGCTGTTGGAGGCGCCCATGAAGGGATTCTGGGCGGTGCATTCGACAGCAGCACGGATAACGAGGCCTCGTTCAATATCGGCTTCAATGCTGGTGCCGTCGAGGTCTCCCTGCTTCTGGAAGCCCTTGAATCCAAAGGCGTTGTCCGGATGCTTGCGGAACCGAACCTGACCGCCCTCTCGGGTCAGGAAGCAACATTCCTCGCCGGTGGCGAATACCCAGTGCCGGTAGCCGACCAGAACGGGTCGATCCGGATAGAATGGAAACCCTTTGGTGTCGAGCTAGCCTTTATCCCGCGCGTCGTTGACGGCGACATCATCAATCTGGAACTCAAAACTGCGGTCAGCTCGATCGACAATACTCGAGGATTCGTCAACAACGACTTCCAGGTGGACGCTTTCACCCGCCGCGAGGCATCGACCACCGTTGAAATGCGCGACGGGGAAAGCTTTGCGATTGCCGGGCTGCTCGAAGATGACTTCACCGACCTCAATGGGCAAATTCCGTGGCTTGGCGATGTGCCGGTGCTGGGTGCCTTGTTCCGGTCGGCTGAATACCGGCGTGAACAATCCGAACTGGTGATCATCGTAACACCACATCTCGTGACGCCGACCCGTGGCGAAGCGCTGGCCCTCCCGACGGACCGGGTCCGCCCGCCATCGGAAAAGGACCTGTTCCTCTATGGTCGCGTGGCCAGCGATACGGCTTACAAGAAAAAAGGCCCGGTGGCGGAAGTTGCCAAACAGGACTTTTCCGGCTCCTATGGCTATGTGATGGATTGATCGGATGCGGGGGCACATGAAACATATTCTGGCAATCGTAACCCTGGGCGCGCTGGTGGGGTGTTCCCCCGGCCACGGCCCGGTCCAGGGGTCCTTCTACCGCGAAGCGGGGGCATTGATCGACACCGGGAATTTCGGCACAGCCAGCATGAACAATGCTGCATACATGACCGGCGAGAAGAAATGGGTCTATGACCTCTCGCAACGTTTTGCCAACGAGGTCCTGACCACGGTCAACTTTGCCTTCAACAGTTCGGTGCTGGACGCAGGTGCCCGGGATACGCTACGCGAACAGGCCGCATGGATCCGGCAATTCCCCGAGGTTCGTTTCCGCGTCTACGGTCATACCGACTCGGTTGGATCCAACGCGTATAACAAGCATCTCGGCATGCGCCGCGCACAAGCGGTTGTCGCCTTCCTTGCTTCACAGGGCATCTCGCGATCGCGTCTCGAAGCCGTTGTTTCCTTTGGGGAATCGCAGCCGCTCATCGTGACCGAGGGACGCGAACGCCGCAACCGACGCACCGTGACCGAAGTGTCGGGTTTCGTGGCGGGGCATCCGCATCTTCTGGACGGTAACTACGCGGCCGTGGTCTACCGGGAATACGTGGAATCAGCCACCGCGCCAACCGGTCTTTCCGGCGGCGAATCGTCGGGCGAACAGGTTTTCACCGAAGACTAGGAATCTGCATATTCCAATGCGAAAAGGGCGGTTTTCTCCGCCCTTTTTCTTTTCAATTTTTCATTTTTCCGCGTGCCGATCCGCGGAATTTTTGCCGCCCACCGGCCTCTTTAGTTGCCCCTGTACTGGGCGGCATTGTTCACGGAACCAAAGCGAAACCGCGAAAAGACGGAAATTTAGCCGCAATCTCGCCCAGATTGTTTCGCAACTTCCTACCAATCAAATCTGTGCCGCCGGACGTAAACCCGGTGACGCAAACTCCGATTTCAGACCGCGTCCCGGAGCCGAGCAACTCCGGACCGCAGAAGAGGACTGGCATTCGGGGAACAGGCAAAGGATGCGTGGCAATGACTGACGAAACAGCGCTCGAAATGGAAATGGTACCCCTTGTTGCCTGTACGATCAGCCGCGACGTGCAGGAGTTCGAGCTTCTCATCGAGGACATGGAAAACGCTCTTGGTGAGCAATGGGGGGATCTGGGGTTTGACGAAGCCCTGCCCTTCTTTGAACAGGAAGACAGCGAACCGCTGGAATTCATTGCCATCGCAATGGATGCCGAGGACGAAGAAGAACTGCACAAATTGTCGGACATCATCGGTGCAGCCAAGGAGCGTGGAATCAAGGTCATCCTGATTGCAGAAGACGTGTCTCCCGCCGCCCTGCACCACCTATTGCGGAAAGGTGCGGATGAATTCGTCCCTTATCCCCTCCCCGAGAGCGAGCTGCAATTCGCCATTGACCGGCTGCGCGCGACCGAGCCCGAACCGGTGGTGGAAGCCGCCGTTCCCGCGCCCGTCGAAGCCCCTGCTGTCGCGCCGCAGGTCAAACTGCACAAGGGCGCATCCCGCGAAGGTGCCATTCTCGCCATCCACGGCCTGGCCGGCGGCGTTGGTGCGACCACATTCGCGACCAACCTGGCATGGGAACTGGCCACCGTTACAAAAACAGACGCGCCCAAGGTTTGCCTGTTGGATCTCGACCTGCAATTCGGCTCGGTCGCGACCTATCTCGACCTGCCGCGGCGCGACTCGGTCTATGAATTGCTCTCCGACATCGAAAGCATGGACCAGGACAGTTTCAGCCAGGCACTGATGACATTCGAGGACACGATGGAGGTTCTGACGGCCCCGGCCGACATGCTGCCGCTTGACCTGTTGCCCCCGGAAGACATTCAGAAGCTTCTGGACACAGCCCGCGCGCATTTCGACTACGTGATCGTGGATATGCCCAAAACGCTGGTGCAATGGTCCGAAACTGTGCTGCACGCCGCGCATGTGTATTTCGCGATGATCGAGCTGGACATGCGATCGGCCCAGAATGCGCTGCGCATGAAGCGCGCCCTGCAGTCCGAGGACCTGCCGTTTGACAAGCTGCGGTTCATTCTCAACCACGCGCCCAAATTCACCGACCTGTCCGGCAAGAGCCGCGTGAAACGCATGGCCGAAAGCCTTGGCATCGCCATCGAAGTTCAGTTCCCCGACGGCGGCAAACCGGTGCTGCAGGCCTGCGATCACGGTCTGCCGCTGGCCACCGCCGCGGCCAAGAACCCGTTGCGCAAGGAAATCAACAAGCTCGCCGCGTCGCTCATCGAGCTGGGCCGCGACGACGCCGAAGCTGCCTGAGGATAGTCACAGATGTTTTCCAAATACCGCAAAGCGTCTCCCGCAGCCGTGGCCCCCAAGGCCGACAATGTCACGGAACTGCCGCAGTCGTCCGAGAAGAAACCGTCCGTGACCCGCAAGGTGGTGGCCAAGACGTCCCCCGCGCGGGCCGCGCCGACCGACAAGGAACAAAAGCGCAAGGAGCGGATGGGCGAGATCAAGCTCGAACTGCACCGCACGCTTCTGGACAACCTGAACCTTGCCGCGCTGGAACACGCGACCGAGGCCGATCTCAAGGCCGAGATCAATGACATCGCCCAGGAATACCTGAACGAACAGGGTATCGTCCTGAACCGCGAGGATCGCACCACGCTGAATCAGGAACTCTATCACGAGGTCAGGGGACTTGGCCCGCTTGAGCCACTGCTTCAGGACGACATGATCAACGATATCCTGGTCAACGGCCCGAACCAGATCTTCGTGGAACGCGCCGGGCGGCTGGAACTCAGCGATGTGACCTTCAAGGACGAACGCCACCTTCTGCGCATCATCGACAAGATCGTGAGCGCCGTGGGTCGGCGTGTCGATGAATCGAACCCCTATGTTGACGCCCGTCTTGCCGATGGGTCGCGTTTCAACGCCATGGTGCCGCCCATCGCCGTGGATGGCAGCCTTGTTTCCATCCGGAAATTCAAAAAGGAAAAGCTGGGCGTTGACGATCTGGTCAGCTTCGGCGCCTTTACCGAAGAAATGGCAGCGTATCTTCAGGCCGCAGTGGCCTGTCGCCTTAACGTGATCGTCTCGGGCGGTACCGGTTCAGGTAAAACCACCACGCTCAACGCGCTGTCCAGCTTCATCGATGACAGCGAACGCATCCTGACCATCGAGGATACGGCGGAACTTCAGCTGCAACAGACCCATGTGGGCCGGATGGAAAGCCGCCCCGCCAACGTCGAAGGCAAGGGCGCGGTGAGCCAGCGGGACTGTCTGCGAAACGCGCTTCGGATGCGCCCCGACCGCATCATCGTCGGCGAGACGAGGGGCGAGGAAGTCATCGACATGCTCCAGGCCATGAACACTGGCCACGACGGATCGATGACTACGATCCACGCCAACAGCGCCCGCGACGGTGTCAGCCGTCTGGAAAACATGATCGCCATGGCCGGCATCGAAATGCCGATCAAGGCAGTGCGCTCGCAGATCGCGTCCGCTGTGAACCTGATCGTACAGGCCAGTCGTCTTCAGGACGGCTCGCGCCGCATGGTGTCGATCACCGAGGTCACCGGGATGGAAGGCGACGTGATCTCCATGCAGGAGATCTTCCGTTACCAGCGCGTCGGCCTGACCCCTGACAACCGCATCATCGGCCATTTCACGGCAACCGGTGTGCGCAGCCACTATTCCGAGCGCTTCAAGCTCTGGGGCTACGACCTGCCGCCCGCCATCTTTGAACCTTTTGCTGCGGAGTAGATCATGGAAATCAGTGCAGAACCGATCATCTACGGTCTGATCTTCGTCGCGGTCTTTGTGCTGGTCGAAGGTCTTTACCTGACCGTTTTCGGCAAATCCATCAGCCTCAACAGTCGGGTCAACCGCCGGTTGGAGATGCTCGACAAGGGCACGCGCCGCGAAGAGGTTATGGAGAAGCTCCGCAAGGAGATGAACCAGCACCGAAGATCGCGCAAAATACCGCTTTACGCGCTTTTGGCCGCCAAGGCCCAGAAAGCCGCGATCGCCTTTACCCCGCGCCAGCTCATGCTGATCATGGCGGGGCTGTCCTTCATGGCCTATGTCGGGCTGACCGTCGGGACCGAAACAGGTCTGGCCACGCGCGTCGTGGCGGCCATCGCGATGGGTGTTGGTGGCGTCTATACATGGGTGAACATGAAGGCCAACAAACGTATGGCCATGATCGAGGAGCAACTGCCCGACGCCATCGAACTGATCGTGCGTTCGCTCCGCGTTGGCCATCCGTTTTCATCTGCGCTGACCATTGTCTCGAAAGAGGTCAAGGATCCGCTGGCGTCAGAACTTGGCGTCATTTCGGACGAAGCCGCCTATGGCCGCGACGTGGGCGAAGCGCTCAAGGAAATGGCCGAGCGGCTGGATATGCAGGATATGCGCTTTCTTGCCGTGGCTGTGACCATCCAGCAGCAATCGGGTGGTAACCTCGCCGAGGTGCTGGCCGGTCTATCCAAGGTGATCCGCGCGCGATTCCGGTTGTTTCGCCGGGTCAAGGCCATCACCGCCGAGGCCAAATGGTCGGGCAAATTCCTGTCGGGCTTCCCCATCGCCTGTCTGATTTTCATCCAGTTGACCGACCCCCATTACTATGACGATGTGATCGACCATCCATATTTCATTCCGGCATGCTTTGTGGTGTTCGGCTTTCTTGCCGCGAACCTTGTGGTCATGCGGATGCTTGTAAATATCAAGGTGTAAGGACCAGTCTGATGTTTGAACCTGGCGGACTCTTTTACGAACTCATGGGCCCCCTTGCGCCAGTCATTATCGTTGGCGGTCTCGGCATGGTGCTTTTGCTCCTGGCCATTTCCATGCTGCTCAAGCAACGCCAGGATCCGCTCGACAAGCTGCTCGAAAGCCAGAAACAAGGGCGCAGTGCCGCGGCTGGCGGCCCGGTGTTGCGCCATGGCTCGCGCAATCAGAAGCTGGACAAATACGCTGCGTTTCTTGAGCCCAAGGATGCGGAATCCTATTCACAGATCGCACATCAGCTCATGCAGGCGGGCTATCGCGGCAAGGAGGCGGTACGGTATTTCTATGCTGCTCAGGTGGTGCTGGGTGTCGCGGCGCTTGCTGTGGGTTGGGCCTATTACAACTTTGTACTCGGGCCTGACAAAGCCACGACGCAACAGATGGTCATGTATATCCTTGGCCCCGGTGCCGCTGGGTATTATCTACCTAAATACTGGATTACCCGGCGTGCGCAGGCGCGGCACGACCAGATCGAAGAAGGGTTTCCCGACGCACTCGACATGATGCTTGTCTGTGTCGAAGCAGGCCAATCCATGGATCAGTCCATCATCCGGGTGTCAAACGAGATCCAGTCATCCTATCCCGAACTGGCCTATGAATTTCAGGTCGTGGCGCATGAGATCAAGGCCGGTAAGGACAAGGCCTCGGTGCTCAACGACATGGGCGAACGTGTCGGCGTGCAGGACGTCCAGAGCTTTGTGACCGTTCTTGTCCAGTCGCAAACCTTTGGGACATCGGTGGCCGAAGCGCTCAGGGTCTATGCGGGCGAGATGCGCGACAAACGCGTCATGCGGGCCGAGGAAAAAGCCAACAAGCTTCCGACCAAGATGACGCTGGCCACCATGGCGCTGACCGTGCCGCCGCTTCTGATCATTCTGGTCGGGCCTTCGGCGCATGGCATCATGCAGCTTGGCAACCTGCAGTAGCGGCCATCATTGGCAATTCAGCAACGATGCGCGGGAAAATCCCGCGCATTTTGCATTTGCCCGGCTGACTTTTATCGCTGGTGCGGTATCTTGATAAGGTCGGATGCGGGAAAACCCGTGGCGACCAACGCATTGAGGCAACAGCAGAACACAGGACGTCAGGTGGTCATCCACAAACTCGCTGTCTTCGTGGCACTTGCCGCCACGCTTACCGCCTGTTCAGGCGGGGGGTTTTCGCGTGACAAGTCCAGCCCCTTCGCCCCCGAAGTCAATCGCCGCGCCGATCCGGTGGACCAGCTATTGGTCGGCCACCGGTTGCTGGCCGCCGGGGAAAACGAACTTGCACTGGACGCCTTTCACCGGGCCGGGCTGGAGCGGGGGTTGGATGCCGAAGTGCTGTCCGCCCTGGGCACCGCCAATCTTGCGCTGGGGCGTCTGAACCAATCCGAAAAACTGCTGCGGCGCGCCGTCAAAATGGAAGGCGAATGGCCAGAGGTCTGGAACAATCTTGGGGTCGTGCTGATGGAACGCGGCAAAATCGGCGAGGCCGCGCGCGTTTTCGAAAAGGCCTATGCGCTGGACAATGGCGAAAGTGAAGCAATTCGGGACAATCTGCGCTTAGCTCTCGCAAAATTGGAAAATGTGCAGTATGGTGCTGATGAACAACAAGAATACAAATTGGTGCGCAGGGGCAGTTCCGACTATCTGATCCGCAAGACACCATAAAGCATGTTGCTCTTTGATGGGCACCGGTCTGAGCAACCGGGCATGCGACACGGACGACAGGAAGCGCAGGACGCTTCAGAAATAACAATAAGGAGCGCAAAGCGCTTCAGAGGCAAGAGCAGTAAAAGGACGCAAAAATGCGCCATCCCATCCTTGTTTGTCTTGGCCTGGCGGCAATGCTGGGTGCAGCGGCCTGTGAAAAAGGCATCGACAAGAACGCCGTCGATCGCAAATTGCAGGACCTGAACGTCATCGATGAGAGTGATCTCAACGACCTGATGCTGACCTCGTCGGATCCCAATGAATCCGTCGCCTACTTCCAGCGCGCCACAAAGGGCAAACCGGACCGGATCGACCTGCAGCGCGGCCTGGCCACATCCCTGATCCGCGCCAAGCGCCCGACCGAAGCCGTTGCAGCATGGCGCCGTGTTCTGGAGCTTGAAGGCGCCAATGACGGGGACAAGGTCGAACTGGCCGATGCGCTGCTGCGTGATGGGCAATGGGAAGCGGCCGAAACGATGCTCGACAGCATCCCGCCCACCCATGAAACGTTCAAACGTTACCGGCTCGAAGCCATGGTCGCCGACAGCCACAAGGAATGGAAAAAGGCCGATAGTTTCTACGAAACCGCGGTCGGTCTGACAACGACCCCTGCCAGCGTGATGAACAACTGGGGATACTCCAAACTGACGCGGGGCGATTACGAAGACGCCGAAAAGCTGTTCATCCAAGCCATCCGCCAGGATGACAGCCTGTTCACCGCCAAGAACAACCTCGTGCTCGCACGCGGGGCTCAGGGCAATTATTCCCTTCCGGTCATGCCGATGAGCCAGCAAGAGCGCGCGCAATTGCTCTATTCGCTCGGCCTGACGGCGGTGAAACGCGGCGATGTCGAAACCGGCAAGGGCCTGTTCCGCGACGCAATCGAGACCCATCCGCAGTATTTCGAAGCAGCCGTCCGGTCGCTGCGGGCGTTGGAAGAAAACGTGGCGAACTGATCCAATGGCGCTTCAGATCCCGGTCTGGGCAGCGTTGTGGTTCCTGCCCTTCGTTTTGCCTGTCTGTCTCTATGTCAGTTGGTCCGACATGCGCGCCATGCGCATTCCCAATCAGGCTGTGCTGGTTCTGGCGGCGATCTTTCTTGTCATCGGTTTGATCGCCGTGCCGCTGGCCGATTACCCTTGGCGGCTCTTGCAACTGGTCATCGTTCTGGTCATCGGGTTCGTGATGAATGCCACCGGCCTGATCGGAGCCGGAGACGCGAAATTTGCCGCTGCCGCCGCGCCGTTCATCCATCCCGGTGACACGCTGTTTTTGATGATCCTCTTTGCCTGTACCTTGCTGGCCGCCTTTGCCGCGCACCGGCTGGGCAAATACACCCCCCTGCGCCGCGTCGCGCCCGAGTGGAAAAGCTGGGACACCGGAAGCGATTTCCCGATGGGGCTGGCGCTGGGCGGGACTTTGGGGCTCTACCTCATGCTTGGGGCTGTGTTCGGGGCCTGAGCGTCCCGAAAAGGCATCCAATCGCCATTATTCAGTCCGATTTCGGTGCTAGCACCGGGCGCAAGCCCGTGATGAAAGAGGATCACTCCCATGAATATGCAGGTCGGTTCTGTCATCGCCCCCCCGGCGCCCAAACGGATCGAGGAGATGCAACTGCCCATCGTCATGATGCGGGATATCCTGCTCAAGACGATGTTCCGCAAGAACCTTGATCTGGTGACGGAACTGGCGCGCGCGATCTGTTTGCCCGTGCCGGTGACACAGGAACTGGTGGACATGGCGCGGTCCCAACGGCTGTTGCAGGCGACCGGTACGTTGAATGCCAATTCCGGCAATGAGATGGGCTATGAGCTGACCGATGCGGGCAAACAACGCGCGCTCGATGCGCTCGCGCAATCGGAGTATTACGGCGCGATGCCGGTTCCGCTCGATGTCTACCGCGAACAGGTCAAACGCCAGTCGATCCGCAATATCCAGATCACCCGCGACCAACTCACCGGAGCCATGGGCGACCTGATCCTGCCGCCCACCCTACTGGACCAGCTTGGCCCGGCGGTAAGTGCGGGCCGCTCGATCCTGATGTATGGGCCACCGGGCAATGGTAAATCCTCGATCTCCAACGGCATTCGCAACGCCATGGGGGACAAAATCTATGTGCCCCGCGCCATTGAATATGCCGGGCAGGTGATCACCGTCTACGACCCGATCGTGCACTCCAAGGCCGAAGAGCAATTTGACGACCCCAACCAACTGCGCCGCACCGCCAACCGCTATGACACGCGCTATGTGCGCTGCGAACGGCCCACGGTGGTGACCGGGGGGGAATTGTCGCTGTCGATGCTGGACCTTGTCTATAACCCCACCGCGCGGACCTATCAGGCGCCGTTGCAGCTCAAATCCACCGGCGGCATCTTTATCGTCGACGACCTTGGCCGTCAGGAAGAACCGCCGCAAGCGCTGGTCAACCGCTGGATCGTGCCGCTGGAGGAAAGCAAGGATATCCTTGCCCTGCAATCGGGTGAGAAATTCGAAGTACCGTTTGACACGCTGGTCGTGTTTTCCACCAACTTCCACCCGAACGAGATTTTCGACCAAGCGGCACTGCGCCGGATCTTCTTCAAGATCAAGATCGACGGACCGGACCAACGCGATTTCCTGCGCATCTTCTCCATGGTGGCCAGGAAAAAGGGCCTGCCGCTGGATGAAGACAGCCTGATCTACCTGCTTCAGAAGAAATATCCGACGATCAAGAATGTCTATGCGAACTACCAGCCGGTGTTCCTGATCGACCAGATCCTGTCGATCTGTGCCTTTGAGGGTGTCGCGCCCAAGATGACGCCGAAATTCGTCGAACGCGCCTGGGCGAATATGTTCGTCAAGGACGAAAAGATCGTGAAGTGATACCGGCGAGCAATTCCAGCAAAAGTGGGCGCCAGTTTTGCTGGAATTGCGTTTTGAGAAGGAGCGCCTATGGCGCGCTTGTTTGAGCCGCTTCGCGGCGGAATGAGGGGGCTGTCTGCCCCCTCAAACACCCCCGAAGGTATTTTTGAACAGAAGAAGAACATAGTGGTTTTGACCTGCCAGGTTCCGCGCTAGATTTGGCGGATGTCTGGTCTGCCTTCCATAATCGAAAACTGGTTTCCCGCGCGCAACTGGACCATCCATCCGCATCAGCGGGAGATGGTGGCGCGCGCCGATACGCCGGCCTCGTTGCTCATTGCGCCCACTGGCGGCGGCAAGACCATGGCCGGGTTCTTACCCACGCTGGCGGAACTGGCAGCGGGCGGACATGACGGGCTGCATACGCTTTATGTCTCACCGCTCAAGGCGTTGGCCGCCGATATTCGCCGCAACCTGAGCCGTCCGGTCGAAGAGATGGGCCTGCCCATCCGGATCGAGGACCGCACCGGCGACACGTCCTATAGCATCAAGCGCCGCCAGCGCGCCGACCCGCCGCATATCCTTTTGACCACGCCAGAGAGCCTTGCGCTGATGATCTCCTACGAAGACGCTCCGCGCATCTTTCAAGGGCTCCAGCGGATCGTGGCGGATGAGATTCACGCCTTGGCCGAGAGCAAGCGGGGGGATCAACTCATGCTGTCGCTGGCTCGGCTTCAGACGCTCTGTCCTGACTTGCGCCGCGTGGGACTGTCGGCCACGGTCGAAGATCCGGCAGCGATTGCCCGTTTCCTCGCGCGTCACCCCGACCCCTGCCCGATCATTCAGGCCGATTCCGGACCCGAGCCTGATATCGCCATGCTGGACCTGCCCGATCCGCCGCCCTGGTCGGGAGGCGGCGGGGGCTATGCGATTCCGCAGGTGCTGGAAGCCGTGCATGCCCATAAGACCACGCTGATCTTTCACAACACTCGCGCCCAGGCCGAGATTTTCTTTCACAACCTGTGGCTCGCCAATGATGAGGGCCTGCCCATCGGCATCCACCACGGATCGCTGGACCGGGCGCAGCGCGAAAAGGTCGAGGCCGCTATGGTCCGGGGGGAGTTGCGCGCCATCGTCTGCACCGGGTCGCTCGACCTGGGAATTGACTGGGGCGATGTGGATCTGGTGATCCAGGTCGGCGCGCCGAAGAATGTGAAGCGGCTGATACAGCGGATCGGGCGGGCCAATCACCGCTACAATGCGCCCTCCAAGGCGCGGCTTGTGCCCGCCAACCGGTTCGAGATCGTCGAATGTCACGCCGCCTTGCAGGCGGCGAGAGATCACGATCTGGATGGCGAGCCGCGCGGGCCCGGGCCACTGGATGTGCTGTGCCAGCATATCCTGATCGCCGCCTGCGCCGCGCCTTTTGACGCTGATGCGCTCTATGACGAGATGCGCAGCGCCGGGCCATATGCGGAGCTTTCGCGCGACGCCTTTGACGCCTGTCTCGAATTCTGCGCCACGGGCGGCTATGCGTTGCGGGCCTATGATCAATGGCAACGTCTGAAACAGGTACCGGACGGGCGCTGGCAGTTGCGTGATCCGCGCGCGGCAAAGCTGATCCGGATGAATATCGGCACCATTCAGGACGCCGACCTGCTCAAGGTACGCTGGCGCGGGCGCGGCAAGCCGCTGGGCGAGGTGGAAGAGGGTTTTGCCGCCTCGCTCACCGCAGGCGATACGTTCCTGATTGGTGGGCAAATCGTGCGCTATGACGGGCTGCGCGAGATGACGGTCGAGGTCAGCCGCGCCGCCACCCGCAAGCCCAAGATCGCCACGTTCAGCGGCACGAAATTCGCCACCTCGACCCAGCTGAGCCAGCGCATCCTCACCATGTTCGAGGCAGAGGACTGGCCCTTTCTGCCCGATCACACGCGACACTGGCTGCAGCTGCAACGCAAGGTCAGCAAGCTGCCTCAAAAGGGCCGGTTGCTCATCGAGAGCTTTCCCCATGATGGGCGGGAGCATGCCTGTATCTACGGATTTGCCGGGCGCAACGCGCAGCAGACGCTTGGGCTGTTGCTCAGTAAACGACTGGAGGAATTGGGTCTTGATCCGCTGGGCTTTGTCTCCACCGATTACGCCACTCTGATCTGGGGGTTAAAGCCGTTGACCGATCCGGCACCGCTGTTCGACCTTGCAGCATTGGAGGACGGTCTGGATGGGTGGCTTGCGGGCAATGCCGTCATGAAGCGCACCTTTCGCGCCTCTGCCACCATTGCCGGGCTGATCCAGCGCAATACGCCCGGCCAGCGCAAATCCGGGCGGCAGGCGACGTTTTCAAGCGATATCCTCTATGACACGCTGTTGAAATACGATCCCGATCACCTGTTGATGCGGATCACCCGAACCGAGGCGATGCGCGGACTGGTCGATTTCGACCGCATCCGGGACATGGCCCAGCGCATCGGCGGGCGCGTGGACCTGTTGAGATTACAGCGCGTCACACCGCTGGCCGCGCCACTGTTTCTGGAAGCCGGGCGTGTCCCGGTTCAGAGCAGCGTTCAAGAGCGTATGCTGGAAGAAGAAGCCGCAGCCCTGATGGCAGAGGCCGGCATTGATAAGATATAGCTGTTTCGTATCGCCCACGGACAAAAGCGCTTGATCTCAGGATCACAAACCAACATGAACATATCATGAACACACACAGCTTCACCCTGGCCGGTCAGTCGCTCATGGCGCGCCCCTCGGGCACGCTCTACTGGCCTGAGCGAAAGCTGCTTTGTGTCTCTGATCTGCATCTGGGGAAATCGGTCCGGCAAGCACGCCGCAATGGCGCGCAATTGCCGCCCTATGACCTGCAGGACACGCTGGCGCGGCTTGAGGGCGAGATCAACGAAACCGGCGCGCTTACTGTGCTCTGCCTTGGCGACAGTTTCGATGACCTGATGGCTCTGGACGAATTGCCGGACATGGCGCGGCTCTGGATCACACGGCTTCAGGCCGGGCGACACTGGATCTGGATCGAGGGAAATCACGATCCCGGCCCTGTGTCTTTGGGCGGGACACATCTGGCCGAATTGAATGTGTTAGGGCTGACATTCCGCCACGAAGCCGATCCCGAACAAAACGCCGAAATCTCTGGCCACTTCCATCCCAAGGCGCGGTTGCGCACCCGGGCCGGCATGGTTTCGCGCCCCTGTTTCCTGTTGGACAACACCCGTTTGATCCTGCCCGCCTTTGGCACCTACACGGGCGGCCTGCGTTGCGAGGATGCGCCGCTTTGTGACCTGATGGGGCCAGAGGCGATTGCGATCCTGACGGGCGCGCGTGCCTTGGCCGTGCCCATGCCACGTGGTCAGAACAGGTCGGGCCGGGCCGCTTCAAGCTCGGGGCGGTAGGTTCGGCTCACAGGAATTTCGTCACCATTGCTCAGCAGAACAAACAGCTTCTCCTTGCGCCGCGTCAGCCCGTCAATCGCGTCCAGATTCACCCAATGCGATCGATGCACACAGCAGCCGGGAACCGGCTCCATCTCACGCACCGCATCTGCAAACCGCATTCGGATCTGCTCTGACCCCTGTGCGGAAATCACATCGATCAGATGATTGTTGGCCGACAAGCGGAGTATTCTTGCTTCGGGGCATTGCAGTCGTGAGGCCAGTCTCGGGCGCAGAGCGTCGGGGCAGGGCTCTGGCGCTGGCTCCACATAGGCCGCGACCACCGAGCCATTTGCGACCGTCGGGCGCAGCGTTTCCAGCAATGCAAACACCGGAATGGACGTGGCAAACACCCGGAACGCGATCAGGAACGGGCTGTCATCCATATCCGGAAACCCAAGAACGAACAGTTCATTCCAGGCAATGAGAACCGGAGAATAGATCACGGTCACCAAACCAACCGCCTTGGCCGCGGTCTTGAACATGTGTCCGTCCGGGGTCAGCCTTCGGGCAATACAATCGACCATATCCGCCAGAATGATCCCCCCTGCGACAATGCCGCCCCAGTAAAGAAATCGAGCCCAAATCGGCAGGATTCCGTAACTGTCATAGGGCTGAGAGACCACCCCCAAGACGGAGAGGCAAATCCAAATCACCAGCGCGATGGGGGAACGCATGAGGTTCGCAAACCGCGCCTTTAGTGTCTGCGCCAGAGTGGCGTCCTGAGCCTGGGGTGCCGCTGTTTTCTGCTCGTCAATCATATTACTCGTAACAAAGCGCTTTGGTTGATGCCGGACTTGCTGTGAAAGCAAGTATCCATTTACCTTTACAGCGCGTGTATGAAAACCGTCATGGGAAAGAGATGCAAATATCCCCTAAAAGAAAAGCAGAGTTGCGAGACAGCTTTTCGCGCCAAACGATCATGGCAACTTTCGGCGCTGAATTGGTGGAGCTGGACAAGGGCCATGTGGTGATCGAAGCGCCAATCAGCCCCGGCGCATTGCAGCAGCACGGATTTGCGCATGCTGGCCTGACCTTCACTTTAGGCGACAGTGCGGCTGGCTATGCTGCGATGACATGGATCCCCGAAGGGCAGGATGTCATGACGGTCGAGATGAAGATCAACCTGATCGCGCCCGCCAAGGGCGACATGCTGCGCGCCACAGGCGAAGTTGTCCGCCCCGGGCGACGTTTGTTGGTGGTCAGGTCCGTTGTCACCGCAGTCGAGAACGGGCGGGAAACCGATGTCGCCCTGCTTCAGGGGACGATGATTCCCGCCTGATCCGCTCGCCTTATCTTATGCGGTCAGCCCCTGCGGAGCCTCCAGCCCATTGGCCCGGCAGCAGGCGGTCAGCGTGTTGGCCAGCAGGCAGGCAATGGTCATCGGCCCCACCCCGCCCGGCACCGGGGTGATGGCTCCGGCCACTTCGGCGCAGCTTGCAAAATCGCAATCCCCAACCAGCCGGGTCTTGACGCTGCCATCCTCATTTGTGCCCTTTTCCGGCGCGTCAATACGGTTGATGCCCACGTCGATCACCGTTGCCCCCGGTTTGATCCAGTCGCCCGGCACCATTTCCGCCCGGCCCACTGCGGCCACGACGATATCCGCCCCGCGCACCACATCTGCGATGTCCTTGGTGCGGCTATGGGCGATGGTAACGGTGCAGCTGTCTCGAAGCAGAAGCTGGGCCATCGGTTTGCCGACGATGTTCGACCGCCCGATTACCACCGCATTCATCCCCGACAGGCTCCCGTGGTGATCGCGCAGCATCATGAGACAGCCGAGCGGCGTGCAGGGCACCATCGCGTTCTGCCCGGTGGCCAGACGCCCGACATTGGAGATATGGAACCCGTCCACATCCTTGTCCGGGTTGATCGAATTGATCACCAGATCCTCGTCCAGATGCCCCGGCAGCGGCAGCTGAACCAGAATACCATGCACGGCCGGATCATTGTTGAGCTGGTCAATCAGCGCCAACAGATCGGCCTCGGACGTGTCAGCATCAAGCTTGTGCTCAAAGGAATTCATCCCCGCTTCGACGGTCTGCTTGCCCTTTGAGCGCACGTAAACCTGACTGGCGGGGTCTTCGCCCACCAGCACCACGGCAAGACCCGGGGTGATCCCGTGCTCTTCCTTGAGCCGCGCTACATGGGTCGCCACCTCGCCGCGCACCTTTGCGGAAAACGCCTTGCCGTCAATGATCTCAGCCGTCATCGTCTCGTCCTCTCAAAATTCCGTCCGGGCATAGCTGTCCCGGTAATGCTCCATTTGCATCCGCGTGGCCAGCACCGCGTTCTTCATCAGCGTGGCCACCGTCACCGGTCCCACGCCACCCGGTACCGGCGTGATCCAGCCCGCCACCGCGGCGCAACTGGCAAAATCCGCATCCCCAACCGTGCGCGGCCCCTCGGGGGTGTCCACACGGTTGATGCCAATGTCAATCAACGCCGCGCCGGGTTTGATCATATCGCCGGTCACAAGCCCCGGTTTGCCCACCGCTACAAAAACCGCATCCGACGCCCGGCTGTGCATCGCCACCGAGCGCGTCATGTGGTGGCACACCGTCACCGTCGCGCCCAGCCCCATGAGCAGAAAGGCAATCGGCTTGCCGACAATCTCGGAATGCCCGATCACGGTCACGTCCAACCCTTCGAGGGTCAGCGGCAAGGTCTTGAGGATCTCCACCGCCGCGACGGCGGTACAGGGGCCAAGCGCCAGATCGTTATAGACGATATTGCCGATGGACGCGGGATGCATGCCCTCGACATCCTTGAGCGGATGCACGGCTTTTTGCAGCACCTTGACCGGAATATGTACAGGCAGCGGACGCTGAATGATGATCCCGTTCACGCGCGGGTCGCCATTGAGGCCCTGCAGGATGCCGATCAACTGCTCAAGCGAGGTTTCCTCGGGATAGGCCCGCGCCTCGAACTGCACGCCCGCGGCTTCGGCGCTGCGCTGCTGGTTGCGCACGTAAAGCTCTGCCGCCGCCGTATCCCCGACCGAGATCGACACAAGCCGCGGTGCCCAGCCCTCATTCGCCAGCTCGGCCGCGTCGGCGGCCACCTCGCCGCGCATGCGGGCGGCAATGGCCTTGCCATCAATCAACGCGGCACGCTGCATGACATCACTCATGGATACGTCCTGTTAAGCAGAAAACCCGGGGGCTTCTCTGGCTTTGTTAATATCCCCGCCGGAGGCAGGAACCGCCAAAGCGGCGACCGGGTTGGCCGGGGTTCGATGCCCCGGCCAACCCGCCCATTGATCAGAACAGGCCTTCGATCTGGCCGTCCGCGTTCAGGCGGATGTTTTCCGACGCAGGAACGGACGGCAGGCCCGGCATGGTCATGATCTCACCGCAGATCACCACAACGAAACCGGCCCCGGCCGACAGGCGCACTTCGCGCACCGGCACCGAATGGCCGACCGGCGCACCGCGGCGGTTGGGATCGGTCGTGAAGCTGTACTGCGTTTTGGCCATGCAGATCGGGAGGTTGCCATACCCGGCGGCTTCCCATTCGCGCAGCTGATTGCGGATCTTGGCATCGGCCAGCACTTCGTCCGCACGGTAGATCGACTTGGCAATGCGTTCGATCTTCTCGAACAGCGGCATCTCGTCCCGATAGAGCGGGGCGAATTGCGAAATGCCGCTATCGGCGATCTGCGCCACGCGCTTGGCCAGCTCTTCGGTGCCTTCCGAGCCTTTGGCCCAGTGCTGGCACAGGATCGCTTCCGAGCCTTGGGTTTCCACGTAATCCTTGACCGCCTGCACCTCGGCATCAGTATCGGTGACAAAGTGGTTGATCGCCACGACGACCGGCACGCCAAAGCTCTTCACGTTCTGGATGTGACGCCCGAGGTTATCGCAGCCGTCCTTGACCGCCTCGACGTTTTCCGCGCCCAGATCGGCCTTGGCCACGCCGCCATTCATCTTCATCGCGCGCACGGTGGCCACCAGCACCACACAATCGGGCGCAAGACCTGCCTTGCGGCATTTGATGTTCATGAATTTCTCGGCACCCAGGTCCGCGCCAAAGCCCGCCTCGGTCACCACGTAATCCGCCACTTTGAGCGCCGTCGTCGTCGCCATGACCGAGTTGCAGCCATGCGCGATATTGGCAAACGGGCCGCCATGCACGAAGGCCGGGTTGTTCTCCAGCGTCTGTACCAGGTTGGGTTGCATCGCGTCCTTGAGCAGCACGGTCATTGCGCCATCGGCCTTGATGTCGCGGCAGGTGATCGGCTCGCGGTCGCGGGTATAGGCCACGATGATATCGCCCAGACGGCGCTCGAGATCCTGAAGCGAGGTGGCGAGGCAGAGGATCGCCATGACTTCGGACGCCACGGTGATGTCGAACCCGGTCTGACGCGGGAAACCGTTGGCCACACCGCCCAAGCTTGTCACCACATCGCGCAGCGCCCGGTCATTCATGTCCAGCACCCGGCGCCACACCACCCGGCGCTCGTCGATGCCCAGCTTGTTGCCCCAGTAGATGTGGTTGTCGATCATCGCCGACAGCAGGTTATGCGCGGTGGTGATGGCGTGGAAGTCGCCGGTGAAGTGAAGGTTCATGTCCTCCATCGGCACGATCTGCGCATAGCCGCCACCGGCCGCGCCGCCCTTCATGCCAAAGTTCGGCCCGAGCGAGGCTTCGCGGATGCACACCGCCGCCTTCTTGCCGATACGGTTCAGACCATCGCCCAGACCGACGGTTGTGGTGGTCTTGCCCTCACCCGCAGGCGTCGGGTTGATCGCGGTGACAAGGATCAGCTTGCCATTTTCACGGTCCTGCACCGAGTTGATGAAGTCCTGGCTGACCTTGGCCTTGTCATGGCCATAGGGCAGCAGGTGCTCGCTGGGAATATCCAGCTTGGCGCCGATCTCCTGGATCGGCTTCTTGTTCGCTTCGCGGGCGATTTCGATGTCGGATTTGTAGGACATGGTGGTGACTCCCAATGGATTTGCGCCACCCTTACCGCGACAGGCCGTCGCGCCCAGACGTGAATCCGACATTCCAGAGCAAACTTGCGGCGGGATGCGACACGATCCGTCGCGGATCGGAAACGGGCGTGCCGATTGATAGCGCTCAGCGCCCCGCGACGCGCGCCCGCTCCGCATGCGACCAAGAGGGCTGAGCCGGGATCAAGAGCCGCAGTTTCTCGCCAAGTCGCAACACCCCTTCGCGTTCCACCCGGGCAGTCACGCCACGCCGCCCCCGCGCCGCCGCCTTGTAGCCGGTGCCAGCGCCCGCCTGTTCCGCCTCGATCTCCCGCGCGGTATGCGAACAGGGCAGATTCTCCATGTCGATGGTCAGCACCGTGCCGCTCTCGCCCTGCAATCGTGACGACGGGGGCACATGGGTAAAATCGGGGATACCGCTCAGCACCAGCGACGCCCCGACCCAGGTCGGATCAATCCGTTCCATACCAAGCTCCGCAGCAGTGGTGGCAAGCTCTTCCTCGGACAGGACGGAGAGCTGCCGCACATTGCGGATCTCGGTGCCTCGGGGATAGAGATTGCTGACCCGCGCACAGGCCCGGCGGGTCAAGCCGCCATGGGATTCGCCCTCAAATCCGGTTTTGACGGTCTCGCGCCCCTGTGCCCGCAACCCGGCGCCACGGTTTGTCACCGCGCCGAGCCAGGTGATTTCGCCATAAAACAACGTAGCGATCAGGGCCGGCATGGTCTCTCCTGTGGTGGTTTTCCCAAGACCTGCCCAGATATGGCGACCAAGGCAAGCCGCCGCGCTTCACACAGTGTTTCAACCTTGTTTTCGCAGCAGGAAAAACACGCGGCGAAAAGGGAACAGCACCGTTCCGTCACGCTCGAACGGATAGTGTTTTTCCATCTCGTCGTCATAGGCCCGTCGCAGCGCGGCGAGCGCCGAGCCATCCAGCGCATCGAGAAACGGTCTTCCATAGGTGGATTGCGTGAACATCCGAACGGGATGGCCCTCATCAGAAGCAGGGAGCGCCTGGTAATATTGCGTTTCCCAGATCTCGGCCTGTCCAAGCGGTTGTAAAATCTCCCGATAGGCGCGCGGCTCCAGAATGCCCGGCCCCGCCTCGGCCCGCCCCGTCAGCGCCCGCCATGTGGCATGGGACGGCGCGTCGTTCATACCCGGCACCTGCACCGCCAGAACGCCACCGGGGACGAGCTGCTTTGCCAGACGCGGGATCAGTTTTGCGTGATCCGGCAGCCAGTGCAGCACCGCGTTGCAAAAGATCAGGGCTTGTTGCTGTTCGGGCTCCCAATCAGCCACATCAGCTTGCACCAGTTGGTCATAGCTCCCGGTTTCGCGCGCCTTGTGCAACATGGCGGGTGACGCATCCACACCGGTGATCATCCTTTCGCCAAATCGCGTGCGAAGCACCGGCCCCGCAGCGCCAGACCCACAGCCCAGATCAGTCAAAGGGCCCTCCGGCACCTCGCCCACCGCGCGCAGCAAATCCAGCACGGGGCGCAAACGCAAACCCCGGAACCTGTCATAGGCCCCGGGGTTCCAGTCGTTTCCAGTTTTGGACGTTGTCACGCCGAGGGTTCCGGCTCCATATCGCCCGAAGGTTTGGCCTTGGGTTTGGTTTTCGGAATGGCCGTGACGCTGGGCGCACTGCCCTGATCCGGCGTGTCATCCTCATCCTCGCCCATGGTAGGCGGCTCACCGCGCATCACGCGCTGGATTTCCTCGCCCGTGAGCGTCTCATATTCCAGCAGGCCCTGCGCCAGACGGTCCCATTCCTCGTTCTTTTCGGTCAGGATCTTGAACGCGGTATCATAAGCCTCCTGAATGAAGCGTTTCACCTCATCCTCGATCAGCTCCTTGGTGTTGGCCGATACGGACAGACCCGCAGTATTGCCGCTATAACCTTCATGGGCCTCGGAATAGTCGATATTGCCGACCTTGTCCGACATGCCCCAACGCAGCACCATGGCGCGCGCAAGTGCCGATGCCTGCTGGATGTCACCCGCCGGACCGTTCGACACATTGTCCGCGCCGTATTTGATGATCTCGGCCGCCTTGCCCGCCATGGTCATGGCCAGCTTTTCCTCGCATTCCGATTTGTGCCAGTTCAACCGGTCAATCTCGGGCAGCGAGACAACCATGCCCAGCGCGCCACCGCGCGGGATGATCGTGGCCTTGTAGACCGGGTCACATTGCGGCAGCGACAGGCCGACCACAGCATGCCCGGCCTCGTGATAGGCGGTCTTTTCCTTTTGGTCATCGGTCAGCACCATGGAGCGGCGTTCCGCGCCCATCATGACCTTGTCCTTGGCGTTCTCGAAATCTTCCATCGTCACGAACCGCCGCCCGACACGCGCCGCCATCAGCGCCGCCTCGTTCACGAGGTTGGCAAGGTCCGCACCGGAAAAGCCCGGCGTCCCGCGCGCGATGATGCGCATATCGGCATCGGGACCCAGCGGGATCTTGCGCGCATGCACGCCAAGGATCTTTTCGCGGCCCTTGATATCGGGGTTCGGCACGGTGACCTGACGGTCGAAACGACCGGGGCGCAGCAGCGCAGGGTCCAGCACGTCTTTACGGTTGGTGGCCGCGATGATGATCACGCCTTCATTGGCCTCAAAGCCGTCCATCTCCACCAGAAGCTGGTTGAGCGTCTGTTCACGTTCGTCATTGCCGCCGCCATAACCGGCACCACGATGGCGACCCACGGCGTCAATCTCGTCGATGAAAACGATACAGGGCGCGTTTTTCTTGGCCTGTTCAAACATGTCACGGACACGGGAGGCACCCACACCCACGAACATTTCGACAAAGTCAGAACCCGAGATGGTAAAGAACGGCACGCCGGCCTCGCCCGCAATGGCGCGCGCCAGCAGCGTCTTACCGGTGCCCGGAGGGCCCACCAGCAGCGCGCCCTTGGGGATCTTGCCGCCAAGGCGCGAGAATTTCTGCGGGTTGCGCAGGAATTCCACGATCTCTTCCAGCTCTTCTTTGGCTTCGTCGATGCCCGCCACATCGTCAAAAGTCACGCGGCCATGTTTCTCGGTCAGCATCTTGGCCTTGGACTTGCCAAAGCCCATTGCACCGCCTTTGCCGCCACCCTGCATGCGGTTCATGAAGTAGATCCACACACCGATGAGCAGCAGGAAGGGCAGAAGACTCAGGATGAATGCCTGAAAGCCCGATTGCTCCTGAGCCTCGGCCCGAATGGCCACGTCGTTTTCCATCAGGAGATTGGTCACTTCCGCGTCTTCGGGGCGAATGGTGACATAATCATTACCGTCCTTGCCGCGAAAACGGATGTTTTCGCCATCCAGCGTGACAGAGGCGACATTATCCCCCTCCACCAGCTCAACGAAGTCGGAATAGGGGATTTCACGGCTTTGCAGCGTGTTGCCACCGCCAGAAAAGAGATTGAAAAGCGCCAGGATCAGCACAAACAGCACGACCCAGAAGGCGATATTGCGAAGATTGCCCAAGGAAAGTCTCCGAAGTCAGGGGTTCATTCCGGCTATACCGGAGGCGTTGCCTTTAAAATAGAGGTTATGACGGCACATTCAATGCGATAACAGAAAGCTGTGAAGGCTTCCCTGCCCAGCATTGTAATCAACTTGAGCATCGGGCCCGAAACCCGCAGGCGGAAACGCCACCAACCGAGAACCGTCGAACACCGCGGGATGGGCGATAAGGCTCTGAAAAGGCCAGTTTTCGGGCCGCTGGGGCAGCTGCGCCGCCCCGCTTTCGCCCAGCGCACGCACGAGCAACCCGCCAATCCCCTCGCCGGTGATGCGAATCCGCCCATCCCAAAGCGCACCGGTTTCTGCCGTTGCGTCGCGCACGGCGCCATATTCCCGGCAAATGCGCAGATCGTGCTTTTCCGCCCTGATCAGGCAACCATGCAAAGTGGCCGTTCCCCCGGACAAAACCCGCTCGGTTACTTCTTCCAGCGCGCGCAAACGCGGACGGTAATCGGCCCCCGAGATATATTGCAAAGCCCCCGCCATCAGCCGCAGGCGGGTCTCGACCTCGACCTTGCCCAGCACGTCGCGCGACAACAGGATATCGCCATGCTCCTGGCGCAGCGCCTCTTGTGCCACGTCAACCGCCCGCCGCCTGAGCGCCTCTTGCGCCCGAGCCATACGGACAGCCGTCTCGCTCAGCCGGTCTACCCCCAGCCCCAGCACCTCAAGTTGCTCCATCGCCTGCCGCATGCGCACCCGGTCAAAGCGCGGATCGTCATTGGAGGGATCTTCGACCCAGTCCCCCTTGAGCACCTTCAAATAGTGGCGCAGATCCTCGCGCCGCATAGACAGCAGTGGCCGGATCACCCAGAAACCCTCATCGGACCAGAGCGCGGCGGGCGGCGCTGCCCCCACACCGGTTTCCTCGGCTGTTTCACTGCGCGGCACAAAACGTCGGGCCGCCATGCCCGCCAATCCATCTACGCCCGACCCACGCGCCAGCCGCATCAGAAAAGTCTCGGCCTGATCATCCGCCGTATGCGCCATCAGCACATGGCGCACCCGCCCCCGCCAGCCATCAATCAGCCGCAGCCGCGCATCGCGCGCGGCGTCCTGCAAGTTACCCTTTCCATCCCAGCCCTGCCATTCGAGAATACTGTGAGTATGCCCCAACTCGGCGCAGGTCCGGGCCACCAGTTCGGCCTCGGCCCGGCTCTCAGGCCGCAGCCCGTGATCCACGCTCACCACCCAAAGGCGCACACCGAATTCCCGCGTCCAGTTATGGGCCAGTGTGAGCATGGCCATGCTGTCGCTGCCGCCCGAGACAGCCAGTCCAATGTCTTCCGGGAAGTCCGGGCCAAGCAACTGGCCCATAGCCTCGGCAAAGCGCGCCTGTAGGTCCACGCCTGCCCCGGCCATGTGTCTCAGAAACAGCCCAGGTTGCGCATCTCCGCGCGCGCTTCCAGCACCTCGCCCGCCTGCGGGAAACGGGTTTCCAGCTGTCCAAGCGTCTGACAAGCCGCATCCATCTGTTCCAAAGCGCCCAGCGCACGCCCCAGTTTCAGCATCGCCTCGGGGGCCACTGTGCCACCCGGCTCCATGGAATAGGCGTCCAGATAGGCGCGCGCCGCTTCGCGCGTGTCACCCAACCCGGCAAGCGCATCGCCCCGGCGCAGGGCGGCCTCGGGGCCTAGCGGTCCGCCCGGATAGGCCTCATTGAAGGTCTTAAAGAGCTCAGCGGCGCGGCGAAAGTCACCCTCGGCGAGCGCCTCCTCGGCTCGCCGGAAGTCCTGTTCCTCGCTCATCGCCATGCCGGTTTCCGGCTGCTCCGCCTGTGGCGGCGTGGCGGCGACCACCGGCGCCTCGCCGCTACCGGTATCACCGCCCAGGGTAGTAGTTTCGCCCAGCGTGCTGACATCGCCGCCTTCAAGCTCCACAAGGCGGAATTCCAGATCCCCGATGCGATTGGTCCCGTCGGCGACGATCTGGTTGATGCGGTATTCCAGTTCTTCGGTCTTGCCGGTCAGGCGCGCAACCTCGCCCTCCATGGCCGCAACCCTGTCATACAGGTCCCCGCCCGCTCCGCCGACCGAAGAACCGCCGGTGGTGGACAATTCCCGCTTCAGCCGCTGGATCTCGATATAGAGCACGTTCAGATCCTGCCGGACATCAGCAAGCGTCTGGTCGCGGTCCTGAGCCGGTGCCCCGAGCGGGACAGCCAACAACAAACAGATGGCGAGAATTCTTTGCATGGGAGACCTCCGGCGTCTCTGATCAGCTCGTGACGCTGCCCGCGATCACCGTAACCGCCCGGCGGTTCTTGGCATAGCAGGCCTCTTCCGAACAAATCTCGATCGGGCGTTCCTTGCCGTATGTGACAAATTTCAGGCGGCTGGCCGAAACGCCTTTTGAAATCAGGTATTCATAGACCGCGTTGGCCCGGCGCCCGCCTAGCGCGAGGTTGTATTCCCGTGTGCCCTGTTCATCGGCATGGCCCTCGATCACCGCGCTGTAATCGGGGTTTTGGGCAAGCCAGTTTGCTTGCGCGTCCAGTGTGGCGCGCGCCTCCGCGCTCAGCGTGTGCTGGTCCACGGCAAACAGCACGCGATCGCCGATCGCCTGTTGGAAATAAGCCGGGCTTGACGGATCGTCGAACCCCGGTGCCCCGCCCGCGCCGCTGCCCGGCTGGTCATTGAGATTGACGCTGTCGGCATTGTCGAAGCGCCCTGCATTCGTACAGGCGGCCAGCGCAAGCGCTCCCACCAGAAGTACGGCTTTGGTTGTAAGTTTCATGTCCTGTTTCCCGCTCTGCCTTGGGCCTCTTGGCCCTTGTTGTTGCCGCAACCCTAGCACAGGTTGTCCGGCTCCCCAATCCTCGTTACTGCAATGGCCCCCAGCTCGGGTCCGATGCGCCGCCCGGTGTGCGCACCCGCTTGAGATTGCGTCCCGAAACATCCACCGAATAGAGGCTCGCCTGACCGCTGGCCCCTTGGGTTTCACGCGTGAACATAATCACCCGACCATTGGGGGCCCATGTCGGACCTTCGTCCAGGAACGACGCCGTGAGCAGGCGCTCTTCGCTGCCATCGGTGCGCATCACGCCGATATGGAACCGGCCCTTGGTCTGTTTGGTAAAGGCAATCAGGTCCCCGCGCGGTGACCAGACCGGAGTGGCATAGCGACCCTGCCCAAAGGAAATCCGCGTCGCCTCTCCCCCGCCCGCAGGCATCACGTAAAGCTGCTGGCTGCCCGAGCGGTCGCTTTCAAACACCACGCGGCTGCCATCGGGGCTGTAGGACGGGGCGGTCTCGATGCCCGGAGTATTCGTCAGACGTTGCGCACCGCCGCTGCCGATATCCATCGAATAGATATCCGTGTTGGAGCCTTGCGTCAGCGAAAAGACCACGGTGCGCCCATCCGGCGCGAAACGCGGCGCGAAGCTCATCGTGCCCGACTGGCTTTCCAGAATGCGGCTCTGCGCACTACCCACATCCAGCACATGAATGCGCGGAAAGCCCGTAGCATAAGAGGTATAGAGCACCCGGTCGCCGGTGGGCGAGAAACGCGGAGCCAGCACGATGGACTGGCTGTCGGTCAGGTATTGCACATTCGCGCCGTCATAATCCATGATCGCCAACCGCTTCTTGCGGTCATCCTTGGGACCGGTTTCCGAGACAAACACCACCCGGCTGTCGAAATAGCCGGTTTCCCCGGTGATCCGGCTATAGACCGCATCGGCCACCTTATGCGCCATGCGGCGCCAGCCATCGGTGGTGCCCTGAAATTGCAGCCCCTTGCCAAGCTCCTGCCCGGAAAACACGTCATAGATGCGGAATTTCACGGTCAACCGCCCGTTATCCGCCACGGCCACGGCCCCCATGATCAGGGCTTGTGCATTGATCGCCTTCCAGTCGGCATATTGCACCGGCGCGGCAAAGCTTGTCGGACGGGAGATGAAAGCGCTGGCCGGGATTTGCCGGAACAGCCCGGTTCCCGTCAGGTCATCGGCCACAACCTGCGCCAATCGCGCGCCCCACTCTTCAGCCCCGGTGCTTTCGGCCACGAAGCCGGGCACCGCAAAGGGCACAGGCTCGATCACACCCTCGGTGATCTCGATCCGAAGAGGAGCAGCCGATGCCGCACCGACCGCTGCGAATATCAGCCCCAGCGCCGCGACCATCGCCGCAAAGAAGGTTTTCACTCGTTCCATCATCTGATCCTCATTCTCTCCGGATTGAAGGTCATTTCAATTTCCTGCCACTGATCATACTTGTCGATCGGCAGATTATAGCCGTCTTTCTGGCACCGCAGGATTGCCCGGCGGGCGGCTTCAAAGGCGACCCGCGCGGCGGTGGCGTCACCGCCTTCGCTCGACACCATGCGCAGACTTCCCGGTGTGACCTTGCCGGATTGCTCCATTTGCATGGCCACAACAACCGTGACGCTTGCCGAAGGCGACCCGACATCGACCACCCAGCATCCCTGAACTGCGACGCGCAGCGCGTCTTTTTCGCCCGCGCTCAGCGGCGGGCCGCTCGGTGCTGCGCTGGGTTCAGTCCCACCGCCCAGCGCCTCGGCCAGCGCATCTTCCACCGCTGATGCGGTGGGGTTTGTGTCCTCGGAGGGTTCCGGTGTCTCTGCCGTTTCTGTCGCGAGCGGCGGCGCGGGCGCACGGGGGCGCACCCGAGGGCGCATGGAACGCTCCGGTGCGCCGGACGGCTCTTCAGCCTCGGTCACAATCTCGGTCGCGGCCTCCTCGGGGGCGGTGGCCTCCTGCGGGTCCTGCGGGGTCTCTTCTGTGGCGCTTTCATCCGGCGTGATCTCGGGCTGGACCTGTTCATCCACCTGCACATCCGGCTCGGACGGTGCCACGGGTTCCGGTGCGACACGCGGGGCCGGGCGCGGCTGCGGTCGGGCGCTGGTTTCCGGCAGGATCACCGCCACATCCTCTTGCCCCGGCGGAGCGGGTGCAGGTGGCGGCGTGTCTTCAGGCTGCGCCACCACAGGCGGCGCATCTTCGGCAGGCTCCGGTGCATCCTCGGGCGCGGGGGCCGGGACCGTTTCGGCGGGCTGCGCCGTCTCGGGTGGTGGGGTTTCCTCGCGCGGGGCGGGCGGCGGCGCTTCTTCGGTCACGTCGGGCGCGGGCGGCTGTGCTGCCGTATCGGTGGCGTTGGGCGATTGCTCGGCGGCCACCAGCGCGGCATATTCCTCTTCAGTGACCATCGACACATTGGTCACCTCAAAGGGCAAAGGCTCGCTATTGAACAGCGGGCCCAACAGCAACCAGCCGATCAGCCCGACATGCCCCGCACCTGAGATATAATGTCCGATATGCACCTGGGATCACCCGGCCTAACCGTCGTCTCGCCCGTCAAGGCGCGGGCCGCCGGTATCCGTGACCAGCCCGATATTGGAAAACCCACCCGCATTCAGCGCACCCATGACCTGCATGACCTGCTCATAGGGCACAGCGCCGTCGGCGCGCAAAAACACCCGGTCGCTGGCGCGTTCTGCCGCGATAGCGCGCAGCTTGCCAATCAGCTCGGCGCGTGGCGTCTCGGTGGTCTGGATCAGGATCGCGCCCTCGGCAGTCACCGTAACAGTCAGCGGTTCCTCGGATTCGCCCGCCAGCGGCGACGCGGCGGTTTTCGGCAATTCCACCGGCACGCCCACGGTCAGAAGCGGCGCGGAGACCATAAAGATGATCAACAGCACCAGCATCACGTCGACAAACGGCGTGACGTTGATCTCGGACATCGGCTTGGCCCCGCTCCTGCGGCGACGGCCCCGTCCATTACCCCCACCAGACTTGATGACACCCGCACCCATCGCTCAGGCGTCCAGATTGCGGCTAAGGATGGTCGCGAACTCGTCGGCAAAGCTCTCGTAGCGCGCCAGAATACGGTCCGCATCGGCGCTCAGCTTGTTGTAATACACCACCGCCGGGATCGCCGCGAGCAGGCCCAGACCGGTGGCCAAAAGCGCCTCGGCAATCCCCGGCGCCACAACGGCAAGGTTGGTGTTCTGTTGTTCGGCAATCTCGATAAAGGCGTTCATGATGCCCCAGACCGTCCCGAACAAACCGACAAAAGGCGCGGTGGACCCGATGGTGGCCAGAACGCTCAGGCCCTTTTGAAGCTCGTCGCTCACATTGGCGATGGCCACGTTCATCGACCGGTCGATACGGGCCTGCGCCCCGGGGATCAACTCACCGCTTTCGCGATGCGACCGCCGCCATTCCAGCATACCGGCGGCAAAGACACGCTGCGACCGCCCCTTGGGCTCGGGTCCCATTTGTTCAAACAATTCGTCCAGCGGTTCGCCGGACCAGAAAGCGCGGTCAAACTCCCGCGCTTCGCGGCGTGCGCTACGGTACAGAATAAGGTTGTGAATGATGATCGCCCACGACCAAAAGCTGGCCAGGATCAGCACGATCATCACCAACTTCACCGTAATCGTGGCGCGCGCGAACAGCCCCCACATGGAGAAATCAATCTCCTGCGCCAGGGCAAGGGTCTCTGTTTCCATCTGCCTGCTCTTTGCTGCGGCCGTTTTTTATATGGCCTGTTTGCAGGTCAGGTTAACGGAAATACAGGGGGAAAGCCAACACGAACGCGTCATCACGCCTCAATGACGGCCATTTTAATGCAACTGACGGCGGATATTTGCCGGAAGCCGCACGGGCTGGCCCGCCTCGTTCACCACAACTACGGTCACAAGCGCCGAAAACAGCGGCGCGCCCCCCCGCGTCACGACCTGCCGCATGGTCAGCCGGACACCGGTGACCTGTTCCGTAGTAGTCTCGACCAATAGTTCATCGTCGTAATGCGCTGGCGCGAGATAATCGCATTCGATGCGCCGGACGACAAAAACCTGCCCCTGCTCTTCCTTCATCGCGCGCTGGTCAACACCCAGTCCGCGCACCCAATCGCTGCGGGCGCGTTCGATGAATTTCAGGAAATTGGCGTGATAGACGATCCCCGCCATATCCGTGTCCTCGTAATAGACGCGCAGGGGCAGGCGGTGGGTCATGTATGGCTCTCCGGTTCAGCAACGATTTGATTCAAATCAGCAACAGAAAGGGGACGCAAGCGGATCGCTCGCGTTGAAACCCCTTGGTTAACAATTCCTTGATCCCTACAATTTGCCTCAAACTTGGATGAGGCTCCCCCGCGATGCACATGATCTACGAGATGCGCTATTCCTATTTCGGCCAATCGGGATGGCGCTCCAAGACCAGCACCGACAAGGCGCTGTTGTTCGACGATGCGCGTCTGGACGGGCGGCATTATTTCCTCGAAAAGATCGCGCTCCGCTCGCTGGCCGACCAGACGGACGGCGATTTCGGGCTGATCGTGCTCAGCTCCGAGGATATGCCGCAAAAACACAAGGACCGGCTGCAGCAGGTCTGCGGCGACATGCTAGGCGAGCATGCCCATGTGATCTTTCGCGGGCCCGACAGTGCGGGTGCCTGTTTTCAGCGCTACCGCAAGCAGACCTTCACCAAGGACCCCTTTACCTGTCAGATCGTGCTGGATGATGATGACGCGGTCTCGGCCGATTTCACTGAAAAGCTGCGCACCGAGGCCATGGCCGCCAAACGCCTGCGCCCCGAGCGCGAGGATTATTGCTTTATCTCCCACGCGCGCGGCATTTCGGCAGTGTTCCGCGATGGCAAGATGAGCCTGCGGCACCGCATCAACGCCGCCACAAATCTGGGACTTGCCGTGGTGGCGCCCACCATGTCGCGCCGCCAGCCCTTTGGCATCGCGCATAAGAAAATACTCGAACGCCGCCCCGTGCGGGTCATTTACACTCGCGCGCCCAACTATATCCGCGCCGTGCATGACAGCAATGACAGCCGCGCGCAGTTTTCCGACGATCTGGTGCAGGCCGATCAGATGCCCACGATGCACACCGCCTTTCCGCTGCTCAAGGACCTGATGAAAGACTGGCCAATCGCCGATGAAGAGACAAAGGTGGATAAGGCGGCGTAAGGGCTGCGCTTAGTTCTGCGCGTCTGCTTCGGCCTCCGCATTCTCTGCGGCCCAGGCACCGGCGGCCTCCACCGCCACCGGTGTCGCGGTGGGCAGAACCCCAAGGTAGCTTTCGGTTTCTTCGACCGGTGCTGTGGCACGTTGAGTCATGCGGTAAAGCGCATAAAGGGCAATCGCTGCAAAGGTCACGCCGAGCACAAGCCAGAAGGCGAACGGCCCCACTCCTTGCATCGCCCAGCCGGTGGCCAGAGGTCCGGCGATCGCGCCAAGACCGAATGTAAAGACCAGCCCGCCGGAGGCCGCAGGCATCTCCTCGACCGACAGCGCATCATTGGTATAGGCCAGAAACAAGGCGTAGAGCGGCGTCGTCACCCCGCCCGCGAAAAAGGCCGACGCCATGAGCGGCCAGAAGTCACCATCGCTCAGCCACCCCAGCGCGCAGGACGCCGCCCCGAGAGCTGCAGAGGTAAAGATCAACTTGCGCCGGTCCATCCGGTCCGACAGCCAGCCGATGGGGTATTGCATCACCAGCGCCCCGGCAAAGAGCATGGCCACGAAAAGCGCGACCTCAGCCGCGCTCAACCCGATCTGAGAACCGAACACAGCGCCCATACCCGATTGAGTCGCATAGACATTGCCCAACAGGAAAATCCCCACCGTGCCCAACGGTGATCCCCTGAACAGGTCGCGCAATGGCATCGGGCGCGCCACCTCGGCGGCAGGTACAGGGGTGATCGACAACAGGATCGGCGTGAGCGAGAGCGAGACAAGAATCGACGCCCCGATGAACAGCGTGGCGGACGCGGCATCGCCCAGCGTCAAAAGCCCCTGCGCGCCAATGATTCCCAACGTCTGTGCGATCATGTAAGCCGACAGCACCTTGCCCCGTGTTTCATTATTGGCGGCGTCGTTCAGCCAGCTTTCCGCCGTGACATAGATGCCCGACATGCAAAACCCGACTATGATCCGCAGGATGGTCCAGACCCATGGGTCCGCAATGATCGGAAAGGCGATCAGACCCGCAGACATGAGACTGCCCAGCGCCGCAAATACCCGCACATGCCCGACCCGGCGGATCATCAGAGGCGTGAGCCGCGCCCCGGACAGGAAGCCCACGAAATAGCCCGAGGTGACAATCGCCAGCGCCGCCGCCGAAAACCCTTCGATCCCGCCCCGCAGGCCGATCAGGGTGAAATGCATGCCGTTGCCCAGCATGATGAACACGATACCAAGCAGCAGGGCCCAGACCCCGGACAGAACTTTCAGCATCGGTCATCCTTTCGCGTCATCGCATGGGCACTTTGTACCGCCTGCCGCCAAACAGGCGGCGACGGGCATCGGACCAACTGCTTAGCACAAAATTCACCGCCATCGCGAATGGCCATAGCCGTGCGTGCCGGATAAAGGGTTAGCAACAGCCGTTGCCGCCAAAATGAGCAGCGGCCGCCAACGCCGCCGAACAAATGGCCGGATGCGATGTAATGTCCTGTTAAAGAGACCAAATCACCGGTGCGCCGTGCGCTTCAATTCCCCTCGGCCACCGGCAGGCGCGCAGCCAGACGAAAAGCATGGCTGGCATCCGCCGCCGCCACGGGCATCACCGGATCATAGGCCGCGCGGATCAGCGCGCCAATCTCGGGGCGCAGGATCGTCTTGTCCCCGGCCACAGCAAGCGGCGATCTTTCGCGGAACGCCGTGTCGGACCACAAAAGCATGGTCTGCACCACCTGGCCCAGCGCCAGTGTCTCGGCCGGCACCTGCCCCAGCTGGTCATCCATGCGCAGCAACACAAACGCCGCCTTGATTGCACCCGCCTCGTCAAAGCGGAACACCCGATACTGGTTCGCGCCCACCTCCTTGAGCCGCGCCACCAGCGGGCCAAGATCCGGGATCAGCTTGTCCAGATCCGGCACTTCCGGCAATTCGTCCCATTCCCGAAAGAAAAAGATCATCAAATTGCTGCCCAGTTCCGGGTCGGTTTCGGCCATGTGATGCCCTGCCATGGCCACCACCGCCTCAAGCGCGCCCTTGATGACCGGTAACGTCCCCTCGGTCACGCCAAACACGATGGGTGCGATGGGCCGACCCCAGCGGGCAAAGACATAAGAACCGTCAGAGCGGGTGAACAGCGACGTGACCTGATCCGGGGACAACATGGGCATTCTCCTTTGACCGGCGATCTAGCATTGCAGCCCGACGGCTTCCAGTGGTGCGGGGATGCAGAGGGGCTGTGCCCTGAACCGGATCATCTTTTTCTCGCCATTTGCGGCAGGCAGGAGTAATTCGTGCCCATGTCACGCACGATCCCCCTGCACGAGGCCCGGAACCTCCCGCTCTGGCGCCGTCCGACCACCCTGCTTTTTGTCATGGCCGCAGCCATGCCGATCGCCTTTGCGACATGGTCGGCCCTGCTCAATAACTTCGTGATCGAGGTTGCGGGCTTCGATGGGTCTGACATCGGCTGGCTGCACACGGTCCGCGAAATTCCGGGTTTCTTCGCCGTGGGCGTAATTGCCATCATCATATTCATGCGCGAACAGGTGCTGGGGCTGGTGTCGCTGCTGCTGTTGGGGGTGGCCACCGCGCTGACCGCTTATTTCCCGTCTCTGACCGGGATCCTGACCATCACGATGCTCAGCTCCATCGGATTTCACTACTACGAGACGGTCAATCAGTCGCTGCAGTTGCAATGGCTGCCCAAGGCCGATGCGCCGCGCATTCTTGGCCTGATCATAGCTGCAGGTTCCGGTGCGACGCTGGTGGCCTATGTCGCCATTGTGCTGACATGGGAAGCGCTGGGACTGAGCTATACCCATGTCTATATGATTGCGGGTGGGATCACGGCGGCGCTGGCGCTGTTTTGCATGGTCGCTTATCCGCAATTCGAATCCCCCAACCCCCAGACCAAGAAAACGGTGCTGCGGCGGCGGTACTGGCTCTACTACCTTTTGCAGTTCATGTCCGGCGCGCGGCGGCAGATTTTTGTTGTTTTCGCCGCCTTCATGATGGTCGAGCGCTTTGGCTTTGCGGTGCATGAGGTCACGGCGCTGTTTCTGACGACACTCGTGGTGAACATGATCGCCGCGCCGCTGCTGGGACGCGCGGTGGGCTTTTTCGGCGAACGTGCGGCGCTGGTGTTCGAATATATTGGCCTGTTCGGGATCTTCCTGGCCTATGCCGGGATTTACTATCTCGACTGGGGGGCCACGACGGGCGCGGTGCTCTATGTGCTCAATCACATCTTCTTTTCGCTCGCGCTGGCGATCAAAACCTATTTCCAGAAAATCGCGGACCCCGGCGATATCGCCCCGACCGCCGCTGTGGCCTTTACCATCAACCATATCGCGGCGGTGTTTCTGCCCGCACTTCTGGGCTATATCTGGCTGGTCTCGCCCGGGGCCGTGTTCATGGCTGCGGCGGGCATGGCAGCCACATCGCTGGCGCTGGCGCTGCTCATTCCGCGCCACCCGGAGCCCGGAAATGAAACCGTGTTCGCGCGGTTTGTGGCCCCCGCGCCCGCCGAGTGATCCTGCTTATGGCGATGCGGGCGGAAACGCCGCCACTTGCAACACACGCGCCCTGCGCCTAGAGACCCGGCAAGCCTTTCAGGAGCTGCGTCATGCCCACCTTCACCGCTTTCACAACTCTCACCGGCAAGGAACAGGCCGAAGCGCTTGGGCTGGCCATGGAACGGCTTGTGCCCGAACCCACGGGCATTGGCGTGTTCGAGATGGAGGACGGCTCGGGGCTTTGGGAAATCGGCGGCTATTTTACCGAGCGCCCGGATGAGACCGCGTTGGCAGTGTTGGCATCGGCTTTTGGTGCGAAAGCTTTCGTGATTTCGGAGCTTCCCGAAACCGACTGGGTGGCCAAGGTCAAACGCGAGCTTGCCCCGGTCGAGGCAGGGCGGTTTTTTGTTTATGGCAGCCACGATGCCGACAAGGTGCCCGAGGGGGCCGAGCCGTTGCTGATCGAAGCGGCAATGGCCTTTGGCACCGGGCACCATGGCACGACGCTGGGTTGTCTGAGGGCGCTGGACCGGCTCGCCAGTGGCGGCTTTGTTGGTCAAAGCGTGGCTGATATCGGCTGCGGCACTGCCGTCCTTGCAATGGCCGCCGCGCGTATCTGGCCCAACCCGGTGCTGGCCTCGGATATTGACGAAGTCGCTGTTGAGGTGGCCGAGGCCAATGTCACAGCCAACGATCTGCAGGGGCGCGTGATCTGTCTGGAAGCGACGGGATTCGATCACGCCAGCTTGGCCGCAGCAGCGCCTTTTGATCTGGTCTTCGCGAATATCCTGAAAGCCCCGCTCATCGCACTCGCACCTGACATGGCTTCCCATTTGCAACCCGGCGGCCATGCGATTCTCTCGGGCATCTTGAATGAGCAGGCCGACGAGGTGATCGAGGTTTATGCAGAAAACGGGATCAATCTTGTCCATCGCGAAGAGATTGTTGAGTGGACAACGCTGACGTTGACCAAAATGGGCTGATTTTAGCTGCTTTTGCATCCAATTTGCGGCGTTTGCCCCGAAATTGCCACAATTCGAACTTAGCTTGGAATCCTAATCTGGTGGGGGCCAGATTCTAGAGGTTGCCATGTCGGATACGCTCTCACATTTCGACAAACGCGTGCGCAAGATCTCCCGCCGAAACCGACGTCTTGCGCGCGGATCCCGAAAATATATCGACGCTGTCGGCGTGGTGCGCGAACGCCCCACGGCCCGCATCTCTGCTATCCCGTTCAAAGGCCTTTTTCTGGTTGCGTTCAGCTTTTTCGCATTCAAAGGGTTTCTGCTCGCCGCACAAGGCCCGGAGCGTTACGACGACCGCTTGCAGATCCTTCAGGACGGTATGGCATTCGAACGTGCCGGTGCCTGGATGATGCAGATCGATCCGATCACACAGCGTTTCGCTGGGTTCTTTGCCAATTTCGTCTGACATGCAGCGTGCAGTCGCAGCCGCTGGGTCAGCAACACCATTTTCCTGATTTTGGGGGCAGAGGCGTCGTTTTCAACATGCACCCCACGCTGCATGTTTGATTGCCACGCTCCCAATACAAAAGGCCGCATCCCTGCTCAGGATGCGGCCTTTCTTTTTGGCGATTGCCGGATGCTTACCAGTTGCGGCGCGCAACGGTGTCAATGTCACCGCGGACCATGCCGATATCGTCCAGTTCGTGATCGCTCAGTGCGCTCAGCGCCTTGCGGGTCTGACGGGCGTCGTTCCAGTCGGCCAGTGCGGTCCAGACGGATACGATGCCAGCGCCGATACGGCCGGCGAAGGTGGCGATGCCAGCAGATGCAAACTGCGAGCGGGTGAGGTCATATGCAGCCATATCTCTTTTCCCTAGCTGAAGGCGCCCGGGGGCGCGGTGTTTCGATAGAGCGCAATTAATAGGCACATATGCCGCTAACAATAGCGATTTTTGCATGGGTCACATGCAAATACGACATAGCTGAAATCGGCGCATTTTCTTTAAATATCAATGCAATTCGCAGTTGCAGCATGTCGCTTTTCGGCTCCGCAGCGGCGCAATTTTCCCGACAATGTCGCCCGTGGAAACCCCATGTCGCAAACGGACATCACAAAAGGTTTCGCTTGGCGTTTGTTCCCGTTTCGTGCTACCGACGCAAAAAAGCAACATCAGGGGCAGCCATGCGGGTACTGGGCATTGATCCGGGGTTACGAAACCTCGGATGGGGCGTGATCGACGTCTCGGGGAGCCGACTCAGCCACGTCGCAAACGGCATTTGCCACTCGACCGGCGGCGATCTTGCGCTGCGACTGGTCTCGCTTCACCGCCAATTGACCGAGGTCATCGAGCGTTTCGCCCCCACCACGGCCGCTGTCGAGCAGACATTTGTGAACAAGGACGCGGTGGCGACGCTGAAACTGGGCCAGGCACGGGGCATCGCGCTTCTGGTGCCCGCACAGGCGGGGCTGACAGTGGGTGAATACGCCCCCAACGCGGTCAAGAAGACGGTGGTAGGCGTCGGCCACGCCGACAAGAAACAGATCGAGCACATGGTAAAGATGCAGTTGCCCGGCGTGACACTGGCAGGGCCGGACGCGGCGGATGCGCTGGCGATTGCCATCACCCACGCCTTTTATGCACAATCGCCCGCAACACGAATGCGGGAGGTGCGCGCGTCATGATCGGTAAGCTCTCAGGCCGGATCGACTATCGCGGTGACGATCATGTGCTGATCGATGTGCGCGGTGTTGGCTATGTGGTCTATTGCTCGGAGCGCACCCTTGCCGCCCTGCCCGGCCCGGGTGAAGCGGTGGCGCTTTACACCGACCTGATGGTGCGTGAGGACCTGTTGCAGCTTTATGGCTTCACCTCGCTGGTAGAAAAGGAATGGCACCGCTTGCTGCTCACCGTGCAGGGCGTGGGGGCCAAGGCCGCGCTGGCCATTCAGGGCACGCTGGGACCCGAAGGCGTGAGCCGGGCCATCGCGCTGGGTGATTGGAACGCGATCAAAGCCGCCAAGGGGATCGGTCCCAAGACGGCGCAGCGCGTCGTCAACGAGTTGAAGGACAAGGCCCCGACCATCATGGCCATGGGTGCGGCGAGACCCGCTGCAGCGCCGGCCGATAGCGGGGCTGAGGTGATTGAGCCGGTCGCGTCCCCGACGATGTCCGCTGCGCCCCCTGTTGCCGACAATGGCAATGCTCAGGCCGAAGCGCTGTCAGCCCTGGGCAACCTGGGCTACGGCCCGGGTGAAGCCGCCAGCGCCGTGGCACAGGCGGCGGGCGACGCGCCCGAGGCGGACACTGCGGCGCTGATCCGCGCGGCGCTCAAACTGCTGGCCCCGGCGCAATGAACGAACCGGACCCCACCCTGCGCCCGGAAACGATGACCGGGGACAATGACCGTGCGCTGCGCCCCCAACAACTTGGCGATTTCATTGGACAGGCCGAGGCACGCGCCAACCTTCGCGTATTCATCCAGTCCGCCCGCCAACGTGGCGAGGCGATGGACCACACGTTGTTTCACGGCCCGCCCGGTCTGGGCAAAACCACACTGGCGCAGATCATGGCGCGCGAGCTGGGGGTGAATTTCCGCATGACCTCCGGCCCGGTGCTGGCCAAGGCGGGCGACCTGGCGGCGATCCTGACCAATCTGGAGGCGCGCGATGTGCTTTTCATCGACGAGATTCACCGGCTGAACCCCTCGGTCGAGGAAGTGCTGTATCCCGCAATGGAGGATTTCGAGCTGGACCTCGTGATCGGCGAAGGGCCAGCGGCGCGCACCGTCCGGATCGAATTGCAGCCCTTCACGCTGGTGGGGGCAACGACACGCCTGGGCCTGCTTACCACGCCGTTGCGCGACCGGTTCGGCATCCCCACGCGGCTGCAGTTCTATACGGTGGATGAGCTTTTCGAGATCGTCACCCGCAACGCCACCAAGCTGGGCGTTCCTGCCGATACAGGCGGTGCGCGCGAAATTGCACGCCGCGCGCGCGGCACACCGCGGATCGCCGGGCGTCTGTTGCGCCGGGTGGTGGATTTCGCCGTGGTCGATGGCGACGGGCGGATCACGCAGGACCTGGCGGATAATGCGCTGACCCGGCTGGGGGTGGACAAGCTGGGCCTTGATGGGGCGGACCGGAGGTACCTGCGGCTCATTGCCGAAAACTACGCGGGCGGGCCCGTTGGGATTGAAACGCTCTCAGCGGCGCTGTCGGAAAGCCGCGATGCGCTGGAAGAGGTGATCGAGCCCTACCTGCTGCAACAGGGGCTGATCCAGCGCACCCCGCGCGGGCGGATGCTGGCGCAGAAGGCCTGGACCCATCTGGGAATGGCCGCGCCAAAGGCTCCGGGGCAGAGCGATCTGTTTAAATAGGGGCGGTGCGCAGTGAATGCGCACCCTACAGGCAGAGACGGAAGGCGGCGTCGAGCATCTTGCGATCCATGTCGTTGAGTTCGAGACGGGTGCCATAGCCCCAGCCCTCGGCGCGGGAATAGTCAAAATAGGTTTCGACAAGAGTGGCTTTTGTCAGATCTACGGCATCTTTCGACGACAGGCGCACTTCAAGATAACCCGCATTATCGGTTCTACGCGATGCCACTTTCGCTGCATTGATCACACGCTTTCGACCGTCCAGAGACAAGTTGAAGGTACTGCTTCGCTCGGGCGCGAAATCGGCGGTAAACAGCAGCGTGGCTGTACCCTTGCGACAGTAGGCCGTGACCTGATGAACGAGATCGTAGGGCCCGGTGGGCGTCTTGCGCTTGGCAGCGGCGACGACACCTTTGCCATAGGGTTCAAGAAAGAAATCATCGTATCCATAGGGAGTGATCAGGTCGAAGCTTTCGGCCTCGTCCTCGGGAACCCAGTACATGCTCTCTGCCCCTTGCGAACTGGCCTTCGCAAAGATGCGCGGGTCCACCCCCATTTCCACGAGATAGCTGACCAACTGGCCCGAGACCTGTTGGGCCGAGGAACTGGCCCCCTGCACGCCCATGTAGAACTGGTGAAAGCCCAGCTTTGAGCCCTTGGCCAGCCGCCGGGTGGTGCCACCCAGAAAGGCATAGGCGCAGGCGCTGGCACAGGTGCCGGCGGTTGGCAAATCCAACGGGAACCGCCCGCCGGGCTTGCGCGGCTCGACCGCGCCAACGATGGCCGTCATGTCATTCTCACGAATGATGCGGCCCATCCGAATCCCGGCGCCCAGGTTGCCGCCATTGCTGTCGAGCAGGATCTGGTTACCTTCGACCCCTTGGACATCAATGAAAGCCGCCAATTCCTCGGGTGTATCGCGACTAATCTCGCCCACACCGACCAGATAACAGCCCTCGACCGCGTTGCCGATGCAGCCGTGGTCGAAGACCATGGGCGCAGCTGTTGCCAGCACCGGTGCTACGGCAGCAAGGACCGCACATAGAAACCTGTTCACACGCATAATGGCCACCTTGTCTGTTCCCGATTTCCCCGCCACGATGGTGGCAAACCGATTGAATGAAAAGGACATTGCCCATGCGCCTGATTGCCCTGCTCTCCGCGTTCTTAATGCTGGCCTTTCCCGCCCTTGCTGAAGAACGCATCGCGCTTGTGATCGGCAACTCCGGCTATGAGCGGATCGGCGTGCTCCCAAATGCCGCCAATGACGCGGTGCTGATCTCGGACAGCCTGCGCGCCACGGGGTTCGAGGTCACGGCATTGACCGACCTGACCGAAGACGCCATGGGCGAGGCGCTGGACGCCTTTACCAGGGCGGCGATGACCGCGGATGTGGCGGCAGTCTATTTCGCGGGGCATGGCATTCAATATGAGCGGGTGAATTACCTGATGCCGGTGGATGCGCGGCTGAACTCGGCGGCGGCGATTGCGCGTGAGGGCATTGCGCTTGATCAAATCATGGATGCGCTGACGCCGGTGCCTGTCTCGCTCATCTTTCTGGACGCCTGTCGCAACAATCCCTTTGCCGAACAGCTGATGGCCGAGGCCCGCGCCGAGGGGCGAACGGCCAATGTCACGCGGGGTCTGGCCGTGGTGCAGGCGCAGGGCGACCAGCTTGTGGCCTTTGCCACCCTGCCCGACACAGTGGCCAGCGACGGCACACAGGGCAATTCCCCCTTTGCCCGGGCGCTGGCGCGGCACATCCCCACACCGGGCATCGAAGTGTCTGTAATGATGAAACGCGTGACCAAGGACGTGGTGTCAGAGACCGGCGGCGACCAGCGTCCGCAGCAGCTAAGCCAGATGCAACGCGAGTTCTATTTCACTGGCAAGGCCACGCCCGCCCCGCGCAATAAGCTGGACCCGATCCTGTCGGTCTATCCCGGGCGGGTGAGCGTGGATGACGAGGTCGCGATGATCGCTGACCTGCCGCCAAGCTGCACGCCATTCTTCTTTGCACTGGCACCGTCCGGACGGTTCACGCCGATCCCGAGACGGTTCTTCAGGACCGTGGCGCTGGCGTCGGGGCAGACGCGATATGAGATTTCTCCGGGCTCACGTTATGGGCTCAAGGTTCTGCCAGAAGACGAGAAGGGCACCAATCATATTGGCTATCTGTGCGAACCGCCTGTGGGCACCCCGGAAGACATACTCAAGGCGTTGCTTCGTGCAGCGGTGGACGCGGCGCGTGCCGGGGAAGAAGATGGATCGGTCGCGGCAGGTGGTGTCGAGACGGGCTTTCAGGTGCGCCCCTTTAAGATCGACTAAAGCGGTTCGCATCGGAACCGGTTCCTACGTTTACAAGAGTCGGTTGAGCCCTACTCCGCAGCCTCGACGCAAATCCCGGCATCGGTATCGCCGCACTCGAATTGCTGGATAAAGCGTTGCAGCTTTTCATCCGGCGTCAGGGCCTCATCGTCTCCGCGCGTCGGGGCGGCATTCGGATCCGCATAGTCCTCCTTGAAAAAATTCGGACAGCCCTCAGGGTTACGCAGGCATGTTTCCAGAGAGTTGTTGCCGGTCCGGCCCGGTGTGCTGTCCTCAGGCGGAATAGTGACGGGATCGCTTTGCGCCACCGACACAACCGGCAACAGCATCAGGGCAAGGGTAAGACATGCAATACATGCTGTTGATCGTGTCATGGATCACGCGCCTCCCGGTATCAGCAACAACTGAACGCGCCTGTTTCGTTCGCTCAGGGGATTGGCAGGATCGGCCAATTGCGAAAACCCAAAGCCCTTCGTGCGAATGCGGTGGTTCGGTATGTCCGCAACATCCCCCACGAACGCCGCAACGCTTTCAGCCCGGCGCCGGGACAGATCGAGATTGTAGCTTTCAGAGCCTTTGGCGTCCGTATGCCCCATGAACACAAGGATGACATTGGCAAAATCCTCGCCGCGCAGCACCTGCGCCAGGTCAAGCAACTGGCCCATCTGATCGGGGCGGATATCGGTGGATTTGTAGTCGAAAACCACGTTGAGATCGACAGATGGCAGCGGGTCGGTCCGGTTGCGTGGCGTATCGCTTTCACTGGCCGGGGTTTCAGCCACCTCTTCGTGATCCACGATCCCGAGATTGATCACATCATCCAGCGTGAAATCGACCCCGCCATCGTCACAGGTCGCGTCCCCGCGCAGGCAGCGTTCCAGATCATTGCCACCGGTGCGGCCAATGTCCTTTTCTTCAAGCGGGATCACCGTGTCGGCGCTTGCCGTTCCGATGGACAGCACGAACGCCAGGACAGACAAAGGCATTACGGAGCGATCATTTCTATAGGGGCGCAAGTATCACCTCCACGCGGCGGTTCCGCTTGTCATTGGGCGCGTCTTTGATCAGTGGCACAGCGGCGACCAGCCCGGCCACCTGATACCTGTACTGCTCCAGCCCGACGAACCGGGACACAAAATCCGCAAGCAGCGCCGCGCGCCGAAAGGACAGGCCCCTGCCCTCGGGGCCTTCGTCAGGGGTAGAATGCCCCACAAAGACATAGCGATGCGCGGGATAGGGATCGCCCTGCAACGCATCACCCAGCAATATCATTTCGGCAATTCCCGCTGCATCGGGGCGCGCCGATCCCTTGTCAAAGCTGAAATCCAGCGTAAGAACACGGACCTTGGCCTCGGCCATTTCGCCCGCCGGGGGCGAGATCAGACCAAAATCGAAGCTCTGCTCTTTCCAGTCCGGCAGCGCGGGCTCCGGGACCGGTTCGGCTGGCGGCGGAGGTGCCGGCGGCGCGCCGCCTCCGGTTCTGGGCGCACAATCTTCAGGGTCCAGCAGGCAGCGTTCCAAAGAATTGTCGCCGGTCCTGTCAGGCTCCAGATCGTCCATTGTGATCGTTTGCTGGCCGTGCAGACCACTGGCCAAAAGGATCATCGCAAGCGGCGCGCAATGTCGAAAGAACCCGAAGCGCCGCATAGCCGTTACCCCTTGCTCGGCAGCAGAACCAACTGCACGCGGCGGTTCTTTTCGCTGTAGGGGTTGACTGGATCTGCCAGCTTCTGGAATCCCAGCCCAACAGCCTGAAGGCGGCTGCGCGGAACGTCGGCGGCCGCCGCAACGAAATCGGCGACGCTGCGGGCGCGTTGTTGAGACAGCCACTCATTGTACTCAGCTGATCCCTTGGCATCCGTGTGGCCCATGAAAATCAGCTTGTAACTGCTGAATTCGCCACCGCGCAGGATATTGGCCAGTTCCAGCAACTGACCCATCTGATCCGGACGAATGTCGGACGAATTGGAATCGAACAGCACCTCCAGATCGACCGACGGCAATGGATCGGTGTTGCGCACCGGTTGACCATCCGAGGACGCCGGGGTTTCAGCCACTTCCTCACGATCCACGATGCCAAGGTTGACAACATCGTCGATGGAGAAATCCACGCCACCGTCATCACACTGTGACGGGTCACGCAGGCACAGCTCCATGCGATTGTTGCCGGTGCGCTCCATATCCCGCGGCGCCGCATCGCCGCCCAGATCGAAATCATCCAAAGTGATCACGGATTGTGCCGGGGCGAACCCTGTGCCTCCCACCAGAATGGCCGCAGAAATCAAGGGGGGCAGAGCGTTTCGCATCATGAGCACTTTCGGCAAGAATCAAGCAGTCACGGGAGTTTAGGCCGAATTTCGCCGAAATACAAAACACGCAGGTGACACACCAGGGATTGTCACTCTGCGTGTCTGGTCTGTTACTCGACCCGATCCTGTTGCTGGAACCCCACGACCACGCCGTTCATGTCGAAATACTCATCCGGCTCGGAGAACAGAAAGCACATCCGGCTGGCCGGAACATAGTTGAACCCGTGGCACTCCCGTCCAAAACAGGCCCGTTCACAAGCACGCTGGTTCTCCACAATGCGGGTGTCATAGGGAACGTCACGAAACCCTTTGCCGTTGCGCGTCCAGGTCTTGATGACGCCGCGACGCGCCGGGAATACGTCGCCATCGCGCGGCGCTTTGACATAGGTGGTGGCCTTGGACAGCACGTAGAGCGTGCGGTCAGACCGGTCGACGGATTTCAGGTAGCAGATATTGTTCCAGCGGTCATAAGTCACCGCATCACAGCCCGCGCGCCCGATGCAGCGCTCGATACAGGCATTGGGCGATCCCATGCCCCGGATCATTCCATCCGCCAGATCGCCCCCGAACAGGTCGATCCCGCGAAACGGCACGAAATCATCACGGGTCACTCGGGTGTCTGTGTCCGCCGCCGCCGTCATGGCGGGCAAGGGCGTGATCGGATCCATGGCGAACCATAGCGGTATGGCAACCTCATCGGAGAATTGTTTGTTGCCGGTTTCCTGGCCAAATGGCTCATCCCCGAAATAGGGATAAAACACCGCATAGATCGACCCGCCGCTGCCATTACGGGCGCGGCGGAACTGATCCTCGCCCATCCGAACTTCGCAGCCAAACGCCCCGAATTTCACCGCGCTGTAATAATCAGACACCTGCCCGATCAGCGTGCCGCCCTCGCGGCGCAAGGTCACTTTTCGCTGGCCATAGAAGCCGTCGCCGATCTCGTCATAATACTCCGCCGCGCTGCGGTAGCCGGGGCGCATATCGGCACGCTTGGCAACCCAGGCATTGTCGCAGAAATTGGCAATCACCTGCTCGGTCACCTGGGTCGGGATTTTTAGCCCCTCAACCGAAATACCGGACATCGCCGCATCACCCACGGTTTCGATATAATACATCGACTCGGGACGGGTGGAGAGGATGCGCTGATAGAGGAAATCCTGCATCGCCTCGACGCCATGTTCCTCGTGTAGCTTTATGGCGTGGATATCCTCGGCCGATTTCAACGCGGTCTCGAAAGCCTTGTTCACGATACCCGCCGGATAGCTCCGGTCATCGGGCAACTCCAGCTTGGGCGCGTGAAAGCCAAGCCGCGCGCCCGCCTCGATCACGCGTGCCGAAAACCGGATATTGGCCGTCCCGGTATTGATCGAACCGCCCAGAAACGCCAGCGCACAGGCGCTCTCGCAGCGTTCGCCCGCCAGGACGTGCGTCATGATGTTGCGCGCCCAGATCACATCGAACATGCGCTTGCCCTCGCCCAGCGAGCCGCCGGGGCTGTTGAGGCACAGCGTCTGTCCGTCATGCATGCCCGGGATCTGATCAAGCTGGGCGGTGTCGCCCACCTCGATCTGACCTTCCAGTTTGAAATCACAGCGCGGGTGATCGACGGGCCTTACGGTCGCGGCAAGGGCCGGAGTTGTAAGAAGCGCAAGGCAAAGGGCAAGCAAAGGTCTGAGCAGCAAGACGGCCTCCAATTCATGTTGCCCCAAAGGTAACGCCTTGCCTTTAAAAAAAACAATTCGCTTTTTCTCAGACGCTGCGGCGCGCCAGCGCTGGGGATACCAATCACGTTGCTGTCCTGCCCCTGAAAGCTTGCAACCGCTTTGCTGACCTTGTCGGTGGATTGCTGCGCCAGTCGAATGACGGGGTTGTCGGTCATGATGGTGTCGGCCTGCAATTGTCGGGCAAGGTCCAGAAAGCGGAAATGCTCCATCGTGTGGTAGTAGAAGCCAAGGATCGCGATGAAATCGAACCGCTCCCCGGCATCCATGCAACACCGCATGAACCGCCCGGCATCATGGATAACGAGGTTCGTGCGCGCGCGCATCTTAACCCAGGACACTCATTAACCAATCTTAACAGTAGCGTCTCAGAAACCGTACTCTCCGCCAAGGGCTTGTTTCTAGTAGAAACTCTGGGGGTCGATATCGACGGCAAGGCGCAATTGTCCCTTGAGCGGGAATTGCCCCACCCATTCGGCCAGCGCCGGTTGCAGCGCCGTGCCCTTGTCCGCCTTGACCAACAACCGCACCCGATGCCGTCCGCGCACACGCGCAATGGGCGCAGGCGCGGGGCCAAAGACCTGCGCGCCCACGCGGCGCAGCGCCATATCGTTGCGCGCCAGCGCATTGCCGAGGTCAAAGGCTTCCTGCGCGTCGGTCGAGCTGATGATAATCCCCGCCATGCGGCCATAGGGCGGCACACCCGCGCCACGGCGTTCGGTGGCCTCGGCGCTCCAGAACGCCTCTTCATCTCCGGCCAGGATGGCGCGGATCACCGGATGCTCGGGCTGATAAGTCTGGAGTACCGCAGTGCCGGGCTTCTCCGCACGTCCCGCCCGGCCCGCCACCTGCCGCATAAGCTGAAACGTGTGTTCAGCCGCGCGCAGATCGGAGCCCTGAAGCCCCAGATCCGCGTCGATCACGCCGACCAGCGTGAGCAGCGGAAAGTTATGCCCCTTGGCCACAAGCTGCGTGCCGATGATGATATCGGCCCCGCCCTCGGCGATCTCTCTGATCTGCTCCTTGAGTGCGCGTGCGGACCCGTACATGTCAGATGACAGCGTCGCCACACGCGCGTCGGGGAACAGCGCCACCGCTTCCTCGGACAACCGCTCCACCCCCGGGCCAACGGCGGCCAGCTTATCCTCGGCCTCGCAAGAGGGGCAGGCGTTGGGCATGGGTTTGGTCTCGCCGCATTGGTGGCAGACGAGACGCTTGAGGAAACGGTGTTCGACCATGCGCGCATCGCAATGGTCACAGCCAATCTGATGCCCGCAGGCCCGACACAGTGTGATCGGCGCATAGCCGCGACGGTTTATGAACAAGAGCGATTGTTCACCGGCCTGCATCCGCGTCTCGACCAGTTTTTGCAGGCTGGGGGAAATCCAGCGGTTCGACGGCAGCGTTTCGGCGCGCATGTCGATGGCACGCATCTCGGGCATGACGGCTTCGCCAAAGCGCGAGGTCAGGTCGAGGCGGGTGTATTTCCCGGATTCCGCATTGGCCCAGCTTTCCAGCGACGGCGTGGCCGAGGCCAGCACCACCGCCGCGCCTTCGATCGCGGCGCGCAAAACGGCCATGTCGCGGGCGTTGTAGAGCACACCGTCTTCCTGTTTGTAGGAATTGTCGTGTTCCTCATCGACGACGATCAGCCCCAGATCGCGGAACGGCAGGAACAGCGCGGAGCGCGCGCCGACCACCATCTGCGCGCCGCCTTGCCCCACCATTTTCCAGCAACGGCGGCGTTCGGTCATGGTCACGCCGGAATGCCATTCGGCGGGCTGCGCGCCAAACCGTGCCTCGACCCGGGTCAGGAATTCCTGTGTCAGCGCGATCTCGGGCAACAGCACCAGCGCCTGCCGCCCCTTACGCAGGCATTCGGCGACGGCCTCAAGATAGACCTCGGTCTTGCCCGATCCGGTGACGCCGCGCAAAAGCGTGGTGGAATAGCCGCCCTGCAACGCGCCGCGCAAATGTTCGGCGGCCTGCGCCTGATCCCCGGTCAGGGTCTTGCCCGGGCGGGCCGGGTCCAGTGTGCGATAAGGTGTATCGCGCGGCGCTTCCTCTTCGCGCACGACGCCCTGCGCCACCAGCCCCTTGACCACCGAGGCGGACACCCCGGCCATCTCGGCCAGTTCCTTGAGCGTAAAGGCCAGATCGCCATACTCCGCCAAAGTCTCGATCACCGCGCGCCGCGCCTTGGTGTCACGGTCGGGCAGCCCCTCGCCGCGCCGGTAGATCTTGCGCATTGACGGCGGATCGCCCAGACCCGGCGCACGGGTGGCCAACCGCAGCATCGCAGGCAACGGCGTGAGCGTATAGGCCCCGGCGCGGGTCAGGAAGCTGCGCAACCCCTCACCCATGGGTGCCACATCCAGCACGCGGATCACCTGCCGCAGCTTGGCGCGGTCAAAGCTGCCCTCGCCCTCGCCCCAGACCACGCCCAGCATCTTGCGTGGTCCCAGCGGCACCTCGACAAAGGCACCCAGATGACAACCGCCTTCAGGAGCCAAATAGTCAAGCACACCGGACCGATCGCCCATCTGCTGGGTGATCAGAACACCAATCCTGTCGCCTTCGTCAAAATAGCTACGCGGCATCCGACTTCCTGTTAGCGCTCACAATGCGGGCTTTTTCTCTGCGTCACTCTGGGGTATGACACGGGCAACAGAAAGCCAAGCGAGCCAAGGAGGCCGAGAGATGCGATTCTTTGTCGATACTGCGGAAATTGACGCGATCCGCGAACTTCACGAACTGGGCATGGTGGACGGGGTCACGACCAACCCGTCGCTGATCAAGAAGTCCGGGCGCGATATCCTGGAAGTGACCAAGGAGATCTGTGACCTCGTCGAAGGTCCGGTAAGCGCCGAAGTGGTCGCGCTCAAGGCCGAGGACATGATCGCCGAGGGCCGCAAGCTGGCCGAGATTGCCGAGAATATCGCCGTCAAGGTGCCGCTGACATGGGATGGTCTCAAGGCGTGCAAGGTCCTGACCGGTGAAGGCAAGATGGTCAACGTGACGCTCTGCTTCTCCGCCAATCAGGCGCTGCTGGCGGCCAAAGCCGGCGCGACCTTTATCTCGCCTTTCATCGGCCGCTTGGACGACCTGAACGTCGACGGTCTCGACCTGATCGCAGATATTCGAGAGATCTATGACAATTACGGTTTCGAAACCAATATCCTTGCCGCTTCGATCCGTTCGGCCAATCACATGAGTGAATGCGCCAAGATCGGTGCCGATGTGGCCACCGCGCCGCCGAACGTGATCAAGGCGATGGCCAATCACGTCCTGACCGACAAGGGCCTGGACGCCTTTGTCAAGGACGCGGCGGATGCAGGCATCAAGATCGTCTGACCGCGACCCAACTGCGTATTGCAAGACCTCGCCCAGTGTGGCGGGGTCTTTTCGTTTGGGGGGAACGTTAACAAACCCTTTCCAATTCTGTGGCCTTCAGGACACCGCCCATGATTCTATCCACAGGCACCTGCCCTCAGCGTTGACTCACTGCATCAACTTCAACAAACACGCAAAAGCCATTTAAATTTTTGAACAAAAGCGCGGCCGGGTTTGTTAGGGTCTGGCAACTGCAAAAGGGAATCGCATGACCTCCACGCTCAAGATTGATGACGACCTGCGCGCCAAGATCATTTCGCGCCCTTCGGTAATTCTGGATGACAAAGACGTCATGCATGCGCTGATCGCGGCAAATGAGAAATCCATGGGCACCAATATTGTCGACCTGCGCGGCATCGCCATGGAGCGTCTGGAATCGCGTCTTGACCGGCTTGAGGACACCCATCGCAGCGTGATTGCTGCAGCTTACGAAAACCTTGCTGGTACCAACCAGGTGCATCGCGCCATCCTGCGCATGCTGGACCCCACGGATTTCGAGACCTTCCTGCGCAATCTGAGTGGCGAAGTGGCGGATATCCTGCGTGTGGATGCGGTGCGGCTGGTTCTGGAAAGCGGGGAGCGCGCCGATGATGACCCGGCCATTCGCAAGCTGGGCGATGTGCTCATGGTGGCGGAACCCGGGTTTATTGCCGAGTATATCACTGCCGGGCAGATGGGCGGCGTACGCCCGGTGACACTGCGCCAACTGGCCAGTGGTGATGCGGCGATCTATGGCGACAAAGCCGCCGATCAGCGGTCCGAGGCCTGTCTGGTTCTGGATTTCGGCCCCGGACGCCAGCCCGGCATGCTGGTTCTGGGAGCAGAAGACCCGCATCAATTCACCCCGCAGCAGGGCACTGACCTTCTGGCATTTTTCGCCGGTGTCTTTGAGCGCTCCATGCGCCGCTGGCTGGCGTGAGCGGCGAGACCACATTCATTTCCCCGGCAGCGCGTGACGCGCTGGACACCTGGCTGACACAGACCCGCGCCCTCAAAGGCAGGTCGGAAAACACCATCGAGGCCTATCGCCGCGACGTTCTGGGCTTTCTGGCCTTCATGACCGACTACCATGGCGGCGGTCAGGGGCTTGGCCCAATCTCACGTATCACGGTGCGTGACATGCGGGCGTGGATGGCCCTTACGCGCGGCGGCGATGTGGGCCCCCGGTCGCTGGCGCGGAAACTCAGCGCGGTCAAGAGCTTTTACCGTTGGCTGGCCGAGCGGGAAGGGTTTGAACCCACTGCGGTGCTGTCCACCCGCGCGCCGAAATACACCCGCAAGCTGCCCCGGCCACTGGCCGAGCATGCCGCCAAGCAGATGATCGACACGGTCGAGTTGCAATCCCAGACCGGGTGGATTGCAGCCCGGGATGCTGCCGTGGTTACCTTGCTCTATGGCTGCGGGCTGCGCATTTCCGAGGCGCTGGGCCTGACCTGCGCACAGGCCCCGCTGGGGGAAAGCCTGCGTATCGTCGGCAAGGGCGGCAAGGAACGGGTCGTGCCGGTGCTGCCCGCCGCGGCGCGGGCGGTTGATGACTATCTCACGCTCTGCCCCTTTCCGGTTGAGCCAACGCGCACGCTTTTTGTCGGGGCGCGGGGCGGCGCACTCAATCCGCGGCTGGTGCAGAAAGTGATGCAGCAGGCCCGCATGCAGCTTGGCCTGCCTGCGACGGCAACACCCCATGCGATGCGCCATTCCTTTGCCACCCACCTGCTCAACGCAGGCGGTGATCTGCGCGCGATCCAGGAACTGCTTGGCCATGCGTCGCTCAGCACGACGCAGGGCTACACCGCCGTGGATACGGCCCGGCTTCTTGAGGTCTACAACGCCGCCCACCCCAAGGCGGGGTAAGGGCCACTCACCCGCCCCTTGCGCGGCCCGCGCTCAAATGCTTCCCTCAGACAGACGCGCCAGCAGGGACACCCCGTATCATGACCAATTTCACGATTGCTTCGTTCAATGTCAAAAACCTCATCGGGCCGGACAAGGAATATTACGAATTCCAGGCCTACACGCCCGAGGAATACGCCTGGAAAAAGGATTGGCTGGCCGATCAGATCCTGACCATGGATGCCGACATCGTCGGGTTTCAGGAGATTTTCGAGGAAGACGCGCTGACCGACGTTGTGGAAGAGGCCGATGCGCGTGGCGCGGCGCTCAATGATGCGTCCATCCCGGACAAGACCAAACGCTACCACAAGAAGGCGATCTTTCGGAAACTGGCCTATCGCGCCTATGACAATGCGGAACTGGCCTTTGCCCCCAATGCCGCCGATGAGAGCATTCCCGGCAAGCGGCGCCCCGGCGTGGCGATCCTGTCGCGATTTGGCTTTGTCGGCGAGCCGGAGGTCATTCAGGACCTTGAGACACCGCTCACCATCCCGTTTCAGCCACTGCGCGGGCTAGAGGCGGCAGAGACCGGGCATTTCACCTTGCGTCGCCTGTCGCGCCCGGTGCTCAAGGCGCGCATTCGCGTGGGCAGCCAGACCATCACCGTTTTCAACTGTCACCTGAAATCCAAGCTGGGTGAATATATCATACCCGCCGGGGCCGATTTCGCCCCCGAGGCCGACCTGACCCGCTATGATCCGCTGGGTCGCGCCATCGGCAGTTTGCGCGCCGCTGTCCGGCGTATGGCCGAGGCCTGGGTGCTGCGCCGCGAGATCCTGTCGGAACTGCGCGCGGGCCACCCGGTCATGGTTTTGGGCGATTTCAACGATGGCGAGGATGCGGTCAGTTCCGAGATCATCTCGGGCGAGATACCGTTCAAGAACTACGCCTGGATGCTGCGCCATGACGCCAAGGACCGTTCGGATCGCTATACGAAAGAGGAAAACCTCCGGATCACCGAAGAAGTCGAACGCGTCCGCCTGCATTCGGCGGAGAAACTCTTCGTGCGCAAATCCCTCCGCGACATGGTTTATACCTCGGCCTTTGGCGGCAATTTTGAATCGATCGACCAAATCTACATGTCGCGCCATTTCCACCCGGATTTTGAGGCGCGGATCGGCCAGATGGAGTATTTCAGCGCGCTGAACGATCACCTGACCGATGGCTCGCATCCCGAGGCACCCTATAACAAGCTGGCCTCGGATCACGGCCAGATCATTGCGCATATGCGGTTGAATGATTGAGGCAGGTATTCCTGACTGTGCCAATCTCCTGTCGCAGGTAGAATAACCCTCATAAATCACAAATTTCTTTTTGAGGGTCGGTGACGGAACCGCCGCTGTAATGACTGCTTGCGGGCAGGTCATCGATGTTTTGACATGGAACTTCTTGATGCACGGCTCGGCATATTGGCCTTGCTCGCGGCCACCGGCTACGGCGTGGCCACCATAGGAATGAAGTTGGCCTCGGACGGTTGGTCTGCCGGAGCGATGGGTTTGATCATGATCGGCTTTGTTGCGGCAACGCAGGCCGAAATCATACTGATGCGCAGCATGACGCTGAGTGTGCTGTATTTCATGATCATCGCGCTCGAGACGTTGATCGTGCTGTCCTTTGCGTTCAGCATCGGCGAAGGTCTGACCGCGCGTGAATCCGTTGGTGGCGTTCTTATCCTGGCCGGGCTTCTGATCGTGTCACACTGATTGTGCATTTGCCGGGCGGGGTGCTCCTTGATAAGGCTTGCAAACGCAAAACCGGAGCCCCCATGCACAGCTATATCGAAGCCAACGGAATTGGCATGCATGTCGCCCTTGACGGCGACCCGGATGGCAAACCCGTCGTCTTTGCCAATTCGCTTGGTACGGATCTGCGCCTTTGGGACCCGATCCTGCCGCACCTTCCCGACGGCCTGCGCATCATCCGCTACGACAAACGCGGCCACGGTCTGTCCGAATGCCCGCCCGGCCCTTATTCCATGGGTGCGCTTGTCCGTGATGCCGAGGCGTTGCTGGATGCGCTGAACGTACGGGACGCGATGTTTGTCGGGCTGTCCATCGGCGGCATGATCGCCCAGGGGCTGGCCGTGAAACGGCTGGATCAGGTGCGTGCACTGGTGCTGTCCAACACCGCTGCCAAGATCGGCACTGCCGATATGTGGCAGGAGCGGATCGACGCGGTGAAATCCGGCGGCATTGCCGCGCTGTCGGACTCGATTATCGAACGATGGTTCGGGCGCGATTTCCGGGCCAGACCGGACCTGGCTCTGTGGCAAAACATGCTGGAACGGCAACCGGCCGAAGGCTATGCCGGGTGCTGCGCGGCCATTTCCGGAACCGATTTCTACACGCCCACGTCCGGGCTGCGCCTGCCCTGTCTCGGCATCGCAGGGTCCGAGGACGGCTCAACCCCGCCTGACCTCGTGCGCGAAACTGTTGACCTGATCCCCGGGTCGCGGTTCGATCTGATCCGCCGCGCGGGGCATATCCCCTGTGTCGAACAACCCGAGACCTTTGGCAGACTTCTCAGCGCGTTCCTGACGGAAACCGGCCATGTCTGACATCCTTCTGGTGCACGGCTCCTGCCACGGGGCCTGGGCTTGGGCGGCGCTGATCCCGGAACTGAAGGCGCTGGGCCATTCCGCGCGCGCGATCGACCTGCCCGGCGCGGGCGAAGACCAAACGCCGCTCGAAACCATCGCACTGGATAGCTACGTCGATGCAATCTGTGATGCGCTTGGCCCAGAGACGGTGTTGGTCGGGCACTCCATGGCCGGATTTCCCATCACCGCTACCGCCCAACGCATGCCGGATCGCATCAAACGGTTGATCTATCTTTGCGCCTATATGCCCGCGCCCGGCAAGTCGCTGGTCGACATGCGGCGCGAAGCCCCGCGCCAGCCGCTGCTGCACGCCATTGAACGCAGTGCAGACGGGTTGTCCTTTTCCGCGCTGCCCGAACATGCAGCAGGTGTGTTCTACAACGATTGCACCGAGGATCAGGTCGCCTATGCCCTGCCCCGCCTGCGGCCACAGCCCATTTCCCCGCAAGCCACAGCGCTGGAGGACATGAGCCGCGCCACCGCCCTGCCCCGCAGCTACATCCGCTGCACCCGCGACAATACCATTCCGCCCGAGCATCAGGCGATGATGGTGGCGGAATGGCCGCGCGCGGATGTGCATGAATTGGACACCGGGCATTCGCCGTTCCTTTCGGCCCCAGCGACGCTTGCGGCACTGATCGACCGGCTGATCGCAGGGTGACCTAACGTCTTTCCGCGCCATTCATGCCGCTTTCCGACTAGTCAGCCCGGCCCTGCTTTGATTGTCTGGCCGGAAACCGGGAGGGACGGATGACAAAAATAAAAGCCGCCGTGTGCCGCGAGTTCGGCGCAGATCTGCAGATCGAAGAGCTGGAGCTGCGCGCGCCGGGCCGGGGCGAGATCGAGGTAACGTTGGACGCGGTGGCGATCTGCCATTCTGACATTTCCTATGCCGGGGGCGGTTGGGGCGGCACCCTGCCTGCGGTCTACGGACACGAGGCAGCGGGCAAGGTCACCGCGCTGGGCGAAGGGGTCACAGGGCTTAAGACAGGCGACAGCGTCGTGGTCACCCTCATCCGGCCCTGTGGTACCTGTGGCAATTGCGGGTCGGGCAAGCCGACGATCTGTGAAACCCCGACGCCGGTGGCCCCGAAACTCACCGACAGCACCGGGGCCGAGGTAGAGGCGGCGATGAATTGCGGTGCCTTTGCCGAACGGGTGATCGTGGAGCCCTCTCAGGTGGTCAGGTTGCCCTCGGACATGCCTGCGGAAAGCGTGGCACTGCTGGCCTGTGGGGTGATCACCGGTATCGGTGCGGTGATCAATGCAGGCGCGCTCAAGCCGGGCGAGGACGTGGTGGTGATCGGCGCGGGCGGCGTCGGGCTGAACGCCATTCAGGGCGCGGCCATCGCCGGCGCGCGCCGCATCGTCGCCGTGGACATGAGCCAGGACAAGCTGGACATGGCCATGGAATTCGGCGCCACCCATGGGGTTCTGGCCACCGACGGAGAACCGTGGAAAGCGGCGTTCAAGGCACTGGGTGGCCGAGGCGCCGATGTGGTCGCTGTGACGGTGGGTGTGATCCCAGCCTATAACGACGCGCAGCGCTACCTCGGCTGGGGCGGGCGCATGGTCATGGTGGGCATGCCCCATACCGGCGCGATGGCGGAATATGAACCGGTGGTAAACGCCTTTATGGGATCGTCCATGGTGGGGTCCAAGATGGGCGATGTGGTGATCCAGCGCGACATTCCCTGGATGGCCGATCTCTACCGGCAGGGGCGGCTGAAACTGGATGAGCTGGTCTCGGGGCGCTGGACGCTGGAGCAGATCAACGAGGCGATTGCCGACACCAAATCTGGCGCGGCGCGGCGCAATGTGATCCTGTTCCGCTAAGACTGACCCGAAAGGAGACCGCGATGAAGCTCACCGATCTCGACGTGATCGTGACATCGCCCCCGGCCCCGGGCTGGGGCGGGCGTTACTGGATCCTCGTGAAGCTGACCACCGATGACGGGATCACCGGTTGGGGGGAATGCTACGCGTCTTCAGTCGGGCCGACCGCCATGGAAGCGGTCATCCGCGATGTGTTCGACCGGCACATGGCAGGCGAAAACCCGGAAAACATCGAACGCATGTTCCGCCGCGCCTATTCCTCGGGCTTCACGCAACGCCCGGACCTCACGGTGATGGGGGCGTTTTCCGGGTTGGAGATTGCCTGTTGGGACATTCTGGGTAAATCGCGGGACCGGCCCGTCTGGGCGCTGCTGGGCGGGCTGATGAATGAACGGCTGCGGGCCTATTCCTATCTCTACCCGCTGGAGCATCATTCCCTGCCGGAGTTCTGGACCTCGGCCGAGATGGCCGCAGAAAGTGCTGCCGATCTGGTCCGGCGCGGCTACACGGCGGTGAAATTCGACCCTGCCGGCCCCTACACAATGCGCGGCGGGCATCAGCCGGCACTGTCGGACATTTCCATGTCCATGAGCTTTTGCGAAGCGGTGCGCGATACGGTGGGGGACCGCGCCGACATCCTCTTTGGCACCCACGGGCAATTCACAACCTCGGGCGCGATCCGGCTGGGCAAGGCGATCGAGACCTTTCAGCCGCTGTGGTTCGAAGAACCAATTCCGCCCGACAACATGCTGGAATTCCGCAAGGTCGCCGATGCGGTGCGCATTCCCATTGCCACCGGCGAGCGGCTCACCACGCGGGCCGAGTTTGGCGCGGTTCTGCAGACCGGCGGCGCGTCGATCCTGCAACCGGCACTTGGCCGCGCGGGCGGCATCTGGGAAGCACGCAAGATCGCCGCGCTGGCCGAGCTGTATAATGCGCAGATGGCCCCGCATCTTTATGCCGGGCCGGTGGAATGGGCGGCGAATATCCACCTCGCCGCGTCGATCCCGAACCTGTTGATGATCGAAACCATTGAAACGGAGTTCCACAGCACGCTGATCAAAGGAGCCATCACCGTGGAGGCCGGGTTCGTTCCCGCCCCGACGGCACCGGGACTGGGCATCGAAGTGGACGAGGCCTTTGCCCGCGCGCATCCCTATACCGGCAACGGGCTGCATTTACAGATGCAGGAAGAGCCCTGTGACTATGTCAACGGAAACGTCTTTGCCGGGGGCGCGCCGCCGCCACCGTCAGACGAGTAAACCGCATTGCCCGCTCCGCGCCCGCCATGGTAAGTCTTGGGGCAGTAACGTTCACCCGAGACGATGTCGTGACAGATACACAGGTCAAACCCAACCCGGACCAGCTGGCCCAAAGCGCGCAATCCGCCGCCGGTTTCCTCAAGACGCTGGCCCATGAAGGCCGGTTGATGATCCTGTGTCATCTGGGGCAAGGGGAAATGTCTGTGGGCGCGCTGGAAGAGACGCTTGGCATGCGGCAGGCCGCGGTCAGCCAGATGCTGGCGCGGCTGCGCGACGAGGGGCTTGTCACCACGCGGCGCGATGGCAAGACGATCTATTATTCGCTGGCCGATGAACGCACGCGCCGGATGATTGGCCTGCTGTACGAGTTTTATTGCGGCTGACAGGAGACAGGGGGGCTTTGCCCCCTCGGCCTTGCGGCGGTCTCCGACCCTTCGTCGCTGAGGTTGATCCCCCGGATCAACCTCCGGGCGCGCCTCAGCCCCTAGGATATTTTCAAGCCAAAGAAGGACCGGCTCAGTCCTTCTTGTCCCGTGATGCGCCCAGAAGCCGCCCGATAAGGAACGTGGTGCGCGGCGCGTAGACGTAATTGGTCTTGTCTTGGGGTACTGGACGGGCGCGCATCCTTAGCAGGCCGAACACCACAAGGGCGGCGTGGCCCGCGGCGATCAAACCGAAGAGCGCCAGCGGGCCAAAGGCATTCATCAGAACCGACGCCACAAGAGGCGCGGCAATGGCCCCCAGCGCATAAAAGAACATCAGCGCAGCGGACAGTTCGACGCGTTCATGGGCCTCGGCGAAGTCATGGGCATGGGCGGCGGCCACCGAATAGATCGGAAAGGTGGTCAGCCCGAACACCCCCGCTGTCAACAGGATGGTGACTGTCCCGCCCTCCTGCAGCCCGGCCGTCAGCGCACAGGAAGCCATGGCCGCCACCGACAGCCAGATCAGCACCCAGCGCCGGTCGTACTTGTCCGCGATCCAGCCCACCGGGTATTGGGCCAGCGCGCCCCCCAGAACAAACGCCGCGAGGAAGGTGGCAATCTCTTCCACCGCCAGCCCGACCTGCGTGCCATAGACCGGACCCACCATGCGGAAGGACGCCCCCGAAAGCGCCGCCACGAGCACACCGGCAGCCGCCAGCGGCGAGCGTCGGACCGCCAGCATCGGGCGCAGCCGGGGCGCGGCGGGCATCTCGGGCGGGCTTTGCCGTGTCAGGACCAGCGGCAGAAGCGCCGCGCAGCACAGGATGGCCAGCAGGTTGTAGGAGACATAGGCCGCCGGGGCCAGCACGCCGATCATCAGTTGCGCCACCAGCGATCCGCCCATATCCGCCACGCGGTAGAGCGCCATGGTGCGCCCGCGCGTCTCATTGGTGACCTTGGCCTGAAGCCAGGCCTCGACCACCGTGTAGCTGCCCGCCACGCAAAGCCCCGTCGCCATGCGCATCACCGCCCAGGCATAGGCATCAACCCACATCATATGGGCGATCAGCCCGATCGCACCCAGCGCGGTAAAGGCGGCGAAGGCCCGCGAATGGCCCACCGCCCCCATCAGCCGCGGCGCCCACCAGCAGCCGATGAAAAAGCCCACGAAATGTGCCGAGCCCAGAAGCCCGATCTGCGCGGTGCTGAAATCCAGCGCCAGCCCCGAGAGCGCGTCCAGAGGCGCCACAGCCCCGGATGAGAGCTGCAGCAGGATCACGGACAGGAACAGGGCGGCAAAAGAGATCAACATGCGCATAATGCGCCCAACCTTGCAGCCCCGGGCGGCAATGCTTGCCGGTTTTCGACGGATGTCGTCGGTTTCGGGGGCCGTGTCGCGCGACTGACCGTTTTATCCCGGGCGCGCAGTGTCGCGCGCGGATGTCACGACGGCCCCGGTGCTGCCCATCGCCACATCCCAACCCTTGACCGGGGCGGTGCGCGCGCGCAGCCGGGTCAGCCGCCAGCGCTCGGCCCCGGGACGATGCGCCGGGTCCAGCGCCCAGCGGCTTTCCCCCCCCGGCGCGCCCCCCTCGGCCCCCGGTGTGAGCAACAGCCCCAGCGGCGCGCCGCCCAGCTCCGCCGCGCCGGTTTCCGCCGCCAGATGCATGCGGCGCACCTGCGTGAGCGTTGGCAAGCCCGGCAAATCGCCCACCACCAGCGGCACCGCGCCCGAGCGCAGCACCTCTTCCAGCGTCCAGAGGATATCCTCGGGGCGGCGGGCATGGACAAAGAGAAAGCGTTCGGGCTGGCACAGCGCGGCCATCCCCGGCGCAAAAAGCCCGTCCGGCTCCCATGCCGGTGCGGCCCAGATCACCGGCCCGGCCTCGGCCCGCTGCACCGCGCCCGCGATCCAGAGCGCCAATGTGCGCCGCGCCTGACCACAGAGCTCATGCACGCGCATACGTGCCAGCGACAGCTCTCCCATGACCGAGAGCAGCGGCTTGTCGCGATGCGGCGCGCGGGACAGGAGGGCAGCGGGGAGACTCATGCCGCTGATTATATATGTTCGCTAAATGTTCTCAAATCTTTTCATGCGAATGCGCCGAAGCATTCACTCCAGAACCATTTCCATGCGCCGCGTACTGATCACGTCGCCCCCACGGAGCAGGCTGACCATGAGGGCATACCGGCCCGCCCGCCATCCGCCATCGGGGCGTTTGCGGCCGGAAGCCCGGAAAAACAGACTCTGGTCTTTCTCAAGCGTCGCATTGCCGCGATGCGTGAACCCGCCCGGCCCGTCGATCTCGATCCGAAGCACATCCCCGGCGCGACCGCCAAAGGCATAGCCATATCCGACGAGCGCGGCCGCGCCCGGCGTCAGAACCGTATCATTGGCGGTCCCCGCCTTGACCGCATCATAGGATGGGATGCGATCCGAAAACCCAAGATCCAGCACCCCGCCCGCTTGATACACCGGCGCCACATCCCAAAGGTCCCGATCCGATCCACAGGCCGCGCCCCCATCGGGTGAAAAGGGATCAACAACCTGACCATCCCGCCGCACCGACAGGTGCAGATGCGGAAACTGCGTCCGCCCGCTCAGGCCCACAAGCCCAAGCTGCGCACCGGCCTCGACACGCTGACCTGGTTGAACCGTCACGCTGCCGCGCTTGAGGTGGCAGTATTGCGTCTCCCAGCCGTTCTCATGCCGGATCGCGACGCCATTGCCACAATCCCGGCCACCAAGATCACGGCCTTTATAGATGCGGTCTTCCATCTCGTCGCGCACCCCGCGCACAACACCGGGCGCAGCGGCACGCACCGTCACGCCGCGCGCCATGTCCTGTAGCGTGGGAATGCCGAAATCGGTGCCCTTGTGACCATCATAGGTAAGCCCGGCACAGGTAAAATCCCGTGCGCCCGGGCCGGGATCATGATCAACATATTGCTGGATGTAGCAAGTTGCCCCCAAATCGCAATCAATGGGGAGCGACAATGAAAACGCCCCGGCCCCTGCGGGAAGGGCCGAGGCGACAAAAACAGCGGCGCAGGCCGCGCGGATCATTCCGCCGTCAGCAGCGGCGGCTTCTTGCCAGTCAGGCGCGGTTTGTCCGGGCCGGACAGCTGAAGCTTCAGCTCGCCATCCTTGACCGTGACCTTGACCACGCCGCCCTTGGCCAACTTGCCAAACAGCAATTCCTCGGCCAGCGGCTTCTTGATGTTCTCCTGGATCACGCGTCCCAGCGGGCGCGCGCCCATGCGATCATCATAGCCCTTGTCGGCCAGCCATTCGGCCGCGGGTTTGGTCAATTCGATGGTCACGTTGCGATCCATGAGCTGCGCCTCAAGCTGCAGCACGAATTTCTCGACCACCTGCAGGATGACCTCTTTCGGCAGCGCGCCAAAGCTGATCACCGCATCCAGACGGTTGCGGAATTCCGGCGAGAAGGTCCGCTCGATCGCGGCGGTATCCTCGCCCTCGCGGCGGTCGCGACCGAAACCGATGGCGGCCTTGGCCTGTTCGGCGGCGCCCGCATTGGACGTCATGATCAGGATCACGTTGCGGAAATCCACCGTGCGCCCGTTGTGATCGGTCAGCGTGCCATGATCCATCACCTGCAGAAGGATGTTATAGACATCCGGATGCGCCTTTTCGATCTCGTCGAGCAGCAGCACACAATGCGGATGCTGGTCCACACCATCGGTCAGCAGCCCGCCCTGATCAAAGCCGACATAGCCGGGAGGCGCGCCGATCAGGCGCGAGACCGCGTGTTTCTCCATGTATTCCGACATGTCGAATCGCAGCAGTTCCACACCCAGCGTATCGGCTAATTGCTTGGCGACCTCGGTCTTGCCCACGCCGGTGGGGCCGGCGAACAGGTAGTTGCCGATGGGTTTTTCCGGCTCGCGCAAACCCGCACGGGCCAGTTTGATCGCTGATGACAGCGCCTCGATGGCCTTGTCCTGCCCAAAGACCACGCGTTTGAGGCTCTTCTCCAAATCCTTGAGCACCTCGGCGTCGTCCTTGGAGACGTTTTTCGGCGGGATACGGGCGATCTTGGCCACCACGGCCTCGATCTCCTTGGTGCCGATGGTCTTGCGCCGCTTGCTTTCCGCGACCAGATGCTGTGCCGCCCCGGCCTCATCGATCACGTCGATGGCCTTGTCCGGCAGCTTGCGGTCGTTGATATAGCGCGCGGCCAGTTCCACGGCGGTCTTGATCGCGTCAGCGGTATATTTCACCGAATGGTGATCCTCGAAATAGGGTTTCAGCCCTTTCAGGATCTTCACCGAATCCTCGACAGTCGGTTCCACCACGTCGATCTTCTGGAACCGGCGGGCCAACGCGCGGTCCTTCTCGAAATGCTGGCGGAACTCCTTGTAGGTGGTGGAGCCCATGGTGCGCAGCTTGCCGCCCTGCAAAGCAGGTTTCAGCAGGTTGGACGCATCCATCGCCCCGCCGGAAGTGGCACCAGCACCGATGACTGTGTGAATCTCGTCGATGAACAGCACCGCATTGGGATGCTCTTCCAATTCGTTCACCACGGCCTTGAGCCGCTCTTCGAAATCACCGCGATAACGGGTGCCCGCCAGAAGCGCGCCCATATCGAGCGAATAGATGGTGGTCTCGGCCAGAACCTCGGGGGTTTCGCCGCTGACTATCTTGCGCGCCAGCCCCTCGGCGATGGCGGTCTTGCCCACGCCGGGATCACCCACCAGAAGCGGGTTGTTTTTGCGGCGGCGGCACAGCACCTGAATGCAGCGCTCCACTTCGGAGGACCGCCCGATCAAGGGATCGACATCGCCGGTGCGGGCCTTTTCATTCAGGTCCACACAGTATTTACCAAGCGCGCTTTCCTTTTGATCGGCCTCCTGCGCCGTTTCGGTCGTCTGGCTTTCCTCGTCCATATCCTGCGCGCCGGTCACGGGCCGCGCTTCGCCATAAGCGGGGTCCTTGGCCACGCCATGGGCGATGAAATTCACCGCATCATAGCGGGTCATGTCCTGTTCCTGCAGGAAATAGGCGGCATTGGATTCGCGTTCGGCAAAGATCGCCACCAGCACATTGGCGCCGGTCACCTCGGTCCGGCCCGAGCTTTGCACGTGGATCGCAGCGCGCTGGATCACCCGCTGGAAGGCGGCTGTCGGAACCGCCTCGGAGCCTTCGATATCGGTGACAAGATTGGACAGATCGTCATCGACATATTCGACAAGCGTCTGGCGCAACTCCTCGGTATCGACCGAGCATGCCTTCATCACACGGGCCGCATCCGGCTCGTCGATCAGCGCGAGCAGCAGGTGCTCGAGCGTCGCAAATTCGTGGGATCGGCTGTTGGCCAGCGCCAACGCCGAATGGATCGCCTGTTCCAAGCTGTTTGAGAATGAAGGCACGATAAGTGCTCCTTCTGATCTGGGCCAGCGCGTCTGTGCAACGTCACCAACCATGGCCTCATAAGGTTAAAGTTTGGTCGATCCGTCCCGGGCTTCAAGTTTTTTCTGCCTCTTGACAGTCACAAATGTTGGCAACCGTGACATCGCGCCGTGATTTGCATCATTTGAAACTGTCGCGACGCTTGCGGATTTCGGCAAAAACCGCGACCGGATCGGAACCGGGCAAGCCCACCGTCTGTAGCACCCCCGGTTGGTCGGCGCGCAGAAACGGGTTCGTGTCCAGTTCAAGCTGAAGGGTTGTGGGAACAGTGGCCTGCCCGTTCGCGCGGGCCTCTGCAATTGCGTTTGTTCGAGAGATAAGCGCAGAATTCTCAGGTTCAATAGTCATCGCGAAACGGGCGTTGGTTTCACTGTATTCATGCCCGGAACAGACCAGCGTGTCGGCAGGCAGGGCGGCCATTTTCTGCAGCGACGCATACATCATTTCGGGCGTGCCCTCGAACAACCGCCCGCAACCCAGCGCCATCAGGCTGTCCATGGTCACCAGAATGCCCGATCCCGCCATATAATAGGCCACATGCCCCGTGGTATGACCCGGCACTTCCAGCACTTCGACCTGCTCGGTTCCGATGATCATATTGTCGCCTTCGGACACTTGGATATCGAGTGGCGGCAGTCGGTGGGCATCCGCTGCGGCCCCGATCACCTTTGCCGGGGCCTGAGCCAGCAGATCGCCAAGCCCATCGACATGGTCCCAGTGATGATGGGTCAGGAACACATGGCTCAGCGTCCAGCCCCGGGCCTTCAACGCCTCAAGGATCGGCCCGGCCTCGGGGACATCGAACACTGCGGTGTCACCGCTGGCCTCGTCATGGACAAGGTAAACGTAGTTATCCGACAGGCAGGGGATCGTCACAAGCTCAAGGGGCATGGTAAATCGCGGCTCCATTGCTAGATTGAGGGTCAAGTCTGGACCAAAGGACCCGGCACCGCAATGCATCTGGACGTACAGGACCTGCGCAACTTCTATTACCGCAGCGCGCTGGGCCGCGCCGCGCAACGTGCCGTGCGCAACCGGCTGTTAACCCTTTGGCCCGAAGCACATGGTCAGACGGTTATCGGCTTCGGCTTTGCCGCGCCGCTCCTGCGCCCCTATCTCGCCGATGCGCGCCGCGTCATGGCGCTCATGCCCGGACCGCAAGGCGTCATGCCCTGGCCCGCCGGGATGCCCAATGTGGCCTGTCTTTGCGAGGAAACGCTCTGGCCCATCGAAACCGGGCGCGCCGACAAACTGGTTCTCATGCATGGGCTGGAAACCTCGGAACGGCCGTCGCAATTGCTGGAAGAATGCTACCGGGTTCTGGGACCGGGTGGAAAGGTTGTCTTCATCGTCCCCAACCGCGCCGGGCTTTGGTCACGGAGCGACAAGACGCCTTTTGGCTTTGGCCGTCCTTATTCGCAGGGACAGCTGGAAACCCAGTTGCGCATTCACGGCTTCATGCCTGAACGCCATGCCGCGGCGCTCTACCAGCCCCCGTCAACCAAACGCTTCTGGATGAAGACCGGTGCCATGGCGGAACGCTTTGGCCAGCGCTTTGGCATGGTCATGGCAGGCGGCGTGCTGCTGGTTGAGGCGACCAAACGGGTGCAGGCGCCCTCTGGCCCCGGCGAACGCATCCGGGTGCGCAACCCGCTGGGTGTGCTCAGCCCCAAACCGGTGAAAGAGGCAAAGCCAGTTTGAACGCCAATACCGCTGGCCGTGGAGCGGGGCGGAACAGGAGGCGCAGGTGGCGCTGACCCGCACTGTTGTATGCAATTGCATGCCGCGCTGACGTGATAAGGAATCGTAAAAAATCACGTTTTTTGGTCTGTTTTGTGCCAACGAGCCTAGCGCATTAGGTCGCACACGCAGCAAGTCATTGAAAACGCTCGATATGTACTTGGTCGCAAAGTGACCCAAGTGTGTTGCGAGGTTCCAATTGCTCTGCTACATCCCCCCTGATTTTCACGCCCCGAGCCATTTCGGGGCGAACCAACGTCCCCGAACCCCGCCTTCTGGGTGGCAAATCGGGGCCAGATAGTCGGAAGGGTGGACGTGTCCGAACCAGCTTCGATTTCCTCTGGCATTGCCGAGCGCTATGCCACGGCGGTCTTTGAGATCGCCGAAGAGAACAAAAAGCTCGATGAGCTTGAGACCAATCTTGATGACCTTGCCGCTGCGCTGTCTGACAGTGCCGAGCTGCGCGACCTGATCGGTAACCCGCTCTATTCGCGCGAAGCGCAGGGGGCAGCAATCACTGCCATTGCCAAGAAGATGAAGCTGCGCCCCGTGCTGGTGCAGACTCTGGGCCTGATGGCCTCCAAGCGTCGCCTTTTCGTGCTGCCGCAACTGATCGCGCAACTGCGCGCCAAGATTGCCGAGCACAAGGGCGAAGTGACCGCTGACGTGACCAGCGCGCAGGCCCTGACCCCGGCACAAGCCGAGGCGCTTGCCGCGCAGCTCAAGTCCTCTGTGGGCAAAGAAGTCAAAATCAATGCGACCGTCGATGAAAGCCTCATTGGCGGTCTTGTCGTTAAGGTGGGCTCGAAGATGATCGACACGTCGATCCGCTCCAAGCTCAATTCCCTCCAGAATGCAATGAAAGAGGTCGGATAAATGGGTATCCAAGCAGCCGAAATTTCTGCGATCCTAAAGGACCAGATCAAGAACTTCGGGCAAGAAGCCGAAGTCGCCGAAGTGGGCCGCGTGCTTTCCGTCGGTGACGGTATCGCGCGTGTGTACGGCCTCGACAACATCCAGGCGGGTGAAATGGTCGAGTTCCCGGGCGGCATCATGGGCATGGCGCTGAACCTCGAAACCGACAACGTCGGTATCGTGATCTTCGGTTCGGACCGCGACATTAAAGAAGGCGACACCGTCAAACGGACCAACGCCATCGTGGACGTGCCCGCGGGCGACGAACTGCTGGGCCGCGTTGTTGACGGTCTGGGTAACCCGCTGGACGGCAAAGGTCCGATCAAGACCGCCAACCGCGCCATCGCCGACCAGAAAGCCCCGGGCATCATCCCGCGTAAATCGGTGCATGAGCCGATGGCAACCGGCCTGAAATCGGTTGACGCGATGATCCCGATTGGCCGTGGCCAGCGTGAGCTGATCATTGGTGACCGTCAGACCGGTAAAACCGCCGTTGCTCTGGACGCGATCCTGAACCAGAAAACCTATAACGAAGCCGCTGGCGACGATGAGAGCAAGAAGCTGTACTGCATCTACGTCGCTGTGGGCCAGAAGCGTTCCACCGTGGCGCAGCTGGTGAAGCGTCTCGAAGAATCCGGCGCGATCGACTATTCGATCGTTGTGGCTGCGACCGCGTCCGACCCGGCGCCGATGCAGTTCCTTGCCCCCTATGCCGCGACCGCGATGGCCGAGCACTTCCGTGACAATGGCCGCCACGCGCTGATCATCTATGATGACCTGTCCAAGCAAGCGGTTGCCTATCGTCAGATGTCCCTGCTGCTGCGCCGCCCGCCGGGCCGTGAAGCTTACCCGGGTGACGTTTTCTACCTCCACTCCCGCCTGCTGGAACGTTCGGCCAAGCTGAACGAAGACAATGGCGGCGGCTCGCTGACGGCTCTGCCGATCATCGAAACCCAAGGCGGCGACGTTTCGGCCTTTATTCCGACCAACGTGATCTCGATCACCGACGGTCAGATCTTCCTTGAAACCGAACTGTTCTACCAGGGTATCCGCCCGGCTGTGAACACCGGTCTGTCGGTGTCGCGTGTGGGCTCCTCGGCCCAGACCAACGCGATGAAATCCGTCGCCGGTCCGGTGAAACTGTCGCTCGCGCAGTACCGTGAAATGGCAGCCTTCGCCCAGTTCGGTTCCGACCTCGACGCCGCGACCCAGCAGCTGCTGAACCGTGGTGCACGCCTGACCGAGCTGATGAAACAGCCGCAGTATTCGCCGCTGACCAACGCGGAAATCGTCTGCGTCATCTATGCCGGCACCAAAGGCTACCTCGACAAGGTGGACCTGAAGGAAGTTGGCCGCTGGGAAGCAGGTCTGCTGAACCACATGCGCGGCAAGCGTTCCGACGTGCTCGACTGGATCACCAACGAAGATCCCAAGATCAAGGGTGATGCCGAGGACAAGCTCAAAGCAGCGATCGACGAATACGCCGCAGACTTCGCTTAAGGGAGGGACGAGGCAATGCCGAGTCTTAAGGACCTTAAAAACAGGATCGAGTCGGTCAAATCGACCCGCAAGATCACCAAGGCCATGCAGATGGTGGCCGCCGCAAAACTGCGGCGGGCACAGGAAGCCGCCGAAATGTCGCGCCCGTATACAGAACGGTTCAATGCCGTGATGGCGGGTCTCGCGGCCTCGGTGGGGGACAGCGACAGCGCGCCGAAACTGCTTTCGGGCACCGGCGCCGACGATGTTCATCTGCTTGTGGTCATGACAGCCGAACGGGGCCTGTGCGGTGGTTTCAATACCAACATCGCCAAGCTGGCCCGCGCCCGCGCACAAGAGCTCAAGGCCAAGGGCAAGACGGTCAAAATCCTGACCGTCGGCAAGAAAGGCCGCGACGTTCTGAAACGCGACTTTGGCGACAATTTAGTGGGGCATGTGGACCTCAGCGAAGTCAAGCGGATCGGCTATGCCGATGCGCAAGGCGTCGCACGCGAAATTCTTGGCCGCTTCGATGCGGGCGAGTTCGACGTGGCCACACTGTTCTATTCAAAGTTCGTCAACGTGGTGACCCAGACGCCCACGGCGCAACAGATCATTCCCGCGGCGTTCGAAGAGCAGGAAGGCGACGAAGCCTCCACGCTCTACGATTACGAGCCCAGCGAAGAGGCCATCCTGGCCGACCTGCTGCCGCGCGGCGTGGCGACCCAGATCTTCTCGGGTCTCCTGGAAAATGGCGCCTCGGAGCAGGGCGCGCGGATGTCCGCCATGGACAACGCGACCCGCAACGCTGGCGAAATGATCGACAAGCTGACGATCGAGTACAACCGCTCGCGTCAGGCCGTCATCACCAACGAACTGATCGAAATTATCTCGGGCGCTGAAGCGCTCTAAGAACCGGAGACGAAACATGGCAAACGCACAAGGCAAAGTGACTCAGGTCATCGGCGCCGTTGTCGACGTACAGTTTGACGACGAGCTGCCGGCGATTCTGAACGCTCTGAACACCGACAACAACGGCAAGAAACTGGTTCTTGAGGTTGCTCAGCACCTGGGCGAGAACACAGTCCGCACCATCGCGATGGACGCGACCGAAGGTCTCGTTCGCGGTCAGGAAGTGACCGACACCGGCGCACCGATCTCGGTGCCGGTTGGCACCGCCACTTTGGGCCGCATTCTGAACGTCACCGGCGAGCCCGTTGACGAAAAAGGCCCGGTCGAAGCGGACGAGTACCGCCCGATCCACGCCCCGGCGCCCGACTTTTCGGAGCAGTCGACAGAATCTGAAATCCTTGTGACGGGCATCAAGGTCGTTGACCTGCTGGCCCCGTATTCCAAGGGTGGTAAGATTGGTCTGTTCGGCGGTGCCGGTGTGGGCAAGACTGTTCTCATCATGGAACTGATCAACAACATCGCCAAAGTGCACTCCGGTTTGTCGGTGTTCGCGGGTGTGGGTGAACGGACCCGTGAGGGCAACGACCTCTACCACGAGATGATCGAATCCGGCGTTCTGACGCCTGACAACCTGACCGACTCCAAGATTGCCCTGTGCTTTGGCCAGATGAACGAACCTCCGGGTGCGCGTGCCCGGATCGCCCTGACCGGCCTGACCATGGCGGAACAGTTCCGCGATGCGACGGGTACGGACGTTTTGTTCTTCGTGGACAACATCTTCCGCTTCACACAAGCGGGCTCCGAGATGTCGGCCCTTCTGGGTCGTATCCCCTCCGCTGTGGGCTATCAGCCGACGCTGGCCACCGACATGGGCGCGATGCAGGAACGCATCACCTCGACCAAGAACGGCTCGATCACCTCGATCCAGGCGGTCTACGTGCCCGCGGACGACCTTACCGACCCCGCGCCTGCAACCACCTTTGCGCACCTTGACGCTACAACCGTTCTGTCGCGTGCGATCTCCGAGCTGGGCATCTACCCAGCCGTGGACCCGCTCGACTCGACATCGCGTCTGATGGACCCGCAGATTGTGGGTGAAGAGCACTACAAGGTGGCCTCTGACGTTCAGCAGATCCTTCAGCGCTACAAGTCGCTGCAGGACATCATCGCCATTCTCGGCATGGACGAACTGTCGGAAGAAGACAAACTCACCGTGGCACGTGCGCGTAAGATCCAGCGCTTCCTGTCGCAACCGTTCGACGTGGCGAAAGTCTTCACCGGCTCCGACGGCGTTCAGGTTCCGCTGGAAGACACCATCGCGTCGTTCAAGGCAGTTGTCGCCGGTGAATACGACCACCTGCCCGAAGGCGCCTTCTACATGGTTGGCGGCATCGACGAAGTGATCGCCAAAGCCGAGAAGATGGCTGCCGACGCGGCCTAAGCGGTTCGGGCGCGTGAGTGATCGCGCGCCCACCCCGCCCCCAAAGGAGGCTACACATGGCAGATGAAATGCAATTCGACCTCGTCAGCCCCGAGCGCATGCTTGCCTCGGAAAAGGTGACAGCGGTTCAGATCCCCGGTGCGGATGGTGACATGACGGCCATGGCCGATCATGCCCCGACCATCACCACCCTGCGCCCCGGCGTACTCAAGGCCGAAGGCCCGTCCGGTACCACCGAATATGTCGTGACCGGCGGTTTCGCTGAAATCGGCGCAAATGGTGTGTCCGTGCTGGCCGAACGCGCCATCCCGCGCAGCGAGATGACCCAAGAGCATCTCGACGAGATGATCGCCGACGCGGCAGCCGCTCACAAGGCGGTCAAGGAAGCGGCCGAGGCCGATCACGGCGCCGTTGACGACGCGGTCAAGCTGGTGGCTGATATGGTCGCTATGGGTGATCATATCGGACTTTCGGCAAATCAACCGAATCTCTGATCGTCCAGCAGCATGGACAGGAAATCGCGGCACGCCTGTCATGGGCGTGCCCTTTTTTGTTGTTTAAGGTCACATTAAGATTGATTTGAAACAGGGAGTGTCGACCCTGTTGTTGATGAGGAGCGCAATGCGCAAGTTTCAAAGAGGATTGCTAGGTGTCGATCAGGGCACGGAAATCCTGTTTTCCCATTACGCCTCCGGTGGTGAAATGTGGACCGGCGAAGGCCCGCGCGAGATCCGCAAATCGGTGACATTTTCCGAAGCCTTTGTCTCACCTCCAGTGGTGCAATTGTCCTTCTCACTCTGGGACATGGACAAAAGCGCCAATATCCGTGCCGACCTGTCGTCCGAGAAAGTGACCGAAACCGGGTTCGAGATCGTCTTCCGCACCTGGGGCGACACGAAGGTTGCCCGGATGCGCGCCGACTGGACCGCCATGGGCGAAGTGGCGGGCGAGGATGACTGGGTGATTTCCTGATCCCGGACTTTTTCCCGCCCCCCATAGCCCGCGCCGCCTTTACGCCTATCTCATGAGGCAGTAAACGCAGTGGGAACCGCAATCAGGGGGCATCCATGTCCAACGACCTTTTCAACTCTTTCATGACCGGCCCTGACGAAAAGGGGCGGTTCGGCATCTATGGCGGGCGCTTTGTGTCCGAGACGCTGATGCCGCTGATCCTTGAGCTTGAGGAAGAATACGAAAAGGCCAAAACCGACCAGAGCTTCTGGGACGAGATGAACCACCTCTGGACCCATTACGTGGGCCGCCCCAGCCCACTTTATTTTGCCGAAGGCCTGACCGCGCATCTGGGCGGAGCCAAGGTCTATATGAAGCGTGACGAACTGAACCACACCGGCGCGCATAAGATCAACAACGTGCTGGGTCAGATCCTTTTGGCGCGGCGCATGGGCAAGACCCGCATCATTGCTGAGACCGGTGCCGGGCAGCATGGCGTGGCCACCGCCACGGTCTGTGCCAAGTTCGGGCTGAAATGCGTGGTCTATATGGGTGCCCATGATGTGGAGCGTCAGGCCCCCAATGTGTTCCGCATGCGCCTACTGGGTGCCGAGGTGATCCCGGTGACCTCCGGGCGTGGCACGCTCAAGGACGCGATGAATGACGCGCTGCGCGACTGGGTGACCAATGTGCGCGACACGTTCTACTGCATCGGAACCGTCGCAGGCCCGCACCCGTACCCGGCCATGGTCCGCGATTTCCAGTCGATCATCGGCAAGGAAGCCAAGGAACAGATCATGGCGGCTGAGGGCCGTTTGCCCGACACGATCATTGCGGCGATTGGCGGTGGGTCAAACGCGATGGGCCTGTTCTTTCCCTTCCTCGATGACAAGGAGGTGTCGATCATCGGGGTTGAGGCAGGCGGCAAAGGCGTGGACGAAAAGATGGAGCATTGCGCCTCGCTCACTGGCGGGCGACCCGGCGTGCTGCATGGCAACCGCACCTACCTGTTGCAGGACGACGACGGACAGATCCTCGAAGGCTATTCGATTTCTGCCGGTCTCGATTATCCGGGTATCGGGCCCGAACACAGCTGGCTGCATGACACGGGCCGCGCGCAATATGTGTCTGTCACGGACAAGGAAGCGCTGGAAGCATTCCAGCTCAGCTGCGCGACCGAGGGCATCATCCCCGCGCTGGAGCCCTGCCACGCGCTGGCCCATGTGACCAAGATCGCGCCAGAGCTGCCCGCCGATCACATCATCATCATGAACATGTGCGGCCGCGGCGACAAAGACATCTTCACCGTCGCCCGCCATCTGGGCTTCGACATGTCAGGCCCCGAGGGCCGCTCGGTCGAATAACTCTGTCACGCGGCGATTTCCGGACCGGGCGATGCGGGGCTGGTCCGGTGTCGCGCCGTAAACCACAGTTTATTTACACAAACCGGGGTTTATGGCACCCCGCCTAAACCTTGCTTGCATATCTTTTCATCTCTCCACGGCTCTCAATAGCCTACGCGATCCACAAACGGACGCGACCCGGCCATGCAAGGAGAGAGCCATGAAAATCAAAATGATGACCGCCATCGCCGCGACGACGTTTCTGACGACGACCGCAGTGTTTTCGCAATCCGTGACGCAGCAGATCGTTGACGAGATGCAGGCGCAGGGATTCGAGACGATCGAGATTAAGGAAGGTCCCACCCAGACCAAGGTGGAAGCGATCCGCGGTACGCTGAAGGTGGAAATCATCTACGACAACGCGACCGGCCAGATCCTGGAGCAGGAAACCGAAACCGTCGGGCCGGGCGATGACACCGCCCCCGGCGTCGAGATCAAGACCGAAGAGGAAGACTTCATCGAAGAAGATGAGCGCGGTGGCCGCGATGACGACGATGATGACGACGACGACCGCGGTGGCGATGACGGCGATGATGACGACGACGACGATGATGACGATGATGACGATGATGATGATGATGATGATGATGATGATGATGATGATGATGATGATGATGACTAAGACAACCTAGGCTAAACTGGCCGACGGATGTTCCGCGGCATTGGTCCGGGTCGCTTGATCTCAGGAGGACGGATGAAACGAAGACATTTTGTTCTTGGTATTTCCAGTCTGTTTGTGGCGGTTTCGACCGCCGCAAACGCCCAGACTGCGACGGACCAGATTGTCGCCCAACTCAGGCGTCAGGGGTATCGGCGGATTGTTGTCCGCCGTACCCTGCTTGGCCGTGTGCGTATCGTCGCCACTGGTCCGGACGGGCGGCGCGAAATCGTCCTCAACCCGTCAACCGGCGCCATTCTCAGGGATTATATCTATCGTGACGACAAAGGGTCGGACGATCACAAAGACGAATTCGACGATCATCAGAAAGACGATGACGACGATGATGACGACGACGATGACCGGGACGACGACAGGGACGATGATCGTGACGACAGCGGCGATGATGATGATGACTAATCCCAGACTGGCCAGGCGCGACTGTTGAAGGGCTTTGTCGGATACGCGCTTCTGGCGGTGCTGCAGCTTGGCTGTGGCATCTTTCTGATCTGGAATATCCTGCCGCCACTGATCGGCGTGAAAGTCGCCCCGGTGTCCTGGGCCGTACTGGAACTGTTCGAAATCGGAGCCATTGTCGGCCTGTTGTTGGGGACCGGCGTCAGTGGCGCGGTTTTGCTGCGGGTGACACGGCAACATCGCAAGGTCGAAGATGCGCTGCGTCTGGCATCGGGCGCGTTCATGGAAGTGGTGGAAGAACGGTTTGACGGCTGGGGGCTGACACCCGCCGAGCGGGATGTGGCGCTGTTCTCGATCAAGGGGTTTTCCACTGCCGAAATCGCCGTGCTGCGCGACACATCCGAAGGCACCGTCAAAGCACAGACCAATGCGATTTACCGCAAGGCCGGGGTGACCGGGCGCTCGCAGCTTCTGAGCCTGTTCATAGAAGAGATGGTGAACGGCCCCGATTCGTGATGGAGGCTGGCCCCTCCTGCGGCTTCGCGTTAAACCGGGCGAAACGCACTTCACGGGGACGCCCATGCCACGCCATCTCATTACCTCCGCAATTCCCTACATCAACGGAATCAAGCATTTGGGGAATCTGGTTGGCTCTCAATTGCCCGCCGATCTCTTTGCCCGTTATCAGCGGGCGCGCGGCAATGAGGTGATGTTTCTTTGCGCCACCGATGAACATGGCACGCCCGCCGAACTGGCTGCGGCCAAGGCGGGTAAACCGGTGGCCGAATACTGCGCCGAGATGCACGAGGTACAGGCGCGTATTGCCGAAGGCTTCCGGCTGTCCTTTGACCATTTCGGCCGCTCTTCGAGCCCGCAGAACCACAAGCTGACCCAGCATTTCGCGGGCGTTCTGGCCGACAGAGGGCTGATCCGCGAAGTCACCGAGACCCAGGTCTATTCCAAGGCCGATGGCCGTTTCCTTCCGGATCGCTATATCGAAGGCACCTGTCCCAATTGCGGCTATGAAAGCGCGCGTGGTGATCAGTGTGACAATTGCACCAAGCAGCTCGATCCCACCGATCTGATCGAGCCTTATTCGACCATTTCCGGCTCCAAGGATCTGGAAGAGCGCGAGACCAAGCACCTGTACCTGTGCCAGTCGCAGATGAAGGACCAGCTTGAGCAATGGATCGATACGCGCGAAGGCTGGCCCATCCTGACCACCTCGATTGCCAAGAAATGGCTGAACGACGGCGATGGGTTGCAGGACCGCGGTATCACCCGCGATCTGGACTGGGGTATCCCGGTCAAGAAGGGGGACGAAGACTGGCCCGGTATGGAGGGCAAGGTCTTTTACGTTTGGTTCGATGCGCCCATCGAATACATCGCCTCGGCCCAGGAATGGGTCGACAGCGGAAAGGGCGACGATTGGGAACGCTGGTGGCGCACCGACAAGGGTGCCGAAGATGTGCGCTACACCCAGTTCATGGGCAAGGACAACGTGCCGTTTCACACGCTCAGCTTCCCCGCCACGATCCTGGGCAGCGAAGAGCCATGGAAGCTGGTCGATTACATCAAATCGTTCAACTACCTGAACTATGATGGCGGGCAGTTCTCAACCTCGCGCGGGCGTGGCGTGTTCATGGATCAGGCGCTGGAAATCCTGCCTGCGGATTACTGGCGCTGGTGGCTGCTCTCCCATGCGCCCGAAAGCTCGGACAGCGAATTCACCTGGGAAAATTTCCAGAGCTCGGTGAACAAGGATCTGGCCGATGTTTTGGGCAACTTCGCTTCACGCGTGACCAAATTCTGCCGCTCCAAGTTTGGCGAAGAGGTGCCCGCGGGCGCAGATTACGGCGATGCGGAGCACAAGCTGATTGCCGATCTGGCCGACAAGCTGCGTGTCTACGAGACCCATATGGAAGCCATGGAAGTCCGCAAGTCGGCCGCGGCGCTGCGCGCGATCTGGGTTGCCGGGAACGAATACCTGCAAGAGGTGGCCCCCTGGTCGACCTTCAAGGAAGACCCTGACAAAGCGGCGGCGCAGATACGTCTGGCGCTGAACCTGATCCGGTTCTACGCGGTGATTTCATCCCCGTTCATCCCCGATGCTTCGGCGGAGCTTCTGACGGCGATGCAAACCGACAAGACCAGCTGGCCCGGGGATCTTGCAGTGGAATTAACCGCGCTGGAACCCGGCCATGCCTTTACGGTTCCGGATGTCACGTTCCGCAAGATCACCGATGATGAACGCGCCGAATGGCAGGAGCGGTTTGCAGGCACGCGGGACTGAAGCGTTTCCTGGAAACACTGTATCGTCAGCGGGCGTATGCGCGTTGGAGCCGAAAACGGCAGACCGCGCATGTTGCCTGAGTTGGGCCGGGAAACGCCATAAGCCGCGCGGTCAGCGCGCGCGGGATGCCTGACGGGGCGCAGCCAGTTCCTGTTCAGCTTCAAGAGTGGCAATGCGGGCGTCCCGGTCCGCCGTGGCGGCGACGCTGTCAGACAGCTCTTGTTTGAGCCGCTCGATCTGCTGCTGCCGTGACACCACCTGCGCCATATTGCGGCGCGCGCACATGGCCCATCCTGCGCACAAGCCCATAACCAACCCGGCCAGCAGCCACAAAACCGACCCAACGCTCATGTCGGCCCCGTTTTCCGGGTCATGCCCATGCAAGAATGACATTGGCCACGTGGTTTGGCCCCAAACACAATCACCATAACTCCCCCCAATCCAGTGCCTCTTCTCACCGGATGTGTCAGGACCAGTCATAGCAGTCGGGTTGCGGCCCTGGGCAAGGGTCAGCCATACGGCAACGGAAAATGCGCGAGAAACCGTTGCAAAACGGTTTCTCCCTGTCCGGTTTCCGCCGAAAAAGTGATCAGATCGCGGCCTTGCGGCTCTCTTCAAGATAGATTTCGCGCAGGCGCTGCGCCACCGGCCCGGGGGTTCCGGTCCCGACTGTCACACTGTCCAGTTCCACCACCGGCATGACAAAGGCCGAGGCCGAGGTGACAAAGGCCTCATCCGCCTCTTTCGCCTCGTCAATGGTAAAGCTGCGCTCTTCCACCTGCATCTGCGCTTCCCTTGCAAAGCGCAGAACGGCAGCGCGGGTGATCCCGTGCAGGATATCGTTGGACAGGGCGCGGGTGATGATCTTGCTGCCCTTCACGATATAGGCGTTGTTCGATGTGCCTTCGGTGACAAACCCGTCTTCGACCATCCAGGCATCATCGGCACCGGCCTTCTTGGCCATCATCTTGCCCATGGACGGATAGAGAAGCTGTACCGTTTTAATGTCGCGGCGGCCCCAGCGCACATCCTCGATCGAGATCACCTTGATCCCCTCTTTCGCAGCCGGGCTATCGGCAAGGCCCGGCTTGTTCTGGGTGAACAGCACCAGCGTCGGCTCGGTCGTTTCGGGATCGGGGAACACGAAATCCCGGTCCCCCGGTGCGCCGCGCGTGACCTGAAGATAAACCAGCCCCTCTTCGATCCCGTTGATCCGCACCAATTCACGGTGAATCTCCAGCAACTCGTCCTTAGAACAGGGCGTCGGCATGTCCAGCTCTTTCAGAGAGCGTTCCAACCGGACCGCGTGACCGTCGAAATCGATCAGCTTGCCGTCGAGCACCGAGGTGACCTCGTAAACGCCATCCGCCATCAGGAAGGCCCGGTCAAAGATCGAGATCTTGGCCTCATGCTCGGGCAGGTACTCTCCGTTGACGTAAACGGTACGGGTCATGGTCATCTCCAATATTCTCTTGGCCGCTTGCTTAGCCCCACAAGGCCGCTTCGGGGGGATGGACCCCTTGCGCATCAAAACGCAGGGGATTGTCCCGGTCTTCGGCCAGAAGCAGCGGGCCGTCAAGGTCCGTGACTGTCGCGCCTTGCGCCACCAGCGTTGCCGGGGCCATGGCGAGCGACGACCCGACCATGCAGCCCACCATCACGTCATAGCCTTCGGCGCGCGCCGCTTCACGCAGGGCCAGCGCCTCGGTCAGCCCGCCGGTCTTGTCCAGCTTGATGTTGACCATGTCATATTTGCCCTTGAGCGCGGGTAACGACGCGCGGTCATGACAGCTTTCATCGGCACAGACCGGCACCGGGCGCGACATGCCGATCAGCGCGTCATCCTCACCGGCGGGCAACGGCTGTTCCACAAGATCCACGCCAAGCCGGACCAGTTGCGGCGCGAGGTCCGCGTAGGCCTCGGTGCTCCAGCCCTCGTTGGCATCCACGATGATACGCGATTTTGGCGCGCCTTTGCGCACCGCTTCCAGCCGGGGCATGTCATCCGGCGTGCCAAGCTTGATCTTGAGCAATGGGCGCTGCGCATGTTGGGCCGCCTGTGCCTGCATCGCGTCCGGTGAGTCGAGCGACAGGGTATAGGCGGTGATCTCTGGCCCCGGCTTGGGCAACCCGGCAAGCTCCCAGACCCGGCACCCGGCCTGTTTCGCCTCAAGATCCCAAAGCGCACAATCCACGGCATTGCGCGCCGCTCCGGCGGGCAACAGCCGTTGCAGGGCCTCTCGCGTGACGTCTTGCGGCAATTGTTCGATCTGGGCTGTCACCGAATCGAGCGTCTCGCCATAGCGCGCATAGGGCACGCATTCACCCCACCCGGTCACGCCACCGCGCGTCACACACACCGTCAGCACCTGTGCCTCGGTCCGGCTCCCCCGCGAAATGGTAAAGACCTGCGCCAGCGGGAACCTGTCCTTGGTGACTGTGAGCATGCCTGCCCCTTCTCTGGCTTGATAAATATCCCCGCCGGAGGCACCCGGCGGCTCCATAAGCGCCTTGGTTTAAAGTGCGAGCAAGGCGTCCACAAGCTTGTCCGCGCCAAAGCGGAACGGATCCGTTGCGGGCAGCCCCATGCGTTCTTCGACCTCGGCCAGATAGGCGCGGGCCTCATCCTCGCTCAGCGCCTTGGTGTTCACAGAAATCCCCGCAACCTGACAGTTCGGGTTCGCCACGCGCGCGATCGGCAGCGCGGTGTCGCGCAAAGTCTCCAATGTGGGCAGTTTGTAATCCGGCAGCCCGCGCATATGGGTCCGGGTGGGTTCATGACACAGGATCAGCGCGTCGGGCTGGCCCCCATGGATGAGCGCCATGGTCACCCCGGAATAGGACACGTGGAACAGGCTCCCCTGCCCCTCGATATGATCCCAATGATCGTCATCATTGTCAGGCGTCAGGTATTCCACCGCACCAGCCATGAAATCGGCAATCACCGCATCCAGCGGCACGCCTTTGCCGGTGATGAGGATACCGGTTTGACCAGTGGCGCGAAAATCGGATTTCAGCCCGCGCTTGACCATCTCCGCATCCATCGACATGGCCGTATACATCTTGCCACAGGAGCAATCGGTCCCGATGGCCAGCACCCGCTTGCCACTGCGTTTCTTGCCGTTGGCGATGGGGTAGGCCACGGTCGGGATGCGCACATCGTGCAGCGTGCCACCATTCACCCGCGCAGCGGCCTGCAACTCGTCTTCGTTGCGCAGGAGGTTATGCAGACCGGCGGCAATATCATAGCCCATCTGAAGCGCCTTCACGAGAACCGCCTTCCATTCCGCCGAGATCACGCCACCTCGGTTGGCCACGCCGATGACCAGCGTCTTGGCACCGGCGGCCAGACCTTCCTCAAGCGTCATATCGGTCAGACCCATATCGGCCCCGCAGCCCTCCATGCGGAACTGTCCAACAGCGTTTTCCGGACGCCAATCCTTGATGCCCTGTGCCACCTTGGCGGCAAGCTGGTCCGGCGCGTCGCCGAGGAAAAGCAGGTAAGGTGTCTGGATCATTGGGGCAGCCTCCGGTCGCGGTTTCATAGCCCAACGGTAGCATTCCTGCCGCGCAAGTCATGGCCGAATACGTCAGCCCTGACGACCAATTCACAAGCTTCTTGCGCAAGTTTGCGATTTTTCGGGAAATTCTTGCACACAGGACAAGGATCAACGTCAGAATCTGTGACCGATCCGGAGGAACAGAGGACAGCCGTCATTTTTCTGCATCCGCAAAATCCACTTGCGCAGCGCAGCGTAATTTAATATCGAAAGCGCCGAGAAATACGCAATTTCATTACATCGGAGCCCCGGCATGTCCTTCCGCATCCAACCCGCCGCCCCTGCCCGCCCCAACCGCTGCCAGCTGTTTGGCCCCGGGTCGAACACCAAGCTCTTTGCCAAGATGGCGGCCTCGGCAGCGGATGTGATCAACCTTGATCTCGAAGACAGCGTCGCCCCTACGGATAAAGACGTGGCCCGTGCCAACGTAATTGAAGCGATTGGCGCCTATGACTGGGGCAACAAGACGCTGAGTGTACGCATCAACGGGCTGGACACGCCCTATTGGTATCGCGATGTCGTGGACCTTCTGGAACAGGCGGATGAGCGTCTGGACCAGATCATGATCCCCAAGGTGGGCTGTGCGGGCGACATCTATGCCGTTGACGCTCTGGTCACCGCCATTGAGACCGCCAAGGGCCGCAAAAAGAAAATTTCCTTTGAGGTGATCATCGAATCCGCCGCGGGCATCGCCCATGTCGAAGAAATCGCCGCTGCCTCGCCCCGTCTTGAGGCGATGAGCCTTGGCGCGGCCGATTTCGCCGCCTCCATGGGCATGGCGACCACCGGCATCGGCGGGACGCAGGAAAACTACTACATGCTGCGCGACGGCGAAAAACACTGGTCCGATCCGTGGCACTGGGCGCAGGCCGCCATCGTTGCTGCGTGCCGCACCCATGGCGTGCTGCCGGTGGACGGACCGTTTGGCGATTTCTCGGATGATGACGGGTTCCGCGCGCAGGCGCTGCGCTCGGCCACGCTGGGCATGGTGGGCAAATGGGCGATCCACCCGAAACAGATCGCATTGGCCAACGAGGTCTTCACCCCGTCGGAGGAGGCCGTGACCGAAGCGCGCGAAATCCTTGCCGCTATGGAACAGGCCAAGGCCAATGGCGAAGGCGCCACCGTTTACAAGGGGCGTCTGGTCGATATCGCTTCGATCAAACAGGCCGAAGTGATCGTACGTCAGGCCGAAATGATCGCCGCATCCTGATAACCGATCCTTAGATTATTTGGTTTAACACCATGCGGCCTGGACCAGTTCCGGGCCGCTTTTGGGTTTTGGGGACCGACGTCATGACACCACCGCTCACGCTCCTTCACTCCGCCGAAGTGCATTGCAAAACCTTTGACGATCTCCGCAACGACATCGCCCCCAGCGCACGGATCACCCATGAGGTGCGCGCCGATTGGCTGGCCCGGGCGCGGCATGAGGGGATGACGCAGCAGCTTGCCGCCGAGATTCGCAAAGCTGTGAAATCGGCCCCCGGCCGGGTCTTGTGCACCTGCACCACGCTGGGCGAGGCCGCGGTCGAGGCGGGCGCGATCCGGATCGACCAGCCGATGATGGCCGCAGCCGCAGAGGGCAATGGGGCCATCCTGCTGGTCTGCGCCCTGCACAGCACCGTTGAACCAAGCCGCGATCTGCTGGCAGCGAATCTGAAGGACGCGGGCAATACCGCCCCCGTCACGACGCTGGTTCTGGAAGAATTCTGGCCGCTGTTCGAGCGCGGCGACACCGCCAATTTCTGTGCCGCCATCGCCGCCGCCGTGATCGAGGCCCTGGCCGCGCGCCCTGATTTCGAGACCGTCGTGCTGGCCCAGGCATCAATGGCCGGTGCCGAACATCTGCTCGATGGTTGCGGGGCTCGCGTGCTGGCGTCACCCGAACTGGCCTTGCGCGCCGCATTGGAGCTGTTTTAGGCGCGCTCATCCTTAGGCGATCCCATCACCACGTAGGACGTGATGGAATTCACCTGCGCCAGCGTGCCCAGGACATCCGTATGAAACACTTTGTAGGCGGCCAGATCGGCGCATTCGACCCGCAGGAGGTATTCGATTGAGCCGGTGATATTGTGGCACTCCAAGACTTCGGGCGCGCGCGAAATGGACCGTTCAAACGCCTCTTGTGACGCCTTGGAATGGTCCGACAGGCCGACACCGATATAGGCCACAAAACCACGACCCGTCTTTGCGCGATTGACCACAGCGCGATACCCCTCGATCACCGCGTCGCGTTCCAAGGCCGCCACCCGGCGCAGGCAGGCCGATGGCGAAAGCCCAACCCGATCTGCAAGCTCGATATTCGTGATCCGCCCGTCGCGCGACAGCTCGCGCACAATCATGTCGTCTATTTGATCCATGACAGCATTATGTTGTGAAATTGTTCAAAATAACAGGATTTTCGCAATCTAAAGCCACTTGAAACGCGGTATTGTTGCGACATGACACTCGACCTTCTTATTGCCCTGTCTCTTTTTTGCGCGGCCACGCTGTTCACCCCGGGGCCCAACAACCTCATGCTGATGGCATCGGGAGCAAACTTCGGACTGCATCGCAGCCTGCCGCATTTGACCGGAGTTGCGCTGGGTTTTCCGCTGATGATCATCCCCGTCGGGCTGGGCGTGATGAAAGTCTTTGACCTGTGGCCGCCCGCCTACACGATCCTGATGACCGCGTCGGTTTTCTACCTGCTCTATCTTGCCTGGAAGATCGCCAACGCAGCGCCCCCGGAACACGCCGATGCCGAGGCACGGCCCTTGACCTTTCTTCAGGCAGCGGCGTTCCAATGGGTCAACCCCAAGGCATGGTCCATGGCGCTGGGGGCGATCACGCTTTATGCGGCCAGCCGCGATCTGGTTTCGATCCTTTGGGTATCCGGAAGCTTCGCCGTTCTCGGAACCGTCTCTGCGCTGGTTTGGGTCACCCTCGGCACTGGCGTCCGGCGCATTCTGGCCGATCCGAAACGACTGCGCCTCTTTAACTGGACCATGGCGGCCCTACTGATTGCGTCAATGATCCCGGTTCTGATCGGGTAGCGCAGATGTTGCATCCGAGGCCCACCCGCGCCATATAGCCCAGACCAAGCACGGAGCGACAGATGGCGCATTACCTCGACTTTGAGAAACCGCTCGCCGAAATCGAAGGCAAGGCCGAAGAGCTGCGCGCCATTGCCCGGCAAAGCGATGATCCGATGGATGTCGAAGAGGAAGCCAACGCACTGGACCGCAAAGCCGCGGACATGCTCAAATCGCTCTACAAAGAGCTGACCCCATGGCGCAAATGCCAGGTTGCCCGCCACCCCGAGCGTCCGCATTGCAAAGACTATATCGACGCGCTCTTTACCGAATTTACGCCGCTTTCCGGGGATCGGAATTTTGGCGAGGACCAGGCTGTGATGGGCGGGCTTGCCCGGCTGAACGATACTCCGGTGATGGTGATCGGCCATGAAAAGGGCCATGACACCCAATCCCGCCTGCGCCGGAACTTCGGCATGGCGCGCCCCGAAGGCTACCGCAAGGCCATCCGCCTGATGGAAATGGCTGACAAATTCGGCCTGCCGGTCATCACGCTGGTGGACACGCCCGGCGCCTACCCGGGCAAAGGCGCGGAAGAGCGCGGCCAGTCCGAAGCGATTGCCCGTTCGACCGAAGCCTGTCTTAGCCTTGGCGTGCCCCTTGTCTCCGTGATCATCGGCGAAGGCGGTTCCGGCGGCGCGGTGGCCTTTGCCACGGCCAACCGCGTGGCCATGCTTGAGCATTCGGTCTATTCGGTGATTTCGCCCGAAGGCTGTGCCTCGATCCTGTGGAAAGACGCCGAGAAAATGCGCGAAGCCGCGCAAGCGCTGCGGCTGACCGCCGAGGACCTGCACAAGCTGGGGGTCTGCGACCGGATCATTCCCGAACCGCTGGGCGGTGCACAGCGCGATCCCGAAGGTACGATCCGTACAGTGGGCCGGGCGCTGAAGCAGCTGTTGGACGAGTTGTCTGGCAAGGACGCGGGCACGCTGCGGGCGGACCGTCGGCGGAAATTCCTTGAACTCGGGTCCAAGGGTCTGGCCGCGTAGCGATTTCCTCCTAGGAAATCGATCCGAAATCTTTCAAAGATTTCGGCGACTTACGCCGCAAGCATGCGCAACCCTTGCGTCACGTCCGAGCGCACGGCAAGCCGCAGCCCCGGCTCATCGCCCGCTTTCAGCGCGGCGATGATCAGCCGGTGGTAATGCGGAGCCTCTGTTCGCCGCAACCGCCCGTAAAGCGCCCGCATCGTCGGTCCCAGTTGCAGCCAGACGGTTTCCGCCATGGCCAGCATCGCCGGGGCCTGCGCACGCAGGTAGAGCGTCCTGTGAAACTCCAGATTGGCCCGGATATAGCCAACCGCATCCCGGTTCGAGATCACCTCGGAAATCGTGCCATTGATGCTTTGCAGCCGGTCGATCAGCGCGATATGCGCCCTTGGCATTGCCCGGCTGGCCAATTCGACCTCGATCAATGCGCGCAGCGCGGCGAGCTCCTCGATTCGCTCGTTGCTCAGTTCCGGCGTGCTGACCCGCCCCGAACTGGACAGCGACAGCGCACCTTCAGCCACAAGTCGCCGGACCGCTTCGCGCGCGGGCGTCATGGAGACGCCGAATTCCGTCCCGATGCCCCGCAATGTCAGCGCCACACCGGGGGCAAGCTCGCCATACATGATTTGCGACCGCAAACCGCGATAGACCCGATCATGGGCGGACGGGGCGGCATCGGATTTCGGATTGATCAGCATTGCGCCATTGTGATCACAAAAACGCAGACCCGCAAGAGGCGACCTGATCAATCAAAACGAATGCGGTGAAGTTCCATACCGTCTTGGCGCAGCCAGCGCCGCGGCGCGGAATAGTCCCCGTATATCCGCTCAACGGTTTGCCAGAAGGCGGATGAGTGATTCATCTGCTCCAGATGCGCCACCTCATGCGCCACGACATAGTCGAGCACATCACGCGGTGCCATGATCAACCTCCAGGAATACATCAACGCCCCCCGGGACGAACACGATCCCCAGCGCGAACGCGTGTCGCGCAGTGTGATGCGGTTGTAGGACCGTCCCAATCGCGCCGCGTACAAATCAGAGGCTTCGGCAAGACGTGCACGCGCCTCCGTTTTCAGGAACCCCTGCAAGCGTGCCGCCACACGGTCATCCTTTGTGGGCACATGAATTTTGCCATTCCGGCGGATCACCGAACGCCCTTGCCCCGCGACAATCTCGTGCAGCACCCCCTCAATGGGAAGCGTCTGTCCCAGCGCAACCTGAACCGGAGCACCCTGGGCATCAAGATGCCGACGCAACCATGCTTCCTTGTCTCGGGCAAAGGCCTGCGCCTCGGTATCCCGCACAATGTCCGGCACCGTCAGCGTGACCGTGGCATCCAGTGATGATATCCTGAGTGTCATGCGCCGCGCCCGCGCGGAGCGGCGCAGCTTTACCGTCAGAGGCGGGTTGCCCGGGAGGGTCAGATAGCCCATATGAAGGTCCTTGAAACATGCATGTGCAGGTATCGTGCCAAAGGCTTTGACAGCGCTCCGGACTTATGGCAGGACGCCGCGATCACCCGCAAGACCCAAGATGGAAAGGGGTTCCGATGCCCAAAGAAGAATGGGGTACAAAACGCGTTTGCCCGACCACTGGCAAGCGGTTCTACGATCTGAACAAAGATCCGATCGTCAGCCCGTATACCGGCGAAACGGTTGAAATGGAAAACGGCAAGAGCCGCATGATCGCCGCAGACGCCGAAGATGCCGCATCGGTCAAGAAATCCACTGCATCTGAAGACGACGTGGTTCTGGACGATGATGATGATGATGCGGTCGATGTGGATCTGGGCGATGACGTTCTGGATGACGACGACGACGAGGATAATGTCTCGCTCGACGAAATCGCAGATGTCGCGTCGGATGACGACGATAGCTGATCAATAGAAAAGTAGAGGCGCGGTGCAGATTTCCGCTTGATCCTGCCCGCGCCTTTGCATAAACCGCACGCCACGGGCACGCAGCAGCGTGCGACCGGATCGGGGCCTTAGCTCAGTTGGGAGAGCGCTTGCATGGCATGCAAGAGGTCAGGGGTTCGACTCCCCTAGGCTCCACCAAATCCCCCCCAAATCGAGGACTGCTACTGACGCCGCCGCATTCGGTTCGATTGCGCGCCTCAGCACCATTCCGCGCGCCCTTTATTCCGTTCTTTTCGCAGATCACTCCTATTTTCAAACATTTCAGAAAAGAGCTGTCGCGTCTTTCCGGGTGGATCGGGCATGCCCGGAACCGCATATAATTCGGAGAGAATTATCGCCTCCGGGAGCACTCATGAATAACAGCTACTATGCACAGCGCGGCGGACATCCCGGGCAGGAACAGCTTTTAACCGACAGGGCGGTCTTCACCGACGCGTATGCCGTGCTCCCAAAAGGCACGATGCGGGATATCACCACCAGCTTTCTTCCGTTTTGGAACGAAACGCGGCTATGGGTGATCGCGCGGCCTCTGAGCGGGTTTGCCGAAACCTTTTCGCATTACATCATGGATGTGCAGCCCGGCGGCGGATCGGACCGGCCCGAGACGGACCCCGAGGCGCAGGGTGTGTTGTTTGTCGTGAGCGGCGAAGCCACGCTGAGCGTTGGGGACGCAACCCATGTTCTTACCCCCGGCGGCTATGCCTATCTTCCCGCCGGGAACGCGTGGACTCTTCACAACCACGGCACGGACGCGCTCAGCTTCCACTGGATTCGCAAAGCCTATCAGGCGGTGGACGGGCTCGACGCGCCGGATGTGCTTATCCTGAACGAAAACGATATCGCGCCCACGCCGATGCCCGGAACAGACGGCAAATGGGCGACCACACGATTCGTGGACCCCGCCGACCTGCGCCACGACATGCATGTCACCGTCGTGACGTTTGAGCCGGGGGCGGTGATTCCCTTTCTTGAGACCCATGTCATGGAGCACGGGCTCTATGTTCTGGAAGGCAAGGCCGCCTACCGGCTGAATACCGACTGGGTCGAGGTCGAGGCCGGAGATTACATGTGGCTGCGCGCCTTCTGCCCGCAAGCCTGTTACGCGGGCGGGCCGGGCCGGTTCCGCTACCTGCTTTACAAGGACGTGAACCGGCACATGCCGCTGCGGCCCCTGCGTTAATCTGCGGGCTCCCCGCCAATTGCTTTTGTCAGGTCCCGGGCTGCTTCGATCACCGGGCGGCTCAAGCGTTCCACGTCTTCACGCCGCACGCGGCTGGTGGGGCCGGACACGGAAATACCCGCCACCGCTTCGCCGTTCATGTCGAACACGGGCGCAGCAATGCACCGCATGCCTTCGTTCTTTTCTTCGTCATCCAGCGCGTATCCGCGCCGCCGGATAGCAGCCAGATCAGCCCCCAGCAATGCAGGGTCGGTCAGCGTATGTTGCGTGAACGCCTCCAGCCCACGCCCCCGCAGAACCCGGGCCAGCCGGGGCTTGTCCATCTGCGCCATCAACGCCTTGCCAATTCCCGACGCATGCATGGGGGACAAAGTCCCGGGCGGAAAAAACGCCCGGATCGTGGCGGGCGTTTCCACCTGACTGACAAAAAGCACAGCGGTTTCGCGTTCGACACCCAGATTTGCGGTCTCGCCGGTTTCCTCCATCAACCAGCGCAGGATCGGACGGGCGCGCTCAACAAGGCTGGTCCGGCGCAGAAAGCGCGCGCCTATGACAAAAGCCTGTGGGCCGATATGCCAAAGCTGTTCCTGCGGCTCAAACTCAACAAGCCCGCGCCCTTCCAACGTGATCAGGATGCGGTAAACCGTGGCCGGGGACTGCCCCGTTTCTTCGGCCAGCGCGGTCAATGCCTTGCCCGGCCCCTGGCTCAGATGATCGAACACCGCCATGGCCCGATCCAGCGACTTGATGGTGTTCTGCTCGGTCTTGTCATGCCAGCCACGGGGTCGGCCGCGCTGTCGACGCTGGGATGAATCTGCCGGGGACATGGGCGGCGCCTCCATAATTGAAAACCATTTTCACAATATAAAAAATTTAACCTACTGACAATAATGTAAAAACAAGCGCGTGGCCATTTTGAAAGCCAATTTCAAAAATATTTCGCGCGACCTGATGCTTGGCTAGTGTCCCCTCCAACGATCCAAGGAGACCGCCATGAGCTTTCAGAACCCCGTTTTCATCCCGGGCCCGACCAACATTCCCGAAAGCCTGCGCAAGGCTTGTGACATGCCAACCATCGACCACCGGTCGCCATTGTTCGGGCAGATCCTGCATCCGGCCCGCGACGGGGTGCGCAAGGTGCTGAAAAGCGAACAGGCCGAGGTGTTCATTTTCCCATCGACCGGAACAGGCGGCTGGGAAACCGCGCTGACCAACACGCTGTCCGCCGGAGACAAGATCCTGGCTGCGCGCAACGGCATGTTCAGCCATCGCTGGATCGACATGTGCCAGCGTCACGGGCTGGATGTGCAGGTTGTTGAGACACCTTGGGGCCATGGCCTCCCGGCGGATCGCTATGAGGAAATCCTGACCGCCGATACAGGCCATCAGATCAAGGCGGTGCTGGCCACCCATAACGAGACTGCAACCGGCGTGAAATCCGATATCGCTGCGGTGCGCGGCGCGTTGGACGCAGCTGGCCATCCCGCCATGCTCTTTGTCGATGGCGTGTCCTCCATCGCATCCATGGATTTCCGCATGGACGAATGGGGGGTCGATGTTGCGGTGACCGGGTCGCAAAAGGGCTTTATGCTGACCGCCGGTCTTGCCATTGTCGGCTTTTCGCCCAAGGCGATGGCGGCCACGAAAACCGCAAAACTGCCCCGCACCTTTTTTGACGTGCATGACATGGCCAAAGGCTATGCGAACAACGCCTATCCCTACACCCCCGCAGTGGGCCTGTTGAACGGGCTGAACGAAGCCTGCCGCATGTTGCTGGACGAGGGGCTGGAAAACGTGTTCGCCCGCCACACCCGTATTGCCGAGGGCGTGCGCGCGGCGGTGGACGCATGGGGTTTGGAGCTCTGCGCCGCCGATCCTTCGGTTTATTCCGACACGGTCAGCGCGATCCGCACGCCCGACGGCTTCAACGCCACCGATATCGTGACCCATGCGGCGGAGAAATACGGCGTCGCCTTTGGCGTGGGTCTGGGCGAGGTTGCGGGCAAGGTGTTCCGCATCGGCCATCTCGGATCGCTCACCGATGTGATGGCGCTGTCCGGGATCGCCACCGCCGAGATGTGTATGGTGGATCTGGGGCTGGATATCAAACTGGGGTCCGGTGTGGCCGCAGCGCAGGAGTATTACCGCGGCCATGGTATCGAAGTTCAGAAGGATGCCGCATGATGAAGGACATGGACATGTATATCCCAACCTATCAGGACATGCTCGAAGCCCATGAGCGTATCAAACCGCATATCCGGCGCACGCCCGTGCGGGTTTCGGATTACCTCAATGAGCTGACCGGGGCGGAGCTGTTCTTTAAATGCGAGAACTTCCAGGAGCCGGGTGCGTTCAAAGTGCGCGGCGCCACGAATGCGGTGTTCGGGCTGGACGAGGCACAGGCGGCCAAGGGCGTGGCGACTCATTCCTCGGGCAACCATGCGTCGTGCCTGAGCTACGCTGCCATGCTGCGCGGCATCCCCTGCAACGTGGTCATGCCGCGCACCGCGCCGCAAGCCAAGAAGGACACGGTGCGTCGCTATGGGGGCGTCATCACCGAATGCGAGCCGTCGACCACCTCGCGCGAGGCGACCTTTGCCGAGGTGCAGGCCGCGACGGGCGGCGATTTCGTGCACCCCTATAACGACCCGCGCGTCATTGCCGGGCAAGGGACGTGTTCGAAAGAGTTCATGGAACAGACCGGCGGGCTCGACATGGTGGTTGCGCCCATTGGCGGCGGCGGGATGATTTCCGGCACCTGCCTGACCCTGTCGACGCTGGCCCCCGAAACGCAGGTCATCGCGGCTGAACCCGAACAGGCCGACGACGCCTATCGCAGCTTCAAGGCCGGTCACATCATCGCCGATGACGCGCCCAAGACCATCGCGGATGGCCTGCTGGTCCCGCTGAAAGAGCGGACCTGGCATTTCGTGTCGCACCATGTGTCCGAGATCTACACCGCCTCGGAACAGGAGATCATCGACGCGATGAAACTGACCTGGAAGCATCTGCGCATCGTGATGGAACCGTCTTCGGCGGTGCCGCTGGCCTGTGTGCTGAAGAACCCGGACGCGTTCCGCGGCAAGCGCGTCGGCATCATCGTGACTGGCGGCAATGTGGATCTGGACAAACTGCCGTGGTTGGCGGCCTAAGGGAGCAAGGGAATGAAAGATATGGACAATCTCGACAATTTCGAAGTGGGTTTCGACATCCCGGCCAAGCCCGGAATGGATGAGGCTGACATCCAGACACCGGCGCTGGTGCTGGATCTCGACGCGCTGGAGCGCAACATCAAGAAGATGGGCGACTATGCCAAGGATCATGGCATGCGCCACCGCACCCATGGCAAAATGCACAAATCCGTCGATGTGCAGAAGCTTCAGCAAGAGCTGGGCGGCGCCTGTGGCGTCTGCTGCCAGAAAGTATCCGAGGCTGAGGTCTTTGCCCGGGGCGGCATCACCGATGTGCTGGTGTCTAACCAGGTGCGTGACCCGGCCAAGATCGACCGGTTGGCCCGTATGCCGAAACTGGGCGCGCGCACGATATGCTGTGTCGATGATCTGGCCAATGTGGCCGACCTGTCCGCCGCTGCTGTCAAGCACGGCACCCAGATCGAATGCCTGGTCGAGATCGACTGTGGCGCGGGCCGTTGCGGTGTGACCACCACGCCCGAAGTCGTGGAGATCGCCAAGGCCATCGACGCGGCCGAGGGTCTCAAGTTTGCGGGCATTCAGGCCTATCAGGGCGCGATGCAGCATCTGGACGACTATAACGAGCGCAAGGCCAAGATCGACGTGGCCGTGGCCATGGTCAGGGACGCGGTCGACACGCTCAAGGCCGAGGGTCTGGACTGCGACATCGTTGGCGGTGGCGGCACCGGGTCTTACTACTTCGAGTCGAACTCGGGCGTGTATAACGAGCTGCAATGCGGCTCCTATGCCTTCATGGATGCCGATTACGGTCGCATCCTCGACAAGGATGGCAAGCGCATCGACCAAGGCGAATGGGAAAACGCCTTCTTCATCCTGACCAGCGTGATGAGCCACGCCAAGGCGGACAAGGCCATCGTGGATGCGGGTCTCAAGGCGCAATCGGTCGATAGCGGATTGCCCACCGTCTATGGCCGCGATGATGTCGAATACATCAAGTGTTCGGACGAACATGGCGTTGTCATGGACCCCACCGGCGCTCTCAAGGTCAACGACAAGCTCAAGCTGGTGCCCGGCCACTGCGATCCGACCGCCAATGTGCATGACTGGTACGTTGGCGTGCGCGGCGGCAAGGTCGAATGCGTCTGGCCTGTGTCGGCGCGCGGGCGGGCTTACTGATTTCGAACAGGCGTTGCCTGTCCGACCGGGCGGGGGCTCTGCCCCCGTCCATTGGGCTTGAACCAATGGCGCCGCAATGAACGGCCCCCGAGGTATTTTCAAACAGAAGAAGAGGCAGGGTTTCGCCCTGATAGAACCCGATGTGGATTGTTCCTGAGAAAGAGATCGCGGGTCTGATGACCCGCGAAGCGGCGTTTGATGCCGTGGAGAAAGTGTTTGCCGCCATGGCAGCGGGGGATGCTTATAACTTCCCCGTCGTGCGCGAGGCCATCGGGCATGAAGATGCGCTTTATGGCTTCAAGGGCGGCTTTGATCGCGCGGGCCTGACGCTGGGCCTCAAGGCCGGTGGCTATTGGCCAAACAACCTCGAAAAACGCGGACTGATCAATCACCAATCCACCGTGTTCCTGTTTGATCCGGACACGGGGAAACCCTCGGCGATGGTGGGCGGCAACCTGTTGACCGCGCTCAGGACCGCTGCGGCGTCCTCGGTGTCGATCAAGCATCTGGCGCGCAAGGATGCCAAGGTCATGGGCATGGTGGGCGCAGGGCATCAGGCAACGTTCCAGCTGCGCGCAGCCCTTGAGCAGCGCCAGTTCGAGAAAGTCATCGGCTGGAATTATCATCCTGAGATGCTGCCCAATATCGAAAAGGTCGCCACCGAGGCCGGTGTGCCGTTCGAGGCAGTCGATCTGCCCGGCATGGTCGAAGCGGATGTGATCATCTCGATCACCTCGGCCTTTTCGCCGTCCCTCATGGCTGACCATGTCAGCCCCGGTTGCCACGTCGCCTGCATGGGCACCGACACCAAGGGCAAGCAGGAGGTCGAGGCCGCGCTGCTGGCCCGTGCAACCGTTTTCACCGACGAGGTCGCGCAATCCGTCAGCATCGGCGAGGCGCAGCACGCGGTGGCCGAAGGGTTGATCCGTGAAAGCGACGTCAACCAATTGGGCGCCGTGATCAACGAGACCCATCCGGGACGCACCTCGGACGATCAGATCACGCTGTTCGATGGCACCGGCGTCGGCCTTCAGGACCTTGCTGTGGCGGCTGCGGTGGTCGACCTTGCCGTGGAAAAGGGCATCGCGATCGAGGTCGATTTCTGACCTGACACTTTCCAGGCAAGCCAACAGGAAACCCCCGGGCATCGCGAGATACCCGGGGGTCTTTTGGTTGTGAGGGGGGCATGTCTGCCCGCCCGGTTTATTCTCCGGTCATTCGCCGGGCATCGAGCCCGAGCCGTGTCCGGCCATACCGCCCGAAACTTCCTCGGTTGCTTCCGCAGAAAGCTCTTCGGGCAGGATCAGGTTGAGCACGATGGCGATCAGCGCTGCGGGCAGGATACCCGAGGTTGCCAGAACCTTGATGGTTCCCGGCAGGTGCTGCAGGGCGCCGGGCTCAAGCTGCAGGCCGAGGCCAAGGCTGAGAGCGATGGCAAAGATGACCATGTTGCGGCGGTTCCAGTTGACGTCGGACAGCATCGAGATACCGGCCGCGGCCACCATGCCGAACATGACAATCACGCCGCCGCCCAGCACTTCGATCGGGATCGAAGAGATCACGGCACCGATTTTCGGCACCAGACCGGCGGCAATCAGGAAGATCGCACCGATGGTCACCACATGGCGGCTCATGACACCGGTCATGGCGATCAGGCCCACATTCTGGCTGAACGAGGTGTTGGGCAGCGCGCCGAACAGACCGGACACAGCCGTACCGATACCATCGGCAAAGGTTGCGCCCTGAATCTCCTTGTCGGTGGCTTCGCGACCGGCTCCACCCTTGGTGATCCCGGACACGTCACCCACGGTTTCCACCGCCGAGACAAAGGACATCAGGCAGAAGCCGATGATTGCCGCGACCGAGAACTCAATCCCGAAGTGGAACGGGTTGGGCAGGGCAAAGGGTGCCGCGCGACCCACATTGGCCAGGCTGACCTCGCCCATTGCGAAGGCAAAGACATAGCCCACGAGCAGACCGATCAGAACCGCCGAGACCGACAGCATGCCCTTGGCAAAGAACTTGAGACCGAGAGTCACGAAGATCACGATCAGCGCCATGCTCCAGTTGATGAGCGAGCCGTATTCAGGCTTGCCAATCGCGGGCACACCACCGGCGGCATACTGGATGCCCACCTTGACCAGCGCGAGACCGATCATCGTGACCACAAGGCCGGTGACCAGCGGCGGCAGGGCAAAGCGGATCTTGCCGATAAACAGGCCGAGTACCGCATGGAACAACCCGCCCACGACGATCCCGCCCATCAGAACGGCGATAGCGTCCACGCCCTTGCCCGCAACCAGCGGGATCATGATCGGGATAAAGGCAAAGCTGGTGCCCTGTACGATGGGCAGTTTCGCACCGACCGGGCCGATGCCGATGGTCTGGATCAGCGTCGCGATACCGGCAAAGAACATCGACATCTGGATCATGTAGATCATCTGCGGGAAATCGGGGCTGTTCGAGCCAAAGCCGAAGCCTGCCGCGCCACAGACGATGATCGCCGGTGTCACGTTGGACACGAACATCGCCAGCACGTGCTGAAGCCCGAGCGGGATCGCCTTGGCGATAGGTGGTGTGTAATTCGGGTCGCGGAGTTGCTCCGGTGTCCCGATTGAAGTGTCAGCCATTTCTGTCTCCCCATCATAGCTGTTGGATGGGCCGTTTCTCCTCCTGACGGCCCTGGATTTCAGTTCTCCACCACCTCGTAGGCAGTGTCGAACCAGTGTTCTTCCAGGTTCTCACCAGCGCCGATCCGATCGACCACAGCAAACAGCCCCGATCCAGCGATCGGTGTGAGAACCCCGTGCCACGTATTTTTGTGGAAGTTGATCGCCTGACCGGGCTGCGTGACGAAAGCGCTCGGCTCCCCTGGGCGATTGCCCGTATCTTGGGCGACAATCACCAGAAATGCCTCCATCGACATCGGAATAAAGGCCTGAGAGCCCAGCGGGTGGCGCTCCATCATGTCCAATTTATACGGCAATTCCCGCAACTTGGCCTGAAACAGGCTGATGCCCGCACGGCCTCCGTCGAAATCAAGCACCGCGCGGTCATGAAAGCGCCCACAAAGCCCCTGATTGATGATCTTGTCGGGATCCCCGGAGCAATCCATGAGATCGCCAAAGGGGGCAAATACCTCTGCCGTGATCGGCTCCATGGTGATCCGTTGGCTCACGGCAGAATGTCCATCAGCCGGAATTCCGCGATGCGCTCCACCTGGCGGCAGGCCTCGGCAAACTCGGTATCGCGGTCATTGCCGATCCGGCGCTGAAACGCCGCCATGATCGACGTCTTGTCATGATCGCGCACCGCGATGATAAAGGGAAAGCCGTGTTTCGCCACATACTCCGTGTTGAGCCGGGTGAATGTTTCACGCTCCTCGTCGGTGAGCATGTCCAGCCCCGCGCCCGCCTGTTCCGACGTGCTTTCGGCGGTCAGACGGCCCGCAGCGGCTAGTTTACCGGCCAGATCGGGGTGCGCGGTCAGCACGCCAAGCCGTTGCTCTTCGCTGGCAGAGCGAAAGATCCGGCAGAGCGCGTTATGCACCCCCGCCGCGCTGTCATGCGTCGGGCCAAGCTCCAGCGCATGGGCACCTTCGGCAATCCATGGGGAATGCTCGAAAATGCCGCCGTAGAGTTCGACAAAGCGGGCCTCGTTCATTTCGGACGGGCGCTCCCACGCGACGGGAGGATGCTCGCGCGCCCAGTGATCGGCAATCTCTTCGCGGGTGGCGAACCAGACGCCGTCATGCGCCATGAAGTGCTCCAGTGCGCGTTTCAGTGCCATGGCCCGGCCCGGGCGGCCAATCAGACGGCAATGCAGCCCGATGGACAGCATCTTGGGCGCGCCTGCGACACCCTCGGCATAGAGCATGTCGAAGCTGTCCTTGAGATAGCTCTCGAACTGGTCGCCATTGGTGTAGCCCGCCTGAATCGCAAAGCGCATGTCGTTGCAATCCATGGTGTAGGGCATGATCAGCTGATCCTTGCCGCCCGCCTTGACCCAATAGGGCAGATCATCAGCATAGCTGTCGGCGATATAGGCCAGATCACCCTCTTGCGCCGCCAGATCCACGGTGTTCATCGAACAGCGCCCGGTGTACCAGCCGCGCGGCGGTGCCCCGACGACTTCCGTATGCAGGCGGATCGCCTCAACGATCTGGGCGCGTTCCTCGTCCGGCGTCATATCCTTGTGCTCGATCCATTTCAGACCGTGGCTGGCAATCTCCCAACCCGCCGCTTTCATCGCTGCCACCTGTTCCGGCGCACGGGCCAGCGCGGTGGCCACACCGTAAACGGTAATGGGCAGATCCTTGAGCAGGCTATGCACACGCCAGAATCCGGCGCGGCTGCCGTATTCATAGATCGATTCCATGTTCCAGTGCCGTTGCCCCGGCCAGGGTGCGGCCCCGGTGATCTCGGACAGGAACGCCTCGGATGCGGCATCGCCATGCAGGATGTTATTCTCGCCGCCCTCTTCGTAGTTCAGAACGATCTGAACCGCTATCTTGGCATCGTTGGGCCAGTTGGCCGATGGCACCCGCGGGCCATAGCCGCTCATGTCTCGTGGATAGCGTTGCAAATTCGGACCCTCATCCTTTTGCCTCTCTTTAAACTATAAAATGGTCAATGTTTTTCAAAAAAACCAAAATACAGCTTCGGAGAAGCGCTCTTTGTCATGTCAGGCGCGCTCAGGCATAGATACGGAAACAGGAACAGGAGAACGCATCAATGTCCGGCTACCTGACGACCCATATCCTCGATACAGCGCGCGGTTGCCCGGCTGAAGGCATCCGGATCGAACTGTACCGAGTCTCGGGTAATTCGCATAAAAAGATCGCGGAAACGGTCACCAATGATGACGGGCGCACCGATGCGCCGATCCTGCCCGCCGATTCGTTTGAAACCGGCACATATGAGCTGATCTTCTATGCCGGAGCGTATCTGCGCAACACTGGGCAGGTGTCAGAGGATATCCTGTTCCTGGATCAGGTGCCGATCCGCTTTGGCATGGACGACCCCGATGCGCACTACCACGTGCCGCTGTTGCTCTCGCCCTTTGGCTATTCCACCTATCGCGGCAGTTAAGGCGCGCCCCGATCCGTCGCCTTGATGGTCGCGGCGATCCGGTCCACCATGAACTCCATGAACAGCCGGGTCTTGGGGTCCTGCCTGCGCCGATGCGTGAACAGGCAGGCCATTTGAATCGGCTCCGGCGGCGTTTGTGTGGCCACGGGAACAAGCCGCCCATCGTGCAAATGGTCGGCAATCTCGAAAATGGGTTTCATCGCCACGCCATGCCCGGCCAGCGCCCAATCGGTCAGCACATCCCCGTCATCGGATTCGTAGCGCCCGGACACGCGGAACCGTTTCGGCCCGGAAGCGGTGGTTAACCGCCATTGAAACTCGGTCGCCCCGGGGAAACGCAAACTCAGGCATTCGTGATTGTCCGCGACAAGATCATCGCCGCTGGCAGGCATGCCGCGTTTGGCCACATAGTCCGGCGAGGCGCAGAGAACCCGTTCCACATCGGCGATCTTGCGAATGCGCAGGTTGCTGTCCTCCGGCTGGCCCAGGAAAAAGGCGAGGTCCAGACCCTCGGTGGTCAGGTCCACCTTTCTGTCGGTCAGCCGCAGCCGCACATTCACTTCTGGATAATCAGCAAGGAAATCCGGCACCTGTGGCGCGATCAACCTCCGCCCCACCCCAAGAGGCGCGGCCACATAGAGAGAACCGCGCAGGTTTTCAGTGATATTGACGATCTGCGCCTCGGCGGTCTCGATCGCCTCCAGAATCTCAATGGCACCACGATAAAAACTCTGCCCTTGCTCTGTCGGCGTCAGGCTGCGCGTTGTGCGCTGGAACAATCGAACGCCCAAATGTTCCTCCAATTGCGAAATCCGGGAGGATGTAACCGCTGGAGAGACACGCAAATCTCGCCCCGCAGCGGACATGCTGCCAAGCTCATAGACGCGAACGAATGTGCGGATATTGTCGATATAGGACATTTTTCTGATTATTTTGATGCTGCTTGGCGTTTGATAGCAATACCAGAAGAAACTGAACTCGCCTAGGGTGGCCGTAACATCGAAACTGGGGAGAAACGCCATGTATGATCTGGCAATTCTGTGGGACTGGATCGCATTTTCTGTGCGATGGCTGCATGTGATCACCGCGATGGCGTGGATCGGGGCGTCGTTCTATTTCATTGCGCTGGATTTGATGCTGAAGCCCAACCCCGACTTGCCTCAGGGGGCGTATGGCGAGGAATGGGAAGTGCATGGTGGCGGGTTCTATCACACCGTCAAATACCTCGTCGCGCCCGCACGCATGCCCGAGCATCTGACATGGCACAAATGGCAGAGCTATACGACTTGGCTCTCTGGTGCGGCGCTGTTGATGATCATCTACTGGGTGGGGGGCGAGCTGTACCTGATCGACCCGACCAAGGCCGATCTTGCGCTGTGGCAAGGTATCCTGATTTCCGGCGGATCGCTGACCATCGGCTGGCTGCTCTATGACCAGATGTGCAAATCCAAGCTGGCCGACCACCCGACCCTGCTCATGCTGCTTTTGTTCGTGATCCTCGTGATCATGTCCTGGGGTTATAACCAGATCTTCACTGGCCGTGCCGCGCTGCTGCATCTGGGTGCTTTCACGGCCACGATCATGACCGCCAACGTGTTCTTTCAGATCATGCCGAACCAGCGCATCGTTGTTGAAGACCTCAAGGCGGGCCGCACGCCGGACGCCAAATACGGCAAGATTGCCAAGGTGCGCTCGACCCATAACAACTATCTGACCCTGCCGGTCGTGTTCCTGATGCTGTCGAACCACTATCCGCTGGCCTTTGGCACGGAATATGCCTGGATCATCGCATCGCTGATCTTCCTGACCGGGGTGACGATCCGGCACTATTTCAACACCATGCACAAGACCGGCAAGGGGCCGCATTGGACATGGGGTGTGACCGTGCTTTTGATGATCATCATCGCGTGGCTGTCCACGATTAAAACCGGCGAGACATGGGAAGAGGCCGAGGCGCGTGAACTGACGGCATACGAACAGAAATACGCCTCGGCCGAAGGGTTTCAGGACGCCTACGACACGGTGCTGGGCAATTGTTCCATGTGCCACGCCCGCGAACCTGTCTGGGGCAATATGCAATGGGCACCAAAGGGGGTCTATCTGGAAACCCCCGGTGACGTCGCGCGCCATGCGGATCAGATCTACCTGCAGGCGGGGCTGAGCCACGCCATGCCGCCGCCCAATGCCATCCAGATGGACAACGCGGCGCGCCGCACCATTGTGGCGTGGGTGCGTGAGGTACGCGGCCAATAGCAGTCACGTCGCGGCAATTCGCGAATCCCAGCAACACCGGATTGCCAGCCCTGGCGTTCCGGTGTTTTTCTGGTCCGAGCCACGGATCGAGCCGGATTGGAGAACGTCATGGATTGGAACAGTTTCGCCCGGCACGCGCGCGACATTGCGGATTGGGGTGCGGACTACCACCAAACACTGCGCGACAGGCCGGTCAGAGCCCAGACGAAACCGGGAAGCATCTTCAACGCATTGCCCGCAACGCCGCCGGAGCAGGGCGAACCGATGGATGCGATCCTGCAGGATTTCCACGACATCGCCTTGCCCGGCCTGACCCATTGGCAACACCCGCGTTTCTTTGCCTATTTCCCCGCCAACGCGGCCCCCGAATCCATGCTGGCCGAGTTCCTGACCACGATCACCGCCCCGCAATGCATGCTTTGGCAGACCTCTCCCGCCGCGACCGAGATCGAGACGCGCATGGTGGATTGGATGCGACAGGCCATAGGCCTGCCGGATGCCTTTACCGGTGCCATTCAGGACAGCGCCAGCTCCGCCACGCTCTCCGCCGTTATGACCATGCGCGAACGCGCGCTGGATTGGGCGGGCAAAGAGCAGGGGCTTTCGGGCCAGCCGGTCCTGCGGGTCTATTGCTCGCAAGAGGTGCACACATCCATCGACCGCGCAATCTGGTTTTCCGGCATCGGGCAGGACAATCTTGTCCGTATCCCCACCACCGGCCCACGCCGCGCCATGGATGCCGGTGCCCTGCGTCAAGCGGTTGAGGCGGACATTGCCGCCGGGATGAAGCCCGCGGGGATCATCACCTGCACCGGCGGCACCTCGACCGGGGCCTGTGATGATATCGCCGCGGTGATGGAGGTGGCCGAGGCGCATGATCTTTATGTGCATGTGGACGCGGCCTGGGCCGGGTCGGCGATGATCTGCCCGGAGTTCCGGGATCTTTGGGCCGGTGCCGAGCGCGCGGATTCTATCGTCTTCAACCCGCATAAATGGCTGGGCGCACAGTTCGATTGTTCGATCCAGTTCATTCGCGATCCCGACGCGCTGCGCAAGACATTGGCGATCCAGCCGGAATACCTCAAGACAACTGCCGAGGACGAGATCATCAACTATTCCGAATGGTCCATTCCGCTGGGGCGCAGGTTCCGGGCGTTGAAACTCTGGTTCCTGATCCGCGCCTATGGGCTGGAGGGGTTGCGCATGCGGTTGCGAAATCACGTGGCATGGTCACAGGCACTGTGCGAACGGCTGCGCACCGAGCCCGGCTTCGAGATCGTCACCGAACCGGTTCTGTCGCTGTTCACCTTCCGCCTTGATGCCACGCATAGCGACGCGCAAAATCAGGCGCTTGTGGACCGCATCAATGATGACGGGCGCATCTACCTCACCCAGACGCTTGTGGACGGGACCAAAGCCATCCGCTTTCAGGTCGGGCAGTTCGATTGCACCGAAGCCGATGTGGAAACGGCCTTTCATGTGATCACGGAACTCGCGGCGGAAGACGCCTTATCCTGAGGGCGGCACCCGGTCTCCGAAGATCGCGGAGCCCACGCGAATATGCGTCGCCCCAAGCGCAATCGCGCGTTCGAAATCGCCGCTCATCCCCATGGACAGGCCCTCCAGCCCATTGCACGCGGCGATCTTGGCCAGAAGCGCAAAATGCAGCGACGGCTCTTCGTCCACGGGCGGGATGCACATCAGCCCCTTGATCGGCAGGTCAAGTGCGCGGCATTCGGCCACAAACCCATCCGCATCCGCGGGCAGAATGCCCGCTTTCTGCGGCTCTTCCCCGGTGTTGACCTGAATGAACAGGTCCGGGCACGCGCCCGTTTCCTGCGCCAGCCGCGCCAGTGTTTTGGCCAGTTTCGGACGATCCACCGAATGAATCGCCTGCGCCAGTTCCATCGCCTGCCGCGCCTTGTTGGTCTGTAGAGGGCCGATCAGGTGCAGCTCGATCCCGTCAAAATTTTCCCGGAATTCAGGCCATTTGCCAGCCGCTTCCTGAACCCGGTTCTCGCCGAAGATACGATGCCCCTGCTCCAGCACCGCGCGCACGCGGTCATTGGGCTGCACCTTGCTGACGGCAATCAGCTTGGTTGCCCCCTCGGGCCGACCGGCGGCGCGTTCAGCCTTGTTCATGCGTGATAGGATGTCGTTCAAACCCATTGCTCTGCGTCCCATGCGTCAATGAATGGTTGCATGTCTTTCTCGTATTTCTGCCATGCCCCACCCGAGCTTTGGTAAACCGGTTGGCGCACCTGAGCGATGCTGAGCGTCTTGACCGCGCCACCGCGCTTGTAGAACTCAAGGCATTGGTCCTGCCAGTCCAGCCCTGCAGCGGCCACCAAGGCGCGCGCCTGTTCTTCGGGTGCCCCGATCAGGGCATCATAAGAAATCTCGAACACCGGCACACGCGCTTTCCAGAAGGTGACGATACGGTCGAAGCTTTTGATATAACGGGCAATATCGCCAAGATCATTGGAATAGCGATGGGTGCCACCGGCGAAATAGTTCTTGTAGATCGACAGCGCCACATCGCGCGGATCACGACGCACCACAATCAGCGATGCCCTTGGCATGGCACGGTGAAGATGCCCGAGAATGAGGTGATTCTGGATGGATTTATCCGTCACGCGACGGCCCTGCACATCGACCCGCATCGCCGTTTGGCGGGCATAGCCATCCGCGAATGTCGTCAGCTTTTCCGCCTGAATCGCCTCCAGCGGCGCGATATCCGGCGGCACGCCGAACCCCGCATAGGCAAGCTTGAGCCCGATGGCCAATTCGCCACCCGCCACGACATCGTCATGCGCGGCAAGGATCTGTTCCATCAGCGTCGTGCCGGAGCGCGGCATGCCCGTCACGATGATCGGGGCGGCATCACTGTCTTGGGGTGGCCCGATCTGATCCGAGGCGGCCATGATGGCGGCGACCTCGGCATCGCGCGCGGCCGGATCATAGGGAAACGCCTTGCGTTGCAACGCATTGGCGCGCCGCAAATAGGCGAAGACCTTGTCGAACTGCCCGCTGTCCTCCATCGCCTTGGCGAGCGCGAAACCAAGGTGAATCCGTCCGGCATCGTTCAAGCCGGGATAGGCAAACAGTTTCTGCATCTCGCGGATTGTCGGATCACCCTTGGCCAGCTTCTTGCCGCCCAGCCACATGCGATACAGTTCGCCATTGCCCGGCGACAGCCGCAGCGCTTTCCTGAACAGCCGTTCCGCCGCGACAAAATCCCCCTGTTGTTGCAAGAACAGCGCCTTATCGGCCAGTGGTTTGGGGTGCCTGGGTTGCAGCGCGATCAGTGTGTCATGGCTCGCGGCTGCGGAGTCTGTATCGCCCATGATGGACTGGCACTCTGCAAGGGCCTGCAAAATCGCGGGTTCCGCAGGTTTGGCGCGATGCGCATGCTCGAAACGGGCGCGCGCCCTGTCCAGATCACCGGACATGCGGGCGATCCGGCCCAGATGGAACAGGGGTTCCGCCGCGTTCGGCGCTGCATCATGCACTTGCTGGAACAGACGTTCCGCACCCGTCAGGTCACCGGATTTCAGACGCGTCTGCGCCTCCTGAAACAGCTGACCAACCTGTGCTTTGGAAAGCGGCACCATCCGACCTGCTCCATTGTGATCTTTTCCCTGCTAGCACCGCGACCGCGAAAAGAAAACGGAGCACAAAAAGAAAAGAGCGGCCTCAAAGGACCGCTCTTCCCTAAGTAAGGCGTAAGCCGTTCTTAGAACGACATTGCCAGACCCAGCGACCAGGTGTTGACGTTGATGTCGTCGCCCGGTGCTGCGATCGTGGAAGCGCCGTAGCCGAATTGTGCGGCCAGACCGCCACCCAGGTCGTAAGCTGCTGCCAGACCAAAGCCCGAGGAGATCTCGTCGCCGTCGGAGGTGAAGTGACCGTAGTTCACGCCGATGGCCAGAGCGTTCATCTCGTAGCCAACACCGATTGCGCCGTGCTGCACGTCGGTACCGTCCAGGTCCCAATCGGAGTAGTTGAAGCCAACAGTCAGACCGTTGGAGAAGCCTGCGTCAACCGAAAGACCCATTGCATGGACATCTTCAACCGACTGGTAGCCAACGCCAACGCCGAGAGCAACGCCGTTCAGGTCGCCTTCGTAGCGGATACCCAGACCCCAAACCGGATCAAAGGTGCCGGTGTCGTCCATTTCGACGGACAGCGACGCAGTCACGCCGGAGAAGGCGTAGTCGAAGCGAGCGATCTGACCGTCAAAGGTGCCGTCGAAGGTTGCGTTGCCGTTGAAGCCGGCGTGCTCGGTTTCGTCGTCGTTGATCGAACCAGCGGCGTAGTTCACTTCGCGCATAGCAGCGTCGAACGCACCGTCGGTATCACCCATGGTCAGGGTTGCGCCACCTGCGGAGATGAAGATGGTCTCGCCGTCTTGGGTGGTGTTGCCGAATGCGCCGGATGCACCAACTGCGTCGAAGTCGAACGTGATGGTACCTTCGTCGCAAAGGCTGTAGTCGTCGCCGATACCGATGATGCCGCCGCCGTTCAGGTCAACGCCTGCGGTGCGTGTTTCACAGGTAAAGGAGCCCGCGCCAACGGCCGAACCGGAACCGTCCGACTCGTCCAGGTCGATCGACGCGCCAAAGGTCAGGCCGTTGTCTGCTTCACCGGACATGGTGAAGGTGACGTCGATGTCAGTGTGGAACTGAGTTTCGATTGCGTCGCCGTCGAAATCGCCACCGATGATGCCCATTTCGGCCGAACCGGTCAGCGCAACATCTGCCGAGGCGATGCCTGCGGTTGCGACCAGCGCTGTGGTTGCAAAAAGAATCTTTTTCATTGTTTCCCTCATGTGTCTGTAAGGCATTACCAAACCGGCTGCCCGGCTTTGATGGGATTGTCTTGCACCCACACCACCCCGGGATGCAAGCGCGCGGCGAAACCGGGATGGCAACAAGGCAGGGAGTGATGCGCATTTGCCACAAGCTTTTTCAGCCACACAGTCCCGCAAGGACAAGAACGCGCTGTGCGTCTGTGAATACTGGGAAAAAACCGAATGCCAGACAATATCTTGTCGTCACTCGCCTGCGCTTGTATTGAAGGGTCAGCAAATCAAAGACCCACCGCCGCGCCAGGAGCAGAACATGACCGCCACATTGAGGAAAGCGACCACCTGTCTGGCCTTGGCCGTGCTGCTGTCAGGCTGTGGTGCACAGTTCAACAATACACGCCCGGCGGATGAAATCCTTGATGACGAACTTTACGGCGATCGTGGACGCCCGCGTTCGACGCTGCTTGATCTGCTTCGTGGCCCCCAGGACCGCTCCAAGGTTGGGCGCGTTAACAAGTACATCTGGAATGCGTCGCTGGAAGTGCTTGATTTCCTGCCGGTTACCTCGGTCGATCCGTTTACCGGCGTGATCGTGACCGGCTACGGCAACCCTCCGGGCGGTGGCCGTGCCTATCGCGCAACGATCTATATCACCGATCCGGCACTTGATGCGCGGTCGCTTTCGGTCGCCTTGCAAACCCGCTCCGGCCCGGTCAGCGCAGAAACCGCGCGCGCCATCGAAGATGCGATTCTGACCCGCGCGCGCCAGCTGCGCCAGCGTGATTCCAAACTGTAATGCGGGCGCGCCCGCTCAGCGGGCCATAACGCAGAGCAGCTCGAACATGATAGACACGCCAAGCCAGGCGGTCGCTCCGCTTTGATCGAACGGCGGGGACACCTCGACCAGATCCGCGCCGACAATGTCCAGCCCCTGAAGCGCACGTACAACCTGAAGCGCCTGAAAGGCGGTGGGACCGCCCACTTCCGGCGTCCCGGTGCCCGGCGCATAGACGGGATCAACAAAATCAATGTCATAGCTGACATAGGTCGGGGCCTCGCCCACGATTTCCACGGCCTCGGCCATCACGTCCTGCACACCGCGGGCAAAAAACTCTTCGATGGGAATCACCCGGATACCCACGGCTTCGGCAAAGTCGCGGTCTTCGAAATCATAGGCCGTGCCGCGAATCCCGATTTGCACGACCCGTTTCGGATCAAGCAACTCCTCTTCCACCGCGCGCCGGAACGGCGTCCCATGGGTGTACATCGTCCCGCCGAAATAGGAATGAAACAGGTCCGTATGGGCGTCAAAATGCACCATGCCCAGCGGCCCATCCTCGGCCAATGCCCGCAACACCGGAAGCGAGGTCAGATGATCACCGCCAGCGGTCAGGGGCCTGATGCCGGACGAGGCCAGCTTGCGATAGAAACCGGTGATCCGATCCATCGAATCGTCGATATCGGCGGGATTGATGCCCACATCGCCCAAATCCGCGCAGTTCACCAACTCAAACGGCCGCACCCGGGTGGCGGCATTCTCGGCGCGGATCATCGTCGACGCATCGCGCAATTGCCGCGGACCGTGACGCGGGCCGGGACGATTGGTGGTGCCACTGTCCCATGGCACGCCGATGATCCCGATATCGACATCATCAAACCTGTCATGTCCCGGCGGCACAACCGGCAGACGCATAAAGCTCGGGACGCCCGCAAATCGCGGCAATTCCATTCCTGACACCGGCGTAAAGAAATCTTCGGCCATCTCACATTCCTCCCAAACGCGCCCGCCGCGTCACAGCACCGTCGCCCTGCGCCTTGATTCGCGCAATTGCTTCGTCCATCGGTTCATAGGCAACAGCCATGTGATGGGCGTTTGCATGGATCAGCAGGTTGTCCCCCGCCACCCAGGCCACATGCCCTTTCCAGAACAACAGATCCCCGCGCTGCAACGCGGCATCTTCGGTCAATGTCTCACCCAGTTCGGCCTCTTGCAGGTCCGAATCCCCCGGACAGCGGATCCCGCAGGCCAGGCAGGCCGCCTGAACCAGCCCGGAGCAATCAATCCCGAATCCGGAATTCCCGCCCCAGTGATAAGGCGTGCCAATGAATCTTTCCGCCACGTCGACCGGATCGGTCTCGGGCATTGCCAGAGGGCGCAAATGCGCCAAGGGTACGTAATCGGTGTATGTCGTTTTAAATTCATGCGCCCCGGCACGCAGGGTAGTCACCTCGGCCCAGCGCGCGTTTTCGTGGGTCGCCACGACTTCTAACGCCGTCCCGAATGAGATCGGGATCATCTCTTCCTTGTTCTTCAACTCGGGAACCGAGGTCAGATAGGACTGCCGCGCCGCCACCGTATGGGTAGGGCAGATCATATCTGCGGGACCCAGCCCGGATGAGCACATATAACCGACATAACCGTCCCGTGCAGCATACCCAAAAACCCAACTTCCACCGTCTTCCAAAACGTTGAAGACCTCGTGCAGAACCAGTTCCCGCTCGCGCCGCCAGCGCCCCGGCTCGACCGAGTCAAAAAGCGGGGCGACCGGAACGGCGACGCGCATGACCGTGGGTTCGACAAAACGCGCGGCCTCGACCTCTCCTTTCAGGGAAATGTCAGCAACACGCCCGTTGGATTTCAGCCGCCGCCGGTCCGTCACAGCTCCAGCATCTCCGGCAGAGCGGCGAGAATCGCCCTTGCGCCCATGCCGACGCCCCCTTTCGACCGTGCCGGCTTGGCCTCGGGTTGCCAGCCATAAATGTCGAAATGGGCGTAGCGCGTGTCTTCGTTCACGAAGCGGCGCAGGAAAAGCGCCGCCGTGATCGACCCGGCAAACCCACCCTTGGGTGCATTGTCCAGATCGGCAATGCCCGGCTCGATCATCGATTCATACGGGTCCCAGAAGGGCAGCCGCCAAAGCGGATCATGCGCGGCGCGGCCCCCCGCCACCAGCGCGTCAGCGGTGTCATCATCGCTGTAAAACGGCGACAGGTCCGGACCGACGGCGACCCGTGCGGCGCCAGTAAGCGTTGCCATGGAGATGACCAGATCACTCGGCTCTTCGCAGGCCAGCGCGAGCGCATCAGCAAGCACCAGCCGCCCTTCGGCGTCCGTGTTGTTGATCTCAACCGTCAACCCCTTGCGGGATGTCAAGATATCACCGGGCCGGAATGCCCCCGCCGATACAGAGTTTTCCACTGCCGGGATCAACACGCGCAATTGCAGCGGCAACTCCAGCGCCATGATCATGCGCGCCAGCCCCAGCACCGTAGCCGCACCGCCCATATCCTTTTTCATCAACCCCATCGACGCCCCGGGCTTGAGGTTCAGCCCGCCGGTGTCGAAACACACGCCCTTGCCCACCAGGGTCAGTTTCGGCCCCGTGTCGCCCCAACGCATATCGATCAGGCGCGGTGCCTGATCCGCGGCGCGGCCGACAGCGTGAATCATCGGGAAATTCTGATCAAGCAAGGCGTCCGCCGTCACGACAGCGCAGCTTGCCCCAAAGAGCTGCGACAGGTCCCGTACCGCAGTTTCCAGAGCCTCCGGTCCCATATCATTGGCAGGGGTGTTGATCAGATCCCGGGTCAGCGCCTCACCAGCGGCAATCGCTTCGACGCGATCCGCGTCAACGTCTTCCGGCGCAACCAGCCGCACCTGTTTGGCCGATTGATCCTTGTAGCGGCTGAACGTATAGCCGGTGAGCAGCCAGCCAAGGCATTCCGCCTCCAGATCCGCAGCATCCCCGGGCAATCCGCTTTCGATTTGATAGGTGCCGTCCGGCAGGTTTTGCGCCACCGCTGCCAGCGCAAATCGGCCACGCGCCCGGTCCCTGGCGCTTCCTACACCGCCCAGCGCAGCGTCCGGCGCGCCGTTTTCATCCGGAAAAACAAGAACCTGACCCAGCCCGGCCTTGAACCCATTGGCCTCGGCCCACCCACGGGCCGCAGGATCCTGCGCCAAGCGCCATGCGTCATATGCCTCGGCCGTCAAAAGCGTCAGCGGGATAGACGGGGCGTTTGCATCGGCAAAAGTCAGATTGGGGTCTTGAGCGGTCATTCGGGTGCCTCCGGACTTTGATCAGCCCGCAGCCTACCCGGCCCATTGCCACCCGCAAGGGGGCTACATCATGAATTCCTGCAAATCCCAGATCGCAGTCAGCGATGTATCACCGGTCCGCGTCAACCGGGCAAGCGTTGCCGAAAGTGCGACCTCGTCGCCCTGATCGATGCAGGCGCAGACATCAAGCGCCACACGGCTGAGTGCGACCATGCCGATCTGTTCCGAAATCGCCGAAAGGGATCGCACGCATTTACGCATCTCCTGCAAATCCCCGCGGCCAAACAGCTTGGACGCATAGGATAGCCGCACCGCAATCTCTTCCAGCGCGCGGCACACCACATCTTCGGCCCCCTCGTCGCCAAGTTGTCGATAGAGTTCCGTCAAACGATCCTGATCCAATCGGACCCCTTCGTCATATGCCAGCATCTTTACCTGTTCCAAGGTATTACCTCTCCTCACGCCCCCACGGCTGAGGAGAAACTGACGCGAAAGGGTTCCCAAAAGGTTTCGGGCGGGACAAGAAGTCACTCGAATTCTCAGAAGTTTCGCCGTATCACCTTCGATCAAAGAACGAAGGGACGCTCCTAATGGAACACGCCAAGCCGCTGCCGAAATACCTTGTTCAGCGCTACCATGGCTGGAAAGCCACCGAGTATGCCGAGAATGCGGCCTGGTACAGGCGTTTGGCCACCGAGGGTCAGCGCCCGCGCGCCATGGTCGTATCCTGCTGCGATTCGCGTGTTCATGTGACGTCGATCTTCGGCGCCGATCAGGGCGAGTTCTTTATCCACCGCAACATCGCAAACCTGATCCCGCCTTATGCGCCGGATGGCGACCACCATGGTACATCAGCAGCCGTCGAATACGCGGTCACCGCACTGAACGTGGCGCATCTGATTGTGCTGGGTCATTCGCAATGCGGCGGGGTGCAGGGCTGCATCGACATGTGCAAGGGCGAGGCCCCGGAACTGGAAAAGCCCAACTCCTTTGTGGGGCGCTGGATGGATATCCTGCGACCGGGTTATGATCTGGTGAAAGATGAAAACAATCCGACCGATCAGGCACGCGCACTTGAAAAGCGCTCGGTCGTGATTTCGCTTGAGAACCTGATGACCTTCCCGTTTGTCAGCGAACGCGTGGATACCGGCGCGCTGAGCCTACACGGTCTCTGGACCGGCATCGGTGAGGGCGCGCTGGAAGAATATGACGTGGCGTCGGGACAGTTTCGTCCGGTGTAACCCGGACCCGCAGATCAGATCAGAAGCTGCCCCACATGGCTATCGCCAGCAGGCGCCTTGGCACGGACGCGTCCAAACCGCTCTGTGAGCTTGGCCAGCGGGTAGCCGACGAATTTGCAGGAACAAATCCGTTCGCCTGTGTCACGACAGATCAGAACCAGCCGCCCGTCATAAAACCCAAGGTCAAACCCCTTGCCTTCCAACCTGCGTCGCAGGTTGACCCAGCTTGTGGCTTGTTGAAATTCCGACCGCAATGCACAGCGCAAAAGCACGCCGGTTTCACAATCCAGACGGTTGCTGATCTTGGACCCGCTCCATTTGGTTTGTGTCGGAGGCTTGAACTCATACTGATGCAACATGCTCGTATCCTCTTTTTATCCGGAAACGCTTGCACATAAATGTGGCGAAACCGGGGCGCCCCCTTTCAGATGTTGCGCGAAAGCCGCACCGGGCAACAGGATGTTACGCAAATGTGAGGAGAGCGTGAACAACGCGAACGCGCCCCGCCCAAACGAAAAGGAAGGCCCGGAGGCCTTCCTTGAAGCGTTTCAATAAGTCAGCAAGGGCTCAGCCCTTTTTCAGCACCCGGTTGCCCAGCGTCTCGGCGATCTGCACTGCATTCAGCGCTGCGCCCTTGCGCAGGTTGTCGGACACACACCAGAGGTTGATGCCGTTCTCGACGGTCGAATCCTGACGGATACGGCTGATGAAGGTCGCGAAATCACCGACGCATTCGCGCGGCGTGACGTATCCACCATCCTCGCGCTTGTCGATCACCATGATGCCCGGCGCTTCGCGCAGGATGTCGCGCGCCTCGTCCTCGTCAAGGAACTCTTCGAATTCGATATTCACCGATTCCGAATGGCCCACAAAGACCGGCACGCGCACACAGGTCGCGGTGACCTTGATCTTTGGGTCAACGATCTTCTTGGTCTCCACCACCATCTTCCACTCTTCCTTGGTGGAGCCGTCTTCCATGAAAACGTCGATATGGGGGATCACGTTGAATGCGATATCCTTGGTATAGACCTTGCGCGCGTAATCGTCGGTGGGGTTGTATTGCGCCTTGGTCTGGTCCCAGAGCTCGTCAATCGCGTCCTTGCCGGAGCCAGACACCGATTGGTACGTGCTCACCACAACGCGCTTGATCTTGGCACGATCATGCAGCGGCTTGAGCGCGACAACCATCTGCGCGGTCGAGCAGTTGGGGTTGGCGATGATGTTCTTCTTGGAATAGCCCATGATCGCATCGGCATTACATTCCGGAACGATCAGCGGCACGTCCGGATCGTAGCGATAGAGCGACGAATTGTCGATCACGACACAGCCCGCCGCCGCCGCGATGGGCGCGTATGTCTTGGTGGCGTCCGAACCGATGGCAAACAGCGCCATGTCCCAGCCCGCAAAATCGAACTGCTCGATGTCCTGGGTCTTGAGGGTCTTGTCGCCAAAGCTCACCTCTGTGCCCAGCGACCGGCGGCTGGCCAGTGCTGCGATTTCGTCAACCGGGAATTCCCGTTCGGCGAGGATATTGAGCATTTCGCGGCCCACATTGCCCGTGGCTCCAGCGACGACGATACGATAACCCATCTTTCCCTTTCCTTTATCAGAGGGTTCAAATGTGCGCCTGATACAGGCTTCGCCCGGCCATTGGAAGGGTCCATTTGCCGCGCCGCAGCAGGTGCGGTTCAGTCCAGCCGGTCACGCGAGAAGAGGTAGGGGATCAGCCCCGCCAGAGTGATCACTGTAAAGACCGCGAACACCGGGCCATAGCTTTCGGCCACCGAGCCAGAGGCGGCGGCTGCGTCCTGCACCCGCACTGTCACCACCTGAAACGTGCCAATGCCGCCAATGCCAAACAGGTTCATCAGCGTCACGCCGCGCCCCGCCAGATGCGGCGGCACGAATGACCGCCCGTGGGCAATGATCAGCGGAAAGGCCATGCCAAAGAAGCCCACCACACAAAACAGCACGACTGCGGCCGCCATGCCGGGCACCGGCAAGAGCCACAGCGCGGCGCAGCCCAGAACAACACCAACACTGCCCGGGATCACCACCCATTTCCGGGTGCCCAATATCCGGTCAAGCGGACCATAGGCGAAGGTCCCGGCAATCATCGCCACCCCCATGATCAGCGTTGCGATCCCTACGGATTGCGGATCCAGCCCGTACACATCCCGCAGGTATGGCCCGATCCACACGGCGCGCAATCCGCCCGAGGCGGCGTAGTTCACGAACATCATTGGAAAGATCAGCCACAGAGCAGGCATGCGCAAAAGATCGAGAACCGAGCCTTTCTGATCACCTTCGACCTTGGGCGGGTCCTCGACCGTCACGAAAATCCCACCCGCAATCAACGCCGTCACCGCCGCCAGCCCCCAAAGCGCCTCGCGCCAGCCAATCGCCTCGACCAACAGCGTCAGCGGCACGGTGCCCGCCAGATTTCCGAGCGTTCCGATGCCCAGCACAGTCGCTGCAAGCGAGGCAAAGACGGCGGGCGAATAGACTCGCGCAAAAATATAGTAGGACGCCATCAAAACCGGAGAGCAACCAAACCCGATCAGGCCCATGGCCAGGATCACATGCATCGGCGTCTGTGCCAACGCAAAGGCAATGGCCCCGCCCGCGCCCCCAAGCAGAAACAACAGCGCCGCTGTGCGCCGCGGCCCAACCCGGTCAAGCGCCGCGCCAACGGGGATCTGCATCGCCGCGAAGACCAGAAACCAGACACCCGACGCCGTGGCGAGATCATCCGGCAATGCCCCCAGATCCTGTTCCAGAACCTCGGACAGCACCGCAAGGAAGGAGCGGAAGAACTGGCTCAGGATATAGCTGAGCGTCAAAAGGACCAATCCGGCGCGCATCAAAGCCTCCTGTCACCTGATCCCGCTATACAGCGCCCTTGCGCGCAGGCAAGGCGATTTGCGCCGCATGTTCCCCGGCCCAGAGCCCCGTAGCAAGACAGGCAGTCAGGAGATAGCCCCCGGTTGGCGCTTCCCAATCCAGCATTTCGCCACAGACAAACACACCGGGCCGGGCACGCAATTCAAACCCCGGGGTCACGGCGTCAAAGCGCACACCGCCCGCCACCGAGATCGCTTCATCCATCGGGCGCGGTCCGTCATGTCGGACAGGCAAAGACTTGATCAACCCGGCCAAGGCCCTCGGACCCTCCGGAAGCGGTCGCCCGAACTCCATCAACAATGCCATCTGCTCCGGCGACAAACGCGCGAATTTTCGCAGAAAATTCGACACCGACATCTTGCCGCGTGATCGCGATAACCGCTGTTCGAGCAGGTCCGCTGCCACGTCCGGGGCCAGATCAACGTGCAAAGCAGCCCCGTCACGCACCGCGGGCGAGACCGCATAGATCCCGCCCCCTTCCAGCCCGCGCTCCGAGATCACCGCCTCGCCCCGGCTCATCTTCGCCCCTGCATGCCAGGCAACCCCCTTGACCGGAGCGCCGAACCGGGCGCGCATCTTGTCGGACCAGCCCACGCAAAACCCCATATTCGCCGGTTGGAATGGAGCGAGTTCGACACCTTCACCTTCCAGAGTATCGGCCCATGCCCCGTCCGAGCCAAGCCGCGCCCAGCTTGCGCCGCCCAGCGCCAGAATGGTCACCTTGGAAGCAATCTTCCGCGCGCCGTCCGGGGTTTGAAATACTGCCTCCGCTCCGTCCCACCCGGTCCAGCGCCAGCGGGTGCGAACCGAGACACCCAGCCCGTCCAGACGCCCCAGCCATGCGCGCAGCAAGGGCGAGGCTTTCATCGCCTTGGGAAACACCCGCCCAGTCGGGCCGGTGAACATCTCCTGCCCCAACGCCTCGGCCCAGCCAATCGCCTCCTGAGGTCCAAACCGGTCCAACATCGGCTCCAACATCGCGGCGCGCGCGCCAAAAGCCGAAAGAAACGTCTCTAGGGTTTCATCCTTGGTCAGGTTGAGGCCCGATTTTCCAGCCATCAGGAGCTTGCGCGCCAGCGACGGTTTCGCCTCGGCCACCATCACCGACAGACCTGCCCGCGCCATGGCCTCGGCGGCCATCAATCCCGCCGGACCGCCCCCAATGACCAGCGCACGCGCATCACTCATCGCTTGCGCGTCACGGAACGTGTCGTCTTGGGCATCGGCTTGGAAGCGGCCGCCATGACCCGGGCGGGCGCATCGCCTTCGGCACTATTGGTGACCAACTCGCCCTTAAGTTCCACCACGCGGTGCGGATACGGAATCGTGATGCCGTTATCCTTGAGCGCATTCCAGATCAGGAACAGCACGTCACTGGTGAATTTATTCGGCCCGTCATCCAGCCCGTTGACCCAGAACTCCACCGCGAAATCGACCCCGCTGTCACCAAAACCACGCAATTCGCAATCGGGTGGATAGGGTTCGTTCAACACGCGCGGGTGTTTCGAAACGGCTTCCTCGATGATGTCCGGGACAAGGTTGATATCAGTGTCGTAGCTGACGGAAAACGGCGCCTCATAGCGGTTTGCGCTGCCCTGATCCGAGTAGTTCACAACCCGCGTGACGATAAAGTCCTCGTTTGGCACCACGATCCAGCGCCCATCGAAACTCTCAAGGATCGCGGCCCGCGCGGTCATCTTGACGATGGTTCCCGCCTCGCCGCCATCAAGCTCGACATAGTCGCCCACCGTGGCCTGACCTTCAAGCAGCAGGATCACACCCGAGATGAAGTTCGACGCAATCTTCTGGAGGCCGAATCCGATCCCGACACCCAAAGCACCGGTCAGCACCGCAAGTGACGTGAGCGGAATGCCCATGATGTTCATGAAGACAAGGAAGGCCGCGCCGAAAATAGCGATTTCAGCCGCCTTTTCGGCAAGCTGCCGCGTCGCGGGGCGCATGTCTTCCTGTTTCTTGATCAGGGCGACGGACTGGTCATTCGACCACCGGCCCAGCCAGAAAATGACGCCGCCGACAATGATGAACCGCACCAGCGACAGGAGCGAGAAGGACAGGTTGCCCAAGGGAATGACGGTCGCCGCCAGTTTGTCCTGCACCAGATCAAGCAGACCCAGCGCGTAAATCGCGGCAATCGGGACAAGGATGAACTTGCCCAACACCCGAAAGAACGGATCTTTGATGATGTCGCGCACCAGCGCCCGCACCGCGATAAACAGGAAAACCCGTTTGCCGAACGCGATGACCGCGCCGCTTTCAAAGATCGAGCGCACCACCTGTTCGCCAATGCCGGTAAAGGCAAAGGCCAGAAGCGGCAGCAAAAGCGGCAGGAACTGCCGGATGAACAGACGCGCCTTGGCAAGATAGCCAAGATCACCATCCAGGGGCGACAGCCACTTGGTCAGAAGCGGTTGCAACTTCTTGTTGGCATATCGGGCTGCAAACCACGCGACCAGCAACAAGCCAAATTGCGACCATGCCTCCGGGCTGAGCAGCCAGGATTTCGCCAGATCCCATCCCTGAAGCGCATAGCCTACGGCCTGCTGTACTATCTCCGGCTGGCTTTCGAGATCGAACTCCATACCCTGTCCTTACATCGAAACATCCCCGAAACCACTGTTGCCGCGATGCAGGCCGGGGTGCAAGGCGATGTGGACGTTACGATAGGGCAGCCGTCCTGTCAGCGGTACACTGTGGCAATGCTAGCTCCGAAGGTATCGTTGAAGCGTCGCCCGGCAGCCATCGCGCCACAAGCCAACAAGCCATGTGTTAAACGCCTCAGCGAAGTCAGCTTGCTTGGCCAGATCGCCATAGGTGTCGCGCTGCGCAAGCCAGGCCGATGGCGTATCGCGCGCCTGCAGCGCAACGTTCTGCAAAGCATCCCAGAACGGATCATTGGGCGCAATCGTGCTGCTATCTTCACGCGTCCCCGCGCACATGCGTGCCCACAGAGCCTCGATCAGCGCGAGCGCTTCGACCGACCCACCGGCGGCCAGCGTATCGCGCAGGGTTGGCAGGATGAATCCCGGATGGCGCGACGAGCCATCAAAGGCCACCCGTCGCGTGGTGTCATGAATCTCAGGGTTGGAGAACCGACGCTCGATGAGGTCCAGATAAGCCGCAGGCGTCATGCCCGGTACGGGAGAGACATAGGGCAAAATACCCTCTTCCTGGACCTTGCGGAAAAACGCGGAAATATCGGGATCCTGCATACAGGCCGCAATGGTTGGCACCGACAGGATCTCACCGGCATTGGCAAGCACCTGATGGCCGCCATTGAGAATGCGGATCTTCATCGACTCGTAGCTGTGCACATCATCAGTCAGCGTTACGCCCACCTTTTCCCATGCCGGGCGTCCGGCGCAAAAGTCATCTTCGATGACCCATTGGCGGAAATTTTCATGCGACACGGGCGCGGCATCAGAAATGCCAAGCGCTTCTGCCTTGGCGATCACATCGGGGCCCGTGGCCGGGACAATGCAATCGACCATGGAATTGGGGAAGGCACCCTGGCCATCGATCCAGTCAGCAAGTTCCGGATCCGTCAAACGCGCCAGTCCAACGACACAACTGCGCAGGATCGCTCCATTGCCCTGAAGGTTGTCACAGCTCAACGCCGTGAACGGAGTGAATCCCGCCGCGCGGCGCGCCTTGAGCGCGGCCACAATGGCGCCGAACACGGTCTTCGGCCGATCCGGGTTGGCCACATCATGCTGGATATCGGTATGTGCAGTGTCAAACGCGCCGCTGGTCGGGTCGAGGTAATAGCCACCCTCGGTCACGGTCAGTCCAACGATACGAATATCGGATTGTGACATCCGGTCGATCAGCGGTCTGTTGCCCTCTTCGATGGGAAGATAGTCGATCATCGAACCAATGACCTCGGTCGAGGTGCCCGCCGGGTCCAGCTCAATCAACGTTGTCAGGCAATCCTGCGCCAAGAGCCGACCGCGCATTTCGGCGTCATACTGACGGACACCCGCGCCGATGATGGCCCAATCAAGCGCCTCACCCTGCTGCATCAGCCGGTGAAGATACCATGCCTGATGGCCGCGGTGAAAATTGCCAAGCCCGATATGTACGATCCCCGGCGTCAGAGCCGTCCGGTCATAAGCCGGACGCTTCACGTTCTCCGGCAACATCGACAATGTCTCATTCGACAGTTTCATCACCTTGGCTCCTTCGCGCGAAAATCCCATCAGCTCATCCAATTCCCGCCATCGACGTTATACGTCTGTGCGACGATATAACGGGCCTCGTCCGAGGCCAGAAACACCGCCATCCCTGTCAGGTCCTCAGCCGTGCCCATCCGTCCGAATGGCACCGCTTCGCCCACTTCTTTCTTCTTTTGTCCCGGTGCCTTGCCTTCGTATTTGGCAAAGAACGCGTCAACCCCGTCCCAATGTTCGCCATCGACCACACCGGGCGCGATGGCATTCACATTTATCCCGTGCTCGATCAGGTTCAGCCCCGCCGATTGCGTAAGGCTGATGACCGCGGCCTTTGACGCGCAATACACAGCGACCAGCGGCTCGCCGCGCCGCCCCGCCTGAGACGCCATGTTGATAATGCGCCCGCCAGAACCTTGCGCGATCATCTGTTTCGCGACCGCCTGAAGGGTAAACAGGCAACCCGCGACATTGATGTCGAAGACCCGGTTGTAATCTGCGCGCGTGATCTCGGTGATGGGTGCCGCAGTAAACAGCGCCGCATTGTTGATCAGGATGTCGATGCCGCCCAGTTCCGCAACCGTTTCCGCCACGGCCGCATCAATGCTGTCCTGATCCGTCACATCCATCGGGACCGCGCGGGCCCCGATGCGAGCGGCAGTTTCGCGCGCCCGGTCCATATCAATGTCGCCGATCATGACCTCGGCACCTTCGCGGATATAGGCCGTGGCAAAGGCTTCGCCGATACCACGCGCCGCGCCGGTGATCAGCGCCCGTTTTCCCGCCAGCCGCGTCATTCGATCCGCAGCCCCTGCGCATCGAACTTGTGGATCAGCTCGGCGCGCGGGTTCAGCCCGATAGGGTCACCGTGATTGAAGCTGACTTCGCCCGGCGCACGCACGGTGATGGTGTCTGCAAGTCCGGTTCCGTTGATATGAAAAAACGTGTCAGAGCCAAGATGTTCGGCCACGCCGACCGTTCCGGTCCACTCTCCGGCATCTGCGTCCACAACGTCGATATGTTCGGGACGCACACCGATGGTATGGGCGCCATGTTTTTGCGCCTCGGCCCCTCCGATCAGGTTCATCTTGGGCGATCCGATGAAACCCGCAACGAATGTGTTGCGTGGCGAATGGTATAGCTCCAGCGGGCTACCCACCTGTTCGATCACACCGGCCTGCAGCACCACGATCTTGTCGGCCATGGTCATGGCTTCGACCTGATCATGGGTCACGTAGATCATCGTGGTGTCGAGTTTCTTGTGCAGCTCCGAGATCTCCATGCGCATGCCCACGCGCAGCGCGGCATCCAGGTTCGACAGCGGCTCGTCAAACAGAAACGCCGCCGGTTCGCGCACAATCGCACGGCCAATGGCCACCCGCTGACGCTGACCACCCGAAAGCTGGCCGGGGCGACGGTCAAGGTAATCGGTCAGGTTCAGTGCCTTGGCTGCTGCCTCGATCCGCCGGTCCTGCTCGGCCTTGTCCATGCCCGCCATTTTCATCGGAAAGGCAATGTTCTTGCGCACCGACATATGCGGGTAAAGCGCATAGGACTGGAACACCATGGCCAGGCCGCGTTTGGCGGGGACCACATCGGTTGCGTCCTTGCCGTCGATCTCGATATGGCCCGAGGTGATGTCCTCCAGCCCCGCGATCAGACGCAAGAGCGTGGATTTACCGCAACCCGAGGGGCCGACGAAAACCGTGAACTCCCCGTCTTCGATGGTCAGGTCCAGCGGCGGAATGACCTCGACGTCACCGAAGCTCTTGGTCACTTGCTTGAGTTGAATACGTCCCATGTTCTTATTCCTTACTTCACCGCGCCGAAGGTCAGGCCGCGTACAAGTTGTTTCTGGCTGAACCAGCCAAGGATGAGGATCGGCGCGATGGCCATGGTCGAGGCCGCGCTGAGTTTGGCAAAGAAGAGACCCTCGGGGCTGGAGTAGCTGGCGATAAAGGCCGTCAGCGGGGCCGCATCCACAGCCGTCAGGTTGAGCGTCCAGAAGGCTTCGTTCCATGCGAGGATGAAGTTCAGGAGCATGGTGGACGCGATGCCCGGAATGGCCATGGGCGTGAGGATATAAAGCAGCTCTTCTTTCAGCGTCGCTCCGTCCATCCGCGCGGCTTCAAGGATTTCACCCGGTATTTCGCGGAAGTAGGTATAAAGCATCCAGACGATGATCGGCAGGTTGATCAGCATCAGGATCACCACCAGTGCGACACGGTTGTCGAGCACGCCCAGTTCGATGCAGATCAGGTAGATCGGGTAGAGCACCCCCACGGCTGGCAACATCTTGGTGGACAGCATCCACAGCAGGATGTCCTTGGTTCGCTTGGAGGGCACGAAAGCCATGGACCACGCGGCAGGAACCGCAACGATGAGGCCCAGAAGCGTTGAGCCGCCTGCGATGATCACCGAATTCCAGAGAAAGCGCATATAATCCGAGCGCTCCTGCACGATGGCGTAGTTCTCAAGCGTCCAGTCGAAGCCCAAGAAGATCGGAGGGCTGGCGATGGCCTGTGCCTCGGTTTTGAAGCTGGTCAGGATGGTCCAGAGGATCGGGAAGAAGATCACCAGTCCGATTGCCCATGCAACCGCAGTATTGATCAGTTTGCGTTGTGTTTTTACGGCGCGTGCCATGGTCAGGTCCTCCTCACGCGTCCAGGTTCTTGCCGACGATGCGCATCAGGAAAATGGCAACGATATTGGCGAGAATGATTGCATAGACACCGCCCGCAGATCCGAGCCCGACATTCTGGCTTTCCAACACGCGCTGGAAGATCAGGTAGGTAAGCGTTCTTGTTCCAAAAGCACCGCCGGTCGTGACAAAAATCTCGGCAAAGATCGACAACAGGAAAATGGTCTGGATCAGGATCACGATGGTGATCGCACGGCTCAGATGCGGCAGAATAATATAGATGAACCGCTGCGGCTTGGGCGCGCCGTCCATCTCGGCCGCTTCCAGCTGTTCGCTGTCCAGCGATTGAAAGGCCGTCAGAAGGATGAGTGTTGCAAAGGGCAGCCACTGCCAGCTCACGATCATGATGATCGAGGAGAGCGACGCATCGGACAGCCAGCTGACCGGCTCAGCCCCGAGGAAGCGCCACAAATGCGCCAGAAGCCCATTCACGGGGTCCATGAACATGTTCTTCCAAACCAGCGCAGAGACGGTCGGCATGACAAAGAAGGGCGCGATGACGAGGATACGAACAACGCCCTGCCCCCACATCGGCTGATCCAGCAGCATGGCGAGGAAAATGCCGAACACCACGGTAATGACCAAAACGCCCAACACGATGACCAGGGTGGTCTGAACCGCGGGCCAGAAGGCGCTGGACGACACGAAACGAACGTAGTTGTCAAAACCGGTCCAGCCCAGATCACCGCCACGCAGCGGCAGGTATTTCCGGAACGAGAACCACAATGTCATGATCAGCGGGACCAACATCCAGCCCAGGAGCAGAACAACTGCCGGGGCCATCATAAGCCGGGCCGCGGATCGGGAAGCCTTGGTTGCCATTTGGGTGCATCTCCTCGGTTGACGGACCACGGACATGCGGGACCATCTTGCTCGACTTTAACGATGTTGAAGTGTTTTGAGACCCCGGGGGCGGCGTCAAGGCCGCCCCCGGGAGGGAGTAGAAGCTGCGGCTTACTTGTAGCCTGCGGCTTCCATGACTTCGTTGGCAATCGCCTGCGCTTTCTCAAGCGCTTCGTCGACAGATTGCTGACCGGCATAGGCAGCCGAGAACTCCTGGCTCACTTCGGTGGCCATACCCGCGAATTCCGGGATCGCGACAAACTGGATACCGACATAAGGCACCGGATCAACGGTCGGATCGGTCGGATCAGCCGCGTTGATCGAGTCCAGCGTCATCTGTGCGAACGGAACCTTGATATATTCAGGGTTCTCATAGAGCGAGGTGCGCGCACCCGGAGGCACGTTAGCCCAGCCTTCGTTCTCAGCAACCAGTTCGATATAGTCCTTGGAGGTGGCCCATTCGATGAACTGCTTGGCTTCGGCTTCCTGCTGGGTGCCTGCCGGAATGGCCAGAGCCCATGCCCAGAGCCAGTTGGCACGCTTTTCAACACCCTCAGAGTTCGGTGCAAGCGCAAAGCCAACGCTGTCTGCAACGGTGGAATCGTTGGGGTTGGTCACGAAGGACGCCGCAACGGTCGCGTCGATCCACATGCCGCATTTGCCTTGCTGGAACAGCGACAGGTTTTCGTTGAAGCCGTTGGTGGCATAACCCTCGGGGCCGTAGTCATTCATCAGGTTGACGTAGAACTCCAGCGCGGCTTTCCACTGCGGCTGGTCGAACTGGGCATTCCACTCTTCGTCGAACCAGCGCGCACCAAAGGAGTTGCCGGTGACGGTGATGAAGGCACCGCCTTCGCCCCAGCCCGCTTTACCACGCAGGCAGATGCCATTGATGTCGTTTTCCGGATCGTCCATGGCGGCCGCGGCTTCGCGGATGAACTGCCAGGTCGGATCGGAGGGCATTTCAAGACCGGCCTTCTCCATCAGGTCAGTGCGATACATGACCATGGAGCTTTCGCCGTAGAAGGGCGCCGCATAAAGCGTTCCGTCATGGGACAGACCGCCGCGCATCGCGGGCAGAATGTCATCCACGTCATATTCCGCCGACAGACCGTTCAGCGGCACCAGCCAGCCGTTCGAGCCCCAGATCGGGGTTTCGTACATGCCGATGGTCATGATGTCGAACTGGCCGCCTTTGGTGGTGATGTCGGTAGTCACACGCTGACGGAGCACGTTTTCTTCCAGCGTCACCCACTCGACATTGATGCCCGTGGCTTCGGTGAAATTGTCGGTATAGCCCTGCATACGGATCATGTCGCCGTTATTCACGGTGGCGATCGTGATGGTCTTCGCATGGCTGTCGGCAAAGACTGCCGTTGCACCAAGCGTGAGCGCCGTTGTGGCACCAAGTACGTGCTTCATAGTCATCCTATTCCTCCCTGTGATGGATGAGTAACCTCGAGCAAGCTAACCGAGCCGCTTACCTCGTGTCAATTTAAATTTTTACGCGCGTAAAATTTATGCGGATGCCCGCAAAACAAGGCGTGCAGGGAAAAGCGTCTCGGTCCGCTCAGGCAGCTTGCCGTCGTTTTCAATCACCTCGAACAATGTTTCCACACTGCGACTCGACACCGAATCGTAGTCATGCGCGACGGTGGTAAGCGCCGGGCAAGTGAATTGAGAGAACGGATGATCGTCGTGGCTCGCTACGCGAAGCGCGCAGCCTTCTCCGCGACCTACGCGCAATCCACGCTCATAGCAGGCCGACAGCAAACCGATCGCCAAACGGTCATTGCTGCACAGAATGGTGTTTGTCGGCAGCGCTTTTTCTTCGAAAAGTTGATGGGCACCTCGCCGTCCAATTTCTTCGAACGCCCAGCCTTCGCCATCGATCTTGACCACATGCGGCTCCTGGCCCAGTTGCTGCATGACCTCCAGATACGCATTGCGCCGTTTGTTCGCATTGGGGTTCGCCGGGGTGCGCATCTCAAACAGAAACGGCGCCTCACCTGTTCGGCAGAGATACTCAACACTTTGCTGCACAAAGCTGAAATTGTCCGATCCGACAAACGCTTCGCCAATTCCCTCCAGATACGAATCGAACAGGACGGTCGGCACATCGGCGCAGAATTGTTCGATATGCTTGCGGTCTGATGCCCGGCCAAGCGGCGCCAGCAAGACCCCGGCGGGTTTGAGCGCGCGCAGCCCGTCAAGGATATCGTTTTCATGCGCCTGGCTGCCATGCGAACTGAACAGCGACGGCTGGTAGCCGGCATCAATGCAGCGCTGCTCGATATTGCGTGCGATCTCGGCAAAGAACGGGTCTGCGAGATAGGGCACGACAATCCCGATTGTCTTGGTCAGCTTGCGGTTCTGGTTTACCGCGTAGACATTCGGGCGGTAGTCATATTGCTCAAGCGCTTCTTCGATCCGCTTGCGCGTGGACGAACGGACAGAGTCCGGGTCGTGAAAATACTTCGACACGGTCGGTCGGGAAATCCCGCTCAACGCGGCGAACTCCTCCATATTCCTGATCTTCACCTGACCCATGTCTCTCTTCCAGTTGACACCCAAGCGGGTGTTATCGTCATTCGTCCTACTCTCAGAATTTCTTATCGCGCGTAAAAAATCAATATTGCCTTGCGAAATTCTGCTTCACTCCTTGAACGCTCCACAAAACCGCCTACCGTTCAATCAGATGTGCGCAGCAGACACAAACCACCCGATTTGCCCACTTTGCGGACGCCCGATTCCGCCGCATTCCAAACAATCCTTGCATCATCTCATCCCCAAGCTCAAAGGCGGCAAGGGCGGGCCGACGGTATTGTTGCATCAGATATGTCACAATGAAATCCACGCAACCCTGACCGAGGCAGAACTGGCCCGCGACTTCAATACGCCCGAAGCACTGCGTAGGCATCCGAGGCTCGCCAAATTCATTCGCTGGGTGTCCAAACGCCCGGCCGATTTCCACTCGCGCTCTGCCGGAGGGCGGCGCAAACGCTGAAACGCTGCGCCCATCTACCACGCTCGATCCTCTTGCCTTTGACACATGCTGAGGGACATCCTTGAACGATACCGCTCCAGAGGATCCCATGCCCCGCCCACAAGCAACCCAACTCAGGAAAAAACCGATACAGGCGCGCAGCAAGGCCACGCGCGACGCGATCCTGAAAGCCGCGTCGGACATTCTTTCCAAGGACGGGCAAGAGGCCCTGAACACCAATCGCGTCGCAGCCCGAGCAGGTGTGTCGATCGGGGCGCTCTATCAGTATTTTCCGAACAAGCACGCGATCTTGGTCACGCTGATCGGTGACATGTATCAATCCATCGTCGATGACATGGAGGCCGCTCTGGTCGATATAGGTGTCGACGCATCGGCAGGAGAGACGGGAGGAGACCTGTTGCAGACGCTCCAGGCTCTGGCCCGTGCCAGCCAGAGAGAGCTCTTGCGACGGCCGGGACGGACACAGGCGCTTGAGCGCGTGGCTGCCGAGTTTGGGAACACCCCGGAAATCACCCTGATGCGCACGCGAATTACGGCGCAATTGGTGGATGTTCTCGCGCTGAATTACGTGGACGCCCCGGAAACCATCGCAGAAGACATGCTTGCCATATGCCGCGCCCTCACTGTTACGGCTATCTCCCGCGGCGAGGGCGCAAGCGCAGAACTGGAGCAACGCATGGATCGGGCAATGGCGGGATATTTCAACGCTTAAAGCGTTTCCAGAAAACACAGACCCGCTTGGGGGAGTATTAGCGTTGGAGCCGAAGGCGACAGGCAGCGCGTGGTGTCCAAATCAGGCCGGGAAACGCCAAGACCCGGAAAGAACAAGGCGGACCCAAAGGCCCGCCCCGTCTCATGTCATATAATCGCCGGTTACTGGATGCGTTGTCCGTTCGCCAGCACGTGCCCCTGTTCGTTGATCTCGATCTTGGATGTCAGCACATCGTCGCCCGCAGGTACGGCAAACATCGACATCATCATGCGGAAGCCCATCGCCTCTTCTTCCGGCAGCAGCCCCATGGCGATCAGCTTGTCGATCAGGGCGTTCGCCCCGGTCAGTTCCGCGTTGATTTCGCCCGTCGGCTTGGGCATGCCGCCAAATGTCTCCAGATCGGAATTGTCAAAGGTAAAGGCACCACTGCCGGTCAGCATCGCGCCAACCGCCTTGACCATAAGGTTGTTCAGCGTCAGCTCGTAAACCTCGGCAGGCATATCGGCACGGGCCATCATCTCTGCCTGTTCCGGGTCAAACAGGTCAAACAGCATCTTGGCTTTACCCGTCAGGTCCACTTTGATCGTCGCCGGATCGCGTGCCAGTTGGGCACCGGGATCAAAGATCTGCCAGATGATGTCATTCATTTCGAAATCGGTCAGGTTCAGACCAAGCGCCACGTCTTGCGCATCCTCCGTCTTGCCCACAGGAACCAACACCGCGCCGCCGAATTCCGCCGCCTTGAGCGCCACCGGGAAGGGGATTTCCGATCCGGACAATTGCAGGTCCAGATTGCGCATGAGGTAATCATAGCCCCAGGCCTTGGCGTCCATGGTTACAGCGCCCTCCCCCCCGGCCGAGGAAGATTGATAGGAAAACGCATCGCTGCGGTCGACAAAGTTGAGCTGGCTTTCGCCACTTTCAAAGGAAAACGTGCCGTTTACAGCAAAACCGCCCTGGAAAATTGCCGCCGGGTCTTCGGGGTCGAACTCCATCGGCAACGCGCCAGAACCGCCGTAGTTGACCCCGGCCATGGAGCCTTTCATCAAAAGATTGCTTTCCGCATTGTCCGGGTCTTGCGCCGCGATGTCATAGGTGAGCGCGCCGATTGTCATCGACTGCTCGAAATTGCGCATCTCGTCGGTGGCCATGGATGTGGTCGAGGCAACATCGCCCAACACGACCTCCCCCCGCGCCACATCTGGGCCAAGCGTCTCGCCTTCGACGGTGATCCCATCCAGCGCAACCGCAAGCGAGGCCGCCGAAAAATCCCACTGCGTGGCGTTCGGATCGCCAGACACGGTCATCTGGTGCCCATCCGATTTGTAGAGCAGGCCGATATCGACCGTCTCGCCATCCGCTTCGATATTGAGTGCGACCGGCATCTCCGCGGGCCAGGAGACATCCACCGCGCCACCATCGGCAGCAAAGACCATTTCCGACATTGTCATGGTCATCGTGCCCTCTTCCTCGGGCAGCGGAACGGTCATGGTGATGTCGGTCACGGTCAGCGTATCGCCGGTATCGGTTTCGGTTGCCGAAACCGCGTAGCCATACCCTTCCATATAGCCTTTGAAGTCCGCCCAAACTTCGGCTGGCGTGACATCGGCCACGGCGGATTGCGCCATCATGAGTGTGGCGAGGGCTGTTGTCGTCGTGAGTGCTCTGCAAGAGGTCATCTGAAATGCGCCTTTCTGTCTAAAGTCCTGAACTCAGCTTCCCTCGCCCCTCGAGCAACGTCAAGGGTCGCAATGGTGTGGTATTCATGACCTCCCCTTCTGGACGCGCATCGTCCAAGCCGTTACCAAACCTCTTGTTCCCATTCGGGTGGTTCGGGATTGCGGAGGCAAAACCATGGATATGAACGGAAAATGCGTAATGATCACCGGCGCAAGCCGGGGGATTGGCGCGTCGGCCGCGCGGGAATTCGTCGCTGCGGGGGCAAATGTCGTGCTTGTCGCGCGCTCGGAAGAGGCGGTTGCCGATCTGGCCGGTGAAATCGGGCGCTCCGCGCTGGCCGTGCCCTGCGATGTCAGCCGCTACTGGGAGGTCGACGCCGCCGTGCAGGCCGCGCTCAAGACATTCGGGCGGCTGGATGTGCTGATCAACAACGCAGGCGTGATCGAGCCGATTTCCCTTCTGGCCAATTCCGACCCCGAAAGCTGGGGCCATACGATCGATATCAACCTCAAGGGCGTCTACAACGGCATGCGCGCGGCCATGCCGGTGATGATCGAGGCAGGCGGCGGCACCATCCTGTCCATATCGTCGGGCGCTGCCAACGGCCCGGTCGAGGCCTGGAGCCACTATTGCGCGGCCAAGGCGGGTGCGGCCATGCTGACCCGCTGCGCGGACAAGGAGGGGCGCGCCCATGGCATTCGCGCGCTGGGCCTGTCTCCCGGAACCGTCGCCACACAGATGCAGCGCGAGATCAAGGCGTCCGGCATCAACCCGGTGAGCAAGCTGGAATGGTCCGATCACATTCCGCCCGACTGGCCCGCCAAGGCGCTTTTGTGGATGTGTTCCGAGGCGGCGGATGCGCATCTTGGAACTGAATTGTCGCTACGTGATGAGAACTGGCGGCGCGAACTGGGACTGACAGAATGATTGAACTGACACGCGAAGACGGGCTTTGGACGGTAACCCTGAACCGACCGGACAAGGCCAACTCCCTGACGCTGGAAATGCTGGAAGAGCTCACCCGCATCGCCACCGAGGCACAGGACGCGCGTGCGCTGATCCTGACCGGCACCGGCAAGGTTTTTTCCGCCGGTGCTGATCTTGAGGCTGCAAAAGCGGGTTTGGCGAAATCCGATGTCTGGGAACGGCTGTCCGGGGCGATTGCCGCCCTGCCCTGCCTGACCATCGCGGCGCTCAATGGCACACTGGCGGGGGGCGCGTTCGGCATGGCGCTGGCCTGTGATCTGCGGATCTGCGTCCCGGGGGCCAAGTTCTTCTACCCGGTGATGAAGCTGGGCTTTCTGCCGCAACCGTCCGATCCCGGGCGGCTGACCGCGTTGGTCGGACCGGCGCGGGCGCGGTTGATCCTGATGGGCGGGGCCAAACTGACGGCGGACGAGGCTTTGCGCTTTGGTCTGGTGGAGCGCATTGTCGAGGGGGACGCACTCATGGAAGAGGCGCGCACGCTGGCCACCGACACGCTTGCCGCGACGCCCGAGATTGCCCAAGGGATCAAGGAACTTTGCCGATAGCAGGATCCGCACGTACCGCGCCAAGCTTGCGCAACGCCCTTCGCGGCCCTAGGTCATGCGCGACATGAAAGGTTTCAAATGACGCAATCGCTCGACACCCTGACCCACGCGCTTCTGGACGCCGCCCGCAAAGCCGGTGCCGACAGTGCCGATGCCATCGCCCTTCAGGGTACATCGGTCACGGTGGATGTTCGGGCAGGCGCATTGGAGCAGGCTGAACGCGCCGAAGGAACCGATATCGGCCTTCGCGTTCTGGTGGGTCAGCGTCAGGCCAATGTCTCAGCCTCCGACACAAGGCCCGAAACCATGACAGCCATGGCCGAACGCGCCGTCGCCATGGCGCGCGAAGCGCCTGACGATCCCTATGTAGGACTGGCCGATCCGGAGCAACTGGCGAAGGACCTGTCCCCATCGGCGCTTGAGATGGCCGATCCTGCGGATGAACCCGACCCGGCGTATCTTCAGGTGCTGGCCGAACGGGCCGAAGCCGCGGCCCAGGCTGTGTCGGGCGTCAGCCAGGTTCAGGCCACCTCAGCCGCCTATTCCGCGCGGCAGGTCCATATGGCCGCCACAAATGGCTTTTCCGCCGGATATGCCCGCACCGGGTCCTCGCTGTCCTGCGTGGCGATTGCTGGCGAAGGCTTGCATATGGAGCGCGACTATGACGGCGACAGCCGGGTTTTTGCCGCCGATCTGCGCAGTGCCGAAGAGATTGGCCGCATAGCGGGGGAGCGCGCCGTTGAACGGCTGAACCCCAGCAAACCGCCCACCGGCACTTATCCCGTTCTGTTTGATGAACGCATCTCGTCATCGTTGATCGGTCATCTCCTGTCCGCGATTTCCGGCACCGCCATTGCCCGCGGTGCGTCGTTCCTGCGCGACGATCTGGGCAAACAGATCCTGCCCGACACGCTGAGCGTGATCGAGGATCCGCATCGCCCCCGCGCAACGGCGTCACGGCCGTTTGATGCCGAGGGCCTGCCCACCGCCCGCCGCGCCATTGTGGAAAACGGCGTGCTGACGGGCTGGACGCTGGACCTTGCCACAGCGCGCAAGCTGGGCATGCCCCCGACCGGCAACGCCGCACGCGGCACATCGGCCCCGCCCTCGCCCTCCAACTGGAACATTGAACTGACGCAGGGCGACCAAAGCCGTGACGACCTGATCGCGGCCATGGGCACGGGGCTGATCGTGACCTCGATGATCGGCTCGACGATCAACCCCAACACGGGCGATTATTCCCGGGGGGCTGCGGGCCTCTGGGTCGAAAATGGCGAAATCACCCATGCGGTGAACGAGATCACCATCGCCGGCAATCTGCGCGACATGTTCGCGCGCATGATCCCCGCCAATGATGCGCGCCCCTATCTGTCGCGTGTTGTGTCTTCTGTCCTGATCGAGGGGATGTCGCTTGCCGGAAACTGACATCATGTCGGGTGCTCTGGCGCAGGAAACCGATCTCGATCTTCTGCTGCGGGCCGCGCAGGTGGCCGGAGAGGTCGCGCTTGGCTTTTCCGGTCCGACGGCGCGTGCCTGGGACAAACCGGGACAGGGACCCGTGACCGAAGCGGACTATGCGGTCAACGATGTCTTTCACGACATTCTGCGCAGCGCGCGGCCCGATTATGGCTGGCTGTCCGAGGAAACACCCGACACGCCCGAGCGGCTGGACCGCGATCATGTGTTCATCATCGACCCGATTGACGGCACGCGGAGTTTTATCGAAGGCTCAGGGACCTGGGCGCATTCCATTGCCATCGCGCATAAGGGGCGGGTCACAGCCGCTGTGATACATCTGCCCGCCCGCGACCTCACCTTTGCCGCCGCGTTGGGACAGGGGGCCACGTTGAACGGTGCCGCCATTCTCACTGGCGGTCGCACCGAGGTCACCGGCGCGACGCTCATGGCCCCCAAACCCTCCTTTCACCCCGACCGGTGGAAGGCCGGGCCGCCGGATGTCAAACGCGCCTATCGCCCGTCTCTGGCCTATCGCATGGCCCTGATTGCACAGGGGCGTTTTGATGCGATGCTGACGCTGCGCCCGGCCTGGCACTGGGATATCGCAGCCGGAACGCTCATCGCCAACGAGGCGGGCGCGCGGGTGACAGATCCCTCCGGACAGGATTTGGTCTTTAACACACGCGATCCGAAAAGCGCCGGTGTACTCACCGCCAATCCGGTCCTGCATGCTGAACTGCTGGGCGCGCTCAAGACGTGACCTGATTACGCCTTGACCCGTGTTGTGCGGCCTGTACGTTGCGGCCAACTTCGGACACACAGGGATATGACCCATGACGCAACGCCTGCACCTTGTCTTCGGCGGCGAGTTGGAAGACCCCTCGGGCACCACGTTCAAGAATGTAGACGACATCCACATCGTCGGCATTTTCCCGGACTACCAGACGGCCTATGACGCGTGGAAAGCCAACGCGCAAAAGACCGTGGACAACGCCCATATGCGCTATTTCATCAGCCACCTGCATCGCATGCTGGATGAAGAGGCCGAAGGCTCTGCCACCCAAGAGATCGACAACTGACCGATATCCAGCTTCCATTCGCGCTTCAGGCCCATATGACATGGGCGCGGCGGCGGCCCCGCATCGAACGGACCGATCCGCCGCGTCCGCAAGGTCCTTTGATCTGGATTCACGTGGCCCGCAGCGAACGTCTGCCCGCGTTGCTCCAGCTTTCTGCGCGGCTGATTTCGCAACGCGATCATATCTCGGTTCTGTTGACGACGGCCAAGTCGGTTCAGCCGCCTGCCCGCACCAAGAAAGGCATCGTGTTCGGGGACCTGCCCGGTCCGCATCCTGATGACGTTCAGTCCTTTCTCGACTATTGGAACCCGGAACTCTGTCTGTGGACATCCGGCGACCTCGTGCCCTCGATCATCGTCACCACGGCCATGGCGCATGTCCCGCTCTACCTGATCGACGCCTCCGAAGACGGGTTTCCCGGCAAACCGGTGCCCTTGCTGCCGGATCCAACCGCAGCGGCCCTGTCGCTGTTCACCACGATCATGGCCTCCGACGCCAATGCCGCGCGCCGGTTGCGCCGGATCGGTGTCCCCGAGGAAGATCTCACCATCACCGGGCCATTGCAGGAAGGCAGCGCCGCCATGCCCTGCAATGAAAGCGATCTGGAAGAGCTTAGCGATGTGATCGGCACGCGGCCGGTGTGGCTTGCCGCAATGGTGCAGCCCGAAGAGCTTGCCACGATCCTGCGCGCCCACCGCATCGTGTCGCGCTTTGCCCAGCGCCTGCTGCTGGTCATCGTCCCTGACCGCCCCGAGATGGGCGGCGACATGGCCGACCGGATGTCACGTGGAAACATGGGGTTCTGTCGTTGGTCTGACGGCGAATTTCCCGATGACAATTGCGAGGTTCTGCTGGCCGACACCTATGGCGAAATGGGGTTATGGTACCGGATTGCCCCGATCTCCTTCATGGCCTCTTCGCTGGTGGCCGGTCATGGCGGCTGCGATCCTTTTGAGCCGGCTGCGCTGGGCTCGGCCATTCTCTATGGTCCGAACTCGGGGCGGCACCTGCATGCCTATTCGCGACTGGCCGAGGCAGGGGCAGCGCGCATCGTGCGCGATACGGACACCTTGGCCTCGGCGCTCAAGCAATTGATCGCCCCGGACCGGGCGGCGGCGATGTCGTTGGCCGCCTGGGAGGTTGTATCCGAAGGCGCACAGGTCACCGACCGGATCATGGACCTGATCCATGACACGCTCGATCTGGCCGAGGTTTCGTGATGCGCGCACCGAGGTTCTGGGACACGCCACCCGACCGCACGACCTGGGCCGCGCGGCTGCTCGCGCCGCTTGCCGCTCTGACCCGCAGAGCGACGGAACGGCGCGTTTCACAAATGCCGGAGTTCACACCGGATATCCCGGTGATCTGCGTCGGCAACCTGAACGCGGGCGGCACGGGCAAGACGCCCACTGTCATGGACCTGCTGATGCGGCTGAGTGCGCGGGGGCGCAATCCTTGCGTGATTTCGCGCGGCCATGGTGGGCGCCTGACCGGGCCGGAAACCGTCGATCCGCGCCGCCACTCTGCAGAAGATGTCGGCGACGAACCGCTCCTGCTGGCCGCATTTGCCCCGGTGGTGATCGCCCGCGACAGGGCAGCGGGCGCGCGCCATGCAATCGCGCAGGGCGCGGATTGCCTTGTCATGGATGACGGGTTTCAGAACCCGGGGCTGGCCAAAGACCTGTCGATCATCGTCGTCGATGCGGTCAAAGGGTTCGGCAATGGGCGCTGCCTGCCCGCAGGTCCCTTGCGCGAGCCGGTGGATGTGGGGCTGGCCCGCGCCGATCTGGTGCTCAGCATCGGGCAAGAGGCGGCACAGGACAGCTTTGCGCGGCAATGGGCGGCTGATCTCCCTGTTCCCCATATTCAAGGCCACCTCGCACCGTTGCAAACCGGCATGGATTGGGAAGGGCTACCGGTTCTGGCCTTTGCCGGGATCGGCTACCCCGAGAAATTCTTTGCCACGTTGCGCAGCCTCGGCGCCGATGTGAAACGCGGCGAGGCTCTGGAGGACCACCAGCCGCTGACACCCGCGCTGCTTGCGCGGCTTGAAAAAGAAGCCGCGCTACTGGGCGCGCAATTGGTCTGCACCGAGAAAGACGCCGTGCGCCTGCCGCAGGAGTTCCGGCAAAAGGTTCTCACCGTGCCCGTGCGCTTGCAGATCACGGATGATGCGACGCTTGAGGCGGCACTGGACCGCGCCCTGAACGGCTGAGATCAGGCCGCTTCCAACCCCGCTTCAACACCGGCAATCACCCGATCCACCTCACCCTCGGAAATGGTGAGCGGCGGTGACATCAGAATGTTGTTGCCTCCGATCCGCACCATGGCTCCGGCGTCATAGGCCGCTGTGTGAATACGGTTCATTGTATCCGCATCCATCGGCGTCTTGGCCCCCGCGTCCGAGACCAGTTCAACCCCGGTCATCAGCCCGTGGCCACCACGAACATCGCCAACAATATCGTAGCGCTCGGCCAAGGCGCGCATGCCCTCGAAAAGCTGGGTGCCACGCGCCGCCGCATTGGCGCGCAGGTCCAGCCGCACGGTTTCCTGCATGCAGGCCACAACCGCCGCCGCGCCCACCGGATGCGCCGAATAGGTGTAGCCATGGTAAATTGCGCCCTGTGCCGGATCTGCATTCTCAAACACATCCGCCACCTTGTCGCTCATCAGCGCCGCGCCCACCGGGAAATAGCCGCTGGTGATGCCCTTGGCGGTGGTCATCATGTCCGGCTTCACGCCCCAGTGCCGCACCCCGGACCAGTCGCCGGTGCGCCCAAAGCCGGTGATCACCTCATCCGCGATCATCAGGATACCGTGGCGATTGCAGATCTCCTGCAGCATCGGCATCAGCGTTTCATGCGGGACGATAACACCGCCCGCGCCCTGAATCGGTTCCATGATGAAGGCCGCGATGGTGGAGGGGTCCTGAAACGCGATCTCGTCCTCCATGGCCTGCGCCACCAGTTGCGCCAGCTTGGCCGGGTCGGTTTCGTTGAACGGGTTGCGATAGGTACAAGGGCTGGGGATGTGGAAACAGCCCGGCAAAAGCGGCTCATAGGCAATGCGGAACCGATTGTTGCCATTGACGGATGCACCGCCGAAATGGGTGCCGTGATAGCCCTTTTTCAGCGACAGGAACTTGGTGCGCGCGGGTTCACCCCGCAGCTTGTGATATTGGCGCGCAAGGCGCAGGGCCGTTTCCACCGCGTCGGAGCCGCCAGAGGTAAAGAACACCCGCGTCATACCATCGGGCTCAAAAAATTCACGCACCAGATAAGACGCCTCGATGGCCGCTGGGTTCGACGTGCCGAAGAAGGACGAATAATAGGGCAGCTCCTGGATCTGGGCGCTGACCGCATCCTTGATCGCCTGATTGGAATAGCCAAGGTTCACGCACCAAAGCCCGCCCACCGCGTCAACGGCGCTGTGCCCGTCGATATCGGTGATCTCCACCCCGCAGGCCGCCTTGATGATCCGGGGCGGATGGGCTTGCGCCACGCCCGGCGCCCCCATCGGATGCCAGAGGTGACGGGCATTGTTTTCACGCAGGAAGTTGTCGTCTTTCATGATGGCCTCCGGAATCAAAATTTGATCAAATTCTGGCAGGGCTTTGCGCCCCTGTCCAGCGCAGTGCCGACCGCCCGTGTCGCAAATACGATTTCGTAAGGAGATGACGACCATAAGGGCTTGATGGACAGGCAAGCCCGCCCGATATAGGGAAGTCCCATGGCCAAGAAGAAAACCACAGACCCGAATTACAAGGTGCTCGCGGAAAACCGCAGGGCACGCTTTGACTATGCCATCGAGGATGACATCGAGGTGGGTATCGTCCTGACCGGGTCCGAGGTCAAATCCCTGCGGGAAAACTCGGCGAATATTGCCGAAAGCTATGCGGCTGTCGAAGACGGCGAGTTGTGGTTGGTCAACTCCTATATCGCGCCCTACAATCGCGCCATGTTTGCCCATGAAGAGCGGCGGCGGCGCAAGCTCTTAGTGAGCCGGAAAGAGCTGTCGAAGCTTTGGGCTGATACCCAGCGCAAGGGCATGACGCTGGTGCCGCTTGTGCTTTATTTCAACCATCGCGGGCTGGCCAAGCTCAAGATCGGGATCGCCAAAGGCAAGAAGATCCATGACAAACGCGCCACCGAATCCAAACGCGACTGGAATCGTCAGAAACAGCGGCTTTTGAAGCAGAACGGCTGATCCCACGTTACGGGGAACGGCTCAGATACATTCCCGTTTCGGGCGCTCCGCGCGGTCCATAGCATCTGCGCAACCGGGGGCATTCTGTTTCCGGATCGGCGTGCAACGCGCCGGGAGAGCAAGGGGAATGGATATGGAACTCATTATCGGACTGTTGTCGGGTGCCGTTGGCGGCAACGTGGCGGGCAAACTGCTGGGCAAGATTGACCAGGGCACGCTGATCAACTCGATCTCGGGGATCGTCGGCGGCGGGCTGGGCGGCACCGTGCTGTCGATGCTGGGTGCTGGCGGCATGGCCGAGGGCGGCATGGACCTGATGGGAATCATCGGGCAGGTCGCCAGCGGCGGTGTCGGCGGCGGTGTGGTGCTGGCCATTGTCTCCGCCATTCGCGGCGCGATGAGCAAATAACCAGCGATTGCAGGCCGGGACAGGCTCTTGCACGTCCCGGCCACTTGTTTCCGCAGCGCCCCTTGAGTACAGAGAGCCAACGGCTTTTGGGGGCACTCACATGGCGCAAGACGATCCCAGGACGCTGGTCTCGACCGAGTGGCTGGCGCAACATCTCAAGAATCCGGACCTTCGCATTCTGGACGGGTCGTGGCACATGCCCGCCGAGGGGCGCGATGCACGCGCCGAATACGAGGCCGAACACATCCCCGGCGCGCGGTTTTTCGATATCGACGACGTCAGCGATGCGCGGTCCGACCTGCCGCATATGGCGGCGCCCGTCGAAAAATTCATGTCCCGCATGCGCGCGTTGGGCGTGGGCGACGGCCATCAGGTTGTCATCTATGACACGACCGGCATCTTTTCCGCCGCCCGCGTGTGGTGGAATTTCAAGCTGATGGGGCAGGACAATGTCGCCGTGCTGGACGGTGGCCTGCCCAAGTGGAAAGCCGAGGGCCGCGAGTTGGAAGACCTGCCGCCGATGATCCGCGACCGCCACATGACGGTGCGCGTGCAGAACCAACTGGTGCGTGACGTGACGCAGGTCTCTGCCGCCTCCAAGCTGGGCAGCCATTCCATCATCGACGCGCGTAGCGCCGAACGGTTCCGGGGCGATGTGCCGGAACCGCGCGAAGGGCTGCGGGCGGGACATATCCCGGGGTCGCGCAATGTGCCCTATGCCACGCTGTTCAACGACGACGGCACGATGAAAACCCCCGAAGACTGCCGCGCGGTTTTTGAGGCGGCGGGCGTGGACCTGTCGAAACCCGCGATCACGTCCTGCGGATCGGGCGTCACCGCCGCGATCCTGTCGCTGGCGCTGGAGCGCCTGGGCAAAACCGACCATTCGCTTTATGACGGCTCCTGGACCGAGTGGGGGCAGTTCCCCACCGTGCCCGTGGCCACTGGAGAGGCCTGATGTTTTCCAACCTGAAAGAACAACCTGCGGACAAGATCCTTCAGCTGATGAAGATGTACCGCGATGACCCGCGGCCCGAGAAAATCGACCTTGGCGTCGGTGTTTACAAGAACGCCGAGGGCAAGACGCCGATCATGCGCGCCATCAAGGCGGCTGAGAAAAGGCTCTGGGAAGAAGAAGAAACCAAATCCTATGTCGGTCTGATCGGCGATCCGGCCTATCGCGATGCGCTGGCCGGGCTGATCCTGGGCGACGCGGTGGCCTCTGAGAATATCGCCGGGGCGGCAACGCCGGGCGGCACCGGCGCGGTGCGGCAATGTTTCGAGATGGCCCGCATGGCCAATCCGGATCTGCGGGTCTTTGTGTCCAACCCGACCTGGCCCAACCACCTGTCGATCCTGAAATTCATGGGCCTGCCCACGATCGAATACCGCTATTTCGACAATGAGACCCGCGCAGTTGATTTCGACGGCATGATGGAGGATCTCAAGGACGCCAAGCCCGGCGACCTGGTGTTGCTGCATGGCTGCTGCCACAACCCGACCGGGGCCAACCTGAACCTGAGCCAGTGGCAGGCGGTGGTTGACCTGCTGCTCAAGACCGGGGCCACGCCGATGATCGACATCGCCTATCAGGGCTTTGGCGACGGGCTAGAGGAAGACGCGGCAGGCACGCGGCTGGTGGCAAAATCGGTGCCCGAACTCTTGATCGCGGCGTCTTGCTCGAAAAATTTCGGCATCTACCGGGAGCGTGCGGGCCTTGCCATGGCGATCACCCAGGATGCCGCGCAGACCGGGCTCAATCAGGACACTTTGGCGTATCTGAACCGCCAGAACTATTCCTTCCCGCCCGATCACGGCACCCGGCTGGTGACAATGATCCTGAATGATGCAGAGCTCAAAGCCGACTGGATGGCCGAGCTGGAAGATGTGCGACTTGGCATGCTGAAACTGCGCGAACAGATGGCAAGCGAGTTGCAGAAAGCCTCTGGTTCGGACCGGTTCGGCTTTATCGCGCAGCATCGCGGCATGTTCTCGCGGCTGGGGGCCGCGCCGGAGCTTGTTCAGAAACTGCGCGAAGAGCACGCGATCTACATGATCGGAGACAGCCGGATGAATATTGCCGGGCTCAACGAGACCACGGTTCCAATTCTGGCCAAGGCGATTGTCGACGCGGGAATCTGATCCCGCAGGACCAGACCGTCAAAGAGCAAGGGCCGCTTCCCAGGGAGCGGCCCTTGTCACATCAGATTTCAGATATCAACGGGCTCAGACCTCGCTTGGCCACGCACCATCATCGCGCCGTACCTTATGGGCGTTCCGGATTCCTGTGGATATACCTGAAATCTACCGGAAACACCGGGCCTGAGACTCAGTTCCCACTCCCGAACAGATCGCGCAGCACCTGTTCGAGAACCGTCTCGGCCACGTCCTGCACGGGGTCTCTGCCGCGTTGTGGCAGGGGTTGGGTCTGAGGTGCGGCTTTGGGTTCTGGCGGCACGATTGGCAACGGTCTGACAGGCACACCTTCGTGCACACGCACCATCGTCTCGCGCCAGATCTCGGCAGGGAGCCCGCCCCCCGTCACCTCGTTGAGCGGGGTGTTGTCGTCATAGCCCATCCAGACACCCGCCACGTAATCTGCGGTGAACCCGATGAACCATGCATCGCGTGCGGCTTGTGACGTGCCGGTCTTGCCCGCAGCCTGCCTGTCGGACAACCGGGCCCGGCGGCCCGTGCCTTCGGACACGACTTTTTCCATCATATAGATCAGCTTGCCCGCGGCTTCGCGCTGGATCACACGCTCGCCAATGCCGCCCTGGGTGTCCATGACCGGTGTGTCATCACCCAAAAGCTTCAATTCGACCAACCCGTAAGGCGTGACCGACGACCCGCCATTCAGAATACCGGCATATGCGCCCACCATCTCGATCAATGTGGATTCGGAAGCGCCCAGTGCCATGGCCGGGGTATCGGCCAGCGTGGATTCGATCCCGAAATCGCGCGCCACCTTTTGCACAAGGTCACGCCCCAGCGCCTCGCTGATCTTGACCGCCGGGATATTGAGCGAATCCTTGAGCGCCTCGGTCAAAGTGACCATACCGCGATACTTGTCGACATAGTTCTTGGGGCACCATTCGCCGGACCCGGGAATGTTCAGGCAATATTTTTCATCCCGCACCATGTCATTGGGGTCATAGCCCAGTTCCATCGCCGTGGCATACACAAAGGGTTTGAAGGCCGACCCGGGCTGACGAACCGCCTGTGTCGCGCGGTTGAACACGCCAGACACCTTGGTCTTGCGCCCACCCACCATGCCCCGCACCGCACCATCCGCAGACATGACGACAATCGCCGCCTGCGCCTTGGACGTCTTGGACACCTTATTCTCAAAGACCGATTTCATCGCCTCTTCCGCGGCAGCCTGAATGCGCTGGTCCAGCGTCGTGCGGATGATCACATCCTCGGTCGTGTTGCGGGTAAAGAACTCAGGGCCCGACGCCATGACCCAATCGGCGAAATAGCCGCCAGCCTCTGCTTCAGCGGCCTCGGACAATTCGGCCGGATTGGCCTGGGCCTGGCGCGCCTGGTCAGGTGTCAGGTAGCGCTGCTCTTCCATCAACCGCACGACCGTCGCGGCCCGCCGCTGCGAGCGTTCGAGGTTGTTGGTGGGGGCATAACGCGACGGCGCCACCAGAAGCCCGGCCAGCATTGCCGCCTCTGCCGGGTCCACCTCATTGGCGGATTTTCCGAAATAACGTTGTGAGGCTGCCTCGAACCCCCGCGCCCCTTCACCAAGGAACGCGCGGTTCAGGTAAATCGTCAGGATGTCATCCTTGGAATACTTGGCCTCCATTGCCATGGCATAGGTGGCTTCCTTGATCTTGCGCCAGAGCGACCCTTCGCGGCAGTCCTGTTCATAGGCCCGTTCGCTTTTCCACTTGGTTTCGTCATAGGCCGTGCCAAGGCACAAAAGCTTCGCGGTCTGCTGCGTGATGGTCGAGCCGCCATGACCGGAAAGCGGCCCGCGCCCTTCGCGCAGGTTGATGCGGATTGCACTGGCCACGCCGCGCGGGCTGACACCGAAATGGCGATAGAAGCGTTTGTCCTCGGTCGCCACGACAGCGTTCTTGAGATGCGGCGACACGGTTTCTGCGGTCACAATCCCGCCGAACTGATCGCCGCGCCATGCAAAAACCTCACCATTGCGGTCCAGCATCGTGACCGAGCCGCGTGCGCGCCCATCAAGCAGGTCGGTCAGCGGCGGCAGCGTGGAATAGTAGTAAAATACGCCCCCCGCCACGAGGAGCGCAATGACGGCTGTAACCGTCATGCCAATGCGCAGAAAGAGCCGCAGAATCCACCCGACAAACAGCGCGATATATCCGATGGGCCCCCGCCGAACGGGTTTCCGTGCAGGCGCTTTGCGACGCTTGCGCACAGGCTTCTTGGTCCCCGCCCCCTTGGATGCGGGCTTGGCTGAGGAATAGCGCTTGTCCGCGACAAGGCGCGGTTTGCGGCGACCGGAATCACTCATATCACTGACCTGCTCGGTACTTTTGTTTTGACCGAAAATACCCTTTATGCGCGCAGATGTAGAGGGGCGTCTCCCCAAGGCACGGTTAATTTACTGCCTATTTTTTATGCTAATCGGTTAATTTGTGCAGATTTTGTGCATTTAGCTGCACCTTGAGCGCCCAATTTCCCGGCAAAGCCTTCAAAACATCCCGTCTTCCCGGCTTTCTGCAGGTGCGAAATCCGCAGGCTCCTCCTGCTCACCGAAAGGGAAAGACGTGAAACTCATCATTGCAACGATCAAGCCGTTCAAGCTTGAAGAAGTACGCGAGGCGCTGACCGGTATCGGCGTGCGCGGCATGATGGTGACCGAGATCAAGGGCTTCGGCTCTCAGTCCGGCCACACCGAGATTTACCGCGGCGCGGAATACGCCGTGAACTTTGTGCCCAAGATCAAACTCGAAATCGTCGTCTCCGCTTCGATGGCGGATCAGGTCGTCGAGACCGTCACCAAGACCGCCCAGACGGGCAAGATCGGCGACGGCAAGATCTTTGTGCTGGATGTGGCTCAGGCCGTGCGCGTGCGTACCGGCGAAACCAACGAAGACGCGCTGTAAGCGCTGCGCGAAAGGGGATTACTCTTATGAAAACGCTACTGAAACTGGCTCCTGTCGCAGCACTTATCGCTGCACCGAGCCTTGGCCTTGCACAAGAGGCCGACGTAACGCCGCCGAACTCTGAAATCGGCTTTATCTTCACCACCTTCATGTTCCTCGTGGCTGGCTTCCTCGTCTTCTGGATGGCGGCTGGTTTTGCCATGCTCGAAGCGGGCCTTGTCCGCTCCAAGAACGTGACCATGCAGTTGACCAAGAACATCTCGCTGTTCTCGCTTGCTGCGATCTTCTACTACCTGATTGGCTACAACCTGATGTATCCGGGCGACGGCTGGTCGGTTGACGGCATTCTGGGTGCCTTTGCCTTCGCCGCGCTTGAGCCCGTTGGGCTGGCAGGGGCAGAACCTGACCTGACCTATGCCTCGGTTGGCTCGGACTTCTTCTTCCAGCTGATGTTCTGTGCCACCACCGCGTCGATCGTGTCCGGTACGCTGGCCGAACGCATTAAACTGTGGCCCTTCCTGATCTTCGTGATCGTTCTGACGGCGCTGATCTACCCGATCCAGGCATCCTGGAAATGGGGCGGTGGCTTCCTTGACGGTATGGGTTTCCTCGACTTTGCCGGTTCGACCGTTGTGCACTCGGTCGGTGGCTGGGCCGCTCTTGCTGGCGCGCTGATCCTGGGTCCGCGTATCGGCAAGTACAACAAAGACGGCAAAACCGTTCCTATCCCGGGTTCCAACCTGCCGCTCGCAACGCTGGGTACCTTCATCCTGTGGCTCGGCTGGTTCGGCTTCAACGGCGGTTCGCAGCTCTACATGGACACCGCTGGCAACGTCGCTGACATCAGCCGCATCTTCTCGAACACCAACACTGCGGCAGCAGGCGGCGCGATTGCAGCCCTGATCCTGTCCCAGGTGATGTACAAGAAGCCTGACCTCACCATGGTGCTCAACGGCGCGCTGGCCGGTCTGGTGTCGATCACCGCAGAGCCGCTGACGCCCTCGCTTGGTGCAGCAACCCTGATCGGTGCTGTCGGTGGCGCGATCGTGGTCTTCGCGGTTCCGTTCCTCGACAAGCTGAAAATCGACGACGTGGTTGGTGCCATCCCGGTGCACCTCTTCGCCGGCATCTGGGGCACCATCGCCGTGGTCCTGACCAATGGTGACGCCTCGATCGGCACCCAGCTCTACTCGATCCTCGTGGTGGGTATCTTCACCTTCGTGGTCTCGGGCGTGGTCTGGTTCATCCTCAAGTCCACCATGGGCATCCGGGTTGGCGAAGAAGAAGAGATCAACGGTCTCGACATGGCTGAACTGGGTATGGAAGCCTATCCGGAATTTTCCAAAGGCTGATGTGAGCAGCCCCTACATTCCATGACGAAACGGCCCCGGGCGTCCGCGCCCGGGGTTTTTCTTTGCCCTTTTCAGAATCGCGCATCCCCGCTACATCTGGGGGCATGAAGGACACGCCCCCCAATATCCGCGACAGATCGACCCCCGTGATCCGCCAGCTTGATGAAGCGGCGGTCAATCGCATTGCGGCGGGCGAGGTGGTGGAACGCCCCGCCTCTGCCGTCAAGGAACTGGTTGAAAACGCGCTCGATGCCGGGGCCACGCGGATCGAGATCGACATCGCCGCGGGCGGCAAAACGCTAATCCGTGTGCGCGACGATGGCTGCGGGATGAGCCCGGAGCAATTGCCGTTGGCGCTGGCGCGGCACGCCACCTCCAAGATCGACGGCAGTGACCTGCTCGACATCCATTCCTTTGGCTTCCGGGGAGAGGCGCTGCCCTCGCTGGGGGCTGTGGGGCGGCTGAACATCACGACGCGCGCGGAAGGCCAGGACGGCGCGATGATCCGCGTGGATGGCGGCGACATGGCCCCGGTCAAACCCGCCGCCTGCAATCGCGGCACCACGGTCGAACTGCGCGATCTGTTCTTCGCCACGCCCGCGCGGCTGAAATTCCTGCGCTCCGACCGGGCCGAGATGCAGGCGATCTCTGACACCGTCAAACGGCTCGCAATGGCCGAGCCTTTCGTCAGCTTCGTGCTGCGCGACGTGACCACCGAAGGCAAGGAACGGGTGAGCTTCCGTGCCGACGCCGAGACCGGCGATCTGTTCGATGCGTTGAAAGGACGGTTGCGCCAGATTCTGGGGCGTGAGTTCAGCGAAAACGCCGTGCCGCTGGATGCCGAGCGCGAGGGGCTGCACCTGACCGGGTTTGCCGCGCTGCCCACCTATTCGCGCGGCTCTGCCGTGGCGCAGTATTTCTTCGTCAATGGCCGCCCGGTGCGCGACAAGCTGTTCATCGGCGCGATGCGCGGGGCCTATGCCGATTTTCTGAGCCGCGACAGGCACCCTTCCGTGGCGCTTTTCATCGACTGCGATCCGCATCTGGTGGACGTGAACGTACACCCCGCGAAATCCGAGGTCCGGTTCCGCGATCCGGGGCTCGCGCGCGGGCTGATCATCTCGGGGCTTCGCCATGCGCTGGCCGAGGCCGGGCATCGCGCGTCCACCACGGTGGCCGGTGCAACGCTGGGCGCGATGCGTCCTGAACCCGTGGGCCAACCGCGCATCTACCAGATGGACCGCCCCTCCCTGCTCGCACGCGAGGCCAGTTTTGCCGCGCAAGCCCCCGGTTTCAGCGAGATGACCGAGAGCTACAGCGCGCGGGTTGAGCCGGTCCGGACCGACGACACACCGCAAGAGCTTGAAGAGCGCCCCTTGGGGGCCGCGCGGGCGCAGGTGCATGAAAACTACATCATTGCCCAGACCGGGACCGGCATCGTGATCGTGGACCAGCACGCCGCCCATGAACGGTTGGTCTATGAACGGCTCAAGACCCAGATGGCCGACACCGGCGTTGCCGCGCAGGCCCTGCTGATCCCCGAAATCGTCGAACTGTCCGACATCGACGCAGCTCTGCTCCTGGAACACTCCGAAGCGCTGCATGATCTGGGCCTGACCATCGAACCTTTTGGCGGTGGCGCTGTTGCCGTGCGCGAGACCCCGGCCATTCTGGGCGAGGTGAATGCCGAAGCGCTGATCCGCGATATCCTTGATGAATTGCATGATCTGGGCCAATCCGGCCAGCTGCGCGAACGCATTGATGCGATCCTGTCGCGTGTCGCCTGTCACGGCTCGATCCGCTCGGGTCGTCGGATGCAGGCCGAGGAAATGAATGCGCTCCTGCGCGAGATGGAGGCCACGCCCCATTCCGGCCAATGCAACCACGGGCGGCCCACCTATGTGGAACTGAAGCTCTCTGACATCGAAAGGCTGTTTGGCCGCACATGATCACCATTGGCGACACATCCTATTCCTTCAGCGATCCGCTGGTTCTGGCCGCTCTCGGCGGGGCGATCTTGGTCCTTCTGATCCTTGCCCTGCTCATCACCGCCGTGCGCGCAGCGGGTCGGTCCGCGCAGGCGGTCGAGCCGCTGGCCCATCAGCTTGGATCCCTGGGCCAGCGTGTGCAGGCGTTGGGCGAGGGACAGGAACGGCTTTCGGGCGGCTTGCATCACGTGTCGGAAGCGCAGGCGCAAAGCCAGATCAAGATGTTGCAGATGATGGAACAGCGGCTGGCGGATGTGCAGCAGCATATGAATGAAAACCTGCATGGCTCGGCCCGGCGCACGGCCAAGAGCCTTGGGGAATTGCAGGAGCGGCTTACCGCCATCGACAAGGCGCAGGACAATATCACCAAACTGTCTGGCGATGTGCTGTCCCTTCAGGACATCCTGTCGAACAAGCAGACGCGCGGGGCCTTTGGCGAGATCCAGCTCAATGACATCGTCTACAAGGCCCTGCCGTCAGACAGCTACACGATGCAAGCAACACTATCGAACGGCAAACGCGCCGATTGCCTGATCCATCTGCCCAATCCGCCTGGGCCGATCGCCATCGACAGCAAATTCCCGCTGGAAGCCTATGAGGCGCTGCGCCGGGCCGACAGCCCAGAGCGATTGCAACGTGCCGCCCAACAATTGCGCGTTTCACTGCGCAAGCACATCAAAGACATTGCCGGAAAATACATCATCGACGGCGAAACTGCCGACGGAGCATTGATGTTCCTGCCCTCCGAGGCGGTCTATGCCGAGCTGCACGCCAATTTCCCCGAGATCGTGCGCGAAGGTTTTGCCGCGCGGGTCTGGATCGTGTCGCCCACCACCTGCATGGCCACGCTGAACACCATGCGCGCGATCCTCAAAGACGCCCGCATGCGCGAACAGGCGGGCGCAATCCGCCGCGAACTGGGGTTACTTTTTGCCGATGTGGATCGGCTGAGCACGCGGGTCGAAAACCTTGACCGGCATTTCCATCAGGCGTCCAAGGATATCTCGGACATCAAGATCAGCGCCGACAAGGCCGGACGCCGCGCCCGCAAGCTTGACAATTTCGATTTCGAGGAACTGGCTCCGGACGAAGCGGACAAGGTTGTCCCCCTGTCCAAACCCTGATCAAATCCGCAGGAAGGGTTGCGCCAGACGCGGCAGCAGCCCGCGGAATTTCAGCGGAGCATCAGTCACAGCGAGACAAATGCAGTCCGCGCCGATATCGGCAACCGGTGTATGCTCGTCCGCTTCGGTCGCCACTTCGATATCTCCGGGACCGAAATAATCCTCTTCGTCAAAGAACGCACCACGCAGCACCAATGTCAGTTCCGTCCCGTTATGGCCATGATCCGGCACGGCCGTGCCCGCCGGAATATAGAGCAGCCGCGCGGACGCCTCTTTGCTGGTCTCCAGAATGGCCTGTTTCACGCCCATGCCAACCGGCTTCCATTTCACGTCATCGAGAGAGCCAGAAATGTAATCTGCCAGCGGTGCCGGCACGTCGGCTGCGCGCGAACTTGTGGCTGCGACAGGTGCCGCCGGGCCATCCTGTTTGATCATCGCAAGCGTGTCGGCCAGCGCCTGTGCGCTCATCTCAACCGTTTCACACTGCTCCAGCACGGTGCCACCCACGGCGTCGTAGCTTTCCACCGCGGCGCGGCAGGCATCACACATCGACACATGTGTTGCGATGGCAAGGTTGAACGCCTCGGGCAACGTGCCCGCGGAATACCCCATGATCAGCTCATCCGTCAGGTGGTGTTTGATCTGTTTCATCATCTTGGTTTTCACTTCATAGCATGGCGCAGACGGTCCAGCGCCAATCGAATTCGGGATTTGATCGTGCCAAGCGGGAGCCCCGTCACCTCGGCGATCTCGGTATGCGACATGTCGCCGAAATAAGCTTTTTCAACGAGGTCGCGTTGTTTTTCCGGAAGCTCGGACAGCGCGCGCCCCAAAGCTTCGGTTTCCTGCTGCATGACAAGCACGTCGCTCTGCTCCGGCTCGACTTCCGGACCCCAGGGCAGATCCTCTGGCTCGGGTCGCTTTTGCTTGCGCAAATGGTCGATCTTCTTGTTCCGAGCCACGGTAAAGACCCAGGTTGACACGCTTGCGCGCGACGGATCGAACAGATGCGCTTTCTGCCAGAGTGTCGCCATGACCTCCTGCGTGCATTCCTCCGCGATCGTGGCGTCACCTCCACCGCGCATCAGAAATGATTTCACGCGTGGTGCGAAATGCGCAAACAGCTCGGCAAATGCCGTTTCATCCTTGTGATCCCGTATGCGTGTCACATGGTCCACCCACGCGGGTTTGGTGTTTGGTTCGGTCATCGCAACATGCTTTTTCCCTGTCCCCTTCCGACACTTAACAGCATTACTGGCCCGGGAGGGAGGCGGCAGATTGTCTAACGTTTCCGAAATGTCCAGAACTTCCAACATGTGAGGTTTACGCGGGCGCGTGCTGGATGGATCACTCGAACGGCAAAAATCTTTTTCATCCGGACGCAGGCGCGTTCCGTAACAAGCAGGAACGACAAAATGGACTGGACCCCGTATGCCTTTTGACCCTGCCCCCGCCTCGCATCGTCGTATCGCCGTCGTCGGAGGAGGTATTTCCGGAATGGGGGCCGCACACGCCCTGGCCGATGATCATCATGTAACACTCTTCGAGGCAGAAGCGCGTATTGGCGGGCACGCCCGCACCGTCGTCGCGGGCCGCAATGGTGATCAACCGGTAGACACGGGTTTCATCGTTTTCAACTATGCCAACTACCCCTCATTGGCGGCTCTGTTCGATGAGCTGGATGTGCCGGTCTGCAAAAGCAATATGAGCTTTGCCGCCTCGTTGAGGGGGGGAGATTTCGAGTATGGGCTTGAAACCCTGGCCGCCACGTTTGCCCAAAAACGCAATCTGGTGAACCCCAGGTTCCTTGGCATGGTCCGCGATATTTTCCGTTTCAACGCCAAAGCGCTTGATGTCGCGCAGGATCGGACCTTGCCGCTGAGCGCCTTTCTCAAGGAACTGGGCACCGGGGATTGGTTCCGGGACTACTACCTGTTGCCCCTGTCCGGGGCGATCTGGTCCACGCCGGTTGAAAAAATTCTGGATTTTCCGGCGCATGCGATGATCCAGTTTTTCGAAAACCACGCGCTGCTGCACCATACCGGGCAACATCAGTGGTACACCGTTCAGGGCGGATCACAGGCCTATGTCACACGGCTGGAGGCAGCTTTGCGCCGCAAGGGGACCGATATCCGCACCCGGGCACCGGTACAGACGGTGCGCCGCGATGGACCGGGCGTGCAACTGCGCGCCTGGGGTGGTGAATGGGAACATTTCGACGAGGTCATCTTTGCCACGCATTCGGACGACACCCTGTCGCTTCTCGCCGACCCGAGCGAGGAGGAACGCGCCGTGCTGGGCGCCATCGGTTATCAGGACAACGACATCACGCTGCATGCAGACGAGAGCATCATGCCCAAACGGCGGCAGTGCTGGTCCTCGTGGAATTATGCCGAAGACAAGACCATGGCCTCGGACCGGATCGACCTGACCTATTGGATGAACAAGCTGCAACCGATCCCCAAGGATGATCCAATGTTCGTGACGCTCAACACGCGCCGCGACATCCGCGAAGAGCTGATCTATGATCGCGTTACGCTGCGCCACCCGGTCTATGACCTTGCCGCGCTCGCCGCGCAGGACCGGGCGCGCGCCATGAACGGAACAAACAACACGTGGTTCTGTGGCGCATGGATGAAAAACGGGTTTCACGAGGACGGGCTGAGCAGCGCTCTGGACGTGGCGACACGCCTGCGTGCTGTGCAAAAGCCGATGATTGCCGCGCAATGACACCGGCCGAACATATCGTCGGCCATACCTGGCACGGGCGCAAGGGCGCGATCAAAAACGCCTTTCGCTATTCCGTCGATTACGTGCTGCTCGACGCCGAACAAGAGGTCGCGGCCCCATCGCTCTTCAAGCGAAACGGTTCCGGCGTTGTTTCGCTGCATGATCGCGACCATGGCGGCGCGCCGGGCGATGGCGCGGGGGCCGTATGGGCGCGGGAGGTGCTGAAAAACTATCAGATACCACAGGACGGGCCCCTGCTCCTTTTGGCGCAGCCACGCGTGCTGGGCCATGTATTCAATCCGGTCAGCTTCTGGCTGGCGCATGACGCGCGGCACAACCTGCGCGCCGTGATTGCCGAGGTCACGAACACCTTTGGCGACCGCCACAGCTATCTGTGCCACCGCCCCGATCACGGCCCCATCGGGCCTCATGACCGGGTACAGGCGCACAAAATCTTTCATGTCTCGCCGTTCCAGCCCATCGAGGGCGACTACGCCTTTCGTTTCGACATCACGGACAGGCGTATCGGGATCTGGATCGACCTGACTCATTCCGGCGGTGGTGTCACCGCCACGCTCACCGGTCGGCGCGCGCCAATGACCAATCGGGGGCTGCTGGGCATGCTGCTGCGCCGCCCGTTTGGCTCGCGTCGCGTACTGGGCCTGATCCACTGGCAAGCGCTCAAACTCTGGTGGAAGGGAGCAAACTATCGCACGCGCCCATTGCCGCCCACAGAAGACGTTTCAAGGTAGCGCATAATGCGGAACTGGACCGGAAAACGCTATTGGCTGGTGGGAGCGAGCGAAGGGCTGGGGCAGGCGCTGGCGCACCGAATGAGCAAGGCGGGCGCGCATCTGATCCTGTCGGCGCGCTCCGAAGACAAGCTGACCGCCCTGTCCAACGCGCTGCCCGGCCCGTCCGAGGTGGTGCCCTGCGATGTAAGCGATCAATCCTCGGTCGAAGCGGCGGCGCGCCAGGCCGGGGCCATTGATGGCCTCGTTTATCTTGCCGGGGTGTATTGGCCGCAACCCGCACAGGAGTGGCAGGCCAAAGAGGTCAACGCCATGTGCGACGTGAACTTTACCGGCGCGGCGCGGGTGCTGTCGCAGGTGGTGCCGGATATGGCAGACCGTAATACGGGGCATATCGTGCTGACCGGATCGCTTTCGGGATTTCGGGGCCTTCCCGGAGCCACGGGCTATGCCGCGTCCAAGGCTGGCGTCATGGCCATGGCCGAAAGCCTCTACGCCGACCTGCACAAGACCGGCGTTCAGGTCCAGTTGGTCAACCCTGGCTTCATCAGAACCAGACTGACCGAAAAAAATGATTTCGCGATGCCCTTTATCATGGAGTCCGCGGACGCAGCCGACATCATGTTCCGTCACATGGAATCGAACCGATTCAAGAAAAGCTTCCCCACGCTCTTTTCATGGGTGTTTCGCGGCTCGCAATTCCTGCCCGACTGGCTCTATTACCGGCTCTTTGCGTAAGATCAAAGACTCTTGCCTGACGCTTGACCAATGCTACCCTCACTTGGACAGGAGACGCGAAGATGTTGGAAATATCCGGACACAAGGTTGCGCAGGTCATTCTGATGGCCCGCGAACTGGGCCGCGCCGAAGGCGAATTGCGCGGCTTTCTCGAACGGTTGAACGAGGAAGAACAGACGTCGCTCGTGGCCGTGATGTGGATTGGTCGCGGCGCGTTTGAACCCGAGGACCTTGAAGAGGCGATTCGCACCGCGCAGGCCGAGGCCACGACGCCGACGGCTGATTACCTGCTGGGCACACCGCATCTGTCGGACAATCTCGAAGCGGGGCTTGACGCGCTGGGGATCTCCCCCACCGAGGAAGAAGACGCGTTGATGGGCCGGGTCTGACACCCAGCCATCGGTTTTCTTAGCCTGCGGATTTCAGATCCCGGATCATGGCGTCGATATCGCCCTTGCGCCGGTCGATCATCGCGCCGATTTCCGCGCGCTCGGTCAGCAATAGGTTCACGCCCTCGATCTTCATGTTGAAGAACAGGTCACGTCCCGACCGGTCGGAAACCATGAAATCGAGCGCAAAAGGTGCCTCGCCGCGCAGATGCGCAGTGCAGTTCACCTCATAAAAGCTCTTGACCTGCTTGACGCCGTTCACCTCGATCCGACCGCCAATGAATTCGCGGAACCGGGCACCGTACTTGCGCGAAATATAGCTGGAAAACACCGATTGGAATGCGCGTTTCTGCGCCGCAGTGGCGCGCCGCCCATCCACCCCAAGCGCATACAAAGCAATGGTCGGAACATCACCATAGCGGTTAAAAATACGTTCGAAATCCGCATACATCGCGGTTTGCGACTTGCCCGAGGCGATCACGCGGTTGATCTCACCCACCAGCTTGTCGACAAGGTTTTTGGCACGCGCGGTCGTCAGCGCGAATGCTGGAAGCGCCGGGGCAAATATCGTCGCGCCAACGCCGGCCAGAGCTGTTCCGAGAAAGGATCTGCGTTCCATAATCTTACTCTCCATAAAGGTCTTCATACGGGTCAATTTCTTCGGCCTGCGCCGCGTCGCTGCCGATTTCGTGCCGCCGGTTCTGCAGGTAGAGCAAGCGCGTCTGAATATAACTGTCCGCACTATCATACAGAATGGAATCGACTGTTGAAGCAAATCGCCCGCGTTGCCCGACCCTCGCAACAATCCGCGTACCGGTGAGGTAATAGGATTCCGGCGCAGGGATCAGCCGCGTCGGATTGATGACGAAATCCACCACACGCCCAAAGGCGTCGCGCTCGGTGCTCGGGCCCAGCAGCGGCAATTCAAGATAGGCCCCCTCTGGCACACCCCAGACCGCAAGCGTCTGGCCGAAATCGGCATCATCCTCATTGATGCCGAATTCCCGTGCCACATCGAACAGCCCGGCAAAACCCAGCGTGGAGTTCAGGCCAAACCGGATCGTGTTGCGGAACGCGCCTTCCAGATCGGCCTGCAAAACCTGGTTCACGACAGCACCGGGAACCGACAGGTTGCCCGCGAAATTGCTGACCATCTCCTGCGCCGGTTCGGGCACGGATTCAGCATAGGACACGGCAACCGGGCGCAGCACGTTCTTATCGAATTTCTTGCTGCTTTCGTGAACCTTGCGGTTCTGCGCCTCATAGGGATCAAAGATTCCGTCTGGCGCATCACCCGGTCCGGGTGTTGTGCAGGCAGCAAGCGCAACAAGGGCCAATCCGGCGATAATCCGGCGGGCCGATGCAATCGGCGAGTGGAGGAGAGTTTCGGGCAGCACTGGCAATCTCAATTCGTTAGCAATAAATGACATGTAGTGATTTCAGCGTCAAAGCCCATGGGCCGCATCAGGTTCACACATCTCTGTGACCCAATGGCGACACAGTAGGACGATGTCTGCTAATAGCATAGTAGCATAGCATCTCGTTTTTGAGGTATTTCAATAGCATGGATACGCGCGCAAAACAGGCCGGGCTGACTGAACTGCGCAAAGCGCGGCGCGAAAGCCGTGGATATTACTGGGCCGTTGGCCTGTTCAGCCTGTTTGCCAACCTGCTGATGCTGACCGGCCCGCTTTACATGCTGCAGGTCTATGACCGCGTCCTGTCCAGCCGGTCCGAGGCCACGTTGGTGGCCTTGTCGCTCATCGTCGTCTTTCTCTATGGCATCATGGCGCTCTTGGACCTCACGCGGGGGCGCATCATGGGGCGTGTCGGGGCGCGGTTTCAGGCTCGGCTTGATGACCGGGTGTTCAACGCGTCTCTCAGCCGAACAGCAACGCGGCAGGACGAATCCGCGGCCACCGGGCTGCGCGATCTGGAATCGGTGCAGCGGTTTCTGACGTCGCCGGTGCTTATCGCGTTTTACGATCTGCCCTGGACGCCGTTCTTCCTTGCCGGAATTGCATTATTCCACCCCTGGCTGGGGTTTCTCGCGGTTGGCGGCGGCGCGGTGCTGGTCGTGATCGCGCTGATTTCCCAGCAGATGCAAAAGGGGCCAACCACAGCCTATGGCCGCGCGGCGTTTCAATCCGAAAGCATGGCCGGAAAACTCCGCGCCGAGGCCGAGATGGTGCAGGCCATGGGCATGCGCAATGCCGCGCTGACGCGTTGGAAAAAATCCCGCAACGAAACCCTGAGCGGTCAGTTGCGCGTCGCGGATGTCAGCGGCGGCTTTACCTCGCTGACGAAATCGCTGCGCCTGCTCCTGCAATCGGCGATGCTGGGGCTTGGGGCCTGGCTGGTTCTGCGCGGGGAAATGACCCCGGGCGCGATGATTGCGGGCTCTATCCTGCTGGGTCGGGCGCTGGCCCCGATCGAGTTGGTGATTTCGCAATGGGGCGTTGTGCAACGTGCCCATCAGGGTTGGCATTCGCTTGCGGAACTGCTGGGCAATGTGCCGCCCGACATGCCACGCACCGAACTGCCCAAGCCACGGGCGCGACTGGATGTGCAGAATCTGACCGTGATTGCCCCCGGCGAACAACAGGCGGCGTTGCGCATGATCAGCTTCGATGTCCATCCGGGGCAGGCCATTGGCGTGATCGGCCCGTCGGGTGCCGGGAAATCATCACTGGCCCGAACCCTGACCGGACTCTGGAAACCGGCATCGGGGCGTATCCGGCTGGATGGGGCCACGCTGGAGCAATATGACCCGGAAAAGCTTGGCCAGTATATCGGCTACCTGCCGCAAAAAGTGGAGCTTTTTGACGGCACCATTGCGGAAAACATTGCCCGGCTGTCGCCCAACCCGGATGCCGACAAGGTGGTCAAGGCCGCGCAGATGGCCGCCGCGCATGAGATGATCCTCAAACTGCCCGGCGGCTACGACACCCGGCTGGACGGCCATGGCAGCCGATTGTCCGGCGGCCAGATGCAGCGCATTGGTTTGGCCCGCGCGCTTTATAACGACCCGGTCCTGCTGGTTCTGGATGAACCCAACTCCAATCTCGACAACGAGGGCAGCAACGCTGTCAACTCGGCCATCCGCAAAGTGAAGGAAGAGGGCGGGTCAGTTCTGATCATGGCGCACCGCCCCGCCGCGATTCAGGAATGCGACAAGCTGCTGGTTCTGGATCAGGGCGCACGCGTCGCCTTTGGCCCGCGGGATGAGGTTCTGGCCAAAACGGTGCAGAACGCGGCGCAGCTTAAACGCCCGCAATCGGGGGGCATCCATTGACCACGCCAAGCTTCCCTCTGCGCGGCCCGGTCATTCTGGGCATCCTGTCGCTGGCATTGCTTCTGGGCGGTTTCGGGGCCTGGGCCGTGCTCAGCCAGATCTCCGGCGCAGTGATTGCCAGCGGCCAGATCGAGGTGGAACGAAACCGACAGGCGATCCAGCACCCGGACGGAGGAGTGGTGGCCGAACTGACCGTGGACGAAGGTGATACAGTCGCTAAGGGTGACGTTCTGATCCGGCTCGATCCAACGCTCATGCGCTCGCAGCTTGTCGTCGCCGAGGATCAGTATCACGAGGTCCTGGCCCGCCGCGGCCGGCTTGAGGCAGAGCGGGACGAACGGTCCGAACCCGAGTTTTCCGATGTCCTGACCGTTCGCGCCTCGACCGATCCGGATGTCGCCGATCTGGTCAATGGCCAGACACGGCTCTTTCACGCGCGGCAGGAATCGCTTGCCCGCGAGACCGAGCAATTGCGCAAACAGGCCGAGCAGATCACGGTCCAGATCTCCGGGATCGAAGCCCAGCAATCCGCCCTTCAGGAACAACTTGCCCTGATCGAAGAAGAACTCGTCAATCAGCAAAGCCTGCTGGACAAGGGTCTTGCCCAGGCCTCGCGCGTGTTGGCCTTGCGGCGGCAAAAGGCACAGCTTGCGGGACAATCCGGGGAACTCACCTCGCAAAGCGCACGGGCCCGCGGGCGCATTGCCGAGCTTGATATCGCGATCCTGTCGCTGCAATCGCAGCTTCGCGAACAGGCGATCACCCAGCTGCGCGACCTTCAGGTCCGCGAACGCGAGCTTGCCGAAGAGATCTACAGCCTGCGCGACCGGCTGAGCCGCATGGATATCCGCGCACCGGTCTCGGGAGTGGTCTACGGCCTTGCAATTTTCGGTCGCGAAGCGGTGGTGCGCCCGGCCGAACCGCTGATGTTCCTTGTCCCGCAGGACCGTCCGCTGCTCATCGCCGCACGGGTCGCGCCGATCAATATCGACGAGCTGGATGTGGGGCAGGATGTGCTGCTGCGCTTCACCTCGCTGGATCAGCGCAACACACCCGAAATCACAGGTGAGGTCACCTCGCTCTCGGCGGATGCTTTCGTGGATGAAGCAACCCGGCTGTCTTATTACCGGGCCGAGATTACCATGCGTCCCGGCGAGATCGAAAAGCTGCCCAGTGGCACCCGCCTGATCCCCGGCATGCCGGTCGAAGCCTTTGTTCAGACCGGCGAACGCTCGCCCATCGCCTACCTGATGAAGCCGCTGGCCGACTATTTCGCCCATGCCTTCCGCGAAAGCTGACGGCTCTTGCTTGCGCCACGCGCCGCCGTTAGCGTCCCGAAAAACGCAACGGGGAACCATCATGACCAACGCAATCGAAGCACGGATCGCCGAACTGGGCCTAACCCTGCCTGACGCACCGGCCCCGGCGGCCAACTATGTGCCTTTTGTCCGAACCGGCGACACGCTCTACGTGTCCGGCCAAATCTCGATGAACGCAGACGGGTTCATCACCGGTAAACTGGGTGACACGATAGATGTGGCCCAAGGCGCCGAGGCCGCCAAGACCTGTGCGCTTGGCCTTCTGGCACAAGTCCGTGCAGCCTGCGAGGGCGACCTGACGCGCCTGAAACGGGTGGTGAAGCTCACCGGTTTCGTGAACTCCACGCCCGATTTCACCGACCAGCCCAAGGTGGTCAATGGCGCGTCCGACCTGATGGTCGAAATCCTCGGCGATGCGGGCCGACACGCGCGCTCCGCGGTTTCCGCCGCCGCCCTGCCGCTTGGGGTTGCCGTGGAAATCGAGGGCATATTCGAGATCATATGATGCTGCCCCCGGCATTTCTGGAGCGGCCCATCGCTCACCGCGCGCTGCATGATCTGGAGCGCGGACGTCCCGAAAACGCCCTGTCCTCAGTCCGCGCCGCAATTGAGAACGGCTACGGAATCGAGATCGACCTGCAGCGTTCCCGTGATGGGCTGGCGATGGTCTTTCACGACTACGACCTACGCCGCCTGACCAGGGCGCGGGGACCGATTGCGCTACGCGACAGCGCGGAATTGCGGACGCTTGCCCTGACCGGCAGCACCGAAGGCATTCCGACTTTGACAGACCTGCTGACCCTTGTGGCAGGCCGCGTGCCCCTGCTGATCGAGCTCAAGGATCAGGACGGGACGCTTGGGCCCAATGTCGGCGCGCTGGAACGCGCGACGGCAGAGGCTCTGTCCGGTTACACCGGCCCTGTCGCTGTGATGTCATTCAATCCGCATTCCGTCAGTTTGATGGGCACGCTCGCACCTGACATTCCGCGTGGCCTGACAACCTGTGACTTTCCCAAAGACGACTGGCTTCTGATCCCCGATGCCACGCGCAGGCGGTTGCGCGACATCCCCGATTTCGCCAGCACTGGTGCCAGCTTCATCAGCCATCACGCCAGAAACCTGCACTCGGATGCCGTCACCCGGATCAAACAGGACGGGCATCCCGTCCTGTGCTGGACCATCCGGTCGCCCGAAGAAGAGGCAGAAGCACTGCGCGTGGCGGACAACATCACCTTTGAAGGCTATTTGCCTTGAACCGGCCCGCGAATGCGCCACGTTTGCGCGCATGGGGCAACGTGCGATGAGCGAACAACAGATTGAAATCAGCACATTTGACCGGCTGGCCGAGATTGGTCAGGCCGATTGGGATGCCTGTGCCTGCCCCGAGACTGCGGATGGCGGGCGGCCGCGCGACCCCTTCACCACCTACCGTTTTCTTCATGCGCTTGAGGCCAGCGGATCGGTTGGTCCCGGCAGCGGCTGGCAGCCCAGCTACCTGACCGCATCGCTGGGCGGACAGGTCATTGCCTGCGCACCGCTTTATGCGAAATCGCACAGCCAGGGCGAATATATCTTCGATCACAACTGGGCCCACGCCTATGAGCGCGCGGGCGGGCGGTATTATCCCAAGCTGCAGATTGCCGTGCCGTTCACCCCGGCCACGGGCCGCCGTTTCCTCTGCCGTCCCGGCTTTGAGCAAACGGGCATGTCCGCGCTGGTCCAGGGAGCGGTCCAGATCGCGGCGAACAGCGAGCTGTCGTCTCTGCATGTCACCTTTTGTACCGCAGACGAGGCCGAAGTCGGGTCCGAAATGGGGCTTATGCGGCGGCAAACCCAGCAATTCCATTGGGTGAACCACGGCTACCACGATTTTGACGGCTTCCTTGGCGACCTGTCCTCGCGCAAGCGCAAGACGATCCGCAAGGAACGCGCGCGGGCAAACGCCTTTGGCGGCACGATCCGCAACCTGACCGGGGACGAAATTACGCCCGCCCATTGGGAGGCGTTCTGGATGTTCTATCAGGATACCGGCGCGCGCAAATGGGGCACGCCGTACCTGACGCGGCGGTTCTTTGACATCGCGCATGAGACGCTGCGTGACGACGTGGCGCTTGTGATGGCCGAACGCGAAGGCGTGCCCGTGGCCGGAGCGTTGAATTTCATCGGGCGTGATGTGCTTTTTGGCCGGTATTGGGGATGTATCGAAGATCACCCCTGCCTACATTTTGAAGCATGCTATTATCGCGCCATCGACTTCGCGATAGAGCACGGGCTCAAACGGGTCGAAGCCGGGGCGCAGGGCGAACACAAACTGGCCCGCGGCTATCTTCCGGTGCCCTGCCATTCCCTGCATTGGGTGGCGGATCCGGGTTTTGCCGACGCCATCGCGCGTTATCTAGAGGCCGAGCGCGCGGCGGTTGATGATGATATCGAAATACTCACCAGCTACGGGCCTTTCCGGCGCGACCAACAGGAGGAACAGCAATGACCGAGAAGTTGTCAGATACCGGACGGAAAACCATGCTGGCGCCCTTCGTCGACGCCGGTTGGGAGATAGACGAGACACGCGACGCCATGTCCAAGACATTCGAATTCGAAAACTTTGTCGAGGCCTTTGCCTGGATGACCAGCGTGGCGCTTTATGCGGAAAAGTGGAACCACCATCCGGAATGGTTCAACGTGTACAAGACCGTCAAGATCACCCTGACAACCCATGATGTGGGAGGGTTGTCGTCGCTGGACGTAAAGCTCGCCCGCAAGATGGAGCAACTTGCGGGCTGAGCAGTTCAGATCGCGGCGAGGAGCCCCTCGCCCGCCGTGGCATTGCAAACGCCGTGGCCTTCTTCGAGCTGCACGGTTTTGACGACGCCATCCTCGGCATAGAGCGCATAACGGATCGAACGATCATAGAACCCGACAACTGGCGCGGTAAAATCCGCGCCGATCGCCTTGGTGAACTCCGCCCCCGCATCCGCGAGAAAGGTCAAACCGGCGTTGGAACCGCCCGTCGCCTCGCCCCAGCTGTGCATGACCCAGGGATCGTTGACGGAAAGGCAGATGATCTCATCGACGCCACGCGCGTCAAACTCGGGCTTGGTCCGCATGAAACTTGGCACATGAGCGGTTGAACACAGCCCCGAGAAAGCCCCCGGCACGCCGAAAATCACCACTTTGCGGCCTCTGATCTTGTCGCCCAGCGCCACCTGCTCCGGCCCCTTTTCGCCCATGCGCAGCACCGTTGCATCGGGCAACTTGTCACCAACTGAAATCATTCCCGTTCTTCCCTGTATTGGAATTGCGTTTTCCCAGTAGCGAGATATAGGCTGCGACCGGAAAAGAGCCAGTGAGAAAGTGGCTCGTTGAACGGGGGGGAAACCATGGCGCATTTCATAGTGATAGGCGGCGGCCAGGCGGGGGCATCGCTGGTGGCCAAGCTGCGCAGCACGGGTTTTGACGGCGACATCACGCTGATCGGTGCCGAAGCGGTGCCGCCCTATCAGCGCCCACCGCTGTCCAAAGCGTATCTGCTTGGGGAAATGGAGCAGGAACGGCTCTATCTTCGACCCGAAAGCTTTTATGCGGATCAGAATATCTCTCTGCGTCTTGGCGAAGAGGTGACTGGCATCGACACGTCCGCCAAGACCGTCACAATTGGCGATGACGTGCTGAACTACGATGAACTGGCGCTTTGCACGGGCTCCACCCCCCGGACCCTGCCTGCCGCGATTGGTGGCACGCTCGACGGTGTCTTTGTCGTGCGGACGCTGGCGGATGTGGATGCGATGGCCCCGCAGGTCCGCGAAGGCGCGCGGGCATTGATCGTGGGTGGTGGGTATATCGGGCTTGAGGCCGCCGCCGTTGCCGCCAAAAAGGGCATGCAGGTCACGCTGGTCGAAATGGCCGACCGTATCCTGCAACGTGTGGCGGCCCCGCAGACCTCGGACTATTTCCGCGCCCTGCATAGCAGCCACGGTGTCGATATCCGCGAAGGCGTCGGGCTGGACACCCTGTTGGGTGACGGCAAGGTGACCGGCGCGCGGCTGACCGACGGCAGCGAGCTGGAGGTCGATCTTGTGATCGTGGGCGTGGGCATTGCCCCGGCAACGCAATTGGCCGACGCGGCGGGACTTGAGATCGACAACGGCATCAAGACCGACAGCCACGGGCGTACATCGGCCCCCCATGTCTGGGCCGCAGGTGATTGCGCATCTTTCCCGTTCCACGGGGCGCGCATCCGGCTGGAGAGCGTGCCGAACGCCATCGATCAGGCAGAAGTGGTGGCCCAGAACATGATGGGCGCTGATCTGGACTACGTGGCAACGCCTTGGTTCTGGTCGGATCAGTATGACGTGAAACTGCAGATCGCCGGGCTGAACACCGGCTATGACCATGTGGAAACGCGCGAGGGCGGCGGCGGCTCCGTGTCCTTCTGGTATTTTCAGGGCGACCGGCTGGTCTCGGTCGATGCGATGAACGATCCGCGTGGTTACATGATCGGCAAGCGGCTGATCGAGATGGGCAAATCGCCCACGCGGGAACAGGTTCACGCGTCCGACAAGGACCTGAAGGCCCTGATGCGCGGGTGAGGATCATCGCCGGAACCCATCGCGGCCGCGCGCTGACCCCCGTGGGCAAGGGCGATGCGGGCGCCCATCTGCGGCCCACCACGGACCGGGTGCGGGAAAGCCTGTTTTCAATGCTGGGCGGCGGGCGGTTCGGCAACCCGTTTGATGATACGCGTGTACTGGACCTGTTTGCCGGCACGGGGGCGTTGGGGCTGGAAGCGTTGTCTCGGGGCGCGGCCGAAGTGGCGTTTGTCGATGACGGGCGCAAATCGCAAAAGCTGATCCGCGCCAATATTGCCCTGCTGGGCGAACAGGGGCGGGCCAGACTGATCGCGCGCGATGCAACGCGGCTGCCGGTCAATGAGGGCGCACCCTTTGATCTGGTGTTTCTCGACCCGCCTTATGGCAAGGGTTTGGGCGAAAAAGCGTTGATCACCGCGATGGCGCAGGGCTGGATCGCACCGGATGCATTGATCGTCTGGGAAGAAGCCAGCGCGCAAACCGCGCCTGACGGGTTCGACCTTCTGGAAAGCCGCCGATACGGCGACACGCATATCACCATGCTTGAACCCTCCGCGTGACCCGCGACACGCGCCGCAAAACATGATATGCTGGTCTCATGCAAAGCCACTCCCTCACAGCGGCCTTGTGGCCGCAGGCACAGCAGGCCACGGCGCGGGACAATACGAAAAGACCCACCCCAAAGGGTGGGCCAGTGTTCATCTACGATGCCGTGGCACCCGCACAGGGGAGCACATTGCTCCACCTGCTCTGGCAGCGATGGGACGACCGGTCCGAAGACTGATTACATCTCGCCCCGCGCTTCTTCGACCATGCCTTGCGCATCCCGGACAAGCCCGGCACCATCGAGGCCACGATCAGTCATCTCGGTGATCCATTCCTGGGTCACTTCCGCGCCCAGCTCCTTGATCTTGGCAGTTACTTCTTCGGACAGCTCGGCAATCTCGTTGCCACTGGCCTCCATCGCGGCCAAGCCGTCCTTGTCGCCGGTGTCATGGGCACGACCGGCCCAGGCCGAGGTCTCGTAACCTGAATTGGCGTCAATCACCGCGCGCAGGTCATCCGGCAAACCCTCATACACCTGCTTGTTCATCGCCCAGATGAAATAGAGGTTGTAGAGCGAATGATCGCCCGCCACGTCGGTGTGACTGTCAGCCAACTCGTCCAGCTTGAGAGAGGGCGACATTTCCCAGGTGATCACACCGCCATCCACAACACCGCGCGCCATCGCTTCGGGAAAGGCCGGAACCGGCATACCAATCGGCGTGGCACCCAGCTTGTCCAGGAGCAGCGTTGCGGGACGCGACGGGCCACGCAGTTTCAGACCGTTGAAATCCTCGACGCTTTCAATGGCCGGGCCTTTCTTGTGCACCAGCCCGGGGCCATGCATATGCGCGGCAATCAGGTGCACGTCGCTGAAATCGTCGGCCAGATGCTTCTGCGTGAAGTTCCACGCCGCGCGGCTGGCTTCTTCGGCGCTTTTGGTGACCATGAAGGGCAGTTCCAGCGCCTCGGCCTCGGCAAAGCGGCCGGGCTGATAGCCGGGGATCACCCAGCCGCCGTCAATGGCACCGTCGCGGATCAGGTCATACTGGCTCTGGGCTTTGCCACCAAGCTGCATGAACGGATAGATCTCGACCTTGATGCGTCCACCCGACTCGGCTTCGACCTTTTCGGCCCAGGGTTCGATGAAGTATTTCGGGTTCGCCGAGTTTGGCGATACGAAATGCTGGAAGCGCAGAGTCACCTCTTGCGCCATGCTGGCAGTTGCAGTCAGCCCCAGAAGGGCGGCGAGGGCGGCGGATTTCATCATGTTCATCACGCGGCCTCCTTCTCTGGTCACGGTTCAGATGCGCGGCGACGCTGCGCCGCAGCATGGCTAGTATGTGCGGGGTACAGACACAAGTTGCAAATGGCTCGCAACAATTATTCGGAACGAAATCACCTGCTCAGGCGCTTATGTCCCTGAATTTTTGCACGAAACCGCTATGAGGGGGAATTTTCTTTCCCTTACGTCACCCTCTCCACTATCGGACACGCGATCAAACGCGGTGATAGGGGGTTCCTGCCAGAATCGCCGCAGCGCGATAGAGCTGTTCCGTCAGCATCACCCGCACCAGCATATGCGGCCAGACCATTTTTCCGAAGGACAGCGTCACATCCGCCTCGCGTCTCAGATCGGGGTCGATACCATCTGCCCCGCCAATGACGAATGCCGTATCGCTGCGCCCATCATCGCGGAACCGGGCCAGCATGTTGGCGAAATCCGGCGACGACATCACCTTGCCGCGCTCATCCAGCATCACCCGCACCGCGCCATCAGGCATGGCCTTGCGCAGCAGTGGGGCTTCCCCCGCCATACCGCCGCCCTTCTTGTCCTCGACCTCGTGCAATGACAATGGGCCAAGCCCCAAGGCCCGGCCCGTACGGTCAAATCGTTGGGAGTAGTCGTCAATCAGCGCCTTTTCCGGGCCCGCCCGAAGACGGCCCACGGCGCAAATATGCACTTTCATCAGCCGGGCTCAGGCGCGCGGCGTCGCCAGTTTCGCCGCCTCTTCGGCGGGCAGCCACATTTTCTCCAGCTGATAGAATTCGCGCACTTCCGGGCGGAACACATGGACGATCACATCGCCCGTGTCGATCAGAACCCAATCGCCCGCGTCCTTGCCTTCCATCTTGGACAGACGACCCAGATCGCTTTTCAGCGTATCGGCCAGCTTTTCCGAGATCGCCGCCACCTGGCGCGATGACCGGCCCGAACAGATCACCATGTAATCGCCCATAGCGGTCTTGCCGCGCAGGTCGATCTGCACGATGTCTTCGGCTTTGCTGTCATCGAGGGATTTCAGGATACGCGCGAGAAGCTCTTCGCTCGAAACTTCTGCGGGAATGCCCGTTTGGGGCGTGCCTTGCACGGCCGGATTGGCCGTATCGACAGTAGGTGTCAGGACTCAGTCCTCCTTTCAATCGCGCCGCAGATCCCCGGCGCCGGGATGCTCTTAAAGTAGCAAAGGAGTGGTCTCAGTTCAATGACAGTGCCGCATCACAGATGTTCAAGTCGCAGTGCCGCACAGAATTGCCGCACGCACCGGCACATCAAATCCGTTCTCAGTAGCATATTCGCGGGCCAAAATATCGGCCACGTGTGCACGTATCTGTTCGATGACCTCGAGTGTTTGCGACCGCAAAGTCATCCCCACCCCAACCGTACCTTCCGCGAACAACCGGAAAAGACCGTCGGGCGCATCGAAAGACCAAGTGTCGGTTTCGGTGCAGAACTGCTCGAGCGTGATCCCCGCCCCGGCAAAACCGTCGCGGGCCTGCGCTTCATCGGCAAAGCGGAACAGGTCCGGCTGGCTCGGTGCCGCAGTGAGATCGGCCAATTGCCGCATGGCCCCTATCATCACGCCAAATGCAGGATTGTCCGGCGGCGTGGCCCAGGTCGCCATGCCAAAGCGGCCCCCGGGCTTCAGTACGCGGGTGATCTCGGCCATTGCCTTGTCCTGATCGGGGATATGCATCATCCCGAAATTGCACATCACCGCGTCAAAGCGCCCAGTGTCAAACGGCATATCCTGCGCATCGCCCTCGATGAATTCCGCCCCGGGCGCCACCCGGCGCGCCATTTCCAGCAGCGGGGGCGAAAAATCCAGCCCCGTCACACGATGCCCCGCATCCAGCAATTGTGACGTGAGCGCGCCCTGCCCGCAGCACAGGTCCAGCACATTCATGCTGTCATCAATCGCGCACTGCGCAATAAGCCTGTCTCCGATCTCCTCGGCGGTGCGCCCGAAATAGGTCACATATCCTTGCGCCAACGCTGCATCGGACCACCCATCGCGCTCGCGTTGACCGAATTCCTCAAAAGACATGCGTCAGCCCCCCTGCTCTGCGGACGCGTCACCCGTCCTGTATTTCACCAGTGCGCAACTGGGACCCTTCCAGCATTCTGACTTCGCGCTGCGGGAACGGGATCGAAATCCCATGCTCTTTGAAACTGTCCCAGAGCGCCAGATAGACGTTGCCCCGGATATTGGTCAGACCGCCGGTCGGATCGCTGATCCAGAAGCGCAGGATGTAATCCACCGAACTGTCGCCAAAGCCCACGATGTGACAGACCGGCGTCTTGGGATGGGACAGCACGCGCTCGACCCCGCTGGCCGCCTCGATCGCCAGCTTGCGCACCACATGCGGGTCATCGCCGTAGGCCGTGCCGAAAAAGATATCGAGCCGCACGTAATCCGACGAATGCGACCAGTTCACCACCTGTCCGGTGATCAGGTCTTCGTTGGGAATCAGGTATTCACGCCCGTCGCGGGTGACGACGCTGACATAGCGCGCGCCAAGTGAGTTGATCCAGCCAAAGGTTTCACCAAGGCTGATCACGTCCCCCGGCTTGATCGACTTATCCAGAAGGATGATGATACCCGAAACAAGGTTCGACACCACCTTTTGCAGGCCAAAGCCAAGCCCCACACCAATGGCACCCGAAAGCACCGCCAACCCGGTCAGGTCCACCCCGGCCAGCCGCAGCGCCACCACAAATGCGAAGGTGTAGAGGATCACCTGCAGGATCTTGACCGCCAGCACCTGCATCGAGGGCGAGATATCGTCATTGCGCCGGATCTGCGCGGCCGTGGCGGTGGTGACAAACCGTGCCGCCGTGACCAGCGCAGCCACCATCACAACCGCCTGCACGACCAGCCAGAGAGAAAAGCGGGATTCCCCGATCTCAAACGCCATGGAATCCAGCGCGGCCTGCGCCTCTTCCTTGAGACCCAGAATATGCAGCGTCACCCAAATCCACGCGCCATAGCGCACCATCGATCGCAAAAGCGCATTGCCGATCAACCGGGTCGCAAAGGTCACAAAGAGCCAGGCGGTGGCCAGCGACGCCAATATGCCCAGAAGATAAGAGCGGCTGGGCCAGGTCAGCTCGCGCATCAGGAGCACAACGGCCCAGATCAGCGCGACAAACAGGATCATGCGAATGCGGCGGCGGATGACGACCAGCACCCGCATGCGCCATTTGGGCCAGCCCTCGCGCGCGCGCATCCATTCACTGACACGCGGATGCAGGACTTTGGCCAGCAGATGGGCCGCAACGAAAACAGCCAGCGCGATCAGCACCTGATACGCGTTCCAGGGGCGCAGCAGATTGGCCTGCAACGCCTCGATCTGTGCCCAGAGCAGGGTCACGATATTCTCGAAAGTGGCGGGAGCGCCGATCTGATCGGGTTCAGGTTCCATGTCGGCGGATGCGGGTCATAGCCATGCATACAGGCTTGCACAAGTTTGCCACGGCAAACAAGAGCGTCAGTGCACCTGTGTGGCAGCTTCGATCAACGCGATCACGCCATTTTCAGACGCGCTCGTCAGGGAATCGTGACCATGGGCATAAGACGCATGCACAGAGAGACCGGCCACAATGATCGTGGCGCAGAGAACCATATAGATGGCGTTCAGTTTGCTCTTCATGTCGTTTCGCCCATCAAAAATACCGCCCAACATTGGGCAAGTCACCATTGTTACGCCGCAAGGCGCGTACCAGATCACGATTTGTCCGAAAGATCCGCCAAGGCTTGCGAGAATCTCGCTCAACCTGTAAGGGGCCAGCTATGCAAATGCAGATGGATATTCAAGACCGGGACCGCCTGAACGAGCGGTTTTACGGTGCGACACATACGGTGCTCGCCCGCCTATGAGCGGTCTTTTGCCAATCCGCCCCTGAAAATTCGAATTTCACAAGCCAAGGGAGAGGACCAGCCATGTCCCCCAAAACGCTCTATGACAAGATATGGGATGCCCATGTCGCCCACGAAGCCGAAGACGGCACCAGCCTGCTTTATATCGACCGGCACCTCGTTCACGAAGTGACCAGCCCGCAGGCCTTTGAAGGTCTGCGCATGGCAGGTCGCAAGGTGCGCGCCCCGGAAAAGACCATTGCCGTTCCGGACCATAACGTGCCCACCACCGCGGGCCGCGAGAACCCCGAGCAGATGACCGAGGACAGCCGCATTCAGGTGGCAGCCCTTGACACCAATGCCAAGGAATTCGGCATTCACTACTACCCGGTGTCCGACATCCGCCAGGGCATCGTGCATATCGTCGGCCCCGAACAGGGCTGGACCCTGCCCGGCATGACCGTGGTCTGCGGCGACAGCCACACCGCGACCCATGGCGCGTTCGGCGCGCTGGCCCATGGCATCGGCACCTCCGAGGTGGAACATGTTCTGGCCACGCAGACGCTGATCCAGAAAAAGTCCAAGAACATGAAGGTCGAGATCACCGGAAAACTGAATCCCGGTGTGACCGCCAAGGACATCACGCTGGCCGTGATTGGCGCCACCGGCACCGCGGGCGGTACTGGCTATGTTATCGAATATTGCGGCGAAGCGATCCGCGATCTGTCGATGGAAGGCCGCATGACCGTCTGTAACATGGCGATCGAAGGCGGCGCACGCGCGGGACTTATTGCACCCGACGAGACCACCTTTGAATACGTCAAAGGCCGCCCGCACGCCCCCAAAGGCGCGCAATGGGAAGCGGCGATGGATTGGTGGAAAACGCTCTATACCGATGAGGGCGCGCATTTCGACAAGGTGATCACGCTCAAGGGCGAAGAGATCGAACCGGTCGTGACCTGGGGCACCTCGCCCGAGGATGTTCTGCCGATCTCCGCCAATGTCCCCGCGCCCGAGGATTTCAAAGGCGGCAAGGTGGACGCGGCACGCCGCGCGCTGGACTACATGGGCCTGACCCCCGGTCAGAAGCTCACCGATATCGAGATCGACACCGTGTTCATCGGCTCCTGCACCAATGGCCGGATCGAGGACCTGCGCGCCGCGGCCGCGATCCTCAAGGGCAAGAAGATCAAGGATGGCATGCGCGCCATGGTGGTTCCGGGTTCGGGCCTTGTCCGTGCGCAGGCCGAAGAAGAGGGTCTTGCCGATATCTTCAAGGAAGCCGGGTTTGAGTGGCGCCTTGCAGGCTGTTCCATGTGTCTTGCCATGAACCCCGATCAGCTGTCCGAGGGTGAGCGCTGTGCGTCGACCTCGAACCGCAACTTCGAGGGGCGTCAGGGCTACAAGGGCCGTACCCACCTCGTCTCGCCCGCCATGGCGGCGGCGGCGGCGGTGACCGGCCACCTGACCGATGTGCGCGAGATGATGTAACGGAACAGGTGCGCGGGAACCGCACACCCTACGCCACCCCGTAGGGTGCGCATTCACGGCGCACCGCCCGACAAGGACAAGACCAATGGAAAAATTCACCAAACTCACCGGGATCGCGGCGCCCATGCCGCTGGTCAATATCGACACCGACATGATCATCCCCAAGGTCTTTCTCAAGACCATCAAGCGTTCGGGCCTTGGCGTGAACCTCTTTGACGAGATGCGCTATGACCGTCAGGGCAACGAGATCCCGGATTTCGTGCTGAACAAACCGCAATACCGCGAGACCAAGATCCTGATCGCGGGCGACAATTTCGGCTGCGGCTCGTCGCGCGAACACGCGCCCTGGGCGATTGCCGATTTCGGCATTCGCTGCGTGATATCCACGTCTTTCGCCGACATCTTCTACAACAACTGCTTCAAGAACGGCATCCTGCCCATCGTTCTGCCGCAGGAAGATGTGGACAAGCTGATGGATGACGCAGAACGCGGTGCCAATGCCGTGGTCACCGTGGATCTTGAAAACCAGACGATTCAGGGCCCGGATGGCGGCACGATCAATTTCGATGTTGACCCGTTCAAGAAACACTGCCTGCTCAATGGCCTGGACGACATTGGTCTGACCATGGAAAAGGCCGCCTCGATCGACGCGTTCGAGGCCGAAGCCAGCCAGGCACGTCCCTGGGTCTGATCCCTGACCTGAATTCAGACGATGGCGCGGCAAGGCTGCGCCATCGTTTATTGTAGCAAGCTGCACGACCCCCACAACATATGGTGGGGGCTGATATCATTGACATTTTTCTGCCCCGGCAATGATGCAATCGCGCACCACTTACCCCATGAAATCGCCGCAAAAGTTTCGTTTCCTTTAACGGACGGTTGAGACAGCGACCGAAAAGGGGCAAGAATTGGGCAAGAATGAGGCAGGCCGCGCACCCAAGCGGCGAGACTATGGAACAAGGACGCGGCATCGTATCGCATCCGTCCATTGCGAAGGGAACGGGCAGTGATTTCACGCATCATCAGTGCGGCCATACGCGGCATGCTTGTGGCATGTGTCGTCATGATACCGGCCCTGATGTTGCCCATGATTGATGCTGACGCGGCCCAAGTCTCGGTTCTTGTGGCCATGCTGGCAGCGATGTTCGTGTTTCTTGAATACGTGTCATCCTATCCAAGCTTCACCGAATTCCGGCACGCACCCCCGTTCAACCGTATGCGGTTTGCCATGTTGCTCATGATCGTGCTGAGCATAACTTTTCTGGCCCGTAATACCGTAGCTCCCGGCTTTCTTGGCCATGTGGTCAGCGAAGGCGCATCCACTCTGGGGCGTCTGCTGGACATTCCTTATTCACCGGTCCGCATCTTTGTTCTTGGCATGCCGGCGGATACATCGGTGGCACAACTGGAACTGGCACGTGATGCGGCTGCGCTTTGCTATGCCTTGTCGATCTGTGCGCTGGTGTCCTTTGTCATGTTGGTCCATCTCTATGACTGGCCGTCGCGCAACGGTGCCTTCAATGTCTGGGTGAACCTGCCCCTGTTCGACCCGACGCGGGGCGGAGATGTGTTGCCGCGGTTGCGCCGGGATGGCTATGTCAACATTGCGGCGGGAGTCCTGCTGCCCTACCTCATGCCATTCGCCTTCCGCGTGGCCTCGGGGCTGGTGAACGACTTTTCCCTGCTTGAATCCCAAAGCTTTGTGTGGACCATGGTGGCATGGGCCTTTATCCCCGCCAGCATGATCATGCGCGGCATCGCCATGTGCCGCGTCGCCGAGCTTATCGAGGAAAAGCGGCGGCGCGCCTATGCGCGGGCACAACACGCGGGCTGATCGCGGCGCTGTGCCTGATGGGCGGGATTGCCCAGGCCGACACGCTTCGTATCGCGACCTATCACACTGACCTGAGCCGGGACGGCCCCGGCCTATTGCTGCGGGACTTGCAGCGCGGAGATGACCCACAGATCATCGGTTTCGTCCACATCATGGCAAAGGCATCGCCCGACATCGTGCTGCTGACCGATCTTGATCACGATGCGGGTCACCTGACCCTCGACGCCCTGCGGGCGGCCTTGACGGATGTCGGGCTGGACTATTCCCATGCCTACGCGCCCCCGCAAAACGCCGGGCTGGACAGCAGCGCGGATCTGGATGGCGACAGACGACTGGGCGAGGCCGAGGATTCGCACGGGTTCGGGCGGTTCACCGGTGATGGCGCAATGGCCTTGCTGTCACGCTATCCTCTGAACCTTGAACATGCGCAGGATTTCTCGTCTTTTCTCTGGGCCGACTTGCCCGATGCGTTGATCACGGGTGCGGTTCTTCCGCCCGAACTGCGCGACGTGCAGCGCCTGTCCAGCGCCGCGCATTGGGTGGTGCCGGTCGAGACCCCCGGCGGCCCTATTACGATCCTCGCCTTTCACGCGACCCCGCCGGTTTTTGACGGGCCAGAGGACCGCAACGGGCGGCGCAATCATGACGAAATCCGCTTCTGGCAGCATTACCTCGATGGCGCGATTGGGCCGGTCTTGCCGGGTCCCTACGCGCTGATGGGAACCGCCAATCTTGATCCCGTGGACGGTGAAGGACGGCATGAAGCCATTATGGAGCTGCTCAGCGATCCACGGCTGCAAGACCCCGAACCGCGCCGCGATCACGCCGACCCGCCGCAAGGGCCGGGCCAGTCGGGCGACCCAGCGCTCGACACCGCCAACTGGGACGAGCCCGCGCCCGGGGATCTGCGGGTGGACTATGTGCTTCCTTCCGCAGATCTGACCGTGCGTGACAACGGTATTATCTGGCCGGAGCCTGAGAGCGTTGCTGCACAGGCAAGCCGTCATGGGCTGGTCTGGGTTGATCTTGTCTGGCCAACAGATCGCTGACCCCGGCGCATTGCGACAGCGCTTCGACCAATGGCGTCGGCTGAAAGCCGGTGCACCATGCCCGCCACGCGCTGTCATCCATCCAGTGCGGTCGACTCCAGAGATAGCGCATCTCGATCACACCCTTCAGGATCGGCATGACCGGCCGCGCAAGATGCAATTGCCACCACGCAAACGGCGTGACGCGAATGTCGCGGCCCAAAATCTCGCCAAGGGCCGCGGCCATGTCCCGACCGCTCAGGGTGTAATCCGCCGTTGTGACCTCAAGCTGATGGGGAAGGTCATCCCGCGCCAGAAAGCTTGCCCCCATCCGCGCAACATCGGGCAGAAACGCCCATGCATGTGGCACATCCGGGTCGCCGGGATAGGCGATCCGCCCCTTGGCCAGCGGCTTGGTGATCAAACGGTCGAACCAGTTTCCCGAAGCCTCGGTATCAAGGTAGTCACCGGACCGCAGGATCAGGAGCGGGACGTCAGAAGCGTATAGCTTGGCTTCCATCTCCATGCGGATGCGCCCCAGCGGGTTCGTGGCCTTATGCGGATGATCCGGCCCGAACGCGCCGCCATTGCCTTCGCCAAACACATAAACGTTTGCCGCCTGCACCACCCGCGCGCCGCTGGCGCGTGCGGCGGCAATGATGGCATCGGTCTGTCCCGGCAGGTCGGACTGCCATTTGTGATAGGGCGGGTTCCAGCCGTTGACGATGACATCAACACCCTGAGCCGCCTGCGCAAGCTCATCGCGTGCGCGATCAAACTGGCGAACGGTCCAGCCTTTGTTCCAAAGCTCCGCCGCCATGTGACGCCCGAAACGGCCCGAGCCGCCAAGAATGAGTGCTGTACCAGACATGTTATGCTCTCCTGCAAAATCTCAGGAGACGTTAGGTGCGCATCATATGAATGGATATTGCCAAAATATGACGCTATGATATTCACATATGAATGGATAAATCCCTCACCTCACTTGACTGGACCCTGATCGAGACCTTTGTGACGGTCGCGGATACCGGGTCTTTCTCCGCCGCGGCCCGCGCCCTGCGCTCCAGCCAGCCCACCGTTAGCCGCCAGATCCGGCAGATGGAGGATGCGCTGTCCCTCACCCTGTTTGACCGGCACTCAAAGGGGCTGACCCTGACCTCCGAAGGGGCCGCGCTTCTTGGACCGGCACAGGCCATGCGCGAAGCGGCCCGGCAGATCGAACTGACCGCCGCCGGGCGCGCCAGTGACATGGCCGGGACGGTCCGGATCACCGCCAGCGTGTTCACCGCGCATCACCTGCTCCCCCCGATTATCGCCAAGCTTCGGCGGGAGGTTCCGGAGCTCAAGATCGAGCTGGCTCCCAGCGACGCGAGCGACAACCTGTTGTTCCGCGAGGCCGATATCGCGGTACGCATGTATCGTACCGAACAGCTTGATATCGTAACCCAACATCTGGGCGACGCGCCCTTGGGGGTTTATGCCAGCCGCGCCTATCTCGACCATGTCGGCCATCCCAAAAGCATGGAAGACCTGAGCAAGCTGGATTTCGTGGGCTATGATCGCTCGGAACTGATCATCCGGGGCATGCGACAGGCCGGGTGGGACGTGGACCGTGACTGGTTCTCGACGCGCTGCGACCTGCATTCGGTCTATTTCGAACTGGTGCTTGCGGGGTGCGGCGTTGGCTTTGCACAATGCAATGTGGCCAAACGCTATCCTGACCTTGTGCGACTCTTCCCCGAGATGCCGCTGCCTGGCCTGCCGCTCTGGCTCGCGGCGCATCAGAGCCTGCGAAAATCGCCGCGTATCGCGCTGATCTGGGACCGGCTGCGGGACGGGCTTCTGCCCTTCGTTTCTTGACCATGGGGCAGGGTTTGGCTAGGCGGTGCGCAACGTAGTCACACAAAGGACCAAAGCCCATGAGCACGCCTTCCCTTCTTATCCTGCCCGGTGACGGTATCGGCCCCGAGGTCATGGCCGAAGTGTCCCGCATCATCGACTGGTACGGCGACAAACGTGGGCTGAAGTTTGAGGTGAGCCACGATCTCGTCGGCGGCTCTGCCTATGACAAGCACGGCACGCCGCTGCATGATGACACGATGGCCAAGGCGCAGGAAGTGGACGCCGTCCTTTTGGGTGCCGTGGGCGGGCCGAAATACGACAATCTGGATTTTAGCGTAAAGCCTGAGCGCGGCCTTCTGCGCCTGCGCAAGGAAATGGACCTGTTCGCGAACCTGCGCCCCGCGCAATGCTTTGACGCGCTGGCCGATTTCTCCTCGCTGAAAAAAGACGTGGTCGCCGGGCTCGACATCATGATCGTGCGCGAACTGACCTCCGGCATCTACTTTGGTGAGCCGCGCGGCATCATCAAGGAAGGCAATGAGCGCGTCGGCATCAACACCCAGCGCTATACCGAATCCGAGATTGCCCGCGTCGCGCGGTCTGCCTTTGAACTGGCCCGCAAGCGGAGCAACAAGGTCTGCTCGATGGAGAAGGCCAATGTGATGGAATCCGGCATCCTGTGGCGCGACGTGGTGACCGAAGTGCATCAGGCGGAATATTCCGATGTCGAACTGAGCCACATGTATGCTGACGCAGGTGCCATGCAGCTCTGCCGCTGGCCCAAACAGTTCGATGTGATCGTGACCGACAACCTGTTCGGCGATCTGCTGTCCGACGCCGCCGCCATGCTGACCGGTTCGCTCGGCATGCTGCCCTCCGCCTCTCTGGGCGCGCCGATGGCCAATGGCCGTCCCAAGGCGCTTTACGAGCCGGTGCACGGCTCCGCCCCCGATATCGCAGGACAAGGTAAGGCCAACCCGATCGCCTGTATCCTCAGCTTCGCCATGGCGCTGCGCTACTCCTTCGACCAAGGTGACGAGGCAGACCGGCTTGAAGCTGCCGTGGAACAGGTGCTGGCCGACGGCAAGCGTACCGCAGACCTGCTCGGCGAAGAGGGCGTGACCCCGGTCAGCACGTCCGAGATGGGCGACGCGATCCTTGGCGCGCTGGACGCATCGCTCTGAGACTGTGATCTAAACACGGATTGCCTTTCGGGGATGGGCTAGGCTTGGGCCAGCCCATTTTCGAAAGGTAGTCCATGTTCCGCACCCTGATTATTTGCGCCACCCTTGCCACGCCTGCTATTGCGGATGGCATCCCCACACTTCCCGGCTATTCCAATTTCCGTACCCCCGAGACCACGATTGTCGACCAGCCCATGAGCTACGTGCAGGACTGGGTGATGTCCTTCCCGGAAGAAGGCGGCAATGCGTCCCTCCAGGTGACTGCAGGGTTCTCCGACGATGGGCTTCTGACTGTTGAAGTCACCGAAAACGGGGTGGCGGACGATTCCGTCAGCGCGATCCAGAAACGCTTTGATCTGCGCCGCACCGAGGATTGGCGTTGGGAACTTGTCGCCTATGGCTTCCGCCAGAAATGCGGGCGTAGGGACATGACCGGTTGGCAGGTCGATCCCTGCCCATAAGCGAAATCATTTGACCGGACGCCTTGTCCCCTCATGATGTATGAGGTAGCGCTAACGTGATCTCATTCTCCGGACGCGCCCCATGCAAGGCTCTTTCTTCGCCCTTATCGCCTTTGCGATCTTTGCCACCCATGACGTGGTGATCAAGCATCTGGGCGCCACCTATTCACCATTTCAGATCATCTTTTTCGCGACGCTGATGTCTTTTCCGCTGGTCACCTTCATGCTGATCAAGGACACGGCGCAGGCCAATCTTCGCCCCGTTCATCCCGGCTGGACCATCATTCGCACTACCTGCGCCGTGATCAACGGCATGTGCGCCTTTTATGCGTTTTCGGTACTGCCTCTGGCCCAGACCTACGCGATTCTCTTTGCGTCACCCCTGCTCATCACACTGCTGTCGATCCCGATGCTGGGGGAAAAGGTCGGCTGGCGGCGTGGATTGGCCGTACTCGTCGGTCTGATCGGTGTGATCGTGGTGCTGCGCCCGGGATCGGCGCCGCTGTCATCGGGCCATTTCGCGGCGATGGGGTCAGCGGTGTTCGGGGCCATGGCCTCGATCATCGTGCGCAAAGTCGGGCGGGAAGAACGCTCCGTGGTCTTGCTGCTCTACCCGCTGGCGGCGAATTTCCTGCTGATGGCGGTGCTGATGATCCCGGTCTACGAACCCATGCCCTTGCTCGATATGGGCGGCATCGGACTGATCTCGGTGATGGGTTTTATCGCCGGTATCTTCCTGATCGGAGCCTATAAACGGTCCGAGGCCGCGCTGGTTGCCCCGATGCAATATTCCCAGATCATCTGGGCCACGATCTTTGGCTATTTCATCTTTGGCGAAAGCGTGGATGTGGCCACGGTCATCGGTGCCGGGATCATCATCGCCTCGGGCATCTACATCGTCGCCCGCGAAAGCCATCGCGGCCCGGACTCGCAAACCCCGGTGCTGCGCACCCGCTCCCGCGCCTATCCGACGTCATTCCGGATCTCGCCATTTCTGCGCAACAAAAACACGCCAAACTGACCCTTGCCAAAGGGCAGAAGTTTATATACTCCGCGCGTCACGGTCGGAGTGTAGCTCAGCCTGGTAGAGCACTGTCTTCGGGAGGCAGGGGCCGGAGGTTCGAATCCTCTCACTCCGACCAATAATTTCAATGATTTAGCGTGTGCTGTTCCGGCCTTCAGTCAGGGCCGGTCCGGATTTGATCCGGATTATGCGGCTTTTCGGCGGCGGTTTCGTGAGTCTCTTCGCCTCAGAAACCGAAAAGCCGCTGACTGGGCTGGAACCCCCGTCAACGGCCAAATCGAAAAGTTTGCACGGTATGAATACCAGATCGCGCCCGTGATCGCAATCGCGGGAGGGGCTGATGTCTGAGGTTCTGCCTTTCTGCAAGATCAAGCTGCAATATCTGCTGGAGATGGTCACCGACCACGAGCTGGACGACAACGCCCTGCGCGTGGCCCTCTACCTGGCGCTGGCCCATGCCGACCACGAGACCGGCGAGAGCCGCCCGTCCTTCGAGACTATCGGCGCAGCCATCGGCAAGCACGCCAAGTCAGTCAAACGCGCGCTGAACAAGGTCGAGGCGGCGGGTTACATGACCGTGGAGCGCGGGACCAACAAGGGGAAATCCTCGCGCTACCGCCCGACCGAAGCGGCCCTGAGAATGGCCACCGAGCGCCGCCGGGAGGGGGACAAGGTTGTCCCGCTTAGCCGCGGCAAAGGGGGACAATCCTGTCCGCAAAGCGGGACAGACCTGTCCGGCAAAGGGGGACAGGATCGCCCCCCGAACAGAGATCAAGAACTTAGAAAAGAACAGGGGGCCGCGTCCGCGCCGGATTTGCCCGATGAAGGGCAATCCGGCGGAACGCGCCCGGAGTTGGTTTTTGTCCCAAGGGGCATCTGCTTTGTCCGGGATTGGGATGCACGGCTGGCCCGGGAAGGGATGACCACGCTGGAGCGCAGCCTGCCCCTGTCACCGCATGAGCATCACCTGGGCTATTGGCTTCCAGCACGGACACCGGCCCCGGCGGACAGCGCGGCATGGCAGGCGCAGTTGCGTCTTCTGCGGGATGTCATCCGTCAGGCGCAGGTTGGTGCATGCGCCGCGTCGTCAGCACCCCGCATCACGTCCTTTGCACCACGCCAGATGCATCGCGCTTCACGTCTTCCGCAGGATGTCGCCCCGACCGTGGGGGAGAACCGCCATGCGGTCTGAGGAAACAGCAAGGCGACCCATGTCACACGCTGGCGCTTCTGACACGGGACCTTGCGAGGGGCGGCAAGCCTCCCCTTCGAACCCCGCCGGCGCGGGAAAAGCCCGCGCAAAGGAGCCGCTGACGGAGACCTTCGTCTTCCGGTGCACGGCGGCAGAGAAGGCCCTGCTGCGCGCCAAGGCCGAAGCCGCAGGCCTGCCCGCCGCAACGCTCTTGCGCGAGGCGCTTGGTCTGACCGAAGCGCGCCGACGCAAGCCGGTCCCGCGCGTCGATCCGGCGCTGGTGCTGGCCGTCGGACGCATCGGCGGCAACCTCAACCAGATCGCGCGCTGGCTGAACCGCGCGATGCTGGTGGGCCGCGCCGACCTCGACAGTCTGACCGTCGCGCGCCGCCTTTTGGTGATCGAACGCCAGCTCGCCCAGCTTCTCGAAGAGGCGCGACGGTGCTGATCAAGTTCTTCCCAAACGGCAAGGGCGCGGGCGCGGGGCCGGTCGGCTATCTCGTGGCCGAGCGTGTGCTGGCCTATGACGACAACCGCGACCTGATACGCGATGCCGAGGGCCAGCCCCTCATGGTGACGCGCGATCCCTTGCCCGAGGTGCTGCGAGGTGATCCCAGCCGCACCGAGGCGCTGATCGACGCCAGCCGACACCGATGGACCTACCGCGCAGGCGTGATCAGCTTCGCCGCTCAGGACGCCCCCAGCGAGGCGCAGCAGGCCGAGGTGATGGACGCCTTCGAGCTACTCGCCTTCGCAGGGCTGGACGGCGAGCAATACGACATGCTCTGGGTCCGTCACAGCCACGAGGACCGCATCGAGCTGCACTTCTGCACCCCGCGCCTTGAGCTGACCACCGGGCGCAGCCTCAATATCGCGCCCCCGGGCTACCAGGACGCCTTTGACAGTCTGCGCGACATGATGAACCAGCGCCACGGCTGGGCCGACCCGATGGAGCTGGAACGCGCCCAAGAAGTGCGCGACACCATCGAGGCCCCGACCCGCGCCCAAGGCCGCGACGAGCTGCATGCGTGGATCCTCGATCAGATATCGGTGGGTCTGATCGAGGATCGCGCCAGCATGATCGACGTGCTCACGGACGCAGGCTTCGACCTGCCGCGCGTCGGCAAAGCCTACCTGACCGCACAGGACCCCGAAACCGGCGAACGCTGGCGCCTGAAAGGAGAGATTTTCCATGAAGACTGGCAAGCCGACCCGGCTGAGCGAGAAACTGAACGCGGAGCTGGACACGATACGCCAGGACTACGCCGCCTCGATGGCATCCCAGCTGGAGAGCTTCAGGAGCGATTTGACGGGTATTGCGAACGACGCGCGGCGTATCATCGAGAACGATACGCGCCGCTTCCTGAACGAGAACAGGAGCTTGTTCGAGACGCGGACCGAGCAGATCAGGCGCTGGCTGACGATCTCGCCCTGGCTGATCTCGGGGCTGATCGTAACGGGGATCGCCTCGATGATGGCCGCGAGCTGGTTCTGGACGTCGCTGCTGACGCGCTCGGAGCTGACGGAACTGGGCCTGACGCGGATCGACCAGGGGGAGCAGACCTGGCTGACGCTGGACCCCGCCAGGACCGAGTTGAAGACCTGCACACTGGCCGGGACGCCGGTCATCTGCATCAAGATCGAGGAGAAATGAATGACGACACCCCTGACAGCCTTGGAGCGCGACTTGCTCGCCTGCGTCGAACGGTTGGTGACGGCCTGCGAAACCTCAGCGCAGGAATTGAGCGGTTTGGAAGCGCGCTCGACGAAGAGGCTGCAAGCCCAGTTGGATGGTATCGCGGGCTGCGCGACGTTGCTCATACGCTCGCAGATCGCGTCAATGCAGGCGTTGCGTGGCTTGCTGAGCGAAGAGGCCACCTACAACGCGCTGGACGCGAAGTTGAACGAGAGCTTGAGCTTAGCGAGGCACGCCGAAGAGTGGCTGAGACAGAGCTAGAGGCGCGGGATCGGGACATGGACCGGGGGCTGACGCATTGAGTTTGGTGCCAAGCCGTGGGTTGGCAAATGGGGACCGTTTGCCAAACTACGGTATAGCAAGCGCGCCTCCCCCGACACGAGCTTTTGGAAGTTCAGGCCGCACCAGCACTATTCAGTGAGTCGCCTGCCGGATTGTCCGCGTAGAGGAGGTGCTTGGCATCTTCACGGATTTCCAGCGTCGTACCGTCAATGACGCCAACGGCAAGACCAGCGTTGACCCTGCGCGCGGGCTTGCCAGCACTCAGCCATCTAGCAGCCTTCTCGACGGAGAAACGCCCCTTGCGGGTTCCTGCGCCCTTACCTTGCGCAGCTTCCATGATGACGACGGCAACCTCTTCCATGCGGAAAAGGCCGCCTTGGCTGGGCAACGGCATTTTACGCTTCTGGAGCGACTGGCGTGTCACGTCGAGCCGCTTTGCGACATCAGCAAGGCTGACAAGGTCCGGGCGCACTTCGCGCAATACAGAGCCAGCGGGAAGCTGTTTCTGGATCGCGCGTGCAGCGTCTAGAATGGCGTCTTCGGCATTATCGCTGGCTGCTTCCAGTGCGATCCCGATCATACTAGGGACTCCAGTGCCAACGATGGCGTCCTCGAACCCGGCCTCGAAGACAGCGTCCATCAGATCGAATGCGTCGTGATCGCCTTCGGGAAGAGCGAAGACCAGTTCGAATTCGATTTCTGCCATCTCATTCATCCTCTTGAGCGCCATCATCGGCATTGTCGAGCTTCGTACAGCCTAGCGCTCGGTTCCTCAGTTGCCGGGCAAACCGGCTCGGATTTTGGGGCGTCGACCAGACCCCCATCTGACAAAACTCACCGCACCGGCAGTCCGGATCGTTGTTCGGGCACCTGATCAGGCCCCAGGCATGCCCGCGCCCGGAACGCAGAGTGACCGTCCACCCCAAGGCTTCCAGCTCACGCAAGACCGCCTCGATCTCCTTGGACTTGTGCGGCTTTCGGGACATGATATAGGCTTTCTGAATTAAGTTGTCAATCGACAACCTTATGGGGCGGCGTTCGATCCAGATGTTTCAAGCATATTGACAGGGCAACAACAACGGCCCGGTGCGCCATTGTCTAATCCGGCTCAACCTGAAGTTCGCCGAGTTCCATTCCAAGCTCATCTGACTTGAGCCAAATTGCCACCTTCTCTGCCGTTTGCGTCAATGCGTCAGGGTTCCGGACAGCGCATTCCCAAACGGTCGCAACTCGCCACCCCTTGCTGGTCAACTTCTCGTGGACGGCAGCGTCTCTGGATACGTTTGCGGCAAATTTCTTGTTCCAGAAGTCCGCGCGGGTCTTGGGAACGGTTGCATATCGACAACCGGCATGACGGTGCCAGAAGCACCCATGAACGAACACGACCGCGCGATACCTTGGAAACACGATGTCAGGCCTTCCGGGGACATCCCTCACATGCAACCGGAATCGAAATCCTCGCGCGTGAAGAGCCCTTCTGAGAGCAAGCTCGGGCTTTGTATCCTCGCCGCGAATGTTGCTCATCATCCGTGAGCGGGTTCTGGCATCAACGATGTCTACCATTCCTACTCCTTGCCATGAGTCCGAAAACCTGGAAAGAGGAGATCGAGGAGTAATGCAGTGTCAAAACCCGTTCAGATAATTGATCTATTTTCCGGCCCGGGCGGCCTTGGCGAGGGATTTTCATCGTGCATGCACGCGGATGGTTCTCGTGCCTACGAGATTTCTGTCTCGATTGAGAAGGATAGTGCTGCGCACAAGACACTCCGACTTCGCGCGTTCTTGCGCCAGTTCAGCGAGTTGCCACCCGAGTATTATTCATGGATTTCCGGGAAGCACGACTGCCCGGATTGGAAGAATCTCTATCCGCGTGAATGGAATGCCGCCGAGAATGAGACCGTTTGCGCAGAGCTCGGGAAGCCAGAAACCGCCGCGCTCCTGTCGGAGAGGATTACCGAAACAAAAAGAACGGCGGGCAATCGAACGCTGTTGATCGGTGGCCCGCCTTGCCAAGCTTACTCCCTTGCCGGGCGCTCACGTAACGCAGGCATTGAGGACTACAGACCGAAAGACGATGAGCGCAACTTCCTCTACCGCGAATATTGTCGTGTCTTGAATGAGTTGAGTCCCGCTGTTTTCGTAATGGAGAACGTCAAGGGCATGCTCTCTTCGTCTGTCGAGGGGTTGGCGATCTTCGAACAGGTCTTGTCTGATCTCCAACATGCTGGTCCCGGCTACAGACTCGTGTCCTTGACGGCCAACATCCAGCCGGGCGATCATCCCGAACCGAAGGATTTCGTCATTCGCGCAGAACACCACGGAGTGCCGCAGGCACGCCACAGGGTGATCATCGTTGGCATCAGATCGGATATTGACGCGGTCTCCGCGCCCAGACTTCATCGGCGGAGCACGATGGTCCAGGTCAAGGACATGTTGACCGGATTGCCGCGGCTGAGAAGCGGATTGAGCAGACGCGACGACGAACATGCCTGGTATGACGCTGTTGTAGATGCGATCGAAGCCGTTGGTCAGATCACTCGGGAATACCCAGGTGAGAACTTTCGCAGTTTTCGAGATGAGTTGGATCGTGTCGAGGAGCGATTGCTGGCAACGTCGCAGATGGGCCGAACGAACCACGCGCGAAAACCCCTATCAATGAAACTGCAGCCCGAGCTTGCCGCGTTCCTCGACGACCCGAACCTGATCGGAGTTTCGGGTCATCAAACTCGAGGTCATATGCCATCCGATCTTGCCCGCTACCTCTATGCCGCCTGTTTCGCGAAGGCCGAGGGTCAGAGCCCGCGCGCGCACCAGTTTCCAGACATCCTGGCGCCAAACCACAGGAACTGGAAAACGGGCAAGTTCAACGACAGGTTCCGTGTGCAGGTCGGTAATGCTCCGGCTTCGACGGTAACGAGCCACATCTCGAAGGACGGGCACTACTTCATTCATCCCGACCCGACGCAGTGCCGCAGCCTGACGGTGCGCGAGGCCGCACGGCTGCAAACCTTCCCAGACAACTACCACTTCATGGGCAATCGCACTGAGCAGTTCGTGCAGGTTGGCAATGCAGTGCCGCCGTTTCTTGCGCGGCAGATTGCGGAGGCTCTGTTACCCGTCTTTTCTGATCTGGTTTGACCAAGCGAGAGGCACTTAGCCTCAAAGAGGCATTTCGATGCGTGGTTGCCCGAACAAACTATCGAAAAAAACCGCTGTCTGGGTTGCGTGTTTCCTCTAAGACACCAAAAACACCGGATATCAAATCGTCGTTTCGCGAGTAAAATCTTACAGTCACGCCACCTTCTTTGAACATCTCCAAGGCGACCTCAAAGTGTCTGCCGAACTTCTTGTCCTTCAAATCTGGCGCAAAGGTCCGAAGCTCGCCAACCCCAGATTGGATAATTGCCCTAGCGCAATCAGCACAGGGAAAGCTGTTGCAATACATCCGGCAGTTCGACGTGGACACGCCAGCACGGAGCATGTTGAACAGCGCATTTCGCTCGGCGTGTTCGAACCACAGGTACTTTTCGCCGTTGTCGCGTGAATGGCGCTCCGAGTGTTCTGCATTCACACCTCTCGGCAAGCCATTGTAGCCGGTCGATCTGACCTCGTTGGCATCGCCGACGACAACACAACCGACCCGTCTGCTGCGATCCTCACTCCACGACGCGACGAGGTCTGCCATTGCAAAGAACCGGGCATCCCATCTATCACAGTTGAAAATTTCCATGCTTCGGCGTCCCTTTGGAGTGCAATACGTGCTTATCACAGGCAACCAGATAACTGAGCTACTCCCCAGTGTTTGGACAGTGTTCAGCGTAAATTAAGCTACTCTTTGCTCCTGCTGACCTGATTGGGTTTCGTCTTTTCTTAGCCAGTAGACCACGGCTGGGGGTTTGCCG
>NZ_JAQIOZ010000005.1 GCF_028023675.1 Primorskyibacter aestuariivivens | reverse complement strand
GCGGCAAACCCCCAGCCGTGGTCTACTGGCTAAGAAAAGACGAAACCCAATCAGGTCAGCAGGAGCAAAGAGTAGCTTAATTTACGCTGAACACTGTCCAAACACTGGGGAGTAGCTCAGGTTTCATTCACCGAGGCCGGATGGGCGGTGAAGAAAGTGCCGGGTCCGTGAGTGGTAGGCATGGCGTGTCTCCTGTTTGCTCCTTGGTCATATTGCTATGGGTTTTGGGTAAACGCGTCTCAAAAATCATTGCGATTTCGCCAAGCTTTGGGATGATGTCCCAATGAACTTCAATCTGGATGATATTGATCGCAGAATCTTGGCCGCTTTGCAGCGCGATGCCACGCTGTCCATGGATGCGCTGGCCGAGGCGGCGGGCCTGTCGCGCAATGCCTGTTGGCGCCGTATGCGGCAGATGGAAGGGGCGGGCGTGATCCGGGGGCGCGTGGTGTTGCTGGACCCGGCCAAGGTGGGCTGTGCGCTGCAGGTCTTTGTCATGGTGCGCACGAGCAGCCATGACGCAGCGTGGATGGAGAAATTCGACCGGGCCGTGCGTATCCTGCCCGAGATTGTCGGCGCGCATCGCATGACCGGGGATCTGGATTACGTGCTGCGGGTGCGGGTTGCCGATGTCCCGGCCTATGACGCATTCTACAAGAAATTGATCGCGCTGGTGCCGCTTTCCGATATCTCTGCCAGCTTTGTTATGGAAGACAACAAGGACACGACCGAATTGCCACTGTGAACCCCGGGATTGCTGATGACCGAAATCTCCACCACTGCCGAAGCCGTCGAAGCCGCCGCCCTGCCGCGCCGGGTGGAAAACCACACCGAGTCCGAAACCGTCCCGGGCGAGGTCACGGTCAATGACCGCCCATTGGAGGAAAAGACCGAGGCCGAATGGGCCTATGAGCGGCTGATCCTCTATATCCGCGATTTCGAGGCGGGGCTGGACAATGAGCACGAGGTCGCGATGGGATTTACCGGGACGGATGCTGGTATCCTGCGGATCGAGGGGATGGGGTTTTTCGACCCCGATATCGTGACCTTTTACGGCACCGACCCCGACGGCATCCGCACCCAGCTGATCCAGCATGTGAGCCAGTTGAACGTGCTGCTCAGGGCGCTGCCCAAGCTGGTGGAAGAGGCCGCGCCGCGCCGCATCGGGTTTCGGCTTGTTCAAAAGCTGGAACAGGCCGATCAAGCGACATAATCGCGCGGCCCCGGCGCGCGGTCTTGGGCGTGACAGGGCGGGGGGAATCCGCTAAACGGCGTTTAAACAAGTCTCAAGGAGTCACTCAAATGGCTGAACACAAGCACGGCGAAATGGACATTACCGTTCAGGAAGAAACCTTTAACGGCTTTATCAAGGCGACGATCCGTGTTGTCGTGGTCTGCATCGCGGTTCTGATCTTCCTCGCGATCTTCAACAGCTAAGCTCCGGCTTTCCGGGTCGGGTCCGTCTTATCGGGGGTGGTTTCATGCGGTATCTGGTTATCATGTTTGCGGCGCTTCTGGCGCTTGCCGGATGCGCGGATGACCGGACCCGGTTTGACCCGCCCGAGGTCGTCTCGCAAGCGGTCTACCGCCATGACGGGCCACCTGCGCTGACCCTCTACACCATGGTCAGCAACAGCACCGGGCAGGGCGCGCATTCCTCGATCATGATCAACGGCTCGCAGCGGGTGATCTTTGATCCGGCGGGATCGGTTGCGCATCCGTCGATCGCGGAAAACGCCGATGTGCTCTATGGCATCACGCCCCGGATCGCCGATTTCTATGCGCGGGCGCACGCGCGGGAAACCTATCATGTGGTGATCCAGCGCGTCGAAGTGTCTGCGGAAGTTGCGGAACAGGCACTGCAACTTGCCATCAGCAACGGCGCGGTGGCCCAGGCCTTCTGTGCCAATGCCACGTCGAACCTGCTCAAGAAACTGCCCGGTTTCGGGTCGATCAAGCCGACCTTTTATCCGCTCAAGCTGTCCGAGCAATTCGGCGCGCTGCCGGGGGTGACGACCCGGGTGCTGCGCGAAAACGATGCCGATGACAAATCCGTCGCGATTGCGGAATTCGACGCGGCACAGCGGGCGACTCAGACCGTATCGGAGCCGTCGCAGAGCGGCTCACAATAACGCAACGCCAAGCGCAAAGGTGACCACGCCGCCAAGGATCGCGGCAAGCACGTTGCGCGTCCATATTCCCAAGCCAAGCGTGACGGCCGCCGCCGACAGCCATGTTGGGTCAGGTGTGCCTCCGGTTGCCGCGGGCCAGACCACCAGCGGAGCCACCAGCCCGGGCAGAAAGGCCACTGCCGTATAGCGCAGGTGTCGCAACAGCCATTGAGGTAACGGGCGGTGGCCGACAAAGCCGATAAAGGTCAGGCGCAGCAGATAGCTGCCCAAACCCAGCCCGATGATGACAGTCCACAGCTCGACCTTGTCGATCATGTTTTGCCTTCCCGTTTGGCCATTTGCCGCTCGACCTCGGCCCCGGCCATCATGCCCGCGATGCCCGCCACCATCAGGCCAAGATTGTAGGGCAGGAACGCCATCAGCAGCGCGGCAATCATCGCCACGAAAGCCGCCACCACATGCGCCCCCGTGCGCAGCATTGGTGCAATAATCGCCAGAAAGGCGATGGGCATGATGAAATCCAGTTGCAGCCAGTCCGGGATCGCCTTGCCAATCAGCGCGCCGGTGAGCGTGGACGCCCACCAGAGCGGAGCCACCGCCAGCGCCGCGCCAAAGAAGTAAGCCGTCTTGGCGCGTTGCGACATGGCGGGTTCCGCCTCATAGGCGGCGACCGAGGTGGCAAAGCTCTGATCGACGATGAAATAGGCGATGATGGCGCGTTTCCACCACGGTTCCTGTCCCAGATGCGGGGTCAGCGTGGCGGAATACATCGCCATGCGCAGATTGACCGCGAGGGCCGAGGCCAGCACGATCAGCGTCGGTGCCTCGTCGGTCATCAGTTGCAGCGCGGCGAACTGTGCCGCCCCGGCGATGACCACGACGGAAAAGCTGAGCGTCTCGAACACGTTCAGTCCGGCCTCGGTGGCGATCACGCCAAAGAGCACCGCAAAAGGGACCAGAACCACCATGAAAGGTGTCCCGTCCCGGACGCCGCGCCAGAATGCGCGATTGGGGGTGGAGGGTGGCATGGGAACGTCCTAACTTCTGCCCTAGCCCGTATCACAGACATCCGGAGATGCAATTGTCAGAAAAGGATAACGCCACGCCCTACCTGATCGCGCCCGACCCTGCCGCGCCGCGCCTGACCCGCGCGATAGAAGGCGTGGACCATACCGGTGCCCGCCAGAGTATTTCCGTGGTCGAGGAACGTCCGCTGACGATTTTCCTCAACAGCCGGGAAATCGTGACGGCCATGACCATTGGCGATTACCCGGAATATCTGGCCGTCGGGTTCCTGCGCAATCAGGGCATGCTCAGCGATACCGATGAGGTGACGGGCGTGGACTATGACGACGATCTGGAAACCGTGGTGGTGCGCACGGCGGTGGAGACCAGCCACGAGGAAAAGCTGAATAAGAAGACCCGCACCAGCGGCTGTGCGGTGGGCACGGTCTTTGGCGACATGATGGAAGGGCTGGAGGGGCTGACGCTGCCCAAGGCACAGCTGCGGTCCAGCTGGCTCTATGCGCTGTCGGCCAAGGTCAACCAGACGCCGTCGCTCTATCTGGAGGCAGGGGCCATTCATGGCACGGTGCTGTGTCAGGGGGATCGCCCGCTGGTCTATATGGAGGATGTGGGACGGCATAACGCGGTGGACAAGATCGCGGGCTGGATGCATGCGACCGGGACCGGTGCGGCGGACAAGATCCTGTATACCACCGGGCGGCTGACCTCGGAAATGGTGATCAAGACGGCGTTGATGGGCATACCTGTGCTGGCCTCTCGGTCGGGCTTTACAGCCTGGGGCGTGGAGATCGCCCGCGAGGTGGGCCTGACGCTCATCGGGCGGATGCGGGGCAAGCGGTTCATCTGTCTGAGCGGCGAAGAACGGGTGATCTGGGACGCGGACCCCGACGCGGTGCCCGATGAAGGGCGCAAACATCGCAGGAAGAGTGCAGAGGGATGAGCCGGGCGGACAAAAATTTTCGAAAATTTTTGCAAATTTCTTCGAAGAAATTTGGCGGCGCGGGGTGTGGACCGTGAGCGCGCCTTTGGGCGTCATCCTTGCCGGGGGGCAGGCCACGCGCATGGGCGGCGGGGACAAGGGGTTGTTGACCCTTGGCGGCCAGACCATCCTGTCGCGGGTCATGGACCGGCTGGGGCCGCAGGTGGCGGGGCTGGCGCTCAACGCCAATGGCGATCCGGGGCGGTTTGCCGATTACGGCCTGCCGGTTGTGCCGGACAGCATTCCGGGATTTGCAGGGCCTTTGGCGGGGGTGCTCGCAGGGCTGGACTGGGCCGCGGAGCAAGGCGCTGACCGCATCGTGACGGCGGCGGCGGACACGCCGTTTTTTCCCGCCGATCTGGTCGCGGTGCTTGAGCAGGCCTCTGACGGGCAGGCGCATCCGCTTGTTCTGGCTGCCACCAAAGGCGAGGCCAAGACCAAGAGCAAATCCCGCTCGGGCCTGATCCGGCATCCGACCTTCGGGCTCTGGCCCGTGGCATTGCGGGATGATCTGCGCGCGGCGTTGCGGGACGGGCTCAAGAAGGTGGTGCTCTGGACCGACCGGCATGGCGGGCGCGAGGCGGTCTTTCCCGACGAGCACGCGTTTTTCAATGTGAACACGCCCGGGGACCTGGCCCGGGCCGAGGAGATGCTGGCATGAAGGTCTTTGGTATCACGGGTCAGCCGGGATCGGGGCGGATCGAGCTTGTGGCGCGGCTTGTGCAGGCGATGGCGGCGCGGGGGCTGCGCGTGTCGACCATTCAGCACATGCCACCCGCATTCGATGTGGACCGCCCCCGGCGCGACAGTCATCGCCACAGGCAGGCGGGTGCGTCACAGGTGATGCTGGCCTCGCGCAACCGCATGGCGTTGATGAGCGAGTTGCGCACGGCACCGCAGGCGTCGCTTGACGACCTTCTGCAAAGAATGCGGCCTTGTGATCTTGTGATTGTCTGCGGGGATACCGAGGAAGACCTCCCGCTGATCGAGGTCTGGCGCGATGATGGCGGCGATATTCCGATGGCGTCTGAGGATGCGGGTATCCTTGCTCTTGTCTCGGATTCGGTGCCGGATGTTGTGCAGCCGGTTTTTGGCACCGAGGATACGACGGCGATCACCGATTTCATTCTGCGCGAGGTGGGATTGTGAGCTTTGACAGTTTTGCCATGGTGGACTGGTCCGGCGGCAAGGATCGCGGGGCCGCGCCCAAAGCGGATGCGATCTGGATCGCGGTGGTCCGGGGCGGGCAGGCGGACGCGCCGGTCTATTGCCGCAACCGGCAGGTGGCCGAAGACCTTCTAGCGGCGCTGATCGAAGAAGAGCGCGCGGCGGGGCGGCGGTTGTTGATCGGGGTGGATTTTCCATTTGGTTACCCGGCGGGGTTTGCGGCGGCGCTGACCGGCTCTGACGACCCGCTTGGGGTCTGGGACTGGCTTGAGGCCCGGATCGAGGATGCGCCGGAGGCCAACAACCGGTTTGATGTGGCCGCCGGGATCAATCGCGCGCTGGGTGGTGAGGGTCCGTTCTGGGGCAACGGGTTGCAGCGCGACATCGACGGGTTGTCACGGACCAAGCCCGAAACCGCGGCTTTTCCCGAAAAGCGCGAATGCGAGTCGCGGGCCAAAGGCGCGTTTTCCTGTTGGCAACTCTCCGGGGCCGGTTCGGTGGGGTCGCAGGTCTTGATGGGGTTGCCTGTGCTGACCCGGTTGCGCCGCCGCTTTGACGCGGCGGTGTGGCCGTTTGAGCCGTTGGACAAGCCGGTCGGGCTGGTCGAGATATGGCCATCGCTGATCGCCCGGACGATCGAGGCGCTGCGTGAGGAGAGCGAGATCAAGGACCGCGCGCAGGTTCGGATCATGGCGCGGGCGCTGGCCAACCTGTCGCCCGACCGGTTGGGCGCGATGCTGGATGTGGATGCGCCCGAGGAGGGGTGGATCCTGGGCCTGGGGCACGAGGAGGAACTGGCGCGCGCCGCGGACCCGTTACAGCCGCCGCCGCTCAGCAATGATTGCTTTGCCCTGCCGCCGGGCGTCGACTGGACCCCGGTGGAGGATGCGCTGGCGCATTTGCGGAATAATCTGGGTCCGGTTGTTGGTGTGGAACGTCGGGGGCTGAGCGAGGCGCTGGGCCGGGTGCTGGCCGAAGATATTGCCGCGCGGCGCGCCAACCCGCCGCAACCCAACACGGCGGTGGATGGCTATGGCTTTGCCGGTGGGCTGCAAGACACCGCGTCCGTGACCCTCCCGTTGGTCGAGGGGCGTGCGGCCGCGGGAGTTCCGTTCAAGGGGCAGGTGCCCGCCGGGCATGCGATCCGGGTGCTGACCGGTGCGGCGTTGCCCGACGGGGTGGACACGGTGGTGCTGGAAGAGGATGTGACTACCGATGGCGCGCGGATTGCCCTGCGCGGGCCGCTGAAACAGGGCGCGAACACGCGCGAGGCCGGAGAGGATGTGAAAGCAGGAGAGGCGCTGTTTGACGCGGGTCGCCGCGTCACGCCTGCTGATCTCGCATTGCTTTCGGCCACCGGGCATGACGCTGTGGCGGTGCGCAAGCCCCTGCGGCTGGGGGTGCTGTCCACTGGGGACGAGCTGCTGGAGCCGGGGCAAACGGCCGGGCCGGGGCAGATCTATGACGCCAATCGCCCGATGCTTCTGGGGCTGGCTGCGCGCTGGGGATATCAGCCGGTGGATCTGGGGATTGCGCCGGATGACCGGGAGGCGCTTCGCGCGCGGTTGGATGCGTCGGCGGAACAGGCGGATGTGATCCTGACCTCGGGCGGGGCCTCGGCGGGCGATGAGGACCACATGTCGGCGCTGTTGCGCGAGGCGGGGGCGATGCAGATGTGGCGCATCGCGGTCAAGCCGGGGCGCCCGCTTGCGCTGGGCCTGTGGCGGGGCGTGCCGGTCTTTGGCCTGCCGGGCAACCCGGTTGCGGCGATGGTCTGTGCGCTGGTCTTTGCGCTGCCCGCGCTGGGCGTGCTGGCGGGCGAAGGGTGGCAGGAGCCGCAGGGTTTTGACCTGCCTGCCGCGTTCGAGAAGCGCAAGAAACCGGGGCGGCGGGAATATCTGCGCGCGCGGATGCGGGATGGACGCGCAGATGTGTTCAAATCCGAAGGCTCGGGACGGATCAGCGGGCTGAGCTGGGCCGAGGGGCTGGTGGAATTGGGCGACGGCGCGCGCCACATCAGGCCCGGCGATCCGGTGCGGTTCATTCCCTTTGGCAGTTTCAGGCTGTAAGACCCGATTTCTTCTAAAGAAATCGGACCGAAATCTTTTAAAGATTTCGTGCGCTTAGTCGAACGTGCCCGCCACGCGGCCCAGCAGCATGAAGGCCCGCGAGGTTCGGGTATTGCCGAAGGCCGCGATCTCGGCGTCGGTCGCGCGTTCGGCAAATTGCGCAAAAGTCTTGTCATAGACGCGCAGGAAATGATGCGCTGCATCGCGGAAAATCGTGTCCTGCTTCATCCGCCCGGCAGTCAGCGCCAGCGAGGACCGGTCGCGCACACCACCAAGACCGGCAATGGCGCGGCCCCGTGCACCTTCGGCAAAGCGGCGCCAGACATCGGGCTTGGCCATATCGGGGCGCAGGTCGTCCATGTAAATCCCGTCCTGGCTGAGCAGGGTCAGGACGTCCTGTGCGGCTTGCACGAGCTGTGACGTAGGGCGGTCCCGCAGCGCGCGCCGCAAGGCGGCAAAGCCGTCCTTGTCATCGGCGGTTTCGGGGAAGTTCAGCGCACGGATGAAATCCTCGGCGGCCAGCGGCGGGTTCAGTGCCTCGGCCGGGGTGCCAAGCGCCAGAGCGGGCTGATCGTCACCGGTGGCCGCCACCGGTTTTTCCACCGGGGCGGGGCGCGGTTTCGGCGCGTCGCGGGTCGAAGAGAACATGGCCATGGTCGCCTCGGCCTTGCGCTGGGCGGCGGCGATCTCGTCAAGTTTTCGGGTGATCGATGGCTCGGTCGCGCCGCCCTGGCTCTGGGCGACATAGGCATGGCGCAGCGCGTCGATGGCGGTTTGCAACCGCGTGCTTTCCTCGCGCATGACGCGGCTGGCACGTGCGGCGGTGGCAGCGACCCAGATCATCGCCACCGGCATGAAAATCGCCAGCATGGTCATCAGGAAGCGCAGCCCGTTATCCGGCCCGGTGCCCGTGGGCTCCAGCACCAGAAAGAAGATACCCGCCCCGGCCAGCCAGAGCAGCGACAGCGCGACGGCAATCACCTCGATGCCCGTGATCGCGGGTTTGCGGTCACGGTCATAGATCCCTAACGGCGTTGACCCCGAAGCCGCTACCTTGGCCGGTTTCTGGTTTGCCGCAGACTTGGAGGAGGCGGTTTGCATGACGCTGCTGTCCGGTCCCGTATCAGGAATAGCTGATCTTGAGGATTTCGTAGTCCTTGACCCCGCCGGGGGTGCGGACCTCGACACTGTCGCCCTCTTCCTTGCCGATAAGGGCGCGGGCGATGGGCGATTTGACGTTGAGCAGGCCCTTTTCGACATTGGCCTCATGCTCACCTACAATCTGCCAGGTCTTCTCTTCGTCGGTGTCCTCGTCCACCACGGTGACGGTGGCGCCGAACTTGATCGAACCGGAGAGTTTCGAGGGGTCAATGACCTCGGCCAGACCCAGCACGCCTTCAAGCTCCTTGATGCGGCCTTCGATAAAGCCCTGCTTTTCGCGCGCGGAATGGTATTCGGCGTTTTCCTTGAGATCGCCCAGTTCGCGCGCCTCGGCAATCGCCTGAATGATGGCGGGGCGCTCGACGGATTTGAGCTTTTTCAATTCGGTTTCGAGCGCGGTGAACCCGGCGCGCGTCATCGGTATTTTTTCCATATGCCTCACCAGAAAGCGCCGCCAACCCGTGCGGGCGGCGGCCTCATTGTCCTGAACGTTTGGTCGAGTTTGCCTTAGGGCTGCGGGCGGATGCAAGCGGGATTTGACGGTTTGGCGCTTGAGAGGCCGGAACATGCGCAATCGCAGGGCATTCCTTCTGCTTTGCAGCATTTCTGGGGGAAATGTCGTTTTTTGCGACTTTGTGACGCCGCGCCCGCGTTGACCATCCGACTATTTGCAGGCAGGAAGTTGCGCAACTTTGTTACGCAGCCGGTTGGGCCACGGGAAGGAAAGATCATGAGCGACGTCACGCGCGAGTCGATGGAATATGATGTGGTGATCGTTGGAGCGGGACCTGCGGGCCTGTCGGCCGCGATCCGCCTGAAACAGTTGGACGCCGATCTTAACGTTGTGGTGCTGGAAAAGGGCTCCGAGGTGGGGGCACATATCCTATCTGGCGCGGTGCTCGATCCTTGTGGTCTGGATGCGTTGATCCCCGACTGGAAGGAAAAGGGCGCACCGCTCAACGTGCCGGTCAAGGATGACAATTTCTACATGCTGGGCGAGGCAGGTGGCGTGCGCATCCCCAACTTCCCGATGCCGCCGCTGATGAACAACCACGGCAATTACATCGTCTCGATGGGCAATGTCTGCCGCTGGATGGCGGAGCAGGCCGAGGAACTGGGGGTCGAGATTTTCCCCGGCATGGCGTGTTCTGAACTGGTCTATGGCGAGAATGGCGAGGTCAAGGGCGTCGTGGCGGGTGTCTTTGGGCTGGAAGCGGACGGTTCCATCGGGCCGAACACCGAGCCGGGGATGGAGTTGCACGGCAAATATGTCTTCCTGTCCGAGGGCGTGCGCGGGTCGCTGGCGAAAGAGGTCATTGCGAAATATGACCTGTCCAAGGGCAAGGAGCCGCAGAAATTCGGGCTGGGCATGAAAGAGATCTGGGAGATCGACCCGGACAAGCACCGCGAAGGCAGCGTGACCCATACGATGGGCTGGCCGCTGGGCTCCAACGCAGGCGGCGGATCGTTCATCTACCACCTTGAGAACAATCAGGTTTATGTGGGCTTCGTGGTGCATCTGAACTACGAGAACCCGCATCTCTTCCCCTATATGGACTTCCAGCGCTTCAAGCATCACCCGATGGTGGCGGAGCTGCTCAAGGGCGGCAAGCGCGTGGCTTACGGCGCGCGGGCGATCTCCGAGGGTGGCTATCAATCCATGCCCAAGATGGTGGCGCCGGGTGTGGCGCTTTTGGGCTGCTCTGTCGGCATGGTCAACGTGCCGCGCATCAAGGGCAACCATAACGCGATGCTGTCCGGAAAGGCGGCTGCAGAGGCGGCGTTTGACGCGATCAAGGCCGACCGGTCGGGCGATGAGCTGACCGCCTACGAGACCGAGGTGCGCGAAGGAGCGATTGGCAAGGACCTGAAAAAGGTGCGCAATGTCAAACCGATGTGGTCCAAATGGGGCATGCTGCCCTCGCTGGCGCTGGGCGGGCTGGACATGTGGACCAATTCGCTGTTTGGCGTGTCGCTCTTTGGCACGATGGGCCATGGCAAAACCGATGCCGCCGCCACCGGCGAGGCGTCCAAGCACAAGCCGATCGATTATCCGAAACCCGATGGCAAACTGTCCTTTGACCGGCTGACCAATGTCAGCTTTTCCATGACCAATCACGAGGAAAGCCAGCCCTGCCACCTGCAACTCAAGGATCCGTCAGTGCCGATCTCGGTCAACCTGCCGAAATATGCCGAACCGGCGCAGCGCTATTGCCCCGCAGGGGTCTATGAGGTGGTGGAAAAGGACGGCCAGCAGGAGTTCGTGGTGAATTTCCAGAACTGCGTGCATTGCAAGACCTGTGACATCAAGGACCCCAGCCAGAACATCAATTGGGTCACGCCGCAGGGCGGGGACGGGCCGAACTATCCGAATATGTGATCTTGGAAAACGGGCCTGCGGGCCCGTTTTTCGTTTGGGGGCGTGCCCGGCTCTTTTCCGCCAAAAATCCTGTCATCGCATTGCTTCGCCCACGCCAAGGCACTACCTTTTCGGCGAGCAGAGTTGAAAGGATACGCGCGTGGCAGCTACGAGACTGGGACTGATCGCCTCCGTTTTTCTGGGATTGGGGGCGATGGTGCCCTTGCCCGCAGAGGCTTCGACCTTGGCCGGTGCGTATCTGGCGGCGCGGCAGGCGGGGTATCAGACGGATTTCAGCGCCGCGGCGGAGTATTACGATCGCGCGCTTTTTCATGACAAGACCAACCCCGGACTGCTTGAGGCCGTGACCGCGGCCCGCCTGTCATTGGGACAGATCGACGAGGCCCGCGGTCCTGCTGAAGAACTGGCGGCGCTTGGCCATCGGTCGCAATTGGCGCAGATGGCGCTGTTGGCGGGTCATGCCAGAGACGGCAATTACACCGATGTCATTTCTCTGGTCGATGAGGACAAGGGTGTCGGGCCGCTGGTGGATGGGCTTTTGAAGTCCTGGGCGCTGCTGGGCGAGGGCGATATGACCAGCGCGCTGGTCAGCTTTGACCAGGTGGCGGCGGAAAAGGGGCTGGCCGGGTTTGCCAATTACCACAAGGCGCTTGCGCTGGCCTCGGTTGGTGATTTCGAAGGGGCCGAGGCGCTGATGTCCGCGGATGGCGGCGGTGCCGCACTGATGACCCGGCGGGGCATCATGTCGCGTGTCGAGGTGCTGAGCCAGCTGGACCGCAACGACGAGGCGCTCAAGCTTCTGGATGACAGTTTCAACACGCGGCTCGATCCGGGGCTGTCGGTCATGCGCGCGGCGCTGGTGGCGGGGGAGCGGCTGCCGTTCACCTATGTGGATGCGCCGCTCGATGGTATGGCCGAGGTCTTCTACACCATCGCCGGTGCGCTGGAGGGCGAGGCGAATGCGGATTATACGCTGCTCTATTCCCGGATTGCCGATTACCTGAGCCCCGGCCATGTGGATGCGATCCTTTTGACGGCGCAATTGCTGGAAGATCTGGAACAATACGATCTGGCGCAGGAGGCCTATGAGGCGGTTCCAGAGGATCATCCCGCCTATCACGCGGCCATGCTGGGGCGGTCCGACGCGCTGCGTGCCAGCGGTGACGCGGATGGGGCGATTGCGGTCTTGCAGGATCTTGTGGACACACATGGCGAGTTGCCGATTGTGCATGTGTCGCTGGGCGATGCGCTGCGGGCCGAGCACCGGCATGAAGAGGCTGTGACGGCCTATGACACGGCGATTGAATTGTATGGTGAGCCGGGCGAGCGGCAATGGTTCGTGTTCTTCGCCCGTGGCATCGCCCATGAACGGATGGATCAATGGCCCCAGGCCGAGGCGGATTTCCGGCGCGCGCTGGAGCTGAGCCCGGATCAGCCGCAGGTGCTGAACTATCTTGGTTATTCGCTGGTCGAGAAACAGGTCAAGCTGGACGAGGCGCTGGATATGATCAAGCGCGCGGTCGATGCGCGGCCCAATTCCGGCTACATCGTCGACAGTCTGGGCTGGGTGCTCTACCGGCTGGGCCGTTATGAAGAAGCGGTCGAGCATATGGAACGCGCCGCCGAGCTGATGCCGGTGGACCCGGTGGTAAATGACCACCTGGGCGACGTGTATTGGGCGGTGGGCCGGGAACTGGAGGCGCAGTTCCAATGGCACCGGGCGCTGAGCTTTGTTGATCCCGATGACCCCGATGGCGAGGCCGATCCCGAGCGTATTCGCCGCAAGCTTGAGGTCGGGCTGGATCAGGTGCTGGAAGAAGAGGGCGCGCCGCCGCTCCGCGTGAGCGAGAATGGCGCCGACTGAGGCTTTTGCGCCCGCAAAGATCAACCTGACCCTGCATGTGACCGGACAGCGGGCCGATGGCTATCACCTGCTGGACAGTTACGTGGTGTTTGCCGATTTCGGTGATGTTGTGCGGGTGTCGCGGGCGGCGGAGATGTCTCTGCGCGTGACCGGACCGCGCGCCATGGGGGTGCCGGAAGATGCGCGCAACCTGTGCTGGCGCGCGGCGGAGGCGTTCGGGGAACCGGTAGCCATCACGTTGGAAAAACATCTGCCTGCGGCGGCGGGAATCGGCGGCGGATCATCGGATGCGGCGGCGGTTCTGCGCGCGATGGAGGCGCTGTTCGGGCGCACCTTTAGCGGGGACGCCTCGGCGCTGGGCGCGGATGTGCCGGTCTGCCTGTTGGGCCACGCGGCGCGGATGACTGGCATTGGCGAGACGCTTATGCCGCTTTCGCAGCCGCCCATGCCAGCGGTTCTGGTCAATCCGGGTGTCGAAGTCTCCACACCAGAGGTGTTCCGGGCATTGGAGCGCAAGGATAACCCGCCGATGGATGACTGGCCGCTGGATGGACAAAGGGACAGTATGCTGGGCTGGCTCAGGACACAGCGCAACGATTTACAGGCCCCGGCGCTGGCATTGCAGCCGGTGATCGGCGCGGTTCTGGCGGCGCTGGAGGAGACGGGCGCAGATATTGCCCGCATGTCGGGGTCCGGGGCGACGTGTTTCGGGCTGTTCGGGACACGGGAGATGGCACGGGCAGTGGCTGAACGCTTGGCAGAAGCGCATCCCGGATGGTGGATCAAAGACTGCGACCTGTCCTGATCGAGCGGGCGCTCGCACGTCCGACAAATATCACACCTGCCGGACGCGCCTTGGTCTCAAAGACCGTCAGGTCCGGTATACTGCGGGAACTCATCCGTCAGCTTGGCACCTTCGGCAGGCGGCACGCAAATCCCAAGCCCGACGCAAATCCAGCCGTCCCCGCATTCACTGTCGTCAACGCAGGTGCCCAATGGGCCGCTGCCATTGGTGAGCTGGCCGTATTTTTCGACCTGCCAGGTCCTGATCTGTTTGCGAAGATTGACGAGCTGTTTGCCCGTAATTTCCTTGTAGGTTTTGGTATCGTGTGCCTGTGCCATGGGTGCGGTCACCGCGATCGCAATCATGATTCCCAATATCGCAAAAATTCGTGTCATAATGCTTCCTTTCAAGTGTCAGACCGGCGGTAAAATCGAACCGCCTGAAAGGACGATGCATAATGCACGTGAATTTTTGGTGATCTTTGCGCCGAGCAGGTGAAAGCAGGGCAGGTCGCGCGGCCTAATTCACCCGCGCCACCACGTAATCGGCCAGATCATCCAGCATGTCGCGGATCGGATGGGCGGGTAGGCGGCTGAGCGCGGCGCGGGCCTTTTGAGCGTAGTCCAGCGCATCCCGGCGTGCTGCCTCAAGCGTGCCGTGCTTGTTCAGCAGTTCCAGCGCATGCTCCAGATCGCCGTCTTCCTGTTTGCCCTTTTCAATCGTGCGTTTCCAGAAGGCGCGCTCGGTCTCATCGGCCATGGCCACCGCCTTGATCACCGGCAGGGTCAGTTTGCGTTCACGGAAATCGTCGCCGATATTCTTGCCGGTGGCCTCGGAGCCCCAGTAATCCAGAAGGTCATCGACCATCTGGAAGGACACGCCAAGCGCATCGCCATAGTCGAACAGCGCCTTCACGTCTTCCTCGGGACGGCCAGCGATCACGCCGCCCACTTCGGTCGCGGCGGAAAACAGCGCGGCGGTCTTGCCGCGGATGACCTGCAGGTAGATGTCTTCGTCGGTTGCGAGGTTCTGTGCTGCGGAAAGCTGCAGCACCTCGCCTTCGGCGATGGTCGCGGCGGCGTTGGACAGGATGTCGAGCACCCGGAGCGAGCCGGTTTCGACCATCAACTGGAAGGACCGCGCAAACAGGTAATCGCCCACCAGCACGCTGGATTTGTTGTCCCACAGCAGGTTGGCGGTAGGCCGTCCGCGCCGTTGGGCGCTTTCATCGACCACATCGTCATGCAGGAGCGTTGCGGTGTGGATGAACTCCACCGTCGCGGCCAGCTTCACGTGGTCGTCGCCCGTGTAGCCGCACATGCGCGCAGAGGCCAAAGTCAGCATCGGGCGCAGGCGCTTGCCGCCGGCATCCACCAGATGCGCCGTGACCTCCGGGATTCGCGGGGCGTGTTTCGATGCCATGCGCGCCTTGATCAGCGTGCCAACAGCGGCCAGATCGTCCGACAGGTGCTCGGCCAGCCGTTCATGCGGTTTTCTGCTCGCAGTGTCCAAGCTCATCACTCCCCCGTCACGCTTTGGTCATTTGGCTCGACTTTGGCCAAGCCTTGCCCTTACATCCCCGTCATGGAACAGCTTCTGCGCACCAACGACATCACCGTCATCGCTTATGCCAAGGCCCTGTTGCAGGATGAGGGTATAGATTGCTTTGAATTGGACGTAAATATGAGCGTTCTCGAAGGTTCCATCGGCATTTTGCCGCGTCGGTTGATGGTGCCCACCTTCGAGATCGAGCGGGCGCGACAATTGATGCTGGACCATGACATCGAACTTGAAGACTGAGACCACGGACAACGCGTTTCTGGGAGGGCGATTGCAGATCCTGCAACCGGCACAGGGCTATCGCGCGGGCGTGGACCCGGTGTTTCTGGCGGCCAGTATTCCGGCGCGGCCCGGGCAAGAGGTTCTGGAACTGGGCTGTGGTGTCGGCACGGCGCTTTTCTGTCTGGGTGCGCGGGTGGCGGGGCTTGAGCTGCATGGGGTGGAATTGCAACCGGAATACGCCGCGCTCGCGCGTGAGAATGCCCGGCGCAACGGTATGGCCGCGGAGATCACCGATGCGGATATCAGCTGCCTGCCGCCTGCGCTGCGCGGGCGGAGTTTTGACCATGTGATCGCCAATCCCCCGTATTTCGACCGCGATACGGGCCATGCCAGCCCGGATGGCCCGCGTGAAACCGGGCGGGGCGAGGCACTGCCGCTTGGAGACTGGGTGCAGGTGGCGGCGAAACGGCTGCGCCCCGGCGGACATGCCAGTTTCATCCAGCGAATCGAGCGGTTGCCCGAACTGTTGCAGGGGATGTCAGCACATCTGGGGTCTGTCGAGGTCCTGCCGCTTGCCCCGCGCGTGGGGCGCGGGGCAAAACTGGTGCTGATCCGGGGGCGCAAGGGCGGAGGTGCGGCATTTCGTCTGCATGCGCCACTCATTCTGCATCGCGGCACCCGCCACGAGCGGGACGGGGACGATTACACGCCGTTGATCTCCAAGGTGCTGCGCAACGGGGCGGCTTTGCCCTTTGAGCAGGCACAGACAGAGGGTTAATGCCGATTATACCAATGAATGCGACTGCAGCGTGACACAGAGGCAAATCTGTGCTGCATTGAAAGGGCACATGAACCATAGGAGGACACTCATGAGCCTGAGTTCGCACTTGCAGGAACTGAAAAAGAAACACCAAGCATTGTCTGACCAAGTCGAAGAGGTGCAGCGCGCACCGGGCAGCGATGACCTGCACATCGCGGAACTCAAGAAACAGAAGCTGCGATTGAAGGAAGAGATCGAGAAGATCGAAACCGAAATGGCCTGAGGCCTGTTGCTAGGGATGCGGCGCGACAATGTCGTGCCGCGCCTTCAGGTCCTGAATGCCCAATGTTTCGGATTTGATCCAATCCAGAAAGGCAGCAAGCTGGGGGCGGTTTTCCGCCCCTTTTTGATGCACGATCCGGAACTGTGCGCCAGAAGTCTGCGCCAGCCGGAAGGGCGCTACAAGCAACCCGTCGCGCAAGGCCGCCGCGGCCAGCGTGGCGCGCCCCAACACGACGCCGCCCCCCGCGATGGCCGCGTCGAGGGCGTGATCGGCCTGTGAAAATCGGGGCCCATGGGTGGCGTCGCATTCTATGCCCGCCAGCCGCATCCAGCTTGGCCAATCGACGCGCGGGCGCAGAAAGGCGATCGAATCGTCATGCAAGAGCAGCGCGTTGCGTAAACCCTCAGGCGTTCCGTGCTTTTCCACCAGCGCGGGTGACATCATCGGCGTCACGAATTCGTCGCTCAACGGGTATGACACCAGACCGGCATCGGTGCCTTGGCCGAAGCGAATGGCAATGTCGATTTCATCGCGGTCAAAATCCATGATCCGCAGGCTGGCGACAAAGCGCAATTCGATCTCGGGATGCGCCTGGGCAAAGGTGAAGAGCCGCGGCGACAGCCATTTCGAGGTAAAGGCCGGTCCGGCGGTAATCGTCAGCACGCGGGTGTCCTGCAGGCGCCGGGTTGCGCGCCATGCGCTGCGGATCGCGTCAAACCCGTCGCTGAGGCCCGGCGCAAGGGCACGGCCCGCTTCGGTCAGGGCAACGGCGCGGTTGAGCCGGTGAAAGACCGGCGTGCCCAGATGCTCTTCGAGCGATTTGATCTGAAACGAGAGCGCGGCGGGGGTGACGTGCAATTCTTCTGCCGCTTGCGCGAAAGACAGATGCCGGGCAGCAGCCTCAAAGGCACGCAGCGCGGTAAGAGGGGGAAGGGCGTCGGGCATGGTCAGTTAAGTAAATCTTATCTGAAGTCCTGACAAGTCTCGTTTGTCGTACGTTCTGCAAGGGCGCATATTGGGATCAGTTGAGAATTACTGAGGTTAAGGAGGCCCGATATGTACCAGACTAGCACACAGATCCGCACCCGGGATGCCATTCGCGCCGCGCATAAGGAGCGTTCGCGCGTGTTTCACGAAGGGCTGGCCATGATCTTTGGCCGCCGCCATTCCAACAAACAGAGCTGAGATTTTCCGAGGGGCGCCCACGCGCGGGGCAACCTTGCGGAATCACGAAGGGCTGGCCCGGGTTGGGCCAGCCCTTTTTACGTGACACACCGGACGGCGTGCGTTCGGCGCTTAGCCGAAGAACTGTGCGCCGTTGGCCGAGATGGTCGAACCGTTGATGAAGCCCGCATCGTCGGAGGCCAGGAAGGCCACGCAGCGTGCGATTTCTTCGGGTTCGCCCAGACGACCGGCGGGGATGCCCGCGATGATCGATTCGCGGACTTTTTCCGGAACCGCCATCACCATTTCGGTGGCAATATAGCCAGGGCAGACGGCGTTGGCGGTGATGCCTGCGCGCGCGCCTTCCTGGGCCAGCGAACGGACGATGCCGATGTCACCGGCTTTGGTGGCGGCGTAGTTGACCTGGGCGAACTGGCCTTTCTGGCCGTTCACGGACGAGATCACGATCACGCGGCCGAACTTGCGCTCGCGCATGCCGGGCCAGATGGGGTGCACGGTGTTGAACACGCCGGTCAGGTTGGTGTCGATCACTTGCTGCCACTGTTCCGGGGTCATTTTGTGGAACGGCGCGTCGCGGGTGATGCCGGCGTTGGCGACCACGATGTCGATCGGGCCCACTTCGGCTTCGACTTTTTCGATGCCGGCTTTGGATTCGGCATAGTCGCCGACATTCCATTTGTAGGTCTTGATGCCGGTTTCCTCGGTGAACTTGGCAGCGGCTTCGTCATTGCCAGCGTAAGTGGCGACAACGGTGCAGCCTTGTTCCTGCAGGGCTTTGGAAATGGCGGCGCCGATGCCACGGCTACCACCGGTTACGAGTGCGATACGGGACATGTTTGTCTCCTTGTTTATGTCTGGTGAGGGGGAGCGGCAGGCCGGGGGTGGCCCGCCGCAAATCAGGATGGATCAGGGGCGTTCGACGCAGAGCGCAACACCCATGCCGCCGCCGATGCAGAGCGTGGCGAGGCCTTTTTTCGCGTCACGGCGCTGCATTTCGAACAGCAGCGTGTTGAGCACGCGGGCACCGGAGGCACCGATCGGGTGACCGATAGCGATGGCGCCGCCGTTCACGTTCACGATGGCCGGATCCCAGCCCATGTCCTTGTTCACGGCACAGGCCTGAGCGGCGAAGGCTTCGTTGGCCTCGACCAGGTCCAGGTCTTCGGCTTTCCAGCCTGCCTTTTCCAGCGCCTTGCGCGAGGCATAGATCGGGCCGACGCCCATCACCTTGGGGTCAAGACCGGCAGTGGCGTAGGACGCGATGCGGGCCAGCGGGGTGATGCCGCGCTTTTCAGCGTTCTCGGCGCTCATCAGCAGGGCACCGGCAGCACCGTCATTCAGGCCAGAGGCGTTGGCCGCAGTGACCGAGCCGTCCTTGGTGAAGGCGGGGCGCAGTTTCTGCATGGCTTCGATGGTCGCACCGTGACGGATATATTCGTCCTGATCCACCACGATGTCGCCCTTGCGGGTCTTGACGGTGAAGGAGACGATCTCGTCTGCGAACTTACCAGCCTTCTGGGCGGCTTCGGCCTTGTTCTGCGAGGCCACGGCAAATTCGTCCTGCATTTCGCGGCTGATCTGCCATTGCTCGGCGACGTTTTCAGCGGTCTGACCCATGTGGTAGCCGTTGAACGCGTCCCAGAGGCCGTCCTTGATCATCGAGTCGATGTAGTTCATATCGCCCATTTTCTGACCGGCGCGCAGATGCGCGACATGGGGCGACAGCGACATGCTTTCCTGACCACCGGCGCAGACGATGTCGGCATCGCCAAGCTGGATGTGCTGGGCGGCCAGTGCCACGGCGCGCAGGCCGGAGCCACAGACCTGGTTCAGACCCCAGGCCGAGGATTCCTGCGGCAGACCGGCATTGATATGGGCCTGACGGGCCGGGTTTTGGCCCTGGCCGGCAGTCAGAACCTGGCCGAGGATGGTCTCAGACACTTCCGATTTGTCTACGCCCGCACGTTCCACGAGCGCTTCGAGAACGGTGGCGCCCAGATCGTGGGCAGGCGTGTTGGCAAACGAGCCGAGGAACGACCCGACAGGGGTCCGCGCGGCCGAGGCGATTACGACATTGGTCATGGTATTTCCCTTCACCAGTTAAGGCGCGGGAATCATCTTCGATTACGGATCGCTCCGGTCGCGATATCCCCCCGCCGCTGGGGCCTGACATAACGTAACTTCGCAACTGCAGCAACGGACAGGGTGTCTCACGCAAAAACTCGCAACCCCACGCTGATCGGGGTCGGTTGACCGGGCGCGTGTTCCGGGTCAGGCGGTTCTGCGCGCATCCTCTTCGATCCAGGGCGGCGACACGGTGGGTGCGCCAAAGAAATAACCCTGCAAGCAGTCCACCCCGGCGGCGGTGAGCCATTGCGCATCCTCGGCGTTTTCGACGAATTCGGCGACGGTGAACATGTCGAATTGCTGGGCGATGGCCAGCATCGCCTGGGTCAGAACCTGATTGTCCGGGTCGGCGTGGATCTTGTGAATGAACTGACCGTCGATCTTGAGAATGTCGAACTGAAAGCTCTTGAAATAGCGCAGGGCGGTTTGCCCGGCCCCGAAATCATCCAGTGCAAAGGATATGCCGCGTTGCTGCAGGTCGGACATGAAGTCGACCACGATCTCGGGCATCATCATGGCCGAGCTCTCGGTCACCTCCAGAATCAGGCGTTCGGCCACCGTGGCGTCGCGTTTCAGCCCGTGTTCCAGCACCCGCATCCATTTGCGATAGCCGATAGAGCGCGCCGACATGTTGATCGACAGTCGCAGCGTCGGCACCTCGGCCAGGGTGCGCAGCCCCTTTTCCAGCGCGAGGCAGTCGATCAGGCGGCCGGTTTCGGTATCTTCGATGACATTGATGAAATCGCGCGCAGGAATGATCCGGCCGGTTTCGTCCAGCACGCGGATCAGCCCCTCGTAAAACGCCATGCGGTCGGGGCGGCGGGACTGCACCACGGGTTGAAAGGCCAGCATCACCTGTTTGTGCCGGACCGCGGCATTGACCATGTCCAGAGTGGATTGGTCGCGCAGCATCAGCGCCTGCGCCAATGCGTTTTTTTGCCCCCTTTCGCGCCCCTTGTTGCCTTTTGACACCTGGCCCTCCATTACCGAACCTGCCCAAGATCGGACACAAGGTTTAAGGTGCGTTTAACGCCCGGACGGTGAGCGCCGGTATAAATGTCAAATTGATCAGACATGGTGAGGGCGGGGGGCGTTCGCGAATATCGCAGAGGGTTGTTGACTCTGGGCCGGGCTGGTGTATACGCGCGGCTTCATTGGTGTTGGTGGCCCCCGCAAGGAGATGCCTGTCGAAGCCCCGGCTTAGAGGACAACGCCCTTTACCAACGGCACGAGGTTGACCGCCTGACTGCCCCGCGGATTGAGCTGAGACGCGATTTCAGCCCGAAGAGTGGGAACCGGTTTTCGGATCAAGCTGAAATGCCACTATAAAGGAGATCAGCCGTGACCAAACGCACGTCTGCCAAGTACAAAATCGACCGCCGCATGGGCGAAAACATCTGGGGCCGTCCGAAATCCCCGGTCAACCGTCGTGAATACGGCCCCGGCCAGCATGGCCAGCGCCGCAAGGGCAAGCTGTCTGACTTTGGTCTGCAGCTGCGCGCCAAGCAGAAGCTCAAGGGCTACTACGGCGACCTGACCGAAAAGCAATTCCGCCGCATCTATAAAGAAGCTGAACGTGTCAAAGGCGACACCGGTGAAAACCTCATCGGTCTGCTGGAGCGCCGTCTGGACGCGGTTGTGTACCGCGCGAAATTCGTGGCGACCATGTTTGCCGCACGTCAGTTCGTGAACCACGGCCACGTCACCGTGAACGGCCAAAAGGTCAACATCCCTTCCTACCGCGTGAAAGAGGGTGACGTGATCGAAGTGCGTGACCGTTCCAAGCAGATCGCTGTGCTGCTCGAGGCCACCCAGCTGGCCGAGCGTGATGTGCCTGATTACATCGATGCCGATCACTCCAAGATGACCGCGACCTTCGTGCGCACCCCGGGCCTGAGCGATGTGCCCTACCCGGTGATCATGGAACCGAACCTCGTCATCGAATATTACGCACAGAACTAAGCGTTCCAGCGTCGCAGAATTGGACCCGGTCGCCGCATCCTGCGGTGGCCGGGTTTTCTTTTGTCGCAGGCGCAACGTTGCCCGTTGACGGGGCGCGCATCAGGCGGCAAGAGCAGCGCCATGTCACAGGATAATTCGCTCCAGACCCGTTTTGAGAAGACCCTGTTTGCATCGCGCTGGATGATGGCGCCGATGTATCTGGGCCTGTCGCTGTCACTGGCCATGCTGGTTGTCGTTTTTGTGCGTGAGCTGTTCTATTACCTGCCGCAGGTGCTGGTGATGAGCGCGGACAAGTCGATCCTGGCGGTGCTGACGCTGATCGACCTGACGCTGGCGGCGAACCTTTTGGTGATCGTGCTGTTTTCGGGTTACGAGAATTTCGTCTCCAAGCTGAATATCGGCGAGACCGAGGATCGCGCGGCCTGGATGGGCACGGTGGATTTCGGCGGGCTCAAGATGAAGCTGATCGCGTCGATCATCGCCATTTCCGGTATCCATCTGCTCAAACGCTTCATGGAGATCGGGCAGGCCAATGCCGACAAGGTGTTTGGCGATCGCGAGTTGATGTGGTTGGTTGTGATCCATATGGTTTTTGTCTTGTCCGGTGTCTTCATGGCGCTTATGGACTGGCTTTCGGCAAAGGCGCGGAAGGCGAAGTGACACCGCCTCCGCAAAGGAGGTTTGACGCATGACTGCACCGGTATATGGCCGTATCGACGGCCCCATCGTGATGATCGGCTTTGGCTCGATCGGCAAAGGCACATGGCCGCTGATCGAACGGCATTTCGAATATGACGCGGATCAGTTTCTGGTGATCGAGCCGGATGCGGGCCATCATAATTTCCTGCGCCAGCACAAGCTGAACTTCATCGACACCGCGTTGACGCCTGAGAATTATCGCGAGGTGCTGGGCGGGCTGTTCCCCGACGGCAAGGGGTTCTGCGTGAACCTGAGCGTCGATACCTCGTCGCTGGACATCATGAAGCTCTGCCGCGAACTGGGCGTTTTGTATATCGACACGGTGGTCGAGCCCTGGGCCGGGTATTATTTCGGCACCGAAGACAACGCCGCGCGCACCAATTATGCGCTGCGGCAGGCTGTGCGCGACGAGAAAGCCGCCAATCCCGGCGGCACCACGGCGGTGAGCTGCTGCGGCGCCAATCCCGGTATGGTGAGCTGGTTCGTCAAGGAGGCGCTGCTGACATTGGCCAGGGATACCGATCGCGATGCGACGCCGCCGACGGACCGGCTGGGCTGGGCGAAACTGATGCAGTCGCTGGGCGTGAAAGGCGTGCATATCGCCGAGCGTGACACGCAGGCGCGGCGCACCCCCCGCCCGCGTGGTGTGTTCGTGAATACATGGTCGGTCGAGGGGTTCATTTCCGAGGGGTTCCAACCCGCCGAACTGGGCTGGGGCACCCATGAGACATGGTTTCCCGAAAACGGTCACCGGCAGGAGACCGGCTGCAAGGCGGCGATCTGGCTGGAGCGGCCCGGTGCGATCACCCGGGTGCATACATGGTGCCCGACGCCCGGCCCGCAATTCGGGTTCCTTGTGACCCATAACGAGGCGGTATCGATCAGCGATTACTACACCGTGGGCGAGGGGCATGACCCGGAATATCGTCCGACCTGTCATTATGCCTATCACCCCAGCGATGATGCGGTGCTGTCACTGCACGAGATGTTCGGCTCGGGCAAGCAACAACAGAAACACCATATCCTGACCGAGGACGAGATCGTCGAAGGGATCGACGAACTGGGTGTCTTGCTTTTTGGGCATGAGAAAAACGCGCTGTGGTTCGGCTCGCGCCTGTCGAACGAAGAAACCCGCGATCTCGCGCCCTATCAGAACGCCACGGGACTTCAGGTGACAAGCGCCGTGCTGGCGGGCATGGTCTGGGCCTTGGAAAACCCAGAGGCCGGGATCGTCGAGACCGACGAAATGGATCACGCGCGGTGCCTTGAGGTGCAGCGGCCCTATCTGGGGCCGGTCGAGGCGCATTACACCGACTGGACCCCGCTGCAGGACCGGTGGGAGCATTTCCCCGAGGATATTGACGAGAGCGACCCCTGGTTGTTCCGCAACGTACTGGCCACGTAAAGGCCATGTGACGAACGGTGCGCATGAATACGCACCCTACCGGTCTGCGTAGGGTGTGCGTTCATCGCGCACCTTTCCTTGCTCCGCTCTCCGCACTAAGACACTCCTTCAAAGGAGCCCGATATGACGCTTTTCACCCCGCAGCCCGGGATCATGGAGATTGCCCTCTACGAGGGTGGCAAATCAAAGATCGCGGGCCGTGACGACGTGCTCAAACTGTCGTCCAATGAAAACCCTCTGGGGGTCCCCCCCTCGGCGCAGGAAGCGATGGTTGCGGCGGTGGGCCGGGTGCATCTCTATCCCAATACCGATCACGCCCCCCTGCGCGCGGCGATTGGCGAGGTGCACGGGCTGGACCCGGAGCGGATCATCTGTGGGGTTGGCTCGGACGAGGTGCTGCAATTCGTGACGCAGGCTTTTTCTGGTCCGGGGGACGAGATCATCCACACCGAACACGGGTTTTCCATGTACCCGGTGCTGACCCATATGGCCGGGGCGACGCCGGTGCGCGTGCCCGAGGCCGAGCGGGTGGTGGATGTGGATGCCATCCTGAACGCTGTCACGGAGCGCACACGGATTGTGCTTTTGACCAATCCGGGCAATCCCACCGGCACGATGCTGTCGGATGCCCAGCTTGTGCGGCTGGCCGATGGGCTGCCCGAACGGGTGATCCTGGTGATCGACGCGGCCTATGCGGAATATGCCGCAGGCTATGATGGCGGCGCGGAGCTGGCCACGGAACGACCCAACGTGCTGATGACGCGGACCTTTTCCAAGATCTACGGGCTGGGCGGGCTGCGCGTGGGCTGGGGCTATGGGCCGAAAGAGATGATCGAGGTGATGACCCGCATTCGTCAGCCCTTCAACCTGTCAGACCTGCAAATGCAGGCGGCGGAAGCGGCGGTGCGTGACCCCGACTGGGCACGCGACTGCGCGGCTCTGAACGCCGATCAGCGTGCGCGGCTGACAGGGGCCTTGCGGCAGCTGGGGCTGGCCTGTGATGACAGCCAGACCAATTTCGTTCTGGCGCGCTTTGCCGATGGGGGTGAGGCGGCAGCGGCGGATACTGCGCTGCAGGGTGATGGCATCATCGTGCGTCGCGTGGGCGGCTATGGCTTTCCCGAAGGGCTACGCATCACCGTCGGCGACGAGGATCAGACGGGCCGGGTGATTGACGCGCTGACCCGCTGGCGGGAGGCGGGTGCATGAGCAAAATGTATGACAAGGTTGCGCTGATCGGGCTGGGGCTGATCGCTTCGTCGATGTTCTGGGCGATGAAGCGTGGCGGGCTGGCCGGTGAAGTCACGGGTTATGCCCGGTCCGAGAATACGCGGGACATCGCGCGCCGTATCGGTCTGTGCGACACGGTCTGCGATAGTGCGGAGGAGGCGGTTCGGGACGCGGACCTGATCGTGCTGGCGGTGCCGGTGGGGGCGATGGGCGCGGTGTCCGAGGCCATTGCACCGTACCTGAAACCCGGGGCCACGGTGATTGATGTGGGGTCCGTGAAGGCGGCTGTGCTGGACAGTGTCGGGCCGTATATCCCGGAAGGCGTGCATTTCGTGCCCTGTCACCCGATGGCCGGGACAGAGCATTCCGGACCGGATTCGGGCTTTGCCTCGCTTTTCGACAATCGCTGGTGCCTGATCGTGCCGCCGGAGGGAGCGGATGAGACCGCCGTTGAACGGGTCGAGGCCTATTGGCGGGCGCTTGGCAGCAATACCGAACGGATGGATGTGGAGCATCATGACCTTGTCTGCGCCGTGGTCAGCCATATCCCGCACCTGATTGCCTATACGATGGTGGGGGTCGCCGATGATCTGCGCCGCGTCTCGGATCAGGAGGTGATCAAGTTTTCCGCTGCCGGATTCCGGGATTTCACCCGCATCGCGGCGTCAGACCCGACCATGTGGCGCGATGTGTTCCTGTCGAACAAGGATGCGACGCTGGAGATGCTGGGACGGTTCACGGAGGAGTTGTTCGCCCTGCAACGTGCCATCCGGACGGGTGACGGGGATGAGCTTTTTGATTATTTTACCCGGACACGGGCAATCCGCCGGAGCATCATCGAGGCCGGTCAGGATACCGACGCGCCGGATTTCGGCCGCGTGGCGGGCAAGGGAGAGGCAAAGTAATGCGTTTGGTGAGTGCGATTTTGATGAGTGTTCTGGCCTTGCCGGCCCTGGCAGACGCACAGGAAAGCTCACTGCGGCCGGTTGCGCGGGGCGGGGTCTCAGAGGTCGCGGCAGAGCCCTTGCGCCCCCGCGCTCGGCCTGCGGCATTCGTTCCGGACGCGGTGACCGACCCAGCGCCGATGGACTATTCTGAACTGACGTCGGATGATCTTGCCGCCAATACGTCAGGCGTCGTGCTGGCGGTGTCGACCATGGGCAAGACCCGCTCGCCGCGCCCGTTCCTGCGGCCCGATCACATTGTAAAGAAAGCCATGGCCCGGCAGCGCGAACGGGAACGCGGGGCCATCTGCGGTAACAGCGATATTCAGGGCGAGCGCGTCGGCGATGTGCCCGGGCGCATTCCTGGCTGCGGCGCACCCAACGCGGTCAAGGTGCGTGCGGTGTCCGGCGTGACCCTGTCGCAGCAGGCGATCATGACCTGTGATACCGCCAAGGCGTTGAACCGCTGGGTGGATCGGGATTTGAAACGCGCGGTCGGTCGGATGGGCGGCGGCGTCTCCAGCCTCAAGGTGGCGGCGCATTACGTGTGCCGGACCCGCAATCACCGGGCGGGGGCGAAGATTTCCGAGCATGGCAAGGGCAAGGCCATCGATATCTCGGAAATCCGGTTGCAGAACGGTGACACGCTGAACGTGCTGCGCGACTGGGGCCGGGGCAAGAAGGGCCGGGTGCTGCGCAAGGCTCATAAGGCAGCCTGCGGAACATTCGGCACCACGCTGGGGCCGGGATCAGACGGGTATCACGAAGATCACTTCCATTACGACACGGCGCGCCATCGCGGCGGTCCATACTGCCGGTAGGTCCGGGCGGGCAAAAGTTTTCGAAAACTTTTGCAAATCTTTTGGTAAAGATTTGAGCGCAAGATGGCAGGCGGGGAAATGCCCGCCATCCCGTGGATCAGCTTGAGACCTGTTCGCGCAGGATTGACGCGGTGAGCGAAATCAGCAGGTAAATCCCACCAAAGATCAGGAAAGCGAGGATCGTGTTCTCGAACTTGCGCGGGTAGCTGGGGTCCTGTGACGGCACCGGCTCCACGGCGGTTTGCAGATAGCGCACCTGGCTGTTGGCTTCGCGGCGGGTCTGGCTGAGCGAGGCTAGTGCCTCCTGCAGCATCAGGTCGCGGGTGGCCAGATCGGCCTGGGCCATCTGGATTTCGGCCGCCAGCTGCGCGAGCGAATTCTCGCCCTCGGTTGCCTGCGTCATGCGGGCCTCGAGATCGGACCGCGCCGCGTTCAGCCGACGGATGTCCGCCTGCGCCCCCTCGACCTTGGCCCGGTTGGGGCGGGAATTGTCGAGCAGGGCCTGCAACTGCAATTCCCGTTCCTGCAACTGCACTTCCAGATTGCTGACCTGCTGCCGGAGCGAGGCGATCCGACCCTCGGGGTCCAGAACATTGCTGGTCTGTTGCAGGTTGACCAGCACGCGCTGCGCCTCGCGGCGGCCGTTTTCGGCCTCTTCCAGCGCCTCCTTGGCCCCTTTGAGTTGGTCTTCGCGTTTGCGTTGCGACAGGCTGTCGACCCGTTCTTCGGCATAGGTCAGCAGGGCCTTGGAATACTCGGCGCTGACCTGGGGATCGGCGGCGACGATCTCCATGCGGATCACGCCTTCGGTCGGATCATAGCCGATCTCGATGTTCTTCTTGAAGAGTTTGTAGGACTCTTCATTTGAAGCCTCGCCGCTTAGCCGCTGGATCGGGTCGATCCAGTCCTGCGAGAAATGGCTGCGGAACCCCACATCCTGGTCGAGGCGCAGCATGGCGTCCTTGGATTGGAGATAGGATTGCACCGCAATCGCATCCTGGTTCGTGGCGAATTGCGTGCCCGACAGAAGCCCGCCCATGCCGCCCGACCCGGCGCCGTCATTGGCGAGGATCAGGAACTCGGATTTCGTGGCATACATGGGCGTGGCCACAGCGTAGAAATAGGACCCCGCGATCAGCGTGGGCAGGCCCACAAAGAACGCCAGCCGCGTGAGCAAGAGCAGAGATTTACGGCGGCGGCGTTTGCTGATGTCCTTCTGGATATCGCCGATTTCGCGCATCCGGCGTTCCATCGGGCTCATCTGTTCGGTGGAGGGCAGGTTCTTGTCGCCTGCGGGCATGGTCTGGGGCAACTGGACCTTCTGTTCCTTTGCGCCCTCATCCTTGCCGCGGTCCGGCACAACCAGTTCGAGCATGTTGGAGCGCTGGAACGGGTCGATCCCCTTGGCGCGCAGCTGGCGCACGGCGTCGAAATCGCTGGTGACGGCCAGACCGTGTTTCTGGGCCATGCGGCGCGCCATGCGCAATTGCCTCCCGGTCAGCCCCTCCTTGCGGATCGCGTCCATGTCGGTCTCGCCCGCGACCTGGGCAGCGGAAGACACCTCGCCTTCGCGGGCGGGCTGGGCGGTCTCTGGCGCGGTGGGTTCGGGTGCTGGTTCAGGTGCCGGTTCGGACGTGGCGTCGGGGGCTTGCTTGGCCTTTCGCGCCACGGCGAGCCTGGCAATGGGTGAGCCCGCGCCAAAGTCACGCGCGGTTTTGGCGACGGTTTCCCGGATGCTTTCGGATTTTGATTTTTCGGGGGCGGCGTCTGCACGAACCTCAGTGATCTGCTGGCGCAGGGTCGCGGCGTCAGGGGTTTGCGCCTGCTCCGGTGCGCGCTCAGCCTCACTGCCCGTAGGTTTGACCACGGGCGATGCGGCCGCTTCCGGCCCGGCGCCACCTGTGAAGGGGGCGGGCCGGTCGCGGCGGATCCTAAATTTCCGCGCCTTGGGTTTGGTAGTCATAGAGCTGTTTCGCTTCTTCCAAGGTTTCAAACATATGCAACTGGCCATTCAGCAGGACACCGGCCTTGCGGGCGAATTTTTCCAGCACCTCCGCCTGGTGCGAGACGATGACAATGGTCGTGGTTCTGAGACGCTCGGCAAGGATGGCGGCGGCTTTCTTGTTGAACTCCACATCTGTGGAATTGGGCATGCCTTCGTCGATCAGGTACATATCGAAATCCAGCGCCAGCATCAGCGAGAATGTGAACCGCGCCCGCATGCCGGACGAATAGGTGCCCAGCGGCTGGTCGAAATATTCCTCCAGCCCGCAGAGCCATCGACAGTAGGCTTCCACATAATCGGGGTCGAGACCATAGAGCCGCGCGATGTAACGGGAGTTTTCATGCGCCGAATGTTTAGACACCACCCCGCCCATGAAGCCCAGCGGGAAAGAGATACGGCAGCCGCGCCGGATTTCGCCCTCATCGGGTTTTTCCAGCCCGGCCATCATCTTGATCAGCGTGGTCTTGCCCGTGCCGTTGGGGGCCAGAATGCCCAGCGACTCCCCCAGGTTCACGCGAAAGGACGCGCGATCAAGGATCACCTTACGCTGCGTGCCAGTCCAGAAGGACTTGCTGACATTCTCGAATTCCAACATTGCCTTGCCTCGGGGGCTGCTCTCCTCTCTTTAGCGGAGGATCGTTAATGTGGTCTTAGACACCAATTCTGGTGACATTATGACCCCATTGCACGGGGAAATTCAACGCAACATGCGCTTTGACGCAGTGGGGGCACAACTTCGGGTGCCTCACGCCGGATAATCCGTTAATCTGGTTGGCATGGATCAGGTCACTGCAAACGCCTCATTGTCGCTGACCTTGCGAGGCCCCTTTGCCGCGCGGGTGGACGGGCGCGCTCTGGAGCATTTGTCGCGGCGGGCACAAGCCATGCTTGCCTACCTGTCGCAACAGCCCGATATGCGGGCCGAGCGTGGTCTGCTGGCCGATCTCTTGTGGTCCGACCGGTCCGAGGATCAGGCCCGCGCCTCGCTGAGGCAGGAATTGTCGGTACTTCGCCGGGCCTTGCCGGCGGATCTCTTGCAGGCCAATCGTCAGCATGTCTGGCTGGATGGGACCCGGGTTCATGTAGGCGATGCGGGCGGTGAGGGTTTTCTGCAGGGGTTCGATCTGCCTTCTGAGGGGTTCGAGGACTGGCTGCGCGCGCGCCGTGCCGAAGATACGGGGCGTGGTTCCGAAAAAGACACGCAAATCATGGCGCGTCCCGCGGTGCTGCTCTTTGCGTTTGAAGCGCTGTCGAACGGTGAGAATGATGCGATGATCGCGCTGGGGCTGGCTGATGACCTGCGCACAACGCTGTCCTATTGGCGCTGGTTCCCGGTGATTGGCCCCGAGGCGATTGGCTGGAAAACTCCGCGTGAGATCGGGTTGCGCGATGCCGCCGCCGAGGTGGGTGCAGCCTATGCCGTGACCGGTACGCTGCGCTGTCTGGGCAACCGGGTGAAAATTTCCGTTGCGCTGACCGAGGCCGAGACCGGGCGGTCGCGCTGGTCCGAGACCTTCGAGGGGCAGCTGGACGATATCTTTGCCTTTCAGGAAGAGGTCAGTCGCGCCATCGTGGCCCAGCTTGAGCCCCAGATCGCCCGCGCCGAGGCGCAGCGGGTGGCCCGCGCGCGTCCGGCCACGATTGGTCCCTGGCAGCTTCTGGCCCAGGCCGACGAGATCGAGCGCACCGGCGGGGAGGGGTATGGCACACCGGAAAACAACGATGCGCAGGAGCGGCTCATGCAGGGGGCGATCCGGCAGGCCCCGGATTTCGGCCCGGCGCTGGCGCGTCTGGCGCGGATCTGGTTCCGCCGTGGCTTGCTGAGCTGGGTCGAGGATACGGCGGCGGCCTTTACCGCGTCGCTGGACTATTCGGACCGGGCGCTCAAAGCCGATCCAACGCTGTGGGAGGCGCATGCTTTCTCAGGTCTGGCGCTGATCTTCGGGCGGCATGATTACCCTGCGGGCGAATTTCACAGCGCCGAGGCGGTGCGGTTGAACCCGTCTGCGGCCTTGGCGCGGCACGGGCTGGCCTGTGCGCTGGAATGGCTGGGCCGCCCCGAAGATGCGCCCGAGCATCTGCGCATGATCTTCCGGCTCTACCCGCAATACCCGGGCCGCGCCCCTGTTCTGGGTCAGCTTGCCAGTTGCGAGATGTTTCTGGGCAATGCCGGTGCGGCGCAGGACGCGGCGCGACAATTGCTTGCGATTGCACCGGATTACGCGCGCGGGCTGCAGCGCTGCGTGGCGACATTCGGGTATTTCGGGGATGAGACGCTGGCGTCCAAAGCCCTGACGCGACTGATGGAGATCCAACCGGATTTCGACGAGACCTATGTGCGCGAAACCTATCCCTATGAGCGGGCCGAGCATCTGGAGATGCTGCTGGATGGCTTCCGCAGGGCCGGGGCGTTTGACTGATCCTGCTATCTGACAAGTGCAGTGGCATCGAGCGGCAGACCAATTGGATTTTCTGAAACTTCTGAGGCTTACCAACCCGCGCGGGATCAAGGCCGAAGGCCGCCGCGCGATCGCCACACCGCCCGCACGGGCTGGCGATTTGGCGATGGCAGCGCGACCTTGAGGTCTTGTTCGGATTTGGCAAAGATAAAGTGACCCGAACTGATGTTGGATCGCCATCCCGCGGTCTGGCGATCACACGGCTTATGTTGCGCCGCTAAAGGTTTTGTTTTTCCACCCGGAACAGCTTGCCCGCGAGGATCGATACGATGGCCGCACCGAAGGAGAACAGCGCCCCCATCTTGGCCGCATCCTGAACAGGACCCGCATCAAAGGCGACAGTGGCCACAAAGAGCGACACGGTAAAGCCGATGGCCGCGACAAAGCCGATCACAACAAGGTCGATGATGCGCATGCCTTGCGGAATGCCCAGCCTGAGCGGCACGGCAGCAACCCAGCCAAACAGCAGGATGCCAATCGGCTTGCCGATCAACAGCCCCGCCAGCACCAGCCATGTGGCCGTCCCCATGGAGGAGAATTCGACCCCCGCATTGCACAGGCCAAAGAAGAACAGGATGATCTCGACCGGGTGTTTGAGCGCATGTTCGATCATGTTCAAAAGATCGGTCAGGTACTGCTCGGCCTCGGAGAAAATGCCAAATGCACGGTCCGCATGCGGGATTGTCGGCACGATGGGCAGAAGCCCCAGCGCCGGGTGCAGCCCGCTCATCATGAAGCCGTACCAGCTTGCACAGGCGGCCAGAAGATAGGGCCAGAAGGACAGCGTCTTGCGCACCCAGGTCGAGGTGGGGCGATCCTGATTGCCCCGATCCAGCTTGCGCGGAAGCCAGTTGGCCAGCACAAACACGCCGACCGCGGCCCCCAGCGACAGAAGCAGCCAGATCGGCGCAAGCTCGCCCGAGGGGTAGAACACCGCCAGAATGATCAGCCCGGCCGCGTCATCCGCGATGGCCAGAAGCAACAGGAAGCGCACCGCCGGGTGGCCCGCACCAAAGACCAGACGGCCCACCAGATAGCTGAAGGCGATGTCGGTCGCGGTGGGGATAGCCCAGCCATTGGCCACGGCGTTATAGGTTTCCGATCCCATCACCGCTGCCAGACCCAGATAGACCGCGATGGGTCCGAACATGCCGCCCGCCGTGGCAAAAAGCGGCGTGGCCGCGCGTTTGCCCCTGAGCGAGCCGTTCTTGAGGATCACGGCCTCCCAGACCTCTTTCGCGGCGATGGCAAAGAAGAAGGCCATGAGCACGTCATTGACCAGATAATGCAGCGTCAGCGTGCGATGCCCGTCATGCAGATGGCCGATGGGGGCGTGGTCCCAGATCTTGAATTCGACAAAATGGTGATAGCTGTCGGCCCAGTAATGCGGGTTCCCCGCCACCGGCGCGATCACATCCAGATTGGCCCAGACCAGCGCAATGAGCGCGCCGAATATCAGAAGCAGCGAATAGTTGGTCAGGAAATTCCAGACGCGATACATATGTCCCCCCTCAGGGCATCACGGCCCTTTTGTTGCCCCATGCGTAGCAAACGCTTTGCGCACCGGCAACGGCGGGAAATTGGGTAGGTGCGTCAGAGCGGGATCTTGCAGGGTGTGTCCGACGCGCGTGTTGGCCCCGTCCATCGGGCCCGCCTGACCTCATGCGGCCGGCTTTGGGTGCCCCGCGCGCCGTTATTGCGTCACCGCTCGCGGGGTGCTTGCGATTGTTATGCGTCCCGGGTCATCATCGTGAAGATGGAGGCACTTCTTTCAGACATATCAAACTGTTCGCTTTGTTCCGAGCGGTTTTCGAACACGGCGACGTCCCATGCGCCACGCCCGGTTTTCCAATACGCGGCGGGTGCGCGCATCCTGATTGCCGGGCAGGCGCCGGGCGCGCGGGTGCATGAAAGCGGGCGGCCCTTTACCGATCCATCCGGCGACAGATTGCGCGATTGGATGGGTGTCGGGCAAAGCACCTTCTACGATGCCGGTAAAATCGCCATCTTTCCCATGGCGTTTTGTTTTCCCGGTTACAATGCCAAGGGCGCGGACCTGCCTCCGCCGCCGATCTGCGCGCGGACATGGCGGGCGCGGGTGATGGAGGCGCTGGGCGATGTGCCGTTGACCCTGTTGGTGGGGGGCTATGCGCAGAAATGGCATCTGAAGACCCGGGCCTCGGTGACGGACACCGTGGCGGGCTGGCGCGACACTGCCCCGCAGGTCTTTCCCTTGCCTCATCCGTCCTGGCGCAATACCGCGTGGTTGAAGAAAAATCCGTGGTTCGAGGCCGAGCTTTTGCCGGTCCTGCGCGCCCGGGTGCAGGAGGTGCTGAAATGACCGAAATGACCCCGCTGGATCGTGCCCATGAAGCGATGGAGGCCGCGCCCGCCGATGACGCGGCGCGGCTGCGCTTTTATGAACGGCTGGCCGATAGCGAGATGTTCCTGCTGCTCACCGGCGACCCCGAGGGCGATCAGATCGAGCCGGAGCTGTTCGACGTGGCCGATGCGCGTTTTGTGCTGCTCTTTGACCGCGAAGAGCGGTTGGCGCAGTTCACCGGGCGCATTTCGCCTTATGCGGCGCTGTCCGGGCGCGCCATTGCGGGGATGTTGGCGGGGCAGGGGATCGGGCTGGCGGTGAACCCCGAGGTCGCCCCGTCCTCAATCCTGATCCCTCCGCAAGCGGTGGATTGGCTGGCCGCGACGCTGTCGCAAGGCCCGGCCGAGGCCGAGGCGCGGCCTTCTGAATTGCACCCTCCCGCGGGCCTGCCCGAGAAGCTGCTGACCGCTTTGGACACCAAGCTGGCCACGGCCACTGGGCTGGCGCGGATGGCATGGCTGGCGGGCGTCACCTATGACGATGGCTCGCGCGGGCATCTGTTGGGTTTTGTCGATGTCCTGCCCGGGGCGGAACCGGCACTGGCAGGCGCGGTGAACGAGGCGCTGACATTCTCGGGCATCGAGGCTGGTGCGCTGGATGTGGCGTTCTTCAAGCCCAGCGATCCGCTGGCGGCCGCATTGGCGCGGCACGGGCTGCGGTTCGATCTGCCTGACCCGGTGCAGCCACAGGAGGTGCGCCCGGCACCGGGCAGCGATCCGGACAAACCGCCGAAGCTGCGTTAGGGGATCAGGCGGCGTCGTCCGAGGCGTTGGTTGCGCGGCGTGACGACACGCGCCCATTGTCGAGATCCATATCGGGCAGGCCCTCGCGCGACAACAGAACCGCCACCGGGCGCAGGCCGGGGATATGCGAGCACACGATCATCACCGACACCATGATCGGCACCGCAAGGAACATGCCGATGATGCCCCAGACCGCCGCCCAGAAGGCCAGCGAGGCGATGATCCCGAAGGATGAAAGACGCAGCGTCTTGCCCAGCAGGAGCGGGTCCAGCACCTGTCCGATGACAAACTGACAGAGCCCGACAAACCCAAGCACGCCGACCCCGGTCACGGTGTCCCCGGTCTGCACATAGGCCACCAGCGCCACAACGAATGTGGCGACGATGGAGCCGATATTGGGGATGAAGTTCAGAACAAAGGTCAGCACACCCAATGCAAAGGCCAGATCGAGGCCGAGAAATTCGATGATGAAATAGACCAGCCCGCCTGTCACGAAACTGATCACGGCCTTGACCACGAGGTAGCGGTTCACCCGGTGGATGATGGAGGAGATGATCAGCTCGACCCGGCTGGCGCTTTCCTCGTCGCCCATGAGCGAGGTGAGCTTGGTCGTGAACCAGAGCCGTTCAAGGAACATAAAGCCTACGAAGAGCGTCACCAGTACCGCGCCCGAGGCCACATTGCCCGCTTGCCCGGCAAGCGTGGTCAGGTAGGGGCCAACCTCGACCCCCTGCAGCCAGTTGAGCACGGCACGTTCCACATCCTCGCCCATCCAGCCGACAAGTTCGGCCACGGCGATCTGGGCGGCCTCGGTGTATTGCAGCACGGTCACCACGACGGTGTTGGCCTGTGACAGGATGATCAGCGAGATCGAAATCAGCACCGCCGCGATCAGCATCACCGCCAGAAAAGACGCCACACCCACGGTCAGTTTGGCATTGCCGATGCGCAGCCGCTGGAAATAGCTGATGGCATCCGAGGTCAGCGAAAACAGCATGATCGCGATGGCCAGCGAGATCAGCAGAAACTTGGCCTGTACCAACAGGAACAGGATCACGGCAAAGGCGATGATGCCAAGGAACCAGACCTGAAGCCTGCGCGGATCGGCGGCGGGCGGAGGGGAGACTGGCATGGGCGAGGGCTTGTCTGGCATGAATATCCGCTTTGGAAACAGAGTGGGGCGATTTTGTGGGCTTTCCCAGTAACCTAAGACGCCGGGTCCGGATCGGCAAGCGCCCGGGCGTCGCAGTTGCACGGGCATGGAACCGAAATCTTCAAAAGATTTCGGTCCGATTTCTTTCGAAGAAATCGCTGCCTCAATATCCGGCGTTGCGATCCACCACATGCTGGAACGGCTCTCCCGCCTCGCCACGGCGGATATTCCCGGCGATTACCTCTGCCGCCATGACGGCGCGCGTCTCGGAGGCCACATGCGGCGTCACGGTCACTTTGGGATGGGACCAGTAGGGGTGATCCTGTGGCAGCGGTTCGGTTCGGAATACGTCCAGCGTGGCATGGGCCACCTGTCCGCTGTCCAGCGCGGCCAGCAGCGCGTCATCGTCGATTAGCGGTCCGCGACCCGGATTGATCACAAAAGCACCAGGTGCCATGAGCGCCAGCGTCCCGGCATTCAACACGTTTTCCGTGTCCGGCGTATCGGGCAGCAGCAGCACCACGATCTGCGCCCCGGTCAGCGCCTCGCTCAGCCCCTCGGGTCCAGACAGGCAGCGGATGCCGGGCAGATCCTTGGGGGTGCGGCTCCATCCCGTGACAGGGAAGCCCAGCGCAACAAGTGCCTTGCCCACCGCCGCGCCCAGTGCCCCCATCCCCAGAATGGTCACCGGGCGCTCCATGGCCAGCGGCGGCGCAACCGGTTCCCATGTGTGATCCGGGTTCACGATATGGGCATCCATCCCAAGGTGGTGGCGCAGCACATGGCCCGTCACCCATTCCACCATGCCCTCGGTCAGCCCGCCGCCCACCATGCGCGCCAGCGGTTGGGTCAGGGTACTGTTGCCCACGATCGCCTCGACCCCGGCCCAGATATTCAGCACCGCCTTGCAACGGGTGTAGGGGGTGAAGTCCTGAAGTTCGGAGTTTGGGGCATAGACGATGTAATCCACGTCTTCTGGCGCAATATCCTGTGCCAGATGATAGGGCAGGCCAAGCGCATCCAGCGCATCGCGTAGCGGCTGTTCGTATTCCGCCCAGCGTTCGGAGCGCGCGGCAAACAGGATATTGATCATGCGGCTCCCCTTGGCCTGTGCACATGGGCCGATTGCACCAGCCCGAAGCCCAGCATCAGGATCAGCATCGCCGAGCCGCCATAGCTCACCAGCGGCAGCGGCACGCCCACCACGGGGGCCAGCCCCATCACCATGGACATGTTGACGGCAAAGAACAGGAAGAAGGTCGTCGCGATGCCCAGCGTCATGAGCGAGGCAAAGCGATCCCTGTTCTGCAGCGCCGACGAGATGCAGAAGAAGATGATCAGCGCGTAGAGCCCAAGGAGTGAGAAGGCCCCGACAAAGCCGAATTCCTCGGCCAGCGTGGTGAAGATGAAATCGGTATGTTTCTCGGGCAGGAAGTTGAGCCGCGATTGCGTGCCCTGCATGAAACCGCGTCCGGTCCAGCCACCAGACCCCAGCGCGATCTTGGACTGGGTGATGTGATAGCCCGCGCCCAAGGGGTCGCTCGATGGATCAAGGAAGGTGTCGATGCGCCGGAACTGGTAATCCTTGAGCAATTGCCAGTCGGTGCCGCGGCTCTGGAATACCGCCGTGATCAGCGCGCCAAGCGCCGCCAGTACCACGGCGAAATAGCCCCAATGCACCCCGGCCATGAACATCAGCAATCCCCCCGCCGTGAGCAGCAGGATCGCGGTGCCAAGGTCCGGCTGGTTCAGCACCAATGCGGTGGGAAAGAGGATGATCAGCACCGGGATCACCACCCAGAGCGGGCGCGAGGTTTTCTTGACCGGAAGCCAGTCGTAATAGGCCGCGAGGATCATCACGAGGCCGATTTTCATCAGCTCCGAGGGCTGCAGCCTGAGTGGCCCCAGTTCGATCCAGCGTTGAGCGCCCATGCCGACCGCGCCAAAGAATTCCACAGCGATCAGAAGCGCGATGGACACCGCATAGGCCACAACCGCAAGGTTTCGCCAGAACCAGATCGGCACCATGGCGACAAACAGCATGATGACGAAACCGGCGGCAAAGCGTTTCATCTGGGGTTCTGCCCAGGGTGAGAAAGATCCGCCCGCGACAGAGTAGAGCATCAGGAACCCGACGCTCGCCACGGCGCCCAGCAGCAGCGCCAGCGGCCAGTTGAGAAACAGGATCTTGCGCGGCCCCGAGGGCACATGTTTGACGTTATACTCAAGATAGGACATCGCGCACCCCTCAGGCCTGATCGCTGCTGGGTGCGCCGCGCAGGGGGCGTTCGCGGGCCAGCCGTTCCTGCTGCGCCTTGATGCGCGAGCGGTCCTTGCTAGGATAGGCGTCGAGCGGAGGGTCTTCTCCGTAAAGCGCCTGCAGCGTGACGTCCCGGCCAATCGGGGCCGCCGCGGTTGAGCCGCCGCCGCCATGTTCCACCACTGTGGCCACCGCGATGCGCGGGTTGTCATAGGGCGCGAAGTTGACAAACAGCGCGTGGTCGCGCCGTTCCCAGGGCAGGTCCTGGTTGCGGGTCACGCCGCGCGCGCGTTCGGCAGCGGTGATGTTGCGCACCTGTGACGTGCCGGTTTTGCCCGCGAGCCGCATCTCGTCAGCGATGATCCGGCTGCCATAGGCCGTGCCACGGCGGTTGTTGCTGACCGCGTACATGGCGCGGCGCACCTGGCGCAGGTGGTTTTCATTCAGCCCGAGGCTCTCGCCGGGCGTGCCCGGCTGTTCGATGCCGTCGATGGTCTTGATCAGGCGCGGGGCGATGGAGCGGCCCGTCGCGATGCGTGCGGTCATCACCGCCAGTTGCAGTGGCGAGGTGAGCACAAAACCCTGCCCGATCGAGGCGTTCACGCTGTCGCCGATCACCCAATCCGCGCCCCGGTTCACCTGTTTCCACTGTTTGTCCGGGACCAGCCCGCTGGTCACGGCGGACATCGGCACGTCATGGGCCTGCCCCAGACCCAGTCGCCGGGCCATTTCGGCGATGCGTTCGATGCCCACCTTGAGCGCGAGGTCGTAGTAATAGACATCGCAGCTTTCGCGCAGGGATTGTTCAAGGTTCATATGGCCGTGGCCCGCGCGTTTCCAGCAGTGGAACTTGCGCCCTGACACTTCCAGATGGCCGGGGCACCAGACGGTTTCATCGGGTGCGACCAGCCCCGCATCCATCGCGGCCAGAACGGTGACCATCTTGAAGGTGGAGCCGGGGGGATAGGCGTCCTGCACCGTCTTGGAGGCCAGCGGACGATGATCATTGTCGCGCAACAGGCCATAGTCGGCCACCGAGATGCCGCGCACGAATTTGTTCGGGTCATAGGAGGGCGAGGAGGCCGCGGTCAGCAGATCGCCGCTTTGAAGGTCCATCACCACGACGCTGGCGCTTTCCTCGCCCAGTCGCGCCTGCACATAGTTCTGCAGGTCGCTGTCGATGGTGAGCTGTACCGTGGCACCGCCGGTGCCTTCGCGACGGCTCAGTTCCCGCATGACGCGCCCCACGGCGTTGACCTCGACCCGCTTGGCCCCGGCAGAGCCGCGCAATTGTTCCTCAAGCCGCGATTCAACGCCGACCTTGCCGATCTGGAACCGCGGGATGCGCAACAGCGGCGGCGGGTCTTCATAGCGGCTCAGGTCGCGGTCCGAGACGGGACCGACATAGCCCACCACATGGGCGAAATCGCGGCCCATCGGATAGTGGCGCGACAGCCCGACCTCGGGCGTGACACCGGGCAGGGCAGGGCCGTTGACGGCAACGCGGGAAATATCCTCCCACGTGACGCGGTCGGCCACGGTGATGGGCAGGAACGGGGCCGAGCGTTTCATCTCGGTCATCGCGCGTTCGAGTTCCTCGGGGTCCAACTCGACCAATTTCCCCAGCCGCGCGACCACCGCCTCCACATCGCCCGCATCCTCGCGCACGATGGTGATGCGATAGGCCGGTTCGTTTTCGGCAATGGCCACACCGTTGCGGTCAAAGATTTCGCCGCGCGCGGGCGGGATCAGGCGAATGTTGACCCGGTTCTCTTCGGCGAGAAAGCGGAACTCGTCGGCCTGATCGACCTGTAGCTGGCGCATGCGGAACCCCAGCAGCCCGACAAACCCGGCCTGCAACCCGCCCACGATCAGACCGCGGCGCGAAATCTTGCGGTGCGAGGCCGCGGTATCCTTGGCCGGGCGTCTCATGCGCGCCCCCGTCCCGAGGCCAGTTCGGCCTGGGTCTGTGTGCGCACACCAAAGACCAGTTGCGACACGGCAACTACCACCGGGTAGGCTGTGATGGTCAGCATGGCCTGCACCAAAGACAATCCCAGCGACGGGCGCGGCAGCACCAGGAGCGTCAGCGCCACGCGATAGGCTATGGTGATCACCGCGATGCTCAACGCAACGGTCAGAAGCTCTGTTACAAATCCGGCATCGCGCAGGCCGGGGCCGCGTCGGCGCATCGCCTCAGAGGCGATGACGGCCATGGCCGCAAACAATCCCGGCGGACGCTGGAACATCAGGTCGGCCAGCAGCATCAGCAGCCCGATGCTGATGACCGGGGCAAAGTCCGGCCGACGCAGCGACCACGCGAGACAGAGCGCCAGGAGGATGTCAGGCGTGGGCCAGCGGCCCGGACCGGTCTGGAGCGGCAGCAGGTAGACGAAGATGGTCGCGAGGCCCAACATCAGGAAGGTCGCGCGCATGGTCCAAAGACGGAATGTATTGCGTTCAACCATCCGCCTGTTCCCCGGCTGTAGTCTCTTCTTCGGGTGTTTCTGCGGCGTTCGGGCCAACGACTTCGCCGGCGCCGGTCACCGCGGGCGTGCCATGGGCGCGCAGCACACGCAGGAATTCCAGCCGCTCGATATCCGCCGACAAGCGCACGCGCAGCCGGCCTCCGGGGTCCTTGGCCACCTGACCGATCACAAGGCCCGGCGGCAGCACACCGCCATCGCCCGAGGTCACGACCCGGTCGCCGGGGCGGATGAGATCGGGGTTTTCCAGAAAATCAATCGGCGGGACCATGGAATTGTCCCCCACCACCAGCGCGCGCTGCCCCGAGGGCTGGATCAGGGCGGGCACGCGGCTTGAGGTGTCCGTGACCATCACGACACGCGCCGTCCGCTGGCCCACGCCCGAGATGCGCCCGACAAAGCCCAGCCCGTCCATCGCGGCCCAGCCATCCTGAATCCCGTCCCGCGCGCCAACATTGAGCAGCAGCGACTGGCGGAAGGGTGAGCCACTATCGGCCAGGACCACACCGGTCACATAGGTCAGTTCCGGGTCCAGCCGCACATTGTTCAAATCCAGCAGTCGGGCATTTTCCTGTTCCAGCTGCAGCGCGGCCTCTTTCCAGCTTTTCATCTGCTGCAATTCGCGGCGCAATTCCTGGTTCTGTTCGTAGAGCGACTGATAGGACTGGAAGTCCCGGATCAGGTTCACGGTGGCCGTCACCGGGGCCATGGCCCAGGAAAAGCTTGGCATGACCCGGTCGACCACCTGCACCCGGAACCGTTCGACCCGGGGGCTGTCGATCCGCCACAAGAGGAACAGACCGATCAGCACCAGCACCACCACCGCCGTCAGAAGGCGGCGCAGCGGTGTTGCGTATTCGTCCTGTTGTGTGCGGTCTCTGGCCATTTATGCTCCAAACCCGGTGCATCGCGTATATCACGCGCATCAATGGTCAATCCAGCGCCGGGGCAATCACATCTTTGCTTGGGCCGGGCGTAGGGTGGGCAATTTGCCCACCGCATGTCTCAACTGTCGTAATCAATCGCGTGGCGCAGCTGTTTTTCGTATTCCAGCGCCTTGCCGGTACCGAGCGCCACGCAGTTCAGCGACTCGTCTGCAATCGACACGGCGAGCCCGGTCTGTTCGCGCAGCGCGAGGTCCAGATCACCCAGGAGCGCACCGCCACCGGTGAGCATGACGCCCCGGTCGACGATGTCGGCGGCCAGATCCGGTGGGGTGGTTTCCAGAGCGGTCATCACCGCTTCGCAGATCGCCTGTACCGGTTCGGCAAGCGCTTCGGCCACCTGGGCCTGGGAAATCTCGGTTTCCTTGGGTACGCCATTGAGCAGGTCGCGACCGCGGATTTGCATCGAGGCGCCGCGCCCGTCATCGGGCATGCGCGCGGTGCCGATGGAGGTCTTGATGCGTTCGGCGGTGCTTTCACCCACGAGCAGGTTCTGCTGCCGGCGCAGGTAGTTCACGATGGCCTCGTCCATCCGGTCGCCACCGACGCGGACCGAGCGCGCATAGACAATGTCACCCAGCGACAGGACCGCCACTTCGGTGGTGCCGCCGCCGATATCCACGACCATGTTGCCGGTGGGATCGGTGATCGGCATACCCGCACCGATGGCGGCGGCAATAGGTTCGGCGATCAGCCCGGCCTTGCGCGCACCGGCAGACAGCACCGATTGGCGAATGGCGCGTTTTTCCACCGGGGTTGCGCCATGGGGGACGCAGACGATGATCTTGGGTTTGGAGAATGTGGACCGTTTATGCACCTTGCGGATGAAGTGCTTGATCATCTCCTCGGCGGTGTCGAAATCGGCAATCACGCCTTCTCGCATCGGGCGGATCGCCTCGATGCTGCCCGGGGTCCGGCCCAGCATCAGCTTTGCGTCCTCGCCCACGGCGAGCACCTTTTTGACGCCGTCCTTGACGTGATAGGCGACAACGGACGGCTCGGCCAGAACCACGCCCTTGCCCTTCACATAGACCAGCGTGTTCGCGGTGCCGAGGTCGATGGCCATATCGGCCGAAAACATGCCTGTCAGGTCTGACAATCCGAACATATCGGGGGTATCCTTGCCGTCTGGTGCATCACATCCATGGGGGCCGCGACTCTGCACCTGAGGCGGCCAAGCCTTCTTATACGGATGCGCAAAGATATGTGAAAGGGGCACCGAAAGAGAAATCAGCACCTTTTCGCCAATGGTACATTTTTGGGCATTTTGGCGAGGTGTGCATCGCCCATAGTTTCACATATCGAACAATTTGTGGATATCGGCGGCTCCAAGGCCCGGTCGGGCATTCATGGCCGTTCAATCGGACGCCCGGTCTTGTGGTCCTGATATCGGCAAAATCTCAGTTTGGGGCGGCGGACTATTTCGGGTCTGTCGAGGACCGCGATTACAATTCGATCGAGATGCAGCGTCTTGAGGCGAAGCGCGCGGCAGAGGCTGAAAGCGCTTGGGGCCGTTTCCTGGCGTTTTTGGGCTTTGATGCGCCAGAGGAAGAGCCTTCACGCGGCGTGGTCGTCAACCGTGGCAACGCGACCCGCTCATGTTCGGGTCTGGCGCGTGAGTGTCGTTGACGGATGGCACCGACATTCTGAGGCCAGGCAGCGCAGTCGATTTGCCAGCGGTCGGGCCCCCGTCCATGCACATGCACCGGGCGGGGATTTGTGTCTGTGTACGCGGGGTACGGTTGACGCTATCCTGCGTCGGGATGTTTCCCCGCAACCACCCGATTTCGGCCCTGATTTCAGGACATGACTACCGGCAAGATTGTACGGGAGTCGGGCATGTTCATCTTGAGGTTCATTTTTGGAAAAATCGCTTTTCTCTTCCTTCTGGCGGGCTTGGCTCTGACCGGCTTTGCTGTGGATTACACGCTGCAGATGATGGCATCGGGGAAAAAGGACTTTGGCACCGCGCATTATGTGCGCAGCTTGCAGGACCGGTTGCAGGACAAGGGCGGGTGGCTGTCCATCGCGTTCCGGAAATCGAGCCGGATCGCGGGGCTCATGCCTGCCGCGCCGGACGGGTGGCAGGGCGAGCTGGGCAATGACGGCGCGGATTGGTTCCTCTACAGCGATGCGCAAAATGCCGTACTCGACCGCATCTTCTATCAAATCGTTGATACAGACCTGCTGGAGACCCTGTCCAATGCCGAAATCGTGCTGATGGAGGGCTACATCGCAGACACCACCGCAACCTATATGATGGGCGAAAACATGGTGGTTCTGACGGTGTATGAACCGACGAAACCCGTGAACAACCCCACACTGCGGGGGATGTTCGATGATTGGGAGCGTGCCTGGGACGATCTGGACACAGAGCACCCGTTCGCGCAGTTCCAGGACATTGCATGGCAAGAGGTCAAAGGCCCGGTCGATGCGGCGGATAACGGGGCGCGGCCGCACAAGCTTCGGTTCTTCGAGGCCAGGATTGACCATGTGGAGCTTGAACTGAGCACGCGCGCATCGCCGGAGGCACTGACACAGTTCCTGGCCGAGATTGATTGGAGAGGTTTGCGCCATCTTGCCGCCGACGGCGCAAGCGAGTTGCAAGAGCAGGTGGCCGGTTCCGTGGTGACTCAGTAGCGCTGGGGTCAGCGTGGCCAGCTTTGCGGCACCCGGTCCTTGATCCGTTTGAGTTTGAGAAGCTCGCGGTAATTGGTGATCCGGTGGTCTTCATCCCCGTCCAGTTCATCGGGCTGCATCCAATAGCGGCTGCCCACGGTGCGGAACCCGAGAAACTTGGGCGGCACGTGGCAGACCGTGTCATCGACGCGGCAGATATTGACCACCCAGCCCTCGCCATGCAGGCGGGCACTGCTGCGGCAGGTCTGCGGCGAGGCAAAGGCGATGGTGGGCACCTTGAGCGAGGTGCCGACGATCTGGGCCGAGGCCGCGCCAAGGCTGTGACCCACGATGAATTTCGGGCGCAGCCCCTTGGCAAAGGTATAGACGATCTGGGCGTGTTCCAGAAAACCGGCATGCCAGAGCGCGCCGCTGTCGCCCGGAACCACTTCGAAACCATGGCTTTCGGGGGCGTTGGCGTTGTTGACGTTGAGATTGAAATCAAACCAGTCCGAGAACTCGTTTGTGCCGGGAATAACCAGAATACCGGAGTTGAGGAACTGCGCCTGCACGCCCTGAATGTCGATCTCGGTATGGATATCCGCCTTGTTGGTCCCGGCATAGGAGGCTTCGATCAGGTCGGTCGCGTCCAGCAAGCTGAGTTTGGTCATCACGGGGGTCCTTTCAAATCGGTTGGCTCATAAAGGTCTGAAAGCATGTGCGGAGTGGGTCGCCAAAACGTCGGCAGCAGGAGAAAATGCGTCCTGCCTTGCCCTGTGCCGGGCCTGCCTGTGGTTGAGTAAACCATGCCAAATCCCGCCTGTCGAGCAGAGCGATGTACCGGGCAGATCGGCCATTTGCCCCGGAATACATGCCGGACACCAAGAATTTCTGCACAGTTTCATTGACTTGGCCCGTGAACCGCGTAGCGTTGGCCTATCAGTATTGACGAGTCACAATTCGAAACCACGGGGGATAGAATGGGTATCAAGGCGGTAACACTGGCGGCGGGCATGCTGGCCGCAAGCGCGACGGCCGCTCTGGCCTGGGGTGAAATGTATATGGGTGACGGGACCAATGATCCCAATTCGGGTCAGATGTTCCCCTATCAGGCCAGCGCGAATTATTGCCCCTCGGGGCTTCAGCCCATCGTGATGAATGGCGTGATCTGCTGCGGAACACCGACCACGACCGAGCATTATTACAACGCGCCGGTGCGCACGAAAAAGCGTAGCCATCACCGCACCCGTGCCTATGCGCCCGCCGGTGTGAAAGGCGTCGTTTACAAGTAGCACGCCGCACGGCCCTCGGGGTCGGCATTCAGTCCAAGCCAGGACGGGCCTTGGCAAGTCTGATCAGGCGGCGTATACGCGCGGCCTGATTACCCATATCCCGCACGATGCCGGGACCACGATCCACGGAGCCGGACATGCAGGGCAGCGCAAATCTCAACATCATGTTCAAGGCGGCGCGCAAGGCGGGCCGCTCGCTGGTCAAGGATTTCGGCGAGGTCGAGAACCTACAGGTGTCCTCCAAGGGCGCGTCGGATTTCGTCACCCGCGCGGATATTGCCGCCGAACAGATCATTCGCGAGATGCTGATGGAAGCGCGCCCGACCTATGGCTGGCTGGGCGAGGAAAGCGGCGAAGAGCCGGGGGCGGACCCAACCCGCCGCTGGATCGTCGATCCGCTGGACGGCACGACGAATTTCCTGCACGGGTTGCCGCATTGGGCGGTGTCCATCGCGCTTGAGCACAAGGGCAAGATCGTGTCCGCCGTGATCTATGATCCAGCCAAGGACGAGATGTTTTTCTCGGAGAAGGGCAGCGGTGCCTGGATGAATGACCGCCGTATCCGCGTGTCGGATCGTCGCCGCATGTCCGAGGCGGTGTTTGCCACGGGCATACCTTTTGCCGGGAAGGGCGATCTGCCCGCGACCATCCATGATTTGAGCCGTCTGATGCCCGCTGTTGCCGGCGTTCGGCACTGGGGCGGTGCGTCGCTCAACCTTGCTTACGTGGCGGCGGGCCGCTTTGACGGGTTCTGGGAACGCGGGCTGGACATCTGGGACACCGCCGCCGGGTCTCTCATCGCGCGCGAGGCGGGGGCTTTTCTCGAAGGCATCGACCCCGAGGCGGACCCGCTGGAGTCCGGCAGCCTGATTTGCGGTAACGAAGGGCTGTTCGACGCCTTTGCCAAGGTGATCCGCGGCTGAGCCTGTGAGGGGCGGGACAGGCCCGCCCGCTGCTATCAGCTGTTCAGGCACTCCGCCATGGATGCGCCGAGCTGCCGGATCAGAGCCGGGTAAAAGCCCGGACCTGTCTCGATGCTCCGGCCGATCGGGTCGAGCACGCCGGGCTTGGCCTTCGTGCCTTCCAGCACGGTGTCGAGACGGCGCGTGTCGAATTGCGGTTCGGTAAAGGCGCAGCCCACATTTTCCGTTTCGATCAGATCCTGCACGGCACGGATATGGGCCGGACCGGGATCAGCGGCGTCAGACCCGGATAGCGCGGCCACGGCGCGCAGCCCGACACCCTCTTCGAAATATTGGTAGGCGTCGTGGAAAACGATGAAGCCGGGCGCGTTCTGGATCGTCAGAACGGATTTCATCTCGGCCTCCAGCGCCTCCAGTTCGGCAATCGCGGCGTCGGCGTTGCTGGCATATGTCGCAGCATTGTCCGGATCGGCCTTGGTCAGTGCAACGGCGATGTGGCGGGTCCAGGCGCGGGCGTTTTCGACCAGAAGCCAAGCGTGCGGATCGGTGCCCTCGTGCGAATGGCCGTGATCATCATGCGCGTCTGCGTGATCGTCTTCATGGCTGTGGTCGTCGGAATGCGCCTTGTCCTCGTCGTAGCCATGATCATGCTCGTCATGCTCGTCATGCTCGTCATGCTCGTCATGGTCGTCCGCCGCAGCAAAGATCATCGCCTTTCGCACATCCAGCAGCACCGTACCCGGTGCATGAATCAGGTCCAGTGACAGCGCCTCGGGGGCCAGCGTGGCAATCCGGTCCCCGAACCACGGGGTCAGTTCCTCACCCACCCAAATCACCATATCGGCCTCTTGCAGCGCGCGGGCCTCGGACGGGCGCATGGCGTAGTGATGCGGTGACGCGGACGGACCAATAATGAGCGTCGGGCTGCCCACCCCGTCCATCACCCGCGAAACAAGCCCGTGAACCGGGGCGATGTCGGTGGCAACCTTGGGCACATCAGCCAGAAGCGGGGTGGCGGTGCTGAGCAGCAGGGCGGAAAGAAGCGGGCGGATCATCATGTGCGACCTGTTATCTTATTACATTCGACGCGCCTTGCTACATGTCATAGTATAACGTATCAACCCCAAATCTTGACGGACGGGCCAGAATGCAGACCATCGGATTTGCCAAACATGATCATTCCCATTGCCGCAGCGAAGGCATCGCGGCCGCAGACGCCTATTGCGCAGCGCATGGGTTGCAATTCACGCCGGTGCGTCGCCGCGTGCTGGAAATCCTGTTGACCGAACATCGCGCCATGGGGGCGTATGACCTGCTTGAAACCCTGGGCGAGGAAGGGTTTGGGTCGCAGCCGCCGGTCGCTTACAGGGCCTTGGAATTCCTCGTGAAACACGGGTTTGCGCACAAGATCGAGCGGCTCAATGCTTTTGTTGGCTGTGCGCATCCGGGCGCCGATCATTCGCCAGTCTTCCTGATCTGCCGGGGGTGCAAGGCCGTGGCCGAAGTGCAGGCGCGCCCGGGTGAGATTGTGCTGAACGATCTGGCCAGCGCGGCGGGGTTTCGCGTGGAGCGCGCGGTTGTCGAAGCCGAGGGGCTATGCCCGAAATGTCAGGCCGGAGCAGAGGAATGAGCCTTGTATCCATGGCCGATTTGAGCGTGGCGCAGGGCGGGCGCACCGTTTTGCAGCATGTGAATTTCGCCATCGAACCGGGCGAGATCGTCACGATTGTCGGGCCCAACGGGTCGGGCAAATCCACGCTTCTCAAGGCGTTGGTCGGGGCGCTTACCCCGGTGCAGGGGCGGGTGACGCGCCAGTCCGGGTTGCGCATGGGATATGTGCCGCAGCGTCTGCATATTGATCCAACCCTGCCGATGACGGTGGCGCGATTCCTGTCGTTGCCCCGGCATGCGACCCGGGCGCGCCGCGATGCCGCGCTGGAGCGCGCAGGTGTGCCGGAACTGGCAGATCGCCAGATGTCGGGGCTGTCGGGCGGACAGTTTCAGCGTGTTCTGCTGGCGCGCGCGATCCTTGATGATCCGCAGCTTTTGCTTCTGGACGAGGCAACGCAAGGCCTCGATCAACCGGGCTCTGCCGCCTTTTACCGGCGCATTGAAGAAGTGCGGGGGGAGCTGGGCTGTGCCGTGCTGATGGTCAGCCATGAATTGCACGTGGTGATGAGCGCGTCAGACCGGGTTATTTGCCTCAATGGGCATATCTGTTGCGAAGGCCAGCCCGAAGCGGTGGCCAGCGCGCCGGAATACCGCGCCCTGTTCGGAACGGGGACGGGCGGGGCACTGGCGCTTTACCGGCATGAGCACGATCACCAGCATGATGAACATTGCGACCACGATCACAGCCACGAGGCGGCGGAATGATGGCGTTTCTTGACGATTTCATGCTGCGCGCGACGCTGGCGGGTCTGGGGGTTGTCTTTGCTGCTGCGCCGTTGGGCTGTTTCGTGGTCTGGCGGCGCATGGCCTATTTCGGCGATGCCACGGCGCATGCCGCCATTCTGGGCGTGGCGATGGCCCTTGCGCTGTCCATTTCGGTGCTGGCGGGGGCTCTGGCCATGGCGTTGATCATGGCGCTGGCCGTGAGCGGGCTGAGCGGGCGGGGCTATGCCATGGACACGATGCTGGGCGTGATGGCGCATTCGGCGCTGGCCTTTGGTTTGGTCGCGGTGTCCTTCCTGTCGGATGTGCGGCTGGACCTGATGTCCTATCTCTTTGGCGATGTTCTGGCCGTGGGCAAGGGGGATCTTGCGATCATCTGGGCCGGTGCGGCGCTGGTGGTCGGTCTGATCCTGTGGCGCTGGCAGGCGCTCTTGACCGCGACGCTGAGCGACGAGCTTGCCTGGGCCGCCGGGGTCAATCCGCGCCGCGAGCAAATGGTGCTGACATTGGCGCTGGCGCTGGTGGTGGCCGTCGCGATCAAGGTGGTTGGCGTCTTGCTGATCGCCGCGATGTTGATCATTCCGCCGGCGGCAGCACGACCGTTTGCCCGGACGCCGGAACAGATGGCGATATTGGCCGCCATGATCGGCGCTCTGGCGGTTGTTGCGGGGCTGCAGGGAGCCTTGCTGCTTGATTCCCCGGCGGGTCCGTCCATCGTCTGCGCGGCGGCCCTGTTTTTTGTCCTGAGCAATCTTGGCGCGCTCGTCAAAGCCGTGAAACCCTGAAAATCCGGTCCCGACCCTGCCTTGGAAGGTATGGTTTTCCTGACAAAGCCCGTCAAAGGCGTTGACTTTGGGTCAGGGGTTTCGTGTCTTTTGAATACGTTAACATTTTCAAGACTGCCGGACCCTTTGCATCATGATCTCATTTCTCGTCTTTCTGGCCGGTATCGCTGTTCCTTCGGCGCTTGTGGCGCTCTTTGCGGGCAATGCCAGCCTGCAGAGCGTGGCGGCGCTTTGTGCCGGGGCGAGCGCGTTCAGCCTGATGGCGATCAACATCTTCCTGTCGGCCCGTCCGCGTGTGATCGAGGCCTGGGTAGGAGGGCTCGACCGGCTGTACCAGGTGCATAAATGGACCGGCGTGACGGTGGTGGCGCTGGTGCTGTTCCACGAAGGCGTGGGCATGGACCTTGAGGGGCAGATCATTGCCACCGGGCTGGCCAAGACGTCCGTGGATGTGGCCGAGATCGCCTTTCCGGTGCTGCTGGGCCTGATTGCCGTCAGCTTTTTCAAGAAACTGCCGGTGATCAAGATGCAGCGCGACCTGCTGCCCTATGGGCTGTGGCGCTGGACGCATCGGGTGCTGGGGGTGGTGTTCATTGCCATTGCGTTTCACCAGTTCTTTGTGAAAGTGCCGTTTTCGATGAATGCCGTTGCCGCGCAATACCTGAATTTCATGGCGGCGCTGGGCATTCTGAGCTTTCTCTACACCCAGTTTCTCGCCCCGTTCCGCCCGCGCGGATACGAGATTACGGGCGTTGTAAAACACCCGGCTGCCACCATCGTGGATGCCAGACCCAAGGGCCGGGGCATCCGCCCGAAACCCGGGGCCTTTGCGGTGATTTCGATCAAACGCAACGGGCTGCGCGAGCCGCATCCCTTTACCGTGTCGAAGATCGGTGAGAATGGCGAGGTGCAGTTCTCGATCCGCGGTCTGGGTGACTACACCCGTCGGCTGCGTGACGCGGTCAAGCTTGGCGACAAGATGACGGTCGAGGGCGGCTATGGCCGGTTCGATTATCGCAAGGGGCCCAAGGAACAGCTTTGGGTTGCGGGCGGGATCGGGATCACGCCGTTTCTGGCTTTTGCCGACAGCCTTACTGAGGCCGAGACTCGGACCATCCGTCTGGTCTATTGTGTGAACAAGGCCGAAGAGGCCGTGGGGCTTGACCGGCTGCGGGCGGCTGAGCAACGATGTAAGGGATTTGAGCTTGATCTGCATGTCAGCCAAACCGACGGACGCCTGACCGCCGAGGTGCTGGCCGGGAAAGTCCCGTTCGATCTGACAAGCGCCGGGATGTGGTTCTGTGGCCCGGCTCCCATGCGGGTGGCCCTGATATCCGGATTGAAAGCGGCGGGAAAATCGCCTGCTTCGGTCCATTTTGAAGAATTCGAATTCCGCTGAAAGGAACAGATGATGAAACCGATTGCCATACTCAGCATTGCGGCGGCGCTTTGCGGCACCATGGCTTTGGCCAATACGCCGGAACTGTTCTCGGGCGGCGATTACGCAGATTATCAGGCCGATATGGCCAATGGCGAAGTGATCTTCAACGCCTCGGGCTGTGCCACCTGTCACGCGGTTGACGGCGATGACACGATCCTCGCGGGGGGGCAGGAAATCTCGACCAAGTTTGGCGAGCTCTATGCGCCCAACATCACCCATCACAAGGCGGCGGGCATTGGCGACTGGTCAAATGCGGATTTCCTCAATGCGCTGCTGCGCGGCGTGTCTCCGTCGGGCGAGACATATTTCGGCGCGGTTTTTCCGTACCCGTCCTATTCGCGGATGACCCCCGAGGATGCGCTGGACCTGAAGGCCTATATGGCGTCGCTGCCGGTGTCGGATGCGGAAAGCCGCGAACACGATCTGAGCTATATGAGCCAGACCATTCTGGACCTGTGGTCGTCCAAGCGCGATCCGTTGACCCCGCCTGCCGATGAGCAGATGGCGCGCGGACAGTATCTGGTCGAGGCGGTGGGCCATTGCGCCGAATGTCACACGCCGCGCGATACCGGCTATGGGTTCAAATACGAGCTGGACAAGACCCGCGCCTATGAGGGGGAATTTGGCATTCTGGGGGAATATGCTCCCGACATTACCGGCACGCGGCTGGCCAATTACGGGGCGGACGCTTTTGTCATCGGGGCAATGGCACAGGCCAAGAAGCTCAATGGCAACCCCATGGTGTCGACTTCGATGCGGCGCATTGCGCGGCTGACCTCGAAACTGTCGCTGCACGACCGGGCGGCGATGTATGCCTATCTGACGGGCAAGCCGTTCGATGTGGCCTCGCTCACCGAACAGGATACCGGCGGCAGTGGTGGTGCGGTGCCTGATCCCGAGCCGATTGTTGTGGTGAATAACGAGACCGGCGACGACAGCGGCACCCGCAGCGATGCCACGCCTGCAGGTCCGATGATCCCGGATTACACCGGCGCGAAAAAGCTGATGCAGCGGGTTGAGGCCTATTGCAAGGCGCAGGAACCGGTCGAGCCGGTCACCCCGCCGCCGTCGAACGCAAGCGCGCCCGCGCCCAAACCGGCGGGTCCCGATCCGCAGCTGGTCGCCAAGGCAGACCAGATCATCGAAGATTACTGCCGCTCCTGCCACGCGCCCGGCAAGACCTGGAACGGGGTGTTCCCGACGGGCGACATTGCGGACATGAAGTTCGACAAGCGCGTGCTGACGCCGGGCGATCCCAACGCCTCGCCGCTATATGAATCGGTCGCGGCGGGCCGGATGCCCACGGGCCAGAAAATGAGCGCGGAAGAGCTGAACGTGCTGCGCGACTGGATCATCGCCCTGGGCGACACCGGCACGCCCGTGGCCTCGACCCCGGCGCAGCCCGAGGCCCCGGCAGCAGTGGCCCAAACCCCGGCCGAGGATGTGCCCGCGCCGCTCTTTGCCGGGTTCTCCCGCAATGAACGCATGCTGGCCGTGGCCGCCGACATCAACGCGATTGATGAGCGTGACCGCCAGTATATCCGCTATTTCTCATTCGCAGAGATGCCCCTGGCCGAGATCGACTGTGATGACGCGGGCGCGTTGAAGAACCCGATGCATTACATGCATGCCGGTTTCAACAAGTTCATCAACTCGGTCTCGAACGGGCCGCGCGTGGCCGCTGTTGTCCCGGTGGAAAATACCGAGGGCGCGGTGGTGCGCATTGACCTGCGCGATTATGACTGGGATTTCGACGATTGGCTGGCGCTGTCCACCGGTGTCTTTACCCAAGGCGCGCTGGATGCGGATTTCGACGAAGAGGTCTGGGAAGAGCTGGCGCAGGTCTACCCCTATGCGGTGGACCCGAATTCCGATCCGCTTCTGAAGATTCTGTCGGACGCGACCGGGGCCTATGTGCCGATCATGCGCGCCGATTGGGTGGCGCGCTTTGCGTCCGAGGCGCCCTATTACGACATGCTGCTGGACCTGACCGGCCATATCCGGGATCTGGAGCGCCGCATCGGCGTGGACGTGGACCGCGAGATCCAGGAAGCCAATGTGATCCGCGCAGCGATGCTGCCGGGCTCGTCCGGCGTGTCCGATCACAACCGGATGCTGGAACGTTTCGACCTGCCCCGGAACGGCTATTACTGGAAGTCCTATGACTTTGCGGGCGATGATGGTCAGCAATCGCTGGCGCTCTTCCCCGATGGCCCGCCGGATCTGCCCTATACGCCGTCTGGCACCGAACCGTTCGAACATGATGGCGGCGAGATGATCTTCAGCCTGGAGAACGGCTTGCAGGGCTATTACCTGTCCGATGCGCGCGGCGCGCGGCTGCTGGTCGGCCCGGCTTCGATCGTGTCCTTCCGGACCAAGCCGATTGGCAAAGGCGTGGAGATCGTGAATGCGCGCTCCTGCTTCGACTGCCATGACAACGGTATGATCGCCAAGAAGGACGAGCTGCGCGATGTGCTTCTGGCTTCGCGCCGGTTCTCGCGCGATGAGCTGGAAATCCTGCTGGAGATGTATGTCGAGAACGATGTTCTGGACGAATACTATCAGAAGGACCGCGACACGTTCCTGTCGTCGCTGGAAGAGCTGAATGCCACCTCGGTGACGGCGGGGGGGCAATTGGCCAGCCTGCGTGCGCCGTCTTCAGTGGGCGGGGGCGAGATTGTCACCTATCTCGCGGACATGCATTTCCACTCGCTCGATTTCGAGCAACTGGCGCGGGACTTCTACATGGATGTGGACACCTTCCGCACCCGTGCGGGCCGGATGGGCGATCCAACCCTGACGGTGATCGTCAGCGACTGGATTTCGCGTCTTGATGCGGGCGGCAAGATCCAGCGGTCGGAGATCGAGAAATACTATGGTGATATTCTCGAACGCATCTCGGACCTGCGGCCCTTCCGCTATGACGGGGGCTATGAGGCGGTGAAACATGAAGCGGCCGATTATGATCAAGGTGCCTATGAGGAAGAGGTCGAAAAGGCCGTCAAGGAAGTGGTGAAGAAGGAGGAAGAGCCTTATGAGCCTGCCGTCAAGGAGCCGGTGGATTACGAGCCTCCCAGCTACGAGCCCAAGGCCGACCGTCTGACGCTGGCGCTGCATGTGCCCAAGACGGAAGTCTATGTGAACGATCTTCTGGAGTTCACGGTCAAGGCCAACAAGAAGTGCGAATTGCAGATCTTTTACGTGGAAGAGAGCAAGAATATCGAGGAACTGCCCAGCCAAATCCTGGGGCCGCGCTTCCTTGAGGCCGGTGAGACCCGTCGCATCCCCTATGAGGGATCGGGCCTGCAGATCCGCTTTGACGAGCCGGGCAGCGGCGAGACCATGCTGGCCTTCTGCCGCGAGGGTGGTCTGGGCGACTACGGCATGACCGCTGAGGGCGCGCTGGATTACGCGAAAAAGCATTTCCAACCGCTGACCCGGGGCATTGCGATCGAAGCCGCGACCAAGGTGGCCGAGGATGATGGTCAAAGCGCCACCAACCACGTCACCTTTAGCGTGCTGAAGTAAGGAGGCCATCATGTTGCGTTCCACACTTTCCGCTTTTGCCATCACACTCGCCCTTGCGGGGGCGGCCCATGCCAACAGCTGCAGCGACGCGATCAAGGCGCTGCAGGCCACCTATGCGGCGGGCAGCACCGATGAGATCATGTCGGCGCTGGCCGCCGTGCGGCAGGGCGGGCTTTGCACCGAATCCGCCGAGGTGCAGGCGATGCGCCAGGTCTCGGGCGTGCTGGCCGCGCGGGCGGGTCGCTTCATGGCGCAGGACAAGCTGGCCGAGGCCGAGGCACTGCTGGAACTGGCTCCGGCGCTGCATTGGGCGGTGCAGGCGGTGCGCGCCGACATTGCCGCCAAGCGCGGCAATCGCGAAGAGGCGGCGGCGCTCTACAATGCCGCGCTGGATACGATCACCGACCCGGCGCTGACTCCGCCCAACCCGGCGCTGATCCCCCATGCCGAGCGGCTGGCGCAACTGGCACAGGAAAACATGATGCTGGCGGGCACGCTGGACAGCACGATCACCCGGGGCGGCGATCCGTCCGGCGTGCTGAAATCGGCGGTGCGCGGCATCGCGATTGAAAGCGTGGGCGAAGACTATGCCGATGGCGGCGACGTCTATGAGGATGACAAGAAGGAGGTCTATGACGAGGTCAAGAAGGACGACTATGACGGCGGCGGTTATGCCGAAGCGCCCAAGGACGGCTACGCCGATGCTCCGAAAGATGACTACAAGGAAGAGAAAAAAGACGACTATGCCGGTGGCAACGATTATGTCGAGCCGCCGAAAAAGGCAAAAGACCCTTATGCCGGTGGCAAGAAAGACGATTACGCCGTCGCCGATGAGGTCGCCAAGAAAACCAAGACCGTTTTCCTGCCCATCCGTTTCGCCTTTGATAGTGACAAGCTTGATCCCAAGGGCGTTTACGAGGCCCAGTCGGTGGGGGCGTTCCTGATTGCCAATGGCATCAAGCACATCACGCTTGTCGGTCACACCGATGAAAAGGGCGCGGCGGAGTATAATCTTGACCTGTCCTTCCGGCGCGCGGCCGCGGTGCGTGACTACCTGATCCAGTACGGGGTCAAGACCTATATCCAGATTGATGGAAAGGGCGAGTACCAGCCGCCCAAACTGGTCGATCCCTATATCTATTCAAACGAGGAGCGTCGCGCGATTGCCCGGCGGGTAGAACTTGTTCTGCAGGGTTAAATCGGCACTTGCCGCCGGGGTCTGCGCGCTGACGCTGGCCCCGGTCGCGCAGGCCGCGCAATATGCCATGGTGGTGGGCGTGGATGATTACCGCGCTTTCCAGAAACACCCCGCCCCGCCCGGCGAATTGTCCGATCTCGAAGGGGCGGTGAATGACGCGCTGCGCATTGCCGGATCCATGCGCAGCGTCGGCATCGATCTGCCTGATGAACGGTTGCTTCTGGATGGGCGCGCTACGCTGGACGGGTTCCTGAGCGGCTGGCGGTCCATGCTGGCCAAGGCGTCGCCCGGGGATACGATCATCGTGACCTTTTCGGGCCATGGCGGGCAGGAGATCGAGGTCGGCGAACCCTTCGACGAGGTGACGGACAAAAAAGATGAAACGATCATGTTTCACGACTTTGATCCCAAGAACCCGCGCAAGGGTCGGCTGTCCGACGATCAGCTGCGCGAGCTTCTGTCTGATGCCTCGGCCTATAACGTCATCTGGGTGATGGATAGCTGCCATTCTGCGGGCCTCACGCGCAAGGTGGACCCGTTCACCATGGGCCTGACCCGCAATGGCGGGGTTTATGATATCCCCATCGCCCCCATCGAAGGCGAGATCGAGGCCAGTGAAGGCGACACGGGCAAGGATACGCTGCCCCATGTGACCCAGATCCTTGCCACGGCCAGCGAAGACCGTCTGGTCACCGAGACCCGGTTCGACGGCAAATCGCATGGTGCGCTGTCGTGGTTCTTTGCCGAGGCGATCACCGGGGCAGGGGACGTGAATGGCGACGGCACCATGACCCGGGCCGAATTGGCCGAGTTTCTGGAAGACCGGGTCTTTGCCCATATGAAGCAGAACCAGCAGCCCCGTATCCTGCCGCGCGGGGACAATCGCCCGGTATTTGCCGTGGCACCGCCGCCGAAAAAGAAAGATGCTCCTCCGCCCAAGGGGGCCGTGGCGGTCAAGTTCGAGGGGCCAAAACCTCCCGGATTGAAGGACGGCACGTGGGTCGAGGTCACGGCCTCGCCGCAGCTTGGGTTCAAGGCGCGTTCGGGCGGGCGTTGGGATGTGTTCAACCACACCGGCGACCGGATCACCACGATCACAGGCGATGCGCACCGGCTGGTCGCGCGGACCAAGGCGCTGGACTACATTCTGGGTTCCAAGAAACCCGACCGTGCTGCGATCAGGATGCAGGCCGGGCAGGACCACACGCTGAACCCGGTGGGCAGCATCGTGAGCTACCGATTCACGCCGCCAAGTCCCGATCTGGGGTATCTGACGCTGTTCAACGTGGCCAGTGATGGGACGTTGCAATATCTGCACCCGCTCTCTGCCTCGGGCGATAAACCGGTTGGCCCGGAGGGATTTCCGGTGCGGTTTCGGGTGACGCCGCCCACCGGCGCGGATCAGCTTGTCGCGATATTCTGTTCCCGTCCGCCGCTGGATCTGCGCCGCGAACTGGCGCGCTACAACGGGCTACTGGTGCCCGATGATGAGACGCTGCCCACGGTGCTGGGGCGGGGGACATGTCAGACGGGCATTATCGGGCTGTATACGGAGGATGGTTAGGCGATGATCTGGCGCGCGCTTCTTGTCTTGGTGATCGGGTTTTTGCCCAGGCTGGGCTGGGCGCAGGACAAAGTGGCGCTCATCATCGGCAACTCGGACTATGCGCATGCGACGGCACTGACCAATCCGCGCAATGACTCGCAGGCCATGGCGGACAAGCTTGAAGGGCTGGGCTTCAAGGTGTTCCTGCATCAGGACGCGGGCGGCCAACAAATGCGCATCGCGCTGGGCCAGTTTACCGAGGCCGCGCTGGGCGCGGAAATTGCGCTGGTCTTCTATGCCGGGCACGGGATCGAAATGAGCGGGCGCAATTACCTGATCCCGGTGGATGCCGAGATGCGCTCCGAGGCGACCGCGCAGTTCGAGGCGCTGTCGCTGGACACGCTGATCACCTCGGTCACGCAGGCGTCCAAGCTGGGCATGGTGCTTCTGGATGCCTGCCGGGACAATCCTTTCGCGGCCGCCATGCAGCGCAACAACGGCACGCGGTCGCTGCGCCGCGGGCTGGCACCGGTCTCGATCGAAGGGCAGCAGGGCTTGTTGGTCAGTTTCGCGGCGGAGGAGGGGAGCACCGCCGATGACGGCACCGGCATGCACAGCCCCTATACCGATGCGCTTCTGGATGTGATCGACGAGCCGGGGCTGGAGGTCGGGCGCATGTTCCGCAAGGTGCGTGCCCGCGTGCGTGAGGCTACGGATGGGCGTCAGGTGCCAATAGAACGCATGCAATTGCCTGATGAGGCGATCTATTTTGTGCCGGCCGTTGCGGTTGAGCCGGGGGGCGAAGACGAGAGAGAGACCACGCCGCCCGTGATACCGCAGGTCGAGGAAGACCCCACAGTGGCCTTTTATGATGCGGTTTCCAGCGGCGAGATCGAACCGCTCAACGAATTCATCAACCGCTATCCCGATCATCCTCTGGCCGAGGACGCGCGGAAGCTGGTGCATTCGCTTCAGGATGACAAGTTCTGGAAGAAGACGGTCGAGGCGGACACGGTACAGGCCTATCGCCGCTATCTGATCGCCTTTCGCGACGGGCAATATGTGGACAAGGCCAAGGAACGGATCGCCGAGTTGACCGCGCCGGAGGAGCCCGTGGTCGAAGCACCGCCCAGCACTCAGCCCCCCGTGACCCAACCGCCTGTGACGCAACCGCCAGTCACACAGCCGCCCGTGACACAGCCTCCGGTCAACACGGTGCAACCCAGTTTCGATTGTGCGAGGGCCGCGACCAATATCGAACATGCGATCTGCGGGGATCAGGGACTTGCGCAACAGGATAACCTGTTGGCCCGTGCCTATGCCCGGGCGCGCGACAGGAACATAGTGACGGCTGCGGACCAGCGGCAATGGATCAAGGAACGCGGGGCAATCTGTGAATTTACCGGGCACCGGATCGCCGCATGTGTCCGGCAGATCAATGGTGACCGTATCAACGCGCTGAATTTTGGGCGGCCCACAGGCAATATCGCCCCCAGTTTCAGTTGTGCCAAAGCCAGCACGCCGGTGGAGCGTGCCTTGTGCTCCAGCGATGCGCTGGCCCGGCAGGATCAACACCTGTTGCAGGCCTATCAGAATGCCCGTGCGCGGGGCGCCACCACCGCCACAGCACAACGCGAGTGGATTCGGCAGCGCGAAACAACTTGTGCCGGACGAGGCAGCGGTGTGGCGGTCTGCGTTGCGGAAATGTCGGCAGAGCGCATTCGCAAGCTCGGCGGGTAAGGGGGACCACTTATGCGAGTCTTGAAATATCTTTTGGTGCTACTGGTCTTCGCAGCAGGCGCGGCGCAGGCGGAAAAGCGCGTGGCCCTCGTCATTGGCAACAGCACATATGAAAACGCCAGCGTCCTGGCCAATCCGACCAATGATGCGCGGGCGATGGCGGACAAGCTTGGGCGCATCGGCTTTGATGTCATGCTGCGCGAGGACCTGAGCGGGCAGGATTTCCGCATCGCGCTGGGCGAGTTCACGGAAAAGGCGCTGAGTTCGGATATTGCACTGGTGTTTTACGCGGGCCACGGGATCGAGATGGGCGGGCGCAATTACCTGATCCCTGTGGATGCGCGCATGCGCTCCGAGGCGACGGCGACATTCGAGACTGTGGCGCTCGATTCCATGCTGACCACGGTGAAACAGGCGGGCAAGCTGGGGCTGATCATGCTGGATGCCTGTCGCGACAATCCTTTTGCCGCCGCCATGCAACGCACCGATGGCACGCGGTCGCTGCGCCGCGGGCTGGCGCCCGTGTCGATCGAGGGGCAATCCGGACTGCTGGTCAGCTTCGCGGCTCAGGCGGGCAGCACGGCGGCGGATGGCGACACGATGCATTCGCCTTATACCGCCGCCCTGTTGCAGGTGCTGGACGAGCCGGGACTGGAAGTGGGACGCATGTTCCGCAAGGTGCGCAAACTGGTGCGCGAGGCAACGGACGGCCAGCAGGTGCCGATCGAGCGGATGCAATTGCCGGATGAGGCGATTTACCTTGTGGCTGCGCCGCCAACGGGTGGGGAATCTCCGCAACTGCCTGAGAAAGATGAAGACGAAGCTCCCAAGCAGCCGCCGATGCAGGAAGACCCGCTGCTGGTTTTCCTTGATGCGGTCCAGAGCGGCAGCAAGGAAAAGCTGGAAGAGTTCGTGCGCCGCTACCCCGATCATCCCAAGGCGGCGGATGCGCGCAAGCTTCTGCTGGACATGGCCGATACGGAATTCTGGCAATACACCGTATCGCAGGACACCGAAGACGCCTATCGCACCTATCTGATCGCCTTTCCCGAAGGCCGCTATGCGGATGAGGCCAAGGACAAGCTGGCTGCCTATAACCAGCCCGATCCGACACCGGTCAACCCCGCGCCCCCGACGCCGTCACAGCCGGTGCCGGTTGGGCAATGTGCGCCGCTGAACGGGGATTGGGCGGTAACGGGTGTGCCGTCGGACGACACGCTGTTCGTGCGCTCCGGGCCCGATGGCGACGCGCGTGCGGTGGGCGAATTGCCCTATAACGCGGTGGGCATCTCGAATGTGAGTTGCCGCTCCAGTGGCTGGTGCAGCCTGACCTATGGTTGCATCAAGGGGTGGGCCTATGGCGGCAAATATATGGGCCGTGGCGGAACGGCAGGAACGTCGGCGTTTCAGGGGTATTATTCGGTTGTCGATGTGGCGTCCAATGACACGCTGAACCTGCGCACCGGGCCGGGGAAATCGAAATATGGTTATGATTACGATGTGGTCGCCGAATTGCCTTACAACGCCACCGGGGTCTATGTCACCGATTGCCAGGCGCATCTCAATTACCGCTACCGCTGGTGCGCGGTGAGCTATCAGGGGGTGAGCGGATGGGCCTATGGCCGTTTCCTGCAAAGCCCGTCTGGCCAGCGCCCGTCACGCACCACGCGGGCGATCAGCGCGGGCGCGTCCTGCACTGACCTGTGGTATGAGCGCAATTCGATCTTTGATCGCAACGGCTATTGCTTCAAGACAGACCGGGGCAAGACCGCGTTCGACAATTCCGATTGTTTCACCTCGAACCCAAGCCTGACCAATGCCGAACGCAACCGCGTGAACGAGATCAAGCGGCTGGAAAGCCAGATGGGATGCTGACACGGCTGAAGCAGGGGCTTCTGGTTCTGAGCTTCCTGGCCCAACCCGCGCTGGGTGCTGACTGTGGCGCGCGGGATTTTCTGGCCATGGACCTGCCGGACGGCGACCGCCTGCCCATAGAGATTGCGCTTGAGATCGCCTATCCGGGGGTGCGCGTGGACATCGCTGCCGGGCAGGTCATCGTGCCGGGCGGGGCGGTTCTGCCGTTGGGGCGGGACGAGGGGCGCGCGCCCAAGACGCTTTTGACCGACGCTCGGATCGCCGAGCAATTCCGCTACCCCTATCCTCTGGCGTACACATTGGAGCCGCGCAAGAGCGCCTGGCATGATCCGGGACGTGTGCGCGATGACGCGTTTTTCCGCGCGCTTTGGTTTGGCCGCGAGGCTGACGCCCGGGCGTCGCTGCAAAAGGTGCAGTTCCGGGGCAAAGGCCGCGTCAATTACTACGTGACCGGCAAATTCGGCGTGGCCTGCCAACTGGCCAAGGCGATGGCGGAGATCGGCGATGGGCCTGACGCCTCTCATCCCAGCCTGCGCAATGTGGGCGGCAGCTTCAACTGGCGCAAGATTTCGGGGACAAACCGGCTGAGCGCGCATTCCTTTGGCATCGCGATTGACCTGAACACCAAATACGGCGGCTACTGGCGCTGGGGCGGTGAACCGGAAGGGCAGGTGGGCGACTATCGCAATGGCATTCCCGAAGGCGTGGTGCGCGTGATGGAACGCTACGGTTTCATCTGGGGTGGCAAGTGGCATCACTATGACGGGATGCATTTCGAATACCGGCCCGAGCTGATCCTCTATGCGCGGTTGACCGGCGGGTAGCGGGACAGGTCAGGCCAGCGCCTTTTTCACGGCCGCGTTGACCATATCCGGATGGGACAGAGGGGCCATGTGGCCGCCGGTTTCAAAGGTTTCAAACCTCCACCCCGGATGACCGGATGCGAGCAGTTCGACAATCTCCCTAATGGAGCGGACGGTATCCGCCGCGTGCATCACCGTAGTGTCGCGCGGCAAGCGCGCATGCCAGTCCGACAGAGGCAGATCGGGCGTCATGACGGCGTCCCATTCGTGGAAATTCGGCTTAAGAGCTTGCGCGAATTTCTGTCTTCGATCCTCAGGCATCCGGTCCCAACTTCCCGCGCCGGTCCAGTAATCGGCGAATTCCGCAGCCGCCCGTGGCCAATCCCCCGTTGCACCCGTCGTCTTGATACACCCACGGAGCGCTTCGGCCTCCGCATAGGCGTCGCTGCGACCCGCCTGTGCCAAAAGGTAAAACGGGTTCGGCTCGATCAGAACCAGCTTGTCGATCCTTTCAGGAAACAGCGTTGCGGCTTTCATGGCGACGCTGCCTCCGAAGGAATGCCCGACCAGGCGGGCCCTGCTCCGGTCTCCCTGGAGCAGGGATTCGATCAGCCGGGCCTGATCCTCAAGGCTTTGAGGGCGGCGCAGATCCCATGGCGGCGTTGTGCCATAGCCGAACAGGTTGACCGCAATCAGACGATATGTGCCTGCAAGCCGGTCCATCAGACCCCGCCATTGCCGCGCGCCTGCCACGCTGGAATGCAATAGGATGACGGTGGGGCCATTGCCCTGTTCCACGAAATCAGCCTCGAAGGGTGTCATGTCATACTCCCGGGTCACGCGGCGAGAAACCGTCAGTCATTTGGAGTGTAGCGGACAGCGCGGTTTTGCAGAAGGTGGACTGCGCAGCCCTGTCGTGACTCCGGTTTGTTCAATAGCGCGAAGCGAAAATTTTTCTGCATGTCGGCTGTTGACTCGAAAAATCGGACTCCCTAACTATGCGCCGTTAGCACTCGAACAGGGTGAGTGCTAATACCCTCCAGGGAGCGAGGGGACCTGAAATTTAACTTTGAGCCAAGGAGCTGCAAAGATGGCATTTACTCCGCTTCATGACCGCGTGCTGGTTCGCCGTGTAGAGAGCGACGAAAAAACTGCAGGCGGGTTGATCATTCCTGACAGTGCAAAAGAAAAGCCGCAGGAAGGTGAAGTTGTTGCAGTGGGCGCAGGCGCGCGTGACGACGACGGTGATCGCATCGCAATGGACGTCAAGGCTGGCGACAAGATCCTGTTCGGCAAATGGTCCGGCACCGAAATCACCCTCGACGGTGAAGAGCTGCTGATCATGAAAGAATCCGACATCATGGGTGTGATGGCCTGATCCAAGGCCCCCGGCGCCTGAGCGCCGAACCCCCATTCAATTCTCAAGTTAGGAGCAAGCAACATGGCTGCTAAGGACGTCAAATTCGATACCGAAGCCCGCAACAAGATGCTCAAGGGCGTCAACATCCTTGCCGATGCGGTCAAGGTGACCCTCGGCCCCAAAGGCCGTAACGTGGTTCTGGACAAATCCTTTGGTGCACCGCGCATCACCAAGGACGGTGTGTCGGTCGCCAAGGAAATCGAACTGGAAGACAAGTTCGAGAACATGGGCGCGCAAATGGTGAAAGAAGTCGCCTCGCGCACCAATGACGAGGCCGGCGACGGCACCACCACCGCGACCGTGCTGGCGCAAGCCATCGTCAAAGAAGGCATGAAAGCCGTGGCCGCGGGCATGAACCCGATGGACCTCAAGCGCGGCATCGACCTGGCCACTGCCAAGGTTGTCGAAGCCATCAAAAACGCCGCACGCCCGGTCAGCGACAGCGCTGAAGTCGCGCAGGTCGGCACCATCTCTGCCAACGGCGAAGCCGAGATCGGCCAGCAGATCGCAGACGCGATGCAGAAGGTCGGCAATGACGGCGTGATCACCGTTGAAGAGAACAAAGGCCTCGTGACCGAGACCGACGTTGTCGAGGGCATGCAGTTCGACCGCGGCTACCTGTCGCCCTACTTCGTGACCAACTCCGACAAGATGGTTGCAGAGCTGGAAGACTGCCTGATCCTGCTGCACGAAAAGAAACTCTCTTCGCTGCAGCCAATGGTTCCGCTGCTCGAGCAGGTGATCCAGTCGCAAAAACCGCTGCTGATCATTGCCGAAGACGTGGAAGGCGAAGCGCTGGCGACCCTCGTGGTCAACAAGCTGCGCGGCGGCCTGAAAATCGCAGCTGTCAAGGCACCGGGCTTCGGCGATCGCCGTAAAGCCATGCTGCAGGACATCGCGATCCTGACCGGCGGTCAGGTGATCTCGGAAGACCTCGGCATGAAGCTCGAATCCGTGACCATGGACATGCTGGGCACCGCCAAGAAAGTGTCGATCTCCAAGGACGAAACCACCATCGTCGACGGTGCTGGCGAGAAGGCCGAGATCGAAGCGCGCGTTACCCAGATCCGTTCCCAGATCGAAGAGACCTCTTCGGATTACGACCGTGAGAAGCTGCAGGAACGCGTTGCCAAACTGGCAGGCGGTGTTGCCGTGATCCGCGTCGGCGGCATGACCGAAGTGGAAGTGAAAGAGCGCAAGGACCGTGTGGACGACGCGTTGAACGCCACCCGCGCAGCCGTGCAGGAAGGCATCGTTGTCGGCGGCGGCGTTGCTCTGGTTCAGGGCGCGAAAGTGCTTGCCGATCTGGAAGGCGCCAACTCCGACCAGAACCGCGGTATCGCCATCGTGCGCACCGCGCTGGAAGCACCGCTGCGTCAGATCGCAACCAATGCTGGCGTTGACGGCTCGGTCGTGGCTGGCAAGGTCCGCGAAAGCGACGACGTCAAGTTTGGCTACAACGCCCAGACCGAAGAATATGGCGACATGTTCAAGTTCGGCGTGATCGACCCCGCCAAGGTTGTCCGCACCGCTCTGGAAGACGCGGCATCGGTGGCTGGCCTCTTGATCACCACCGAAGCAATGGTGGCCGACAAGCCCGAGCCCGCAGGCGCAGGTGCCGGTGGCGGCATGCCCGACATGGGCGGCATGGGCGGCATGATGTAAACCACGCCTGTCCTACGGGAAGAATTGGGGTCGCCTTCGGGCGGCCCCTTTTTTGTTGGAGGGAACGGTGTGAACAAAATATGGTTCTTTAGGAATACGCAAATCGCAGAAAGACCCTATAGTGATAAGAGAACGAATACTCGAAGGGGCGGTCAAATCACGTTGCAATCGGAACTCCAAACTTTTCTTGCCTTTATCGCGCTTCAAAAGGCCCAAGCGCTTTCATGGCTCTTGCCCCGGCACACATGAAATTTCCGCATTCGACGCATTCGATAACGTCTCTATTCCGGAAGAATTGCGAATATTATGATCAATCTTCAATGGAATGTCAGTTCCAGCAGGAACGCTGCTGCAATACACTTGGCTGGATGGCACGTTTTGCTATTTGGGCGTTGAAGAAGCCTCACTTGATTATGAGATGTCGAGCCGTACTCGGGAGCAAGATCATTCCTTCGAAAACTATTGGCCCAGCGCATTTATTCCAATTGGTACGCCCGGCGAAGGATCTCGTTTGCTGGTGAACAGCTTGGAAGGTTCCGCGACCTATGGCTCAGTCTACGAACTCACTTACGTAGAAGGCGTGTCGCGAATATCGGCTTCGTTGTCACAATATTTCGAAACGTTGAATGCCTGCATTGCGAATGGCGCACTCACAGTCACGGAAGACGGCGAGGTGTGTATCGAATTCGACGGGTTTCGGAGCATTGGACGCCGAATGAACCCGGGGTGTGACTATTTCGACTAATGTGGCAAAACGGGATGTCTCACTTGCATGCGGTCAAGTGGCACCAAATCGAGACTCTAGGCCCCTTGGCCTTTCATAAACCCGTACCCACCCCTGTGCATAACCCTTGTGCCAACACGTGTTTCATCCACAACTTAATGTGTGAGTCACAAAAATATCGCTTTACATGAGCTTCCCGACCCCTCACCATATCAGGTAGGGGCCGGGATTACCGCCCACAGCCCCTAGAGCAGGCACCTAGCGCTTGGGGCGCTGCCACCCCCTTGTGCTACAAACAAAAGAGGTGGCGCAATGGCATTGTCCGAGCAGTTTCTGGAAGACGATATTCACCCTATAGATATCGTTGAACATATCGCAGAACACCATGATTGGGATTTCGACCGCATCCATGACGACCAGATCGCCATGGCGGTTGAAGGCCAGTGGCGCACCTATTCCATCACGCTGGCCTGGTCGGCCTATGACGAGACGCTCCGGCTCATCTGCACCTTTGAAATGGAACCGCCGGAAGAGAAATACCCCGAGCTGCACGAGACGCTGAACGTCATCAATGATCAGTGCTGGGCCGGGGCCTTTACCTGGTGGGCCAGCCATCAGTTGATGGTTTATCGCTACGGGCTCGTTCTGGCTGGTGGACAGGTGGCCAGCCCCGAACAGATCGACACCATGATCAACGCCGCCGTGTTGAGCGCCGAACGCTATTACCCGGCGCTGCAATTGGTCATTTATGGCAACCGCACGCCGCAGGACGCAATGCAGGTCGCCATTGCAGAGGCCTACGGCCGCGCGTAACACTTCGCCCCGAACGCGATGAACGGGAGGGGCGAATGAGCATGACAGATGTGGCCGAGCGGGGCCTTGTGTTGCTGGGCTGTGGCAAGATGGGGTCCGCCATGCTGCAGGGCTGGCTGGCGGATGGATTGCCGCAGACCTCGGTGCATGTGATCGACCCCAATCCCTCGGACTGGCTGCAGGCGCAGGGTGTGCATATCAATGCCGACCTGCCTGCCAACCCCGCAATCGTACTGATCGCCGTCAAACCCCAGATGATGGGCAAAGCGCTTCCCGCGATTCAGGCGATGGCCACCGGCGACACGCTCTTTGTTTCGGTCGCCGCCGGGGTGACACTGGCCAGCTACGAGGCTGCCTTGGGTGCAGACAGCCCGATCATCCGCGCTATGCCCAACACACCCGCTGCCGTGGGGCGGGGGATCACCGCGATCGTCGGCAATGCCCGGACGACCGAGGCGCATCTGAGCCTTGCCGAAACGCTCCTGCAGGCCGTGGGCCAGACCGTGCGCCTGGACGACGAATCCCAGATGGATGCGGTCACCGGCGTTTCCGGCTCCGGCCCGGCCTATGTGTTCCACCTGATTGAAACGCTGGCTGCCGCGGGCGTGGCGCAGGGGTTGCCCGAGGATCTGGCGATGAAGCTGGCAAAGGCCACCGTGGGGGGGGCAGGTGTGCTGGCCGAAGAGGCCAACGAGAGCCCCGGCCAGTTGCGGATCAACGTGACCTCGCCGAACGGAACGACTCAAGCCGCGTTGGAGGTGCTGATGGATGAGGAAAGCGGCTTTCCGGCGCTGCTGAACCGCGCGGTCAAGGCCGCGACGGACCGCTCAAAGGAGCTGTCCAATGGCTGAGATCAGTTTCGACGATTTTCTCAAGGTCGATATCCGCGCGGGCACCGTGACCCGCGCCGAACCCTTCCCCGAGGCGCGCAAACCGGCGATCAAGCTGTGGATCGATTTTGGCCCGGAGATCGGCGAAAAGAAAACCTCGGCCCAGATCACCGACCACTACACGCCCGGGACCCTCGTCGGCAGGCAGGTCATGGCGGTGGTGAATTTCCCGCCGCGCCAGATCGGGCCGTTCATGTCCGAGGTTCTGACGCTGGGGGTATCAGACGCAGAGGGCGGCATTGTCCTGCTCGCCCCCGATCAGACCGTCGCAAACGGGGAGCGCATGCATTGACCGAGATCCTGATCACCCGCCCCTTGCCAGAGGCTGTGCTCGAAGAGGCGCACAAGCTGGGCCATGTCACGCTGCGGCCCGCCACCACACCGCTCTCGGATGCGGAACTGCGCGGCGCGCTGGAAGATTACGATGCCGTCCTGCCAACCTTGGGCGATATGTTCTCGGCCTATGTCTTTACCGATGTGCCCAAGCCCCGCGCGCGTATCCTCGCCAATTTCGGGGTAGGCTATAACCATATCGATGTGGCGGCAGCGCAAGCTGCCGGGCTCACCGTGACCAACACCCCCGGCGCGGTGACCGACGCGACCTCGGACATCGCCCTGACGCTGATGCTCATGTCCGCGCGGCGCGCGGGAGAGGGCGAGCGGCTGGTGCGATCCGGCAACTGGGCGGGTTGGCACCCGACCCAGATGCTGGGCCTGCACATGTCCGGCAAACATGTGGGCATCATTGGTATGGGCCGGATTGGCCAGGCGATTGCCGCCCGCTGCCACCACGGGTTTGGCATGCAGGTCTCTTTCTACAACCGCTCGCCGAAACAGGTGGGGTTGCCCGCCACACAGGTCGAAAGCCTGACCGAGCTTGCGGCGCGCGTCGATTTTCTTGTCGTCGCGGTGCCGGGGGGCGCGGACACGCAACACTTGATCGGGGCCGAGGTCTTTGCCGCCATGCAACCCCATGCGCGCTTCATCAATATCGCCCGTGGTGAGGTGGTGGACGAGGCCGCGCTCATCACCGCGCTGCAAACCGGCCAGATCGGCGCGGCGGGGCTGGATGTGTATGAACACGAACCGGACGTGCCCGAGGCGCTGAAAACCTGCGAAAACGCCGTGCTTCTGCCGCATCTGGGCACCGCGACGGAAGAGGTGCGCACCGATATGGGGCTGATGGCGGTCGACAACCTGCGCGCGTTCCTTGCAGGCGAAACACCTCCAAATCTGGTGTGACCCGTATCTTCTTCTGTTTCAAAATACCTCGGGGGCAGAGGCACGCCTGTAGATTGATCCGGGGGATCAATCTCAGTGCCGAAGAGTCGGAGACCACCCGGGCAGCGCCCCCTTCCTCCTGCGTCACCCTTGACCCCTCACATGCTTTGAGGTCCAGTGGATCAAGCGCATTTGAGGCCTGTCATGCATATCCCCGCCATCACCGGAACCGGGGTCTTTACCCCGGAAGAGATCATCACCAATGACGAATTGGTGGCGGCGTTCAATTCTTATGTGGACCGCTTCAATGCCCGCTACGCAGACGCCATCGAGGCCGGTCAGGTCGCGGCCAAGGCGCATTCCTCGTCTGACTTCGTCGTCTCGGCATCAGGCATCGAACAACGCTACGTGATGGACAAGGCCGGTGTGCTGGACCCCGACCGTATGTTCCCGAACCTGCCCCCGCGCTCCGATGATGCCCCCGGTATCATGGCAGAGATGGCGCTGGACGCCTGTGCCAAGGCGCTGGCACAGGCTGGGCGGAACGCGTCGGAGGTGGACCTGATCATCTGCGCGGCCTCTAACCATGAGCGCGCCTATCCGGCGATTGCCATTGAAATTCAAAATCTTCTGGGGGCAGGGGGCTTTGCCTTTGACATGAACGTCGCCTGTTCCTCGGCCACGTTCGGCATTCAGGCCGCCGCCGACATGGTGCGGTCAGGTTCCGTGCGCTGCGCGCTGGTGGTCAATCCCGAGATCTGTTCCGGCCACCTGGAATGGCGCGACCGGGATTGTCATTTCATCTTTGGCGATGTCTGCACGGCCACTGTGATCGAACGCGCCGAGGAGGCAAATGGCGCGCATTTCGTGATCCGCTCGACCCGCTGCGCGACGCAGTTCTCCAACAATATCCGCAACAACAATGGCTTCCTGCGCCGCACCCGCGACCAGATGGAGGATCGCCGGGACATGCAGTTCATGCAGGAAGGGCGCAAGGTCTTCAAGGAGGTGCTGCCGCTGGTCTCACGCCATACTGCCGATCACATGGCGGACGAAGGTGTGTCGCAGGACGATTTGAAACGTCTCTGGCTGCATCAGGCGAACAAGGCGATGAATGACTTCATCGGGCGCAAGGTTCTGGGCCGTGTGCCGGAGGACGGGGAACAGCCCAATATCCTGCAGGATTACGCCAATACCTCGTCCGCGGGCTCGATCATCGCGTTTGCGAAATATTCCGATGATCTGCAACCCGGGGATACCGGGCTGATCTGTTCCTTTGGGGCGGGATATTCGGTGGGCTCGGTGCTGGTCGAACGCGCCTAGAGTTCGCATGTCCGGGGCGCGCAAGACCGGTTCCCACTTTTGCGCGACATGCTCTAGGGGTGGTCGCCTGTCGCCTCGCGCCAGTGACGTCGGCAGAGGCTGACATAGGTCTCGTTGCCGCCGATCTGCACCTGATCGCCTTCGGTCAGCACCCGGCCTTCGCCGTCCTGCCGCACCACCATGGTGGCCTTTTTCCCGCAATGGCAGATGGTGCGCACCTCGCGCATCTCGTCGGCCAGCGCCAGAAGCGTGGCCGAGCCGGGGAAAAGCTGGCCTTGAAAATCCACCCGCAGCCCGTAGCACATCACCGGCACGCCAAGGTCATCGACCGCGCGCGCCAGTTGCCACACCTGTTCAGGTTCGAGAAACTGGGATTCGTCGATAAAGACACAGGCAACGCGCCCTTGTTCGAGCCGCGTTGCGATCTTGGCAAACATATCCTCGTCGGGCGCATAGGTGTCCGCCGCGCTGCCAATGCCGATGCGCGACCCGATGCGTCCTTCACCCGCGCGTGTGTCCAGTTGAGCGGTCAGCAGGTAACACTCCATCCCGCGTTCGCGGTAGTTATGCGCGGCCTGCAGCAGCAGCGTCGATTTGCCGGCATTCATGGTGGAATAGTGAAAATAGAGCTTGGCCATGGCGTTCCTATGCCGTGGCAAATCCGCCAGAGCAACCCAACAATGACCGGATCAGACATGTCTGGCCCAGCAAGGCCAGGGACTGTCAGGGTGGGGACGGTGTGAGTGGCAACTTCCGGGAAACGCCAAAACAGCATTGGTCTTTGACCAACGCGGATTGCGCGAATGAAAGGGGTGCAGCGTGGCTGCCGGACCTCCGGCTCCGCCTCCCACAGACGGACACGCTACAAACCCCACCCTGACACCGGCCTGGGAAACCGGTTACTCGTTACGCCCCCTGAGCCAGGGGGTGTTTCAAAGATGACAAAAGCTGTTAAAGCTATTAATGGGAAAAAGGTTTTGGGTTTCCCCTCATTGCGAGGGATGTAAAGCAGGAGCAGCGATGGCGGGCGTTGGCAGTTATCTCAAGAAGCACACGGAAGCATTGGTCAAGGATGTAGGGATCGAACCCGCATGCGAACTGACCGGAAAGTCCAAGGCCACGCTGGGCCGGTACTATTCCGACAACGAAGAACACGCCGACCGCTTCATGCCCATCGACGCGGTGGCGGCGTTAGAGGCCGCGTCCTCTTATCCGCATGTCACGGCGGCGCTCAGCGAATTGCGCGGGATCACGCTGTCCTTTGAATCGCGCCGGTCCAATTCGGAAAGCTCTGGCTGCGTGAACGCCGATGTTGTGGCGTTGAGCCAGCGTTTTGCCATGCTGATGAGCGAGTATTCCCAATCCATCGAGGACGGGATCATCACCGTGAACGAGGCAAAGCGCATGCTCAAGGAGACGCTGGCACTGCAGCAGGTGCTCATTGACATGAAGCTGCATCTCGAACACGAGACGGTCTGACAAAGCGCTCCGTTGCAACCTCGCTATGATTGTGGGCCGTGCTCCAGAAAACTCTTTTTTGCCTTCAAGGGTGGCAGATCAATAATCTCGGCGTGTTCTTGTGCAAGGAAATTGAACGAAAGTTGGCAGAGGACACCGCACTCCATGATATCGTCATACCATTTCCGGGAAAGGCTGTCGTGCAAGGGGTGTTCAGTATCTCGGAGAATATACCCAGTTGCAAAGCACCGCGCATGATCAAGCTGCGCACCTTTGGCCAGCTTTTGCATCGTGTATCTGGCCATGTGGTGAGATTGCAGGCGGTAGCGTTCGTTCAGCATACCGGTTGTATATTCCAACAGGATGTTGCCGGAGATATGACTCCACAAGGCCGCAGCCATTGGTGACCGCTCTGACTTCAATCGGGCAAGGTCGGTTTCGATCCTGTCCGGTTTCACGCCTTGCTTGTCATCCACATAGATCAGATAGCGATGTTGGCGCAGGTCCGGGAAGAGATGCGGAACCGCTTTGGCGATTTTTGCCTGATGCGCGGATTCTATGGGATTGGATGAGATTGGCAGATCAAGAAAGATCGGTCGCCACCCATAGGCATTGACGATTTGCAGAACCTTGGGGTTGTTTGACACGAAGTATTTGGGATACGCGCCCATTTGTTTCTGAGGGCGGAATGTAAGCCGTGATGTCGGACCGCAGAAAGTCGAATAGTAAGCCGGGACGTTCTTGTCCTGATGATCATGGATGCCCTGACCAATCGCCGATTTGGCTACGCTGTCCAGAGACAAAGGCGCGCGAGAATAATCATCCGAAATCGGAGATGCCATATGCGCCAAAGCCCTGTTCCAGGAGCGGATGTTCCGCCGGAATTTATGATATTCCCGAATGGCCTTCAAAAGCAGTTTTTCGTTCATGGCAGTCGGCCTTTGTGATGGAAACAAGGCATCTTGTGACCTTTTGGGCGGGGTTGTGTGCTATATGCCTCATGGACGTTGGCTAGGCTACATGGGAGCGGGTTTCGAGCCGTTTGCAGCGAGACGGTCAGGGCGCGTCTGAAAGCTGACCCCAGAGGTCGTATTCGCCCGCCTCGTCCACTTCCACCGTCACGATCTGACCGGGTTTCAGCGCGTCTGCGCCCTCGTCGATAAACAGGTTGCCGTCGATTTCGGGGGCGTCGGCCATGGTGCGGCAGGTGGCGATGCCGTCCTCGTCCACATCGTCCACGATCACCTCGATCACACGTCCGACCTTGGCCTCCAGCCTGGCCTCGGAAATCGCCTGCGCCTTTTGCATGAAGCGGTCCCAGCGGTCCTGTTTGACCTCTTCGGCCACATGGTCGGGGAGGTCATTGGAGCGCGCGCCGTCCACATTTTCATATTTGAAACAGCCGACCCGGTCCAATTGCGCCTCGTCCAACCAGTCGAGCAGGTATTGGAACTCCGCCTCCGTCTCGCCGGGATAGCCCACGATGAAGGTCGAGCGCAGGGTGATGTCAGGGCATTCGGCGCGCCATGCGGCGATCTCGTCCAGCGTCCGGGCCGAGGCGGCGGGGCGCGCCATGCGTTTGAGAACCTCGGGGTGGCCGTGCTGGAACGGGATATCGAGATAGGGCAGCACGCCATTGGCCGGGTCCGCCATCAGCGGGATCAACTCGCGCACATGGGGGTAGGGGTAGACATAGTGCAACCGCACCCATGCCCCGAGTGACCCCAGATCACGCGCCAGCGACAGGATCGGCGCTTTGACCTCGCGATCCTTCCAGTCGGTGCCATAGGCCGAGGTGTCCTGTGAGATCACCAGCAGTTCCTGAACACCGGCTTCGACCAGCTTTTCCGCCTCGCGCAGCACTGCCTTGGCCGGGCGGGACTGCAAGCGCCCGCGCATATCGGGGATGATGCAGAACTTGCACTTGTGATTGCAGCCCTCAGAAATCTTGAGATAGCTGTAATGCCGCGGGGTCAGGCTCACGCCGCTGGCGGGCAAGAGATCGACAAAGGGATCGGGCGCGGGCGGCACCGCGCCATGCACGGCATCCAGAACCTGTTCATATTGATGCGGGCCGGTGACGGCCAGAACGCGCGGATGCACGCCGGTGATGTACTCGGGCTCTGCCCCCAGGCATCCCGTCACGATCACCTTGCCATTTTCCGTCAGCGCCTCGCCAATCGCCTCAAGGCTTTCGGCCTTGGCGCTGTCGAGAAAGCCGCAGGTATTCACGATCACCGCATCGGCCCCGGAGTAATCCGGCGAGATGCCGTAGCCCTCGGCGCGCAGCCGGGTCAGGATGCGTTCGCTGTCCACCAGCGCCTTGGGGCAGCCAAGCGAGACCATGCCAATGGTCGGCTGGCCGTCACGCGGTGTTTCGGTCACGCGTGCGCGTGCGAGATCGGGGCGAAGATCGGGCGGGTTCTGAGTCATGCCGCCCCTATAGACGAGCAGCGCAGCGCCGGGAAGGGTTCAGCTGTCTTTCCACAGATTCTCCAATGCCTCGACATATTGCCGGTCATGGGTCCATTTCGGCATCATGTCGCGCGCCATCTCAAAGGTGATCTCCGGATGCGCCTCGCGCCATTTGCGCGCCGCTTCCATGGCCTTTTCCTTTTCCCCGGCCAGCCAAAGCGACCCGAACAGCATTCGGTAGGCCCAGGTCACACCGGTGCCTTCGCGCATCCCCTGCTCGCAGAGTTCGGTTGACTCGGCGTATCGCCCCATGGCGCGCAGCCCGGCGGCACGTCCGAAAAGCGCGTTGAAATGGAACGGATCCAGCGGGCTGAGTTGCTCATACCGATCAAGGGCATCGAATCCGGTTTCCATGTCACCAAGATAGATGCAGGTCCAGCCCATCCGCAGCCAGGCCCAGGCATGGTTGGGGTCAATGGTCAGCGCGCGTTCGGCCAGCAGCTTGGCCTGCGTGAAATCATTGAGCGCAAGGCTGGAGGCTGCTGAGAGTGCGGTCAGGGTCGAAGGATCGTTTTGCGCCATGGGCAGTGCGCGGGCGACGAGGCGTTTGGCCTCCTCCCGGTCGGCGGTGCCGTCGGTGACCCAGAGGTAGCAGCAATTATGTGCATGGCACCATGCCTTGAACGCCATGGCCGGGGCGTAATCCGGGTCATGCGCCAGCGCCTGCGCCAGAAGCCCGATCGCACGGGCGTTTTCTTCGGGCCGGTGCGCCCAGAAATGCGGCAGCGCACTGAGGGTCAGCTCATAGGCGGTGCGGTCGGCGGGGGACCGTTTGCGGGCGCGTGCAATCTCGGCGGCGCGCAGGTTGGGCGATATCTGCCCGGCTACCTGGGCGGCGATGCGGTCCTGCAGATCGAACAGGTCATCAAGCCGGTCGTCGAACCGTTCCGACCAGAGTGCGCGCCCATCTGTCCCGATCAGTTGCACCGAAATACGCACCCGCTCGCCGGAGCGACGCACCGAGCCTTCGACGATGTAATCCGCCCCCAGCTTCTCGGCCGCTTGCGGAACAGAGAGCCCCGCGCCACGCAGGGCAAAAGCGGATTGCCGGGCGATGACCTGGAAATCATGTGCGCGGCTCAGTGCGCCGGTGATTTCCTCGACCACGCCATCGGCGAACATGTCGCCTGCATCGGCGCCAAATTCCTCGAACGGCAGGACTGCCAGTGTCGGTGGACGGTCCTGGCCTTTTGGCGGCACGGGCGCAGCCGCCGGGGCGGGGGAGGTGCTGCGCTCGGACCGGAGCCAGTCTTCGAACCCCTCAGAGGCGAGATCGAAGCCCTGCATGAATTCGCCTTCGCCGGTGGCGGTTATTTTTAGTTGGGACTCATCAAGCCAGACGGCCTGACGATCCGCGTCCAGTACGCCTTGGGGCAGCTGTTTGCGCAGCACGGACAGTTCCTGGCGCAGTGAGGCGCGGGCCTGATCCTCGGAGCGGTCGGACCACAGCAGATCGGCCAGAAGCCCGCGTTCCGCGCGCATGCCGGACTGGCGCGCCAGATAGGCCAGCAAGGCCTGACCGCGCCGGGACAGACCGGTCAGCGGCGCGCCGTCCGGACCGGTGATCCGCAGGGGGCCATAAAGGTGCAGTGTCAGGTCGGGCATGGGGAGGTGATCGTATTATCCAACGGTTTTTGCGTCGTTTTACGCAGAATTTACGGAACTATTGCACGCCAGCGCCGCCATTGCAGCCCGCTTTTTGCGGATCGATTGCGGGCATGGGGCAATCTGGGCTCATCAAGTCGAACACCAACCCCATCAGGAGCCCATCATGCAAACCCGTCTCACCACCACCGCCCGCCCGATCACCACCACCCGCCGCTGGAGCCTTGGCCACATCCTGAAAACCGCGCTCGACAAACTGGTCGCCGTCGACGCCGCCTATCGCGAGCGCCAGAAGATGCGCCGCCTGACGGATGAGATGCTTTCTGACATGGGTATCACACGGGACGAGGCCGAACGCGACGCGCGGTGGAATGCGCCCGCGCATTGGCACCGCTGAAACTCTTCCGGTCCGGCCCGGGGTGCAGATCCCTGACCCCAAGGCCCGTGACCCACTGGCCCGGAGCTGTCCAGCTTCGGGCCGTTTTTTGCGCCGAAAGGGGAAATGCCAGGCGATGTCCCCTCTCGCAATTCCCGCCAGAAGGGTTACATTTCCACCCAAGAACAAGAACAGAGCGCCGCGGGGTCAACCGGGCGCCTCGGCGTATTGAGTAGAGAGGATGTCGCCATGAAATGGCTGTTTCGCCTGATCGGAATTGTTGTCGTGCTGGCCCTTGTGGCCGTGGGATCGTTGTTGCTTTTGCCCGGAGAAAGGCTGGCGCGGATCGCGTCGGACCAGTTGTCGGCGCAACTGGGCCGCAAGGTCGAGATCACCGGGGATGTTTCGTTCAGCTTTTATCCCGTCCTCGGGGTCAGCACGGGCCCGGTGACGGTGGCCAATGCCGATTGGGCGGGTGAGACACCGATGCTGCGCGCGGCCTCGGCCCATATCGGGCTGGAGGCACTGCCGCTGCTGCGGCGCGAGGTGCGGGTCAAGGCGCTCTATGCCGATGCGCCCGACGTGCTGCTGCAGCGGGACGCGCAGGGGCGTGTCAACTGGGACTTCTCTGATGGCAATGAGCCCGCGCCGCAATCCGGTTCCGCCGGGCTGCCGCCGGTTTCCATCGAGGATCTCAGGATCACCAATGGCGCAATCACATACGCCGATGCCGGAAGCGCACCCGTGGCTTATCGTAATGTCGATCTGTCGCTGGCATGGCCGGATCAGGCGGGGCCTGCGGATGTGGCACTGACCCTGCGCCCGGCGGGAGAGGATGTTTCTGTGACGGCGCGGCTGCCGCGGCCCATGGACCTGCTGGCGGGCAATGGTGCGCAGCCGGTCACAGCCGAGATCAGCACCGATGGTGGCACGGCGAGCTTTGTTGGCAATGTCAGTCTGGTGCCGGAGGCGCAAGGCAAGCTGACGGCAGAGCTGGGGTCAACGGCGCGCGTTCTGGCGGCGCTGGGCATGGGCGGGGCTGAAATCCCGCAAGGGCTTGGCCAGAGCATCACGCTTGACACCAGCCTGACCTTTGATGCGGCCCGAAAAGCCACTTTCGATGGCATGTCTCTGGCGCTGGATCAGAACCGCCTGACCGGCAGCGCATCGGTCGATCTGGGCGGTGACAAGCCGCGTATCGGTGCGCGGCTTGAGGCCGGGGCGCTGGACCTTTCGGCGCTGATGGCAGAGGACGGGGAAAGCAGCGGGGGCGCGACGGAATGGTCGACGGACCCGATTGATGCGTCGGCGCTGGGTGTGGCGGATGGCGAGATCGTCCTGAACGCCGACTCCGTCGATCTGGGCGATCTGCAATTTGCCAAAACGCGGGTGGTGGTGACCATCGACCGGTCGCGCGCCGTGATCACGATCCGCGAATTGACCGGCTATCAGGGTGGGTTCGACGGAGAGTTCGTGATGAACAACCGCAACGGGCTGTCCGTGGGCGGCAAGATGCGCGGTCTCAAGGTCGAGGCGCAGGAGCTGCTGGCAGACCTGATGGGGCTTGAGCGCCTGTCGGGCAAGGCCGATAGTGAGATTCAGTTCCTTGGCGTTGGGCAATCGGTGGCCCAGATTGTCGACTCGCTGGAAGGCACCGGGAACTTCACTTTTGGCCGTGGGGTGATTTCGGGGATCGACCTGGACAAGCTGATGCGTAGCGGTGACGGCTCGGGTGGAACAACGATTTTTGATAGCCTGACCGCGACCTACACGATGAAGAACGGTGTGCTGCGCAACGAGGACCTGCGGCTTGAGCTGCCGCTGATCAAGGCGGTGGGCGAGGGCAAGGTCGACCTCGGCAAGCGGACCATCGACTATACCTTTACCCCGCGCGTTCTGGAGAATGAAAACCGCAAGGGATATGCCATTCCGGTCCGGATTCAGGGGGCGTGGTCCAACCCGCGTATCACGGCAGACCTTGAAAAGGCCATTGAACTCAACCTTGCCGACGAGAAAAAGGCCGTCGAGGAGGAGGTGCGCAAACGGGTTGGCGACGAGCTTGGCGTTGAAGTGGACGAGGATGACAGCGTCGAGGACGTGATCAAGAAGAAAGTCGAGGATGAGATCCTCAAGGGGATCGGCGACCTGCTGGGCGGCAATTGACCGCGCGGCTCCCGGAACCAGCATTCTGGCATAAAAAAGGTGGGCAAAACTGCCCACCCTACGCGCCCGTTACGGGACGGGTACTTACCGGCGGCGATCGCGGCGCGACGACATCGGCTGGAACGCCACGCCCACATGCGCCTCGCAATAGGGTTTGCCTTGTTGCACGGGCAGGCCGCAGAACCAGAAATCCTCGGTCGCGGGGTCGCCCACGGGCCATTTGCAGGTCCGCTCGGTCAACTCCATCAGGCTCAGCTTCTTGGCCTTTTTCTCCACCTCGTTCACCTTGGCCAGCGCTTCGGGGCTGATCTCATTGGCCGAGGGCTGCGGCGGCAGGGGTTGCCCGGCGGGAATGATCTGGCGGCGCGCCGGGGTGGCGGATTTGGTCTCCATCACCACCTCTTCCTTGGGCTCGGGCGCCGGTTTCGGCTTGGCCTCTGCCTTGGGCGCGGCTTTGGGCTTTGGCTCCGCTTTGGGGGCTTTGGCCGCGGCAGGCTCGGGTTTGGCCGCGCCGCTGCCCGCCCGGTTCGACAGCCCGAGGCGGTGCACCTTGCCAATGACGGCGTTGCGGGTCACGCCGCCCAGCTCCTTGGCAATCTGCGAGGCGGATTGCCCCTCGCCCCACATCTTCTTGAGCAGTTCGACGCGTTCATCGGTCCAGGCCATCGGATATCCTTACGAGAAAAAGCGGCCTCAATTGAGGGCCGCCCTGACATTTTCGAGTTGCCCCCTATTCTAATCACTCGGGGGCGAGTTACAAGGCCGCGAATCTGTCACGGAGGCCGCGATGCGGGACATGTCGACCCATACCAGCCCAGTTGCCATGGGCACCCGCCGCTTTGGGGCGGTGAACTGGCTGGGGCTCTACACGCTGTGCGCGCGCGAGGTGATGCGCTTTCTTGTCGTGTGGACCCAGACGTTGCTGGCCCCATTGGTCACGGCGGCGCTGTTTTTGATGATCTTTACCATCGCAATCGGTCCGCAACGGGGCGATGTGATGGGGGTGCCGTTCACCCATTTCATAGCGCCCGGTATCCTGATGATGACGGTGATCCAGAACGCCTTTGCCAATACCTCGTCGTCCATCGTGATTTCCAAGGTGCAGGGCAATATCGTTGATACGCTGATGCCGCCCTTATCGCCGATCGAGCTGGTGCTGGGCTATCTTGCGGGCGGGATCGGGCGCGGTGTGTTCGTGGCCTTGGGGGTCGCTTTGGGCATGCTGGTCTTTCTGGGAATCGGGATTGCCCATCCGCTCTGGGCGCTTGTTTTCGTGGTTCTCGGCGCGGCCTTCCTGTCGGCTTTGGGCATGCTGGCGGGCATCGTCGCGAACAAGTTCGATCAGATGGCGGCGATCACCAATTTCATTATCACGCCGCTCGCTTTCCTGTCGGGCACGTTCTACTCGGTGCAGGCGCTGCCACCGGTGCTCAACACGATCACCCATTTCAATCCGGTCTTTTACCTGATCGACGGGGTGCGGTTTGGCGTGCTGGGCGTGTCGGACAGCTCACCCTGGCTGGGGCTTTTGGTGGCCGGTGGGGCAACCATTGCGGCCTGTGTCGCAGCTTGGAATATGTTCCGGCGCGGGGCGCGGCTCAAGTCCTGAACGCTACTCTGTATTGGGCTGCGGGGCCGAGGCGTGGCCTTTGACGCGGCCCTCGCGCCAGGCCAGCAGCGCGCCGCCCGCGATGATGATCGCCGCGCCTATGGCGGATGTTGCCACCGGGATCACGCCAAACACAGCAAAGTCGATCACCGCCGCCGAAATCAGCGTGGCATAGCTGAATGGCACGATAAAGCTTGCCTCCGCGCGGGCCACGGCGTTGAGAAAACATGTCTGCGCCATGGCCATGGACAGGCCCACCCCCGCCATGGCCGCCCATTGTGCCGCCGTTGGCCATTGAAAAACCGGGATCACGGCCAGACCGGCAATGCAGACACCAATCAGATTGTTGACCAACAGGATCTGCATCGCGCCCTCGCGTTCTGACAGACGCTTGATAAAGATGATCTCCAGTCCGAGGATCAGCGCCGCCCCAAGTGCCAGAAGCGCGGCGGGTTGAAACGCGCCTGTTCCCGGGCGCAACAGGATAAGCGCCCCCAGTAGCGCCAGCGCGGCGGCCCCCCACCGGACTGGGCCGACCCGCTCGCCCAGAAGCGGGATGGCCAGCATCATCGCAAAGACCGGGTTGAGAAAGGAAATCGCCGTTGCATCGGCCAGCGGGATAAAGGCTACGGCGGCAAACATCAGCGTCACCCCGCCCCAGCCACAGGCGGTGCGGCGGATATGCAGCCCCCAATGGATCGTCGTGAATTGCGGACGGATGATGGCCGCGGCCGCGCTCAGCGCCAGACCGGCAAAAAGAAACCGGCCGAAGCTCACCTGTAGGGGGTGCATCTGGGTCCCAAGCCCACCGGCCCCCAGTAGCTTGGCAAAGGCCGTGGAAGACGCGATGAACAGCGTCGCACTGAGCATCAATGCAATGGCAAGCGGCGGATTTTGGGCTTTGGCCTGAAACATGCGGGCAGTTGCGCGGAAACCCTTGGGCTTGGCAAGGGGACTCAGCGTTGGAACGCGCTGGGATAGATCAGCTCTGCTTCCGGTGCATCCGCGCCCGGCGCCAAAAGCATCGTGTGGCTGAGCGGAAAGGGAGAGGTCAGCCGCGCCGCCCGCGCCCGCGAAAATCCGGCGCGTTCGTAGAGGTCCGGCTCGCCCAGCACCACGATGGTCTGGCCGCTGGCCATGGCCCACCCGGCCAGCATGCCCGTCATGCGTTTGCCATGCCCCATACCCTGCCAATCGGGATGAACTGCCACCGGGGCGAGACAGAGCCAGCCCTTGGGTTTCACAAACCGGCTGAGTGCGAAATAGCCCACGGGTCCGTCCGGGCCTGGCAAAACGCTTTCGCCTGCCATGGCCCCGGACTTGCGCAGTTTTTCGACGATGCGGACCTCTTCCTCGCCGCCAAAGGCGGCCCGGAGCAACGCATCGACGCCGCGTTCTTCGCCGCGTTTGAGGTCCCTGAGGAAACCGGTGGTCTTGTGCATCTTTGATCCTCGCAGGAACGGGCTGATTTTGATCGGGTGGACAGGCTTGGTGCCTTGCTTGCTATTGTTCTCACCCTCGCTAGGCTGGGTACAGCGGATTTTCAGAGCCCTTGCCGGAAACGGGCCGGGCCCAGCCATGACGGCGATTGATCACTTTTCATTAAGGAAGGTTCGAGCAGATGGAAAAGACTCCCGGCGTTTACGTGGTGGAACAGCCAGCCTTTCCAAATTCGATTGTATGGTCCGAGACGGCCTTGCCAGCCTTCATCGGCTATACGGCCAAGGCCAGAGATGGCCAGCGCTCCCTTGTTCAAGTGCCCACGCGGATTGAGACGCTGAGTGAGTTTCAGGAGTATTTCGGGGGCGCGCCGGAGCCTGTCTTTGCGATTGAAACCTCCACGGCCAGCGAAGGGGTCGTGCCCCTGACCAAAGGCGGCGCGGCGCTGCCGCAGCGGGTGTTTAAGGTGTCGGGCGAGAGCGGCGACAGAACCTATCAACTCACTCTGACCGGGGTCGATTACGCGCTGTATGGTGCGATCCGGATGTTTTTCCTCAATGGCGGCGGGACCTGCTACATCACGTCGATCGGGTCATATGAGGATCCGATTGAAGCGGCACAGATGATGGCCGCGCTGGATGGGTTGAAATCCGAACGCGCGCCTGCGCTTGTTGTGATCCCCGAGGCCACGCGACTGCCGCATGCCGAGGCTATGAAGGTGCAAAACCACATGCTGACGCATTGCGGGGAAGAGGTGAGGAACCGCTTTGCCATCCTCGATGTGCCGGGCGGTTTCCTGCCTCTGGACGGGCCGGGCGGTAAGTCGGTCGAGCGGTTTCGCGCGGGGTTGACCCCCAAGGCCCGTAGCTATGGGGCAGACTATTACCCGTGGCTGAATGCAACGGTGTTTACCGCGTCGGATTTCAGCTTTTGCAACCTGGATATGGAAGGGCGGAAGACACTGAAAGCCATGCTCGAAGAGAGCGTGGAGGATGTCCCCGACGCGTTGCAGGCGCATGTCGACACGCTTGCCGAACAGCCCTTGCCTGAAGCGAAGGAGGCCACGGCGCTGGACCAAACCTTGCGGGCGGCCTTTCCGCTCTATGGTACGGTCATGCATGCCATCGCAGACGCGCGCAAGGCCCTGCCGCCATCCGGCGCAATGGCAGGCGTCTATTGCATGGTGGACAACATGCAAGGTGTTTGGAAAGCACCGGCCAATGTGAGCTTAGGGGCTGTCCGGTCGCCCACTGTGGACGTGAGCAACCGCGATCAAGAGGACCTCAACGCGCCATTGGACGGGATGTCGATCTGCGCGATCCGGTCTTTCGTGGGCAGGGGCACGATGGTCTGGGGCGCGCGCACGCTGGATGGTAATTCTAAGGAATGGCGATACGTGCCCGTGCGCCGATTGGCCAACATGATCGAAGAGTCGGTTAAGCGAGCGCTTGAGGCCTTTGTTTTTGAACCCAATGACACGGCGACATGGGCCAGCATCCGCGGGATGATTGAAGAGTTCCTGACAAATGTCTGGAAACAGGGCGGATTGTCGGGCACGACCAATGGCGAAGCGTTTCAAGTTTCCATTGGGCTGGGCGAGAGCATGACAGCCGAGGATATTCGAAACGGCGACCTGAAAGCGATTGTCGGGTTTGCCCCTGTGCGTCCGGGCGAATTCGTCATCCTATCAATTCAGCAGAAAATGCAGACAAACTGAACCGGCGCATGTGAGCCTCGCGACAGCAGGCTTCGCCTGCCTTTGGATACGCTCGCTAATTGTACGAAAAAGAAAAGTCTGCAGAGGTGCGCTGTGCATAAGTTCGCATCAGGGTCACAATTGCATAAAGCTGTCGTGATCCAATGCGGGCCACGCGCCGCGGCACTCTGCCTGCGAAAAAGGCCCCTGCGCTCAAAAGACTCTGGCAGTTCAGCCGCTTTTGGCTTCCAGCGCCTCGATCCGGGCTTTGAGCGCTTCGTTTTCCTCGCGCGCTTTCATGGCCATGGCGCGCACGGCGTCGAATTCTTCGCGCGTGACAAGGTCGCGATCGGCCAGCCAGCGGTCCATCATGGATTTCATGGCTGTTTCCGCCTCTTCGCGCGCTCCTTGCGCCACGCCCATGGCGTTTGTCATCAGCTGTGAAATGTCGTCGAAAACCTTGTTTCGGCTTTGCATGGGATGTCTCCGCGTTACCTTTGCCCCTATATGGCGGTCATGAGGCGGGCTCACAAGGTTGACCTTCCATAAAGCCAGAGGCACAGAGACGCATATGCAGGCCATGATCCCCTTTCCCCCGCTGTCGCCCGAGCTGTTTTCCATATCGCTCTTTGGCATGACATTCGCGCTGCGCTGGTATGCGCTGGCCTATATCGCCGGTATTCTGATCGGATGGTGGATCGCCGTGCGCGCCCTGAAGCGGCCCGCGTTATGGCAGGGTAACAGCCCGCCGATGAAGCCGGGGCAGGTCGAGGACCTGATGACCTGGGTGATCCTTGGGGTCATTCTGGGTGGGCGGTTGGGTTACGTGCTGTTTTACCAGCCGGGATATTACCTGACCGCGCCGCTGGAGATCCTTGCCATATGGCAGGGCGGCATGGCGTTTCATGGCGGTCTTCTGGGGGTGATCGTCGCGGCGTGGATCTGGAGCGCGCGCAATGGCGTGGAGCGCCTGCCGCTTGCGGATCTTATGGCGCTTGCGACGCCGCCGGGGCTGCTTTTGGGGCGGATTGCGAATTTCATCAATGCCGAGCTTTGGGGACGCCAGACCGACATGGCTTGGGGCGTGGCCTTTCCCGGCGAGCTTGCGCAGCTTTGCGGCCAGCCCTTGGGAGAGCTTTGCGCCCGTCACCCCAGCCAGCTCTATGAAGCGGGGCTCGAAGGGCTGCTTCTGGGGGCGGCTCTTTTGTGGCTTGGCTTTGCGCGGGGCTGGTTGAAAACACCGGGGCGCATCGCTGCCCTGTTCTTTGCGGGCTACGGCGCGGCGCGGTTTATTGTGGAATTCTTCCGCCAGCCCGACGCTCAGTTCGTCACCGATGACAATCCGCTGGGGCTGGCCTTTCACGTCGGCGGCTGGGGGGTGACGATGGGGCAGGCGCTGTCGCTGCCCATGATCCTCATCGGGTTGTGGATCGTCATGCGGAAGCGGGCATGAGCGACCTGACTTCACTGCTTCTGGAGCGGATTGCGTCGGACGGTCCCATGTCATTGGCCGACTACATGGCGCTGTGTCTCATGCATCCGGAGTATGGCTATTATACCTCGCGGGATCCGTTGGGCGGGCAGGGGGATTTCACCACCGCCCCGGAAGTCAGCCAGATGTTTGGCGAGTTGATCGGGCTTTCGCTGGCGCAGAACTGGCTGGATCAGGGCGCGCCGTCCCGCTTCACGCTGGCCGAGCTGGGGCCGGGGCGAGGCACGCTCATGGCGGATGTTTTGCGCGTCGGGCGTCAGGTTCCCGGCTTTGTCGAGGCGGCCGATGTCCTGCTGGTCGAGATGTCGCCGGTGCTGCGCTCGCGGCAGAAAGAGGTGCTGGCCGGGCATGATCCGCGCTGGGTGGATCAGGTCAGCGATTTGCCGGATGGACCGCTGTGGTGCGTGGCCAACGAGTTCTTCGATGCGCTCCCCATTCGCCAGTTTCAGCGCGCCGGGCGCGGTTGGTGCGAACGGCGCGTGGGTGCGCGCGACGGGGCATTGACGCTGGGACTGGCGGGCGAGACCCCGCAGGAGGCGTTGGCCCATCGGCTGGAGGACACAAGCGAGGGCGATATCGTCGAGCTTTGCCCGTCCTTGCCCGGCATTGTGGCCGAGTTGGGCGGGCGAATCGCGCGCCATGGCGGCGCGGCGCTGATCGTGGATTATGGCGATTGGGGGTCGTTGGGCGACACGTTTCAGGCCCTGTCCGGGCACAGCCCCGTCGATCCGTTTGCCACACCGGGGCAGGCGGACCTGACCGCGCATGTGGATTTCGAGGCGATTGCCCGCGCCGCGCCTTGTGCGCATAGCCGTTTGAGTACGCAGGGCGCGTTCCTGGAACGGCTGGGCATCACGCAGCGCGCGCAGGCACTGGCCAACGTCATGAGCGACGCGCAGCTTGAGCAACATATCGCTGCACATCGACGGTTGACGCACCCCGATGAAATGGGGACGCTCTTCAAGGTGCTGGGGCTGATGCCCCGGGGCGGAATTGTCTGGCCGGGATTGGCGCAATGACTTTGGAAATTCTTACCTCGGACACATTGGGACCGCTGCGGCACGGGTTCTTTACCCGCCGGGGCGGGGCGTCATCGGGTGTGTTCAACGGTCTGAATTGCGGGTTCGGATCGTCTGACCAGTCCGAGATCGTAAGGATCAACCGCGCACGGGTGGCCGAGAGCTTGGGTGTGGCGCCGGAGGCCCTGATCACGGTGCATCAGACCCATTCCGCGGATGTCGTGACGGTCACCAGCCACGATCAGGCGTTTCCAGAAGCCGACGGGCTTGTCACCAATCAACCGGGGCTCGTCCTCGGGGTGCTGACGGCGGATTGCCAGCCGGTGCTGTTTTCAGACCCCGAAGCCGGGGTGATCGGCGCGGCCCATGCCGGATGGCGCGGTGCGCTGGACGGCGTGCTGGATGCGACGGTCGACGCGATGGTGGCGCTGGGCGCGACACGCGGCGCAATACGCGCAGTTATCGGCCCGTCGATCTCGCAACGCGCTTATGAGGTGGGGCCGGAATTTCTGGAAACCTTCGTGGCGGAGGATCCCGACAACACCCGCTTTTTCGCCAATGGCGAGGGGGACCGCTATCAATTTGATCTGCCCTCCTACGGGCTGCACCGGTTGCGAGCGGCGGGCGTCGGCGAGGCCGAGTGGATCCGGCACTGTACCTATTCGGATGCGGCGCGGTTCTATTCCTACCGACGGTCCGTACATGCGGGCGAGGCCGATTACGGGCGTCTGATTTCGGCGATCCGGCTCTGATTTGGGCCAAACCGGGGCGGTTGGGTGCCCCAAACCTGCCCCAATCTCGGCGTTGATTAGCTGCTGTTCCGCGAAAATGAGTTCTAAGTGTCTGTTTTTGAATTGCTTTCCGATTTGGGCAAAGCTGCCGGAGTTTGGCGGACAGGCTTGCTAAAAACTGGTTAAAAATTTCTGAATCGCCCCAAGCCTGCCCGAAACCGGGACAATACTCATCTCAACGCCAAACACGTTCCTGCCCTGCGGGCCATGAAGGAGAACAGAGATGAAAACCCGGTTCCTCAAATCCGTTGCAAAAACCGCAAAGACTGCGGATGTGGAAATGCCCTGGACCCGTGGCACACGGCGCGCGGCGATGATTGCCAAGCGCAAGGAAGAACCCGTGCTGCGCCGCTCCGCCTGAGTTCGGCCAAAATATTCCGGGCCATGCGCCCGATGCTTCCAAGCCCCGCGCCCGAACACGGCGCGGGGCTTGTTGATTCGCGGGGGGCATCGCGTGGAGCGAGGGAAATGTGGCGCTATTTTCCAGAAGGCTGGAACAGTGTTTTCGGGTAAGCCGGGATTACCCACTGTGTGTTGAACAATCCCCCGTCAATTTTGACTAATGCGGTTGAAACCTGTCCAATTGGCAACGCTGTAGCGAATGACACTGTCCGTTTGACGTTGTCGGTGGGGGCCGACGCGGATGTGACCAAGAAATTGGACACGAGACCATGAACCGCCCCTCGATCCGCAACGCATTTGCGGCTGACACTTTGCCTCCTGCTGGAATTTCGCAGGACCGATTTGCACCACGCCCTGACGGGCGGCCTCAGCGCGACCCTCTCATGCGCAGGATCGAGGCCGCCTCTCTGCTTCCCGATCTCAGCATCCACTATTCCAACCACGCGGTGCCCTGCACGGATCTGTTCGACAGGATCACCGGTGGCTTTGCGCGTGGCACGTTGCTGGACACCCGTGACGGGCCGATGGCGATCGAAGACCTGATGCCGGGGGATTTCGTGGAAAGCAGCGAGGGCGCGCAGCCGATCCTGTGGATCGGGTCGACCATGATTGCCCCGGGCGGGTTCCCTGACATGCCCGCTGCCTCCGGGCTGATCCGCGTGATGCCGCAAAGCTTTGGCGTCGCCCGGCCGACCAATGACGTGCTTCTGGGGCCATGGGCGGGGCTGTTGCACAATCCACCCCAGCTACGGCAGGCCAATGGCAAGGGGCATGTTCTGACGCCCTTGAAGGATTTCATTGATGGCGACACGGTGGTGCGCGTCACCCCGCCCAGTGCCGTGCGCGTGTATCACATCGTGTTGCGCCGACATGCGGCGGTGCGGGTCAGTGGGCTTGAGGTCGAGACCTATCATCCGGGACCGGGAGTGATCGACAAGTTGGGTCAGAACGGATTGCAACTGTTCCTGTCGCTCTTCCCCCATGTCAAAGACGCCAAGGGGTTTGGTCCGCTGGGCTTTCCGCGGGTGGACAAGGATTTACTGGACGGGTTGTCGGCGGCCTGAGATCGGTCAGGCGCTGGCGCGCAGCGGCTGACGGCGCGCGGCCCAGCTGCGCACCGCGTCGCCAAAGGCCGAAAACAGCGGCCGCGACACGGGGTCATTCGCCGCATCCCATTCCGGATGCCACTGCACCGAGAGTGTAAAGCCGGGCGCATCGGCGATAAAGGCCGCTTCGGGCGTGCCATCGGGGGCCCATCCATCAATGACAAAGCGTTTGCCCGCTTGCATGACACCCTGCCCATGCAGCGTGTTGGTCATGACCTCGCGCGCACCCATCAGCTTGTGAAACACGCCGCCGTCAGAAAACGTCACCGTGTGGCGCAGCGCGAATTTTTCCTCCAGCGTGCCATCAGGCGGCATCCGGTGGTTCATCCGCCCCTCCAGGTCGCGGATCTCGGGATGCAGGGTCGAGCCCATGGCGACCGCCACCTCCTGATAGCCACGGCAGATGCCAAGGAAGGGCTGGCCGCTTTCGACACAGGCCCGCACCAGCGGCAGGGTGATCGCATCGCGCGCCCGGTCAAAGGCGCCATGCGCCTCGGTCGCGTCATGGCCGTATTCCTCGGGATGCACATTGGGGCGTCCGCCGGTCAGCACAAAGCCGTCACAGACATCCATCAATTCGCGCACCGAGACAAAGCGCGGATCGGCCGGGATCAGCAGCGGCATGCAGCCCGACACCTCGGCCACCGCTTCGGAATTCATCGTACCGCCCGCATGTGCTGGATATTGGTCGTTGATCAGGTACTGGTTGCCGATGATGCCGACGATAGGGCGGGCCATGGATGTCCTCTTGCACAATCTCGGCTGAATATAGGATGCGTGATGCGGCAATGACAACGGCGGTATCGGTTCGCACGCGCGCAGGCCCCTGTGCGGGGCCTGCGCCTGCCTAACCGGTAGGCAGATCAGCCGACCCCGGCAACGGCCTTGAGGTGTGGATCATCGACGCTGATATGCGTGGTGACCTGCGGGCAGCGCAGACAGGCCTCGACCCCTTCCTGCGCGTGCCAGCGGCAGGTCTTGCGCAGTTTGCAGGGCGGGGCATGGGACACGTCAATTCCCAGCCCCGCCACCACCCGCGCCGCAAGCTGGCACTTGGAACCGTCGAAATGCTGGCATTTGCTTTCGACGCAGGGCGCGGAAAAGCGCAGAACCTCGGTGGGAGGAACCGGTCCAGTCTTTTCCAGCAATTCCGGCGTGACCGGCACGGGCGCGGTAACATAGGACAGGCGTAGTTTCCCATCCTCGCTCCGTTCCATGACGCCAAGCACATCGGCGCCTGCCATGTCGGGCTGCGCGCTGGGGCAGGCAAGCGGAGTCTGCGCAGCCCCTTTGCTGCTCAAAAGCCCCCCTTGCGCAGTACGATCTCGTCGATGCGGGGGAAATAGCCCATGGTGGTTCCGTGCCGACCGACCAGAACGACCGGTTCAATATCGGTGCGGGCCAGCTCGCCCACGCCGCTGGCGATCTTGGCTGAGGTTTCGATGAGCGGTTCGATCGGGAACCGGTTAAAGTCGAGGTCGTCCCAGATCAGACCGAAAATCCCGATATCGGGGAAAAAGCCGATATCGCCGGGGCGTCCGCCGATCTCCTTGATGCGCGCCGAAACGACGTCTTTTGCGACCTCATAGGTCTTTTCCGCGAGAGCGTCTGCGGAAATGGATTTTGCGCGATGTGCCATGCTGTTAGGTCCTTTGTTCAAAATGACTTGGTCCACGGCCTGATGCCGCCGGCCGTGGCGCGAAAATATGCGCCACCACCTATGAGAGTATCACATGCGGTGATTCGTTTTTAGGTTTAGGTTGTGCAAACCGGTCAGGCGCGGGATTTCGCCCAGTTCAATGCGTCTTCCAGCCGGTCATCGCCCCAGAACAATTCCTCTCCGACAAGGAAGCTGGGGGCGCCAAAGATGCCGCGTTCCATGGCCTCTTCGGTGGCGGCGGACAGCGCGTCATGGGTTGCCGCGCTGTCCGCGAGGCTCAACACGCGGGCCGGGTCCTGTCCAATCTCGGCAAGGCTGTCAGAGAGGTTAGGGTCTTCGCCTGCGGGCTGCCCGGCTTCGAACCAGCGGCGATAGGTGGCGCGCGTGTAGTCATTAACCCATCCTTCGCGCGCACCGAGGCGCGCCACCCGGTTGGCGCGAGGCAGGTCGGCGATCGGGTAGGGCGCGGGCAGGCGCGGCGACAGACCGTATTTCATCGCCTGTCGTTCAATGTCGCGCCACATGTAGGCGGATTTCTCCGGCTTGTCCTTGAAGGGGATGTTGTTCTGGACCGTCATGACATGGCGCACGTTATAGGGGCACCATTTGACTGAAACGCCCGCGCGTTCGGCGGCGGAGTCGATTCGCATCACACTCAGGTACGTGTAAGTGCTGCCAATGGAATACCAGAAATCCAGCTGTGCCATATCCGCCCGCCTTTCTGATGAAAGGGTAAACGCGTCAGGCACTTTCTGTCGAGCCCGGGATCAGGCGCTCTTGCTCAGCCGTTCTTCGAGCACCTCAAAGGGCACGCCGGGTTCGTCCTTGGCACCGCGGATCACAAGCGAGGTTTTGACCGAGGCCACATTGGGCGTCGTCAGCAATTCGCCGGTGAGAAAGCTTTGAAAGCTGGACAGGTCCGGTGCTACGCATTTCAGGATGAAATCCACCTCGCCATTCAGCATGTGGCATTCGCGGACCAATGGCCAGGAGCGGCAGCGTTCCTCAAAGGCCGACAGGTCGCTTTCGGCCTGGCTTTGCAGGCCGACCATGGCAAAAACCTGCACCTCGAAGCCCAGTTCGCGGCTGTCGATCTCGGCATGGTAGCCGCGGATGAAACCCTGTTCCTCAAGCGTGCGCACCCGGCGCAGGCAGGGGGGGGCGGAAATGCCGACGCGTTTGGCCAGTTCCACATTGGTCATCCGGCCGTCGGCTTGCAGCTCGGCCAATATCTTGCGATCTATCGGGTCTAGACGTGTTCCCGGCATGTTACCCCTCCGCCGAATTGCGATTGTTATAGCACCTTAGTAGGTGCGCGCAATAATATTTCGCCTGTGGGTAAGATTCTTTTTCGATGACGGTTTGCCATGCGTCAGGCGCAACGCCGGCTTCCGGTGGCTTTTCGTTTGGCGCGGGGGGCGTTATATGCGGTGTCCGACCCAATCCATTTCGCAAAGGCGCCCCCATGTCCGAGACACGTCACACCAAGGTTCTGATCATTGGCTCCGGCCCGGCGGGCTATACCGCGGGCGTCTATGCCAGCCGCGCCATGCTCGAACCCATTCTCGTGCAGGGGATCGAACCGGGCGGGCAATTGACCACCACCACCGAGGTCGAGAACTGGCCCGGCGACACCGAGGTGCAGGGCCCCGACCTGATGGTGCGGATGGAGGCCCATGCCAAGGCGATGGGATGCGAGATCATCGGCGACATCATCGCCGATCTGGATATCTCCAAGCGTCCCTTCACCGCCAAGGGCGACAGCGGCACGACCTATACCGCCGATGCGGTGATCCTGGCCACCGGCGCGCGCGCCAAATGGCTGGGCCTGCCGTCGGAAGAGGCGTTCAAAGGCTTTGGCGTGTCGGCCTGCGCCACCTGTGACGGGTTTTTCTATCGCGGGCAGGAGATCGTGGTGATCGGCGGCGGCAACACCGCTGTGGAAGAGGCGTTGTTCCTGACCAACTTTGCCTCCAAGGTCACGCTGATCCACCGCCGCGACGAGTTGCGTGCCGAAAAGATCCTGCAGGACCGGTTGCTGAAAAACCCAAAGATCGAACCGCTCTGGTTCCACACTCTGGAAGAAGTGGTCGGAACCGACATGCCCAAAGGCGTCGAGGCGGTGCGCGTGAAACATGTGGACACCGGCGAGATCACCGAAATCCCCTGCAAGGGCGTGTTTGTGGCCATCGGTCATGCGCCAGCCAATGAGTTGGTCAAGGACACGCTGGAGCTGCACAATGGCGGCTACGTCAAAGTCGAGGCTGGCAGCACGCGGACCTCGGTTCCGGGCGTCTTTGCAGCGGGTGACCTGACCGATCATGTCTATCGTCAGGCGGTGACCAGCGCGGGCATGGGCTGCATGGCGGCGCTGGATGCGGAGAAGTTCATTGCCGAGCAGGAAGGCGAAACCGTGACCGAAGCGGGACCCTACGCGGCGCCCGTCGCGTAAGAGATCGCATGGCCGCCGGGAGCATGGCGGCCATGCGGAGCCCTGCGCTTAATCCGGGTGGATGTCGCGCGGGGTGCACCCGGCCTCAAGCATCACCGCGATCCAGTTGACGTCCGGTTCCAACCCCATTTCGTTGAGCCAGGCCTGCTGAATGCGATAGGCGGGCAATTCCTGCGCGCCGGGGCAGTACCAGTGCCCGCTGGCAGCTTGACGATGGTGGATCAGCTCGTGGAGAAGCGTGCTCGCGTCAAATGGATTGCGCGCGTCCCACGGACGGACCAGCCAGATGGCTTCGGCCTCCGGATCATAGAGGCCGCGTAGCGTGTCCTGACCGGCCCAGAGTTTGCCGGGCGCAAGGCTTGCGGCCCGGGCGGTTGTGATCATGCGAATCTCTGGCGGCGAGTCGCGGCGGGGCAGGTCGGTATTCCGGTCCAGCCAGGTTTCGAGATGTGCAACAAGCTCTCCCATGTTGCGGGCGTCACGCCAGGCGAGAAGGTCGGCCGAGGCGTGGGCCGGCACCAGCAGGATGAAAAGACACAGAAATCTTGTGCGTGCCAGCCACAGGCTGGCCCGGATCAGGATACGCATGGCGTCCTCCGTCGGAATTTTGATTTGAACTGATTTGATGTTAGGCTGAGGCCGCGCGACGGCGCAAAAGACCATTTTTCACCTGCGGATGAAGGAAATTCACCTGCTATGGGCCGACAGCTTCCCCCCTTCGCGGCGGTCAAGGCATTCGAGGCCGCGGCGCGACACAAAAGCTTCAAGAAAGCGGCGGATGAGCTGTGCTTGTCGCCCTCGGCGATCAGCCATCAGGTACGTGCGCTGGAGGCGTATCTCGACACCGCTTTGTTTGAGCGAGACGGCAACAGCTTGGACCTGACGCTGACCGGGCGGGGCTATGCGGGCAAGCTGACGGGGTTGCTTGATCTTCTGGACACATCCACCCGTTCAGTTCAGCAGGCCGGGCACAAGCCGTTTCGCGTGCTTTGCACGCCGGGCTTTGCCGCGCGCTGGCTGGTACCGCGATTGGGGCGGCTGAGCTTTGGCGACCGGGTGCGGTTGCAGGTGTCGTCGGGCGCGCCCTCAACGGACTTTGCCAGCAATGACAGCGATGTGGTGATCCAATGGGCGACCAGCCAGACCCCGGGCGTCATTACCGAGCCTCTGATGCAGTCGAGCCGGTACCCTGTGATCAGCCCGCAATTGCGCGAACGCGAGAATATCCGCGCACCCGAAGACCTGTTGCGGCTGCAACTGATGTATGACGAAACCGACGATGCCTGGACCGAATGGTTCGAGGCGGCAGGAATTTCGCCGTCCAAGATGCCCTCAGGACCAGTCTTCCCCAATTGCGAACTGGCCACGACCGCGGTGGAGCAGGGGCATGGCGTGTCACTGGCGTATGACGCAATGGTCCGCAGCACGGTGGAGGCGGGGCGCGTCGAACGGCTTTTTGACACCGTTACGATCCCCTTTGTCATTTACTCGGTGGCCTACCAGCACGACCGCGCCGGGGATCCGATGATCCGCGCCTTCCGTGACTGGATATTCGACGAGGTCATACGCGAAAAGACCGGTGTTTCGCAGGTGGCTGCAGCCGAATAGACCGCGTGTCGCAAGCTCCCGTGATTGGCGGAGGTTTGTTCCGCCCGGTCGCTAGTCTCCGGTTTTCTGTCCCGCTTTGTTTATCGTGAGCGCTGTGGTTTTCCCGCAACTTTCCGCCGATCACCCTGAAATCAATGAATTCCCGCTTTGCTGCGAGTGCAAAATATGTGATGCGTTCACTCGTGAACACACTTTGAGTCGCAGGTCATGGCATTGCCCCAGGCAAAATCAACTCCGGAGGACGAGGATCTTCTCTTTCGTCTTCTGCGCCAGCTGGATCTGGCCCCGGACGCGTCGCAGCGGGCCACCGCGGGCGCGCTGGGCATCTCGCTGGGGCGTCTCAACGCATTGCTGCGCTCTGCGGCTGAGGCGGGTCTGATCAAGATCAGTGAACGTTCCGGGCCGGATCGGCGTCAACGTTTCGCCTATGCGCTGACCGCGCGCGGCGCAGCTGCGAAAATCCGCCTTACCGACCAGTTCCTTGCCCGCAAATTTGCCGAATATGACGCGCTTCACGCCGAATTAACCGGTGCCACGAGCGGTCTCGCTCCCTTTAAGTACAGGACCAAACTCATGCAAAACAACCTTGCCCCCATCCCCGAGCTTTACGTGTCTTATGACAGCGCGCAGAAGCTCAAGGTCGACGCCGCCGACCTTGTTAGCTGGGACCTGACGCCGCGCCAGATCTGTGACCTGGAACTGCTGATGAATGGCGGGTTCAACCCGCTCAAGGGCTTCCTGACCGAGGCCGATTACGACGGCGTGGTTGAAAACATGCGTCTGGCCGACGGCGCGCTGTGGCCGATGCCGATCAACCTTGATGTGTCGGATGAGTTTGCGGAAAAGCTGGAGATCGGTCAGGACATCGCGCTGCGCGACCAGGAGGGCGTGATCCTTGCCACCATGACCGTGACCGACCGCTGGGTGCCGAACAAGGCGCGCGAGGCGGAAAAGGTGTTCGGAGCCAATGACGACGCGCACCCCGCCGTGAACTACCTGCACAACCATGCGGGCAATGTGTATCTGGGCGGCCCGGTAACCGGCATCCAGCAGCCCGTGCATTACGATTTCCGCGCCCGTCGCGACACGCCGAACGAGCTGCGCGCCTATTTCCGCAAGCTGGGGTGGCGTCGTGTGGTGGCCTTCCAGACCCGCAACCCGCTGCACCGCGCGCACCAGGAACTGACCTTCCGCGCCGCGAAAGAGGCACAGGCCAACCTGCTGATCCACCCGGTTGTCGGCATGACCAAGCCGGGCGATGTGGACCACTTCACCCGCGTGCGCTGCTACGAGGCGGTGCTGGACAAATACCCGTCGTCCACCACCACGATGAGCCTTCTGAACCTTGCCATGCGCATGGCAGGCCCGCGCGAGGCGGTCTGGCACGGGCTGATCCGGAAGAACCACGGCTGCACCCATTTCATCGTTGGCCGCGACCATGCTGGCCCCGGCAAGAACAGCCAGGGCGAGGATTTCTATGGCCCCTACGACGCACAGGACCTCTTCCGCGAGCACGCAGAGGAAATGGGCATCGAAATGGTCGATTTCAAACACATGGTCTGGGTGCAGGAACGCGCGCAATACGAGCCGATGGACGAGATCGAGGACAAGGACAACGTCACCATCCTCAACATCTCGGGTACCGAGCTGCGCCGCCGTCTGGCCGAAGGTCTGGAGATCCCGGAATGGTTCTCCTTCCCCGAGGTGGTCAAGGAGCTGCGCCGCACCAAACCGCCGCGCTCCAAGCAGGGCTTTACCGTGTTCTTCACCGGCTTCTCCGGCTCCGGCAAATCGACCATCGCCAACGCGCTTATGGTCAAGCTGATGGAGATGGGCGGCCGTCCCGTGACGCTTCTGGATGGTGACATCGTTCGGAAAAACCTCAGCTCGGAACTGGGCTTCTCGAAAGAGCACCGTGACCTCAACATCCGCCGCATCGGTTACGTGGCCTCGGAAATCACCAAGAACGGTGGCATCGCCATCTGCGCGCCCATCGCGCCCTATGCCACGACCCGCCGCGCGGTGCGTGAGGATATCGAGCAGTTCGGTGCCTTTATCGAGGTGCATGTTGCGACCTCGATCGAGGAATGCGAGCGCCGCGACCGCAAAGGCCTGTACAAGCTGGCACGCGAAGGCAAGATCAAGGAATTCACCGGTATTTCCGACCCCTATGACGTGCCGCAGAACCCGGAACTGAGCGTCGAGACCGAGAATGTGGATGTGGACAACTGCGCCCATCAGGTTCTGCTCAAGCTGGAAAGCATGGGGCTGATCGCAGCCGAATAAGCCCGGTCAACCGAGACAGAAAGAGCCGTCCCGCTTGGGGCGGCTCTTTTGCGTTCAGGTCTCTGGCGTGCCGCCCGCCAAAAGGGTGGCAAACCATCCCATGTCGATATTGCCGCCCGACAGGATCAGCCCGACCTTGGCGCCGCGGTTCTGCGTCTTTTCGCGCAGGGCCACGGCCAGCGCCGCCGCGCCCGCGCCCTCAGTGATGTTATGCGTCGCGGTGTAGTAGAGCCGGATCGCATTTGCGATCTCGGCCTCGGAAACGGTTTCGATCCGCTCTGCGCCCGCGCTGTAGATGTCAAAGGCCGCCTGTACCGGGCCGCGCACCGCCATGCCGTCGGCAAAGGTTTGGGCGGAAATCGTCTCGACCAGGTGCCCTGCCTCAACGGAGAGTTTCGCGCCCGCCGCTTGGGTAGAGACCACGCCGATGATCCGCGTCTTCAGCCCCAGCACATCACGCGCGGCAATCGTGCCGCAGATGCCCGAGCCGCATCCGATGGGCACATAGACCACGTCCAGATCGAGATGCGCAGTGAACAGCTCCAGCCCATAGGTGGCCACGCCGCGCACCAGTTCGCGGTGAAACGGTGGTACGGGGACATAAGCGCCGGTTTCTGCAATCCGCATCGCCTCGATCCGCGCCTCGTCGAAATCCTCGCCATGTTCGATCACCTCGCCGCCATAGGCGCGCATGGCGGTGTTCTTTTCGGTGGAATTGCCACGCGGAACGTAGATTTTCGCTTTCAGCCCCACCGCGGTGGCGGCACGGGCCTGCGACTGGCCGTGGTTGCCGCGTGTGGCGGTGACGATGCCCTCCGCGTCAGGGTAGGTGCGGCGCACCCAATCGAGAAAGGTGATCCCGCCGCGCACTTTGAAGGCCCCCGTGGGCGCGTGGTTTTCATGTTTGACGATGACCTGCGTTCCCAGCGCCTCGGCCAGCAAGGGCCAGTTATGCGCCGGGGTAGGAGGCATATGGGCATGGACCATGCGGGCGGCGTCTTGCAATTCGGAACTCGTGAACATGGCCGCGTCTCCTTTGACGCAAGCCTGCTGTGGTGCCGTGCGGCTGTAAAGGGGGTGTTTACCGGGGTGGGGATTGCGGGCAGGTAGAGGCATGCTGGTGATTTCTCTGACCTCTATCCAGCCGCGCTTTGCCGATCTGGGGCCGACGCTGGAGCGCCTTTTGGTGCAGGGGGCGGATGCGGTCTGGCTGTGCCTGCCACGCAAGTCCCGAAGATTTGAGGCATGCGATGTGCCACCTGTGCCAGACCGCGTGCGGATCATATGGTCTGACGTGGATTATGGCCCGGCGACCAAGCTGATCCCGGCGGCGCGGGCGCTCCGTGGTCAGGGTGCGCGGCTGATCTATTGCGATGACGACTGTATCTACCCGACCGGCTGGGCCAAGGCGTTGAGCGCGGTTGATGCGCCTGTCGTGGCGGTGTCCGGGTTTGACGTGGCGCGTATGAAACGCCAACCAGAGGCTCTGCGCGGCGATGTGGACATCGCGCAGGGTTTCGGCGGCGTGGCGCTCTGGCCGGATGATCTTGATGATCTGGCGCTCACGGTGCCGGATGAGGCGTTTGCGGTGGATGATATCTGGCTGTCGGGACAGTTTGCGCGCTTTGGATTGCCGATCGCGCTGTGTTCTGCGGCGCGTGACCTTTGCGTGCCGCGCGCGTTGGCGGACGGGTTGCAGGATGCCGAACTGTTCGGGCGGGACCGGGCTGCGGCTAACCGGGTTTGCGTGGAGGCATTGACCGCGCGCTTTGGGATCTGGCCGTGCGCGAAGGAATGAGCCCCTGTTCAGCTAAAGGTACAGCGACCCGCTCATCAGCACATGCGCCTGACCGGACACTTTCACCCCGGTGATGACCTCGCGCGGTCCCAGCACTTCGACCCGCGCCTGACCGGGACGCCCCATGCCATGGCCTTGCTCGGCCACGTATCGGGGGCTGTCGATCAAACTGTGATGCCAGAGATAAGCTGCCGCGGCTCCGGTGGCGGAGCCGGTAAACGGATCTTCCGGCGGGCTGGGTGGGGCCAGCATCAACCGGGCAAAGGTATCTCCGCCGTCGGTCCAGCCCTCGCGGGTGATGAGATAAGGCTCCAGCATATCCGGCCCGCGTGCGCCGGTGACCCGTGCCATTTCGTCGAGCGCATCCAGATCAAGCCGCGCCCGCACCAGCGTCTCAAGATCCTTGACCAGCGCGATCACGAAGGGCAGGCCGGTCGAGGTGATTTGTGGCTCGGAAATGAGGTCATCCGGGGCAAGCCCCACCACATGCGCCACGAATTCATGCAGCACCGTATCGCCGAAGCTGGGCGCAACTTGGGTCATGGTGATCCAGGGCGCGTCGCCTGTGCCGATCTCGACCGGGACAATACCGGCCCCGGTTTCAAGCGTCAGACTGTCGCCCGGCGCAAACCCGCGATGGCGCAGTGCGGCAACGCTGGCCACGGTTGGATGCCCGGCAAATGGGATCTCGCCAGAGGCGAGGAAATAGCGCACCCGCACTTCCGCCACGTCGGACGGCCCGAGAAAGGTACATTCGACAAGTGAGGTCTCGCGCACGAAGCGCATGCAGGTTTCATCATCCAGATGCGCTGCGTCCTGCACCACGGCGCAGCCATTGCCGCCGAAGGGTTGATCGGTAAAGGCGTCAACCCAATCGACGGCAAACTCGGTCATCAATGCACGGCCACGGGGGACATGTCATGCTGACGCGCCAGCACATAGGCCAGCCGCCGGTCGGCGACGAGCGCTATCTGTTCGCCATCCTCGCGGTGCACGGCATAGAGAGTCTGTGCGCCCGCCGCCTGATTCTGCACTTCGATTGGCAGATCGGCCACCGCCACAGATTTGACGTAGACGATGTTCTGCGGAGTGGCCCGTTCCAGATCAGGGCCGAAATCATACTTGGTGTTCATTGGACTACCCTTTCCTGATATTGATGGTCTGCACCACGGTTTCGGGGCGCTGCATGGTGAGATCCACGTGCAGAAGACCGTTTTCCATCACCGCTTCGCCCACCTCGACGCCATCGGCCAGCACAAAGCTGCGCTGGAACTGGCGTGCGGCGATGCCGCGATGCAGGAAGACGCGCTCATGCCCGTCATCCCTTTGCCGTCCGCGAATGACAAGCTGGCGGTCTTCGACCGTGATCGACAGATCCTCTTCGCCAAATCCGGCCACGGCCAGCGTGATACGGTAGGAATGATCAGAGGTCTGCTCGATATTGAAAGGCGGGTAGCCTTCGTTTCCGGATTTTGCCGTGCGTTCCAGCAGGCGCTCCAGCTGCTCGAACCCCAGCATATGGGGGTATGAGCCCAGGGTCAGTTTTGTCATGACACGTCCTTAGCGGTTAAGCGACAGTCTCGCCCGGTCCCGTGAGGCAACCGGTTGCCATAAATATGGGGTGCGCGCGGGGACTGCGCAAGACCTTTGCCAAACGTCATGCGAATCAGTATCTTGAAACTCCTGCCGCCTGATCGGAGACTCCTGATATGAACATGCAAAGTGATCTGTCGATGAAGACCGATGATGTTTTGCGTGTGGAACTGGAAGTTTTCCGGCGTGAGCATCGTGATCTAGACGAGGCGATCACAGCCCTTCAGGCCGAGGGGCGCGCCGACGCGCTGACCATTCAGCGGCTCAAGAAGAAAAAGCTGATGCTCAAGGACAAGATTGCGCTGATCGAGGACCGGTTGCTGCCGGACATTATCGCCTGATTTTCCCGAAATTCCCCTGCTTGGCCGAGGGCAATTGTCCTTTGCGCCGGTTTGGCTATAGTGCGCGCTCCTGAGATCGGGGGACATTATGGCAGAGCCACGCATTGGCATCATCATGGGCAGTCAATCGGACTGGCCCACCATGAAGGAAGCAGCCGAAGTGCTGGACGAACTGGGCGTCGCATACGAGGCGCGCATCGTCTCGGCCCACCGGACCCCCGACCGGCTGTGGGACTATGGCAAGACCGCGGTGAGCCGTGGCTTGCAGGTGATCATCGCAGGTGCTGGTGGCGCGGCGCATCTGCCGGGCATGATGGCGTCCAAGACCCGCGTTCCCGTGATCGGCGTGCCGGTGCAAACCAAGGCGCTGTCTGGCGTCGACAGCCTCTATTCCATCTTGCAAATGCCGCGTGGCTATCCGGTGGCCACCATGGCGATCGGCGCGGCGGGGGCCAAGAATGCCGGGCTGATGGCAGCGGGCATTCTGGCGCTGCAGGACGAGGGGCTGGCCAAGAGGCTGGACGCGTGGCGCGCGGCGCTGTCGGCCTCGATCCCAGAGGTGCCCGAGGGATGAGCCGTATCGGCTTTATCGGAACTGGCCATATTGCGGCCCCGATGGTGCGGCATCTGGCGGCGCAAGGGCACGAGATCATCGTGACACGCCGCAATGAGACTGTGTCCGCCGTGCTGGCGCGTGATGTGGGCGTCGCCGTGGCAGAGCCGCAAGCGGTCGTGGATGCATGTGACATTGTTTTCCTCTGCCTGCGCCCGCATATCGCCGAAGACGTATTGTCGGGCCTGAGCTTCCGCGCGGAACAACAGATCGTTTCGGTCATGGCGGCAGTGCCGCGTGACCGGCTGGCTGCGTTCTGCGCCCCGGCAGCGGATTATGTGCAAACCATCCCGCTGGGCTTTCTCGAACAGGGCGGCTGCCCGCTGGCGGCCTATGGCAATGACCGCCTGTTGAGCGATCTCTTCGCGCCGGAAAACCCGGTTGTGCCCGTGGCGAGCGAAGAGGCGCTGAACGCGCATTTCGCGATCTGCGCCATGGTGCCGGGGGTTCTGGACCTGATGAACAGCGGCGCGGACTGGCTGGGCGCGCAAACCGGCGACCGTCAGGCGGCGGAGTTTTTTACCACCCAGCTTTTAGCTGGGTTCCTGAATTCCATGAAGGGCAGCTTGGCCGAGGAACGCGATGCGCTGGCCACAGACGGCACGCTGAGCCTGCAGATGACGGACGGGCTGCGCACGGGCGGGGCGCATGAGGCATTGACGACGACATTGGCCGCGATTGGCGCGCGGTTGGAGGCAAAATGAGCGAGACACTTTCTACCGGGGCGGTGATCGGTATTCTGGGCGGCGGGCAACTGGGGCGCATGTTGTCGGTGGCGGCCAGCCGTCTGGGCTTTCGCACGCATATTTTTGAGCCCGGCGCCAACCCGCCCGCCGGTCATGTAGCCGATCAGGTGACCACGGCGGGGTATGACGACGTGGCGGCGCTCAAGGCATTTGCCGAGACCGTCGATGTGATCACCTATGAGTTCGAAAATATCCCGACCGAGGCGCTGGATGTGCTTGAGTCACTGCGCCCCATCCGCCCGGGCCGCGAGGCGCTGCGGGTGTCTCAGGATCGGCTGGTGGAAAAGGAGTTCCTGCAGGGGCTTGGCCTGACCACCGCGCCCTTTGCCGATGTGAGCGACATGGCCTCATTGCAGGCGGCGATTGCCGAGATCGGCACGCCCGCTATCCTCAAAACCCGGCGTTTTGGCTATGACGGCAAGGGGCAGGCCCGGATCATGGAGCCCGGAGACGCAGAGCAGGCGCTGGCGGATATGGCCGGTGCGCCGGCGATTCTGGAAGGTTTTGTCGATTTCGGATTCGAGATCTCTGTCATCGCCGCACGCGGCGTGACCGGCGAGGTGGCCTGTTTCGATCCCGGCGAGAACGTGCATGAGGGCGGCATTTTGCGCACCACCACGGTGCCCGCGAAGCTGCGCCCGATGATGCAGGCAGACGCGGTTCTCATGGCGGGCAAGATCCTGAACGCGCTGGATTATGTGGGCGTGATGGGGGTGGAGCTTTTCGTCACGCCGAAAGGCCTCGTGGTGAACGAAATTGCCCCGCGCGTGCATAATTCCGGCCACTGGACGCAGCAGGGATGCACCGTCGATCAGTTTGAACAACATATCCGCGCAGTTGTAGGTTGGCCGTTGGGCGACGGCGCGCGCTATGCAGACGTGGTGATGGAAAACCTGATCGGCGATGACATGGACCGGGTGGATGCGATCGCGAAAGAGCCGGGCGCGAGCCTGCACCTCTATGGCAAGGCGGATGTAAAGCCCGGCCGCAAGATGGGGCATGTGAACCGCATCGTAGCGCGGGACTGACCTGATCCAATTGTGCGCTTCCGCGCACTTTTATTCTGATTGGGGCGAGGTGACGCCTTGCTTCTGATGTTTGGTGTTTGGCCAGCATGGCTGTTGCTTCAGAACTCACCAAAGCAAAGCCTCAGACCCGTCCCACGCATGATCCGTGCGTGACATCGTGCTCCCGTGCCGCAAGCAAAATAGCCGTATCCCCGCAAGCGGGGCCCCTCGGCGATTTGCCTTGCGTCCCGCTCCGCGCGTTGTCGCTTTCGGCTCACGCGAGGGACGGCTCCGAAGCAAAGCTGATCAGGCGCGCGGCGGTATCGCCGGTGAGACAGGTGATCCGACCGCCGGACAGCGTGGCCTCGATGCGGCGGGTGGCGGCGTCGAGGATGATCAGGTCGGCGCGGTGACCGGGGGCAAGGCTGCCGCGGTCCGACAGGCCTATCATTCGGGCCGGGTTCGCGGATACCAGCGCCCAGGCCTCGTGCAGGGGCAGGGTGCCCGCGTCCACAAGTTTCCACACCGCCCCGCGCAGGGACGGGTAGTGGTAATCCGAGGCCAAGGCCGTGGCCAGCCCCCGTTTCACCATCTCAAAGGCCGAGGCATTGCCCTTGTGGCTTGCGCCGCGCACCAGATTGGGCGCGCCAAGTATGGTCGGTGCTCCGGCGTCGCGGGCCGCCTCTGCCGCCTCGAAACTTTCGGGGAACTCACTGATGCTCACGCCGCGCGCCGCCCATGTGGCGCGGTCCCCGGCGCTGGCGTCATCATGGCTGGCCATGTGGACACCGCGCGCGGTCAGGGTCTTGCAGAGCGCTTCCAGCGCAGCGGGCACCTCGTGCGAACGCGCGTGCAGCGCCTGCATCAGGGCGAGGTGTTTTTCCGGGCTGCGTCCGGATTTCAACGCAGTCCCGGTCAGGCGCGGAATACTGCGCCCGGTGGCGAGCCGCTCATGCGGCAGGTGATCGTTAAAGGCGACATAGCGGACGTCATAGCGGTCGAGCAGGTCGAGCACTTCGGGGAAATCATCCAGCATATGGGTTTCCAGGCGAAGCTGGACGCGCAGATCGGTGCCCACCAGCTTTTGTGCGGCCTCGGTCGCGGACAACATGCGTCTGGCCGCCTCGGGGCTGCGCATCCCACCTTCCCAGGAGTAGAACTGCGCCAGCACGGCGGTGGTGATGCCATTGGCGGCGAGGTCGGCCTCGGCTGCGAGAATGCCTGCGGTGGCATCGGTCATGGCGCCGCGGCGCGGGGCAATGTGATGTTCGAACGCGTCGCCATGCAGGTCCACGATGCCGGGCAGGATCAGCTTGCCCGACAGGTCCACCGCGCGCCCGGTGCCGCCGATATGTCCCCCGGAAATGCTCAGCGGCGTGTCATGCAGCCCGTCCGGTGCAAGCCAGTCCGCGCCGTGAAATGTCAGGTCAATCGTCGTCATCGGTGGGGCCAAACAGGGCCTCGGCCAGATCCATCTCGGGATCGAACCGGCCTTCACGCAGGTAAAGCAGGGTTTGCTGCATCACGAAGGGGTTGTTCATCATGAAGGTGTGCGTCACCGGCAAGGTAATGTGCCAATCCATGCCCTCAACCCGCGTTGACGCGACTGAGACCTTGCCATCATCGGGACCTTCGAGCAGTGATGAAAAATAGGGGTTGAGTGATCGGTTGCCCGCGATCACGCCGAGATCAGCGTCGACTGGCGGCAATTGCGGGGGCAGGCTTTCGGGATCGGTGCCAAGCTGGAGCCCGGCCGGGCCGTTGATCCAGCGGAACAGCTCCAGCCCGCCCAACTCGTCCACCAGTTCGCTGCCCTGGTTTGGCGGGGCAAGCATGACAACGCGGCCCATATTCGCGGGGGCACCATGATCGCGCAGCCAGACGCGCAGAAGAATGCCGCCCATCGAATGAGTGACGAAATGGATTTCGTCGCCGTCGCATTGCGCAATCGCGTCGGGCAACGTGTCCATCACGAGGCTTTGCACATTGGCAGAGGTGGAGGCGTAACTGGGCAGCACCGTGTCAAAGCCTTCGGCGGCCATGACCTGTTCCATCACCGCGAAACTGTATTCGCTGCGGGCAAGTCCGTGCAGGAAGACGATGCAATCGGCCCGGGCCAGGGTCGGCATCAGCAGGACACAGAGGGCAAGGACGAAGCGCATGTCTGTCACATATGGGAGCAGGCGCGGCTGTGGAAGAGGGATCAGCCGCGACGTAGCGACAAGGCCACCCCGCCAAGCACCAGCGCGGCGGCGAGAGCAAAGCGCAGGGTCAGCGGTTCGGACAGGAACACCATGCCGCCCGCCATGGCGATGATCGGCACGGTCAGTTGTACGACCGCGGCGATGGAAGAGGGGATCGCGGGCAAGACTCGATACCAGAGCGCGTAACCCAGCCCGGAGGTAACCGCGCCGGAGATCACGGCGAGGATCACGCCACGCAGGTCGGTTGTGTCCGGCCAGATCAGGAAGGCCAGCAGCCCCAGCGGCGTGGCCCAGAGGAAAGAGGCGCTCATGGTGGGTAGCGGCGCGCCCGCCTTGCGCCCGATCAGCGAAAAGAGGCCCCAGCCAAGCGCGGCGGCGCTCATCAGTGCAAAGCCCATAGGGTCGGGGCGCGCCGCCCCTGGTGCCATGAGCCACGCCAGCCCGGCAAAGGCGATGCCTGCGCCGAGAATACGCAGAGGCGGCAAAGGTTCTCGTGCAATGACGGCGCCGAGGAACATGGTGATCTGTACACCTCCAAACAGGATCAGCGCCCCTAGACCGGCGGGTAGCGTCTGATAGGCGAAGGAGAACCCGAGGATATAGAGGGTGAGCGTTAAAACACCGGGCAGATGTGCCGCGCGCGGTTTCAAGGTTCCGGCTTGCCCTTGCAACACGACCAAAAGCGCAAGCAGGGCCGCACCCGACGCCAGCCGGATCAGCGCGAAACTGGCGGGTCCTGTCGTGCCCGGTTCCAAGGCCAGACGGTTGAGAACGGAATTGGCGGCAAAGGCGGTCATGACCAGCGCGGTCAGCGCGACCAGCCGCATCATGCGCGGGCCGGGATGATCTGTTGCATGATGCCCACGAAGGTCAGGTAAAGCGAGGTGACCACAAGCCCCCAATGTGCCCAGCTTTCGGGGTGGAAATTGACCCAGGCCGCCCATCCGGCAAAGAAGGTCCATGCCAGCGCGATGGGCAGCGACAGCATGCGCCAGCGCTCGGTGCGCACCGGATGGATGAATTTCAGCGGCAGAAACATCGCTACGCAGAACGCCGCGACGATCCCGAGAATGACCCAGAAATTCGGTTCCACCGCGAAGAGCACGATCACCACCATATTCCAGCAGCCGGGGAAGCCCGCAAAGGAGTTATCCTTTGTTTTCATTCCGGTATCGGCGAAATAGAGCGCGCTGAAAAAAGTGATGAGGATGATGGCCACCCATCCGGTCCAGCCCGGCAAGAGGTCCGAGGCAAACAGCGCATAGGCCGGGATGAAAACATAGGTCAGGTAGTCGATGATCAGGTCCAGAAGCACCCCGTCAAAGCGCGGTGCATTGGTCTTGACGTCGTATTTGCGCGCCAGCGGTCCATCCACCCCATCCACGGCAAAGGCCACGACAAGCCAGACGAACATCATGGGCCAATCGCCCTGCACCGCCTCCAGCAAGGCAAGCATGGCGAAAACGGCCCCGGTAGCGGTGAGCCAATGGATGGAAAGCGCGCGAAGATCGGTCATTTGTTTGTCTAGTCGGAAAAGAGGCTCGGATTCAATGGCACGAAGGGGCAGAGTAGGGTCAGAAATGCGTGCAAATCCGTGAAACCGAAGCAAAGGACTGCGTAACGTGACTGATTTCCTGTTCCCGCCCGAGCCGCCCACGGGTCTTGTCGTCCAAGGAGAGGCGCAGCTTTATCCGGTGCGGCGCATCTTTTGCGTCGGTCGCAACTACGCGGCGCATGCCGCCGAAATGGGCAATACGGTGGATCGCGAAGCGCCGTTCTATTTCACCAAATCGCTGAGCGCTGTTGTGCCGTCCGGTGCCGAGTTGCCCTATCCGCCCGGGACGCAGGACCTGCATCATGAGGTGGAACTGGCCTTTGCGCTGGGCGCGCCTCTATTCCGGGCCAGTCGTGCGGAGGCGGCCGAAGCGGTCTATGCGTATGGGGTGGCGCTGGACATGACGCGGCGGGATCTGCAGGCGCAGGCCAAGGACAAGCGCAGGCCCTGGGACCTGTCCAAGGATTTCGAAGGCTCGGCGGTGTTTGCGCCGATGTTGCCAGCCGAAAACTTTGGAGAAGTCGGGCCGCAGAAAATCTGGCTGGACGTGAACGGCGTGCGCAGGCAGGAGGCCGCGCTGTCGGACATGATCCATGACGTTGCGGGCATCGCCGCGCATCTGTCCGGCTATTACCACCTTGGGCCGGGTGACGTGATCCTGACCGGAACGCCCGCTGGGGTGGGCGCAGTGGGGCAGGGGGACCGGCTTGAAGGCGGGATTGACGGGCTGGAGCCAGTGCGCTTGACGATCACCGCCCCGGAATAGACCCGCGCGCCAGATCGGGCGCGCGGATCGGTTTCGTAAGTGCCGGACCTACTCTGCCGCTTCGGCGTAGTCCTCCATCGGCGGGCAGGTACAGATCAGGTGCCGGTCGCCAAAGACATTGTCCACGCGGTTCACGGGTGGCCAGTATTTGTCGACCCGGAACGCGCCCGGCGGGAAACAGCCCTGTTCGCGGCTATAGGGCCGGTCCCAGTCGCGAACGAGGTCTTCCATCGTGTGCGGTGCGTTTTTCAGCGGGTTGTTGTCCTTGTCGATCTTGCCGTCTTCAATCTCCCGGATCTCCTCGCGGATCGCCAGCATTGCGTCGCAGAACCGGTCCAGCTCGGCCTTGGTCTCGCTCTCCGTGGGCTCGATCATGAGCGTGCCAGCCACCGGCCAGCTCATCGTCGGCGCGTGGAAACCGCAATCGGCCAGACGCTTGGCGATGTCATCCACCGTGACGCCCGCGCTGTCGGCAAAGGGTCGCGTGTCGATGATGCATTCATGCGCGACACGGCCCGTCTTGCCCTTGTAGAGAACGTCATAGGCACCCTCCAGACGCTTGGCGATATAGTTGGCGTTGAGGATCGCAACCCGCGTTGCCTGGGTCAGGCCCTCGCCGCCCATCATCAGGATATAGGCCCATGAGATCGGCAGCAGCGATGGAGAGCCAAAGGGCGCGGCCGAGACCGGCCCGTCGCCACCATTGGGATCACCCGGCAGGTGTTCCACCAGATGCTGTTTCACCCCGATGGGTCCCATGCCCGGACCGCCCCCGCCATGCGGGATGCAGAAGGTCTTGTGCAGGTTCAGGTGGCTCACATCCCCGCCCAGATCGCCGGGGCGCGACAGGCCGACCATGGCGTTGAGGTTGGCCCCGTCAATATAGACCTGACCGCCATGCTGATGCGTGATGGCGCAGACCTCGGTCACGGTTTCTTCGAACACGCCGTGGGTCGAGGGGTAGGTGATCATGCACCCGGCAAGGTTTTCCGAATGTTGCTCGGCCTTGGCGCGGAAATCGTCAAGGTCGATATCACCGTTCTCCGCCGATTTCACCACCACGACCTTCCAACCCACCATCTGCGCGCTGGCCGGGTTGGTGCCATGGGCGCTCATCGGGATGAGGCAGACGTTGCGATGCCCCTGGCCGTTTGCGCGATGGTAGCGCGCGATGGTCAATAGCCCGGCATATTCGCCCTGCGCGCCGGAATTGGGCTGCATGGAGAAGTCATCATAACCGGTGATCGCGCAGAGCTTGTCCGACAGGTCATCGATCAGCTCTTTGTAGCCAAGCGCCTGATTTTCCGGGACAAACGGGTGCAGAAGAGAGAACTCCCGCCAGCTCACCGGCATCATTTCCGCGGCCGAATTGAGCTTCATCGTACACGACCCCAGCGGGATCATCGCCCGGTCCAGCGCAAGGTCGCGATCCGCCAGTCTGCGCATATAGCGCATCATCTCGGTCTCGGCCCGGTTCATGTGGAAAATCGGGTGGGTCAGGTAATCGGATGTGCGCAGCATTTCTTCCGGAAAGCGGTAATCCGGCGCGAAATCCTTGTCCTGACGGGTGATGCCAAAGGCGCGCCAGACCGCCTCGATGGTCGAGGGGCGGGTTCGTTCGTCCAGCGTGATGCCGACGCGGGTCTCGCCCACACGGCGCAGGTTCACGCGCTCATCCACCGCCGATTTCAACACCGCCGATTGCAGCGGCCCCACATCCACGGTGATTGTGTCGAAACAGGCGCGGGGATCGACCTTGAACCCGTTATCTTCCAGCCCCTTGGCCAGCCGCACGGTCTTGCGATGAATGCGTTGGGCAATGGCCTTGAGCCCCTCTGGCCCGTGGAACACCGCGTACATGCCGGCCATCACGGCCAGGAGCGCCTGCGCGGTGCAGACATTCGACGTGGCCTTTTCGCGGCGGATATGCTGTTCGCGGGTTTGCAGCGACAGGCGATAGGCGCGGTTGCCATGGCTGTCCACCGACACGCCCACAATCCGCCCCGGCATGGCGCGTTTATACGCATCTTTGGTGGCCATATAGGCCGCGTGCGGGCCGCCATAACCCATGGGGATGCCAAATCGCTGTGTGGAGCCCACGGCAATATCGGCCCCCATCGCGCCGGGTTCCTTCAGAAGCGTCAGGGCCAGCGGATCGGCGGACACGATGCCAATAGCCTTGGCCGCATGCAGGGCCTCCATCTGGGGCGTGAAGTCGCGCACATGGCCATAGGTGCCGGGATACTGGAAGATCGCGCCAAACACCGCCTCGGGGTCGAGCTTTTCGGGCTTGTCCACAATCACCTCGATGCCCAGTGGCTCGGCGCGAGTTTTCATCACGGCGATGTTCTGCGGGTGGCAGTCGCGGTCGATGAAAAACCCCTTGGCCTTGGACTTAGCGACGCGCTGCGCCATGGTCATCGCCTCGGCACAGGCGGTCGCCTCGTCCAAGAGCGACGCATTGGCAATCTCCAGCCCGGTCAGGTCGCTAACCATGGTCTGGAAGTTCAGGAGCGCCTCAAGACGCCCCTGCGAAATCTCGGGCTGGTAGGGGGTATAGGCGGTGTACCAGGCCGGGTTTTCAAGGATATTGCGCTGGATCGCTGGGGGCGTGACAGTGCCGTGGTAACCTTGGCCAATCAGCGACACGAGTACCTTGTTCTTATCCGCTACCTTGCGCATGTGGTGCAAAAGCTCGCGCTCGGATTTTGGTTTGCCGAAATCGAGCGGCGCTTCCTGCCGGATGGCTTTGGGCACGGTCTGGTCGATCAGCGTGTCGAGATCGGCGACGCCCAGCACGTCGAACATCTCTGCCATTTCTGCGGGAGATGGCCCGATATGACGGCGGTTGGCGAAGTCATAGGGGAGGTAGTCGGTGGGGGTGAATGTCATGATGTATCCGCGCCTTGCATCCGGAGGGAAAGGGGGGGCGGTTTCCGTCGAAAAATCGCCCCGCGCCCGAAATCAGCCGATGAAGTCCTTGTAAGCCGCTTCATCCATAAGATCGTCCATCTGGGACGCATCCTCGGCCTTGATCTTGAAGAACCATGCCGCGCCCTGCGGATCGTCATTGACCTTGCCGGGGTCTTCCACGATGGCCTCGTTCACTTCGACGATCTCGCCGTCGATCGGCGCCAGGATATCGGAGGCCGCCTTGACGGATTCGATCACCACCACCTCGTCATCCTTGTTCACGGATGTGCCCACCTCGGGCAGTTCCACGAATACCACATCGCCCAATTGCTCGGCGGCGTGTTCTGTGATGCCCACGGTCACCACGTCGCCATCTGCGTCAAGCCATTCATGTTCTTCGGTAAATTTCATCTGGTACTCTCCATGTTATCTTTTGAAACCTTGCGGCACGAAGGGCAGTTTCGCCACCGTCACCAGCAGTCTCTTGCCGCGCACCTCACCGTATAGCTGCGTGCCCTCGGTGGCCAAGGCCGACGAGACATAGCCCATCGCCACCGGCCCGCCGACCGTGGGGCCGAACCCGCCCGAGGTGACGCGGCCCACCGCTTCGCCGCCTTCTTCGCTGGCGAAAATCTCCACCCCTTCGCGCATCGGCGCGCGCCCGTCGGGGCGCAGGCCGACGCGTTTTTGCGCGCAGCTCTCGGCCAGTTCGCTGAAGATTTCATCCGCACCGGGAAAGCCACCTGCGCGGTCGCCACCGGGGCGGCGGACCTTTTGCATCGCCCATGTCAATTGCGCCGAGACCGGCGTCGTGGAGCTGTCGATGTCATGGCCATAGAGGCAGAGCCCCGCCTCAAGACGCAGGCTGTCGCGTGCGCCAAGGCCGATGGGTTCCACATCCTCATGCGCCAGCAACGCCTTGGCCAGATCGACCGCCGCCGCCTCGGGCACCGAGATCTCAAACCCGTCCTCGCCAGTATAGCCCGAGCGCGAGACCCAACATTCGGCACCACCCAGGGGGAGCGTTTCCACATCCATGAATTTCATATTGGTAATGTTGGGGTAATGCTCGGCCAGCACCGCCTCCGCCGCCGGGCCTTGCAGGGCCAGCAATGCGCGGGTGGTGATTTCCTTGACCGTCACCTCTGGCTCAAGTGCGGCGCGCATCCGGGCGATATCGGCCGCCTTGCAGGCGGCGTTGACCACCACGAACAGGTGATCGCCGCGATTGGCGATCATCAGGTCATCCTCGATCCCACCATGGTCATTGGTGAAAAACGCGTAGCGCTGCCGCCCTTCGCCCAGACCCAGCACATCCACGGGCACCAGCGCCTCCAGCGCGCGTTTGGCCGCTTCCGGGTCCTTGGCGCGCAGCACCACCTGGCCCATATGGCTTACGTCGAACAGCCCGGCCTTGGCGCGGGTATGCTGGTGTTCCTTGAGCACGCCCAGCGGATATTGCACCGGCATGTCATAGCCCGCAAAGGGCACCATCTTGGCCCCAAGGCTTACATGCAGGTCATAAAGCGGCGTGTGTTTCAGCCCATCATCGTCTTCGGACACGTCCCAATTCTCCCTTTCGGGCCGGTGTGTCCGCATGATGGATCATCCCGGCATCTCCCTTTGCCGGCCCATGGGCCAGCTTGGTGATGCCCCCTCTGTCCTTCCGCCTGAGATCGTTATCCCTTCGGCGCCCCGGGCGATGCCGGGATCTCTCCAGAGTTGTCTGTGTCCCAGCGGTCCTGTGGCCTGAGAGTTTCCGGGGCGGTTGCTCCTTCGGCACCGGTTGGTCCGGTTCTCCCACTGAGTCGGGCAGACTGTATGCGATGGCGCACCGTGCTGGCAACTTGAATTTGCCTGCTCAGGCGCGGTTGCATTCCACCGGGGCAAGGATATCCATCAAGGCGTCATTGTCACAGACCAGCGCATCCAGCGTGACCTCGTCAAGATGGGCATAAAACACCTCGGCCGCGTCCGCCAGGGCAATGCGCAGCCGACAAGCATCGACCAACGGGCAGGTATTGTCCACATCCGCAAAACACTCGGCCAGCGGCACCGGCGCTTCCATCGCGCGGAACACTTCGCCAATGCGGATATTGGCCGCCGTGCGGCCCAGTTCCAGCCCGCCATTGCGGCCACGGTGGGTCTTGAGATAGCCAAGCTGGCCAAGCTGGTTCACCACCTGCGCCAGGTGGTTTTCGGACGCGTTGCAGCGCTGGGCAACTTCGGCTTTGGTCACCAGCCGGTCATTATTGGCGGCGCAATACATCAACACGCGAATGGCGATATTCGTTCTTTTGGTCACGCGCACGGGGCAACTCCTCCGATTGGCCGATGCAGTCTTATGCCAGAAAGCATCAAAGAGGGATTTGACATATATCAATAGCCAGTCAAATTGGGAGCATGAATGATCCGTTTTTCTTTGGCTATGGCTCGCTGGTGAACACCGCGACCCATGATTTCGAAAATACCCGCACGGCGAGCGCTCGCGGCTGGCGACGCGCGTGGCGGCATACATCGCTGCGCGAGGTGTCGTTCCTGACCGCCGTGCCCGACACGCTCAGCCGTATCGACGGGCTGATCGCGTCGGTGCCCGGATCGGACTGGGCGGCGCTGGATGCGCGCGAACATGCCTATGAGCGATTGAATGCCACGCATCAGGTCGAGCATGAGGTTCCGCATCCGCTGGATATTGCGATCTATGCCATCGCACCCGAACGCCACGGCCCGCCCTCTGACGATCATCCGATCCTCATGTCCTATCTGGAAACCGTGCTGCAGGGCTATCTGCATCAGTTCGGCCGTGACGGGGTCGTGGGCTTTATCGCCACGACCGACGGCTGGGATGCGCCGATCCGGGATGATCGCGCCGCGCCGGTCTATCCCCGCCACCAGCGTATCACCGCCGAGCAGAGCGAGATGTTTCGTGACTGTCTGACCGATATCGGGGCGCGCATCATGGTGCCAAGCGCATGATTTCGCGTTGGGTCGTCCTGCTGCGGCGCTGGTCGCGGATACTCTGGGTGCGCGTTGCGCTGATTTCGCTGGGCTCGCTTCTGGCGTTGGCAGTTGCACCGCTTTTGTCATTCATCGTGCCCGAAGAGATGCAGTATCGTTTCGGACGCGAGGCGATCCTGCCGGTGCTCACGATCCTTGCCTCGGGGATGCTGGCGGTCACCACGTTTTCGCTCAATGTCATGGTCAGCGCATATCGCACCGCATCTTCGACGGCCACGCCTCGGGTCTACCGGCTGTTGTTGGAGGACACGGTCACACAGAGCGTATTGGCGACATTTGTTGGCGGTTTCGTGTTTTCGCTGATCGCGGTTATCCTGTTTCATGCCGAGCTCTACACGCCCCAGGCGGCCGTTGCGGTCTTCGTGATCACGCTTGTTGTCGTGGCGCTGATCGTGATCGCCATCCTGCGCTGGATTGATCATCTGTCGTCGCTGGGCAGCATGGATCACACTTTGCGGCTGATCGAAGCGCGCACCCGCGCGGTGTTAAAGGAGCGTGCCTCCTTGCCCTGCCTTGGCGGCGGTTGTGTGAGTGACGACAGCGTCATGCCCGCCGATGTGGGAGAGGTGCTGGCCCGCAAGAGCGGGTTTATCCGGTTTATCGACATGGCGCGCCTGAATGAAAAAGCCGCGCGCGAAGAGGCGCTGGTCTATGTAACCCGCAGCCCCGGTGAGTATGTCCTGCGCGGTCAACCGCTGGCCCAAAGCACCAGTCGGGACGAGGAATTTTGTGCCAGTGCCGCCCGCTGTTTCGAGATCGGTGATGTGCGCAGTTTTGATCAGGATGCGAGTTTCGGGCTGACGTTGTTGGCGGAAACGGCGCAGCGCGCGCTGTCGCCCGGCGTGAACGATCCGGGCACCGCGATCGAGGTGATCGGTCGGCTGGAACGCCTGTTGTGGGAGGATGTGCCGGACGGCTTTGACCGGGTGGACGATGCCGATGCCCGCTTTACGCGGGTCTTTCTCGCGCCGGATACGGCGGGAACGCTACTGGAGCGGGCGCTTGTGCCCATTGCTCGGGACGGTGCGGACGACCCCGATGTGATGGGGCGGTTGAACGCGGCCTTGGGTAACCTGTGCGAGCACCCCTCCGACAGCATGTCGGACGCAGCCCGCAGGCAGATTGAGGCCTGCCAACCCAACGCGGGTTGAGCGCTACCTGCGGCCCAGGAACATGTCCAGCAGGCGACCGCGCCGGGTGAATATGGGCCGCTCCACCGCCAGCGGTGTATTGGACACGCGCCACGCCAGCCACAGCGACAAAAGGCCAAAAACCACGCCACCCACGGCCTGTCCGATCAACACCCCCTGCGCTCCAAGCAGCGTTGCCCCGACCATGACGAAGGGGATCGTGCCGAGCGTGTGCCGGCCCCAGTTGATCCAAGTGGAATAGAATGGACGGCCCAGATTGTTGAACGCCGCGTTGCCGACAAAGATCACCCCGTTAAAGAACCACAAAAGCGCCAGCGGACCGGCAAACAGGAACACCAGATCACGCGCCGCGCCCTCCAGTTGAAACAGCGCCTCCAGCGGGCCGCGCAGGGCAAAGAGCACCGCCGCAACAAGGACCGTCACCAAACCGGTAAAGATCAACGCCGCGCTGAGCGCGCCCTTGACCCGATCGCCCCGGCCTGCGCCTGCGTTCTGGCCAATAATCGGACCGACTGCGCCGGATAACGCGAAAAGCACGCCAAAGGCCACCGGGATCAGCCGTCCGACAATCGCCATGCCGGCCACGGCCTCTTCGCCGTATTCCGCCATGGCGCGGGTAACGTAGGCCTGCCCCACTGGCGTGGCCAGTTGCGTGAGAACCGCCGGGCCGGCAATGGTCATGACCGCGCCGAAATCGGCCCTGAGCGAAGCCAGTCGCGGGGTGTCAAAGCCGCCATGGTGGCGCGCAATGGCGCGCAGGGCCAGTACGGCAATCGTGATCCGTGCCGCGATCGAGGCCAGCGCCGCCCCGGTCAGATCCAACTCCAGCCCAAAGATCAGCACCGGGTCCAGCGCCGCATTGACCGCCCCGCCGATGATCATGACCATCATCGAGCGTCGCGCGTCGCCATGGGCGCGCAGGATCGCGCCGCCGACGATGCCGATCAGCAGGATGGGCAGGGAGGGCAGGATGATCTGCATGAAGCCCACTGCCAGGTCGCGTGTCTCACCGCTGGCGCCCAGGGCGCTGACAAGGGGGCTTATGTTTAGCCAGATCACAGCAGCAAAGACCACGCCCAGCCCAAAGCCGATGACCAGCGCGTTTGTGGCCCGGCGGCGGGCCAGATCACGGTCACCCTGTCCAAGCGCCCGTGCAACCAGCGCCCCGGTGGCAATCGCCACGCCAATGCCGAAGGAGCCGGTAAAAAACAGGATGGCCCCGGCATAGCCGATGGCCGCGGCCAGTTCTGCCTTGCCCAGCATGGAGATGAAGATCATGTCGATGAAATCGACCGCGAAGACCGCCATGAGCCCCAGGGACGCGGCAAGCGACATCCGGGCCACATGGGCAAAGAGCGATCCGCTCAGGAATTTGGCCTCGGTCCCGGACATGCACCGCTCCACTTTGTGAGGCGAGCAGCGAAGCATGGGCATATCAAAAGCTCAAGCGCGCAGTTCCCAGGGGCCGAATTTTCAACGAAAATTCGGCCTGCCGGTCCTTAGCCGCGTGCCTTGACCACCTGCAAAAGCGGCATGACATCGGACATGTCGGGCCCGCGTTCCATACCTGTCAGCGCCTTGCGCAGCGGCATGAAAAGCCCGCGTCCCTTGCGCCCGGTGGCCTGCTTGACCGCCCCTGTCCATGTCCCCCAGGTGTCGCCGTCAAACGGACCTTCGGGCAGGAGCGCCATGGCCTCGGCCACGAACTCCGCGTCTTCGGCGTCGATCACCGGCTCTGCGCCGTCGCGGAACATTTCCCACCAGCCCTTGAGGTCGGATTTTGTGGTGATGTTTTCGCGTGTCACGGTCCAGAACCGTTCGGCCAGCGCGTCTGGCACACCCAATGCGGCGATCTCGTCCTTGACGCTGGTGTAATCCAGCGTTTGCAGGTAACGCGCGGTCAGCGGGTAGAGATCTTCGGCATCGAACTTGGTGGGCGCAGAGCCAAAGCGGCTCAGGTCGAACCCGTCGATCAATTCCGCCATCTCGGTGCGCAATTCGACCGGATCGGACGACCCCAGCCGCGCCATCAGGCTCAGCACAGCCATCGGTTCCACCCCGCTCTCGCGCAGATCACGCAGCGCCAGCGTGCCCAGACGTTTGGACAGCGCCTCGCCCTGCGGGCCGGTCAGCAGCGAATGGTGCGCGAAGACGGGCGGCGTACCGCCCAGCGCCTTGATGATCTGGATCTGTGTCGCGGTGTTGGTGACGTGGTCCGAGCCACGCACCACATGGGTCACGCCCATTTCCGTGTCATCCACCACCGAGGCCAGCGTATAAAGCATCTGCCCGTCCTGCCGGATCAGCACCGGGTCCGAGACCGAGGCCGCATCAATCGAGATGTCGCCAAGGATGCCGTCGGTCCATTCGATGCGTTCGTGATCCAGCTTGAACCGCCAGACGCCCTGGCCGCGCTCGGACCGCAGCGCCGCTTTCTCGTCCTCTGACAGGTTCAGCGCGGCGCGGTCATAGACCGGCGGTTTGCCCATGTTCAGTTGCTTCTTGCGCTTGAGGTCCAGCTCGGTGGGTGTCTCGAACGCCTCGTAGAAGCGGCCCATCTCGCGCAGCTTCTCTGCCGCGGCCTCGTAGCGATCGAGCCGCTCGGACTGCCGCTCCACCCGGTCCCAGTGCAGGCCCAGCCAGTCCAGATCCTGTTTGATCGCGTCGACATATTCCTCTTTCGACCGCTCCGGGTCGGTGTCGTCGATGCGCAGGATGAACTGCCCCCCTGCCTTGCGCGCGATCAGGTAGTTGAAGAGCGCGGTACGCAGGTTGCCGATATGGATATAGCCGGTGGGCGAGGGGGCAAAACGGGTGGTGGTCATGGGGGTCTCCTGTTCGGATCGCCCTTTCCCACATGAGGGCGCGATTGTCTAGGTGGGCTGCACCGGCCAGCGCTTGGCCAGATCGTCGAGCCCGGCGCGGATCAGCTCCGCCAGAACATCCGTGTCCACATCCGCCATCTTGTTCACGTAGAGACAGGATTTTCCCAGCTTGTGCTTGCCCAGTCGGGACAGGATATCACTGAAATCCGCGTAACCGGGCATGATATAGATCGACAGGCCGGCTTTGCGCGGCGAAAATCCGGTGGCGAGGAAATCGCCCGTGCGCCTGCTGTCATAGCGGTAGTGGTACTGGCCATAGCCGATGATCGAAGGCCCCCATATGCGCGGCTGAAACCCGGTGACCTCGCGAAACAGCGCATCGAGCGTTTCGGCGTCAGCGCGGCGCACGGGATGCGCAACCGAGGCAATGAAATCCTCGGGGCGGGTTTGGGTCGGCTGGGTTTTATTGGTGGCCATACGCGCAGTTTAACGCCAGCCCCCGTAACGGACCAAGCCCGGATTGCAGATCAGCGAAAGGCCGGGCCATGCGCCCAGGTGGTCAGCGAATGACGTTCGCCGCGCGTGACCGGGGTGACGCGGTGCAGGATGAACCCAGGAAACAGCGTGGCCGAGCCGAGGGTGCGCGGGGCGCTGCGGATGGCAGCCGAGGGCATGAGTTCCAGCGTGCCGCCCTCATAGCTGTGTTCATCCGACAATTGCACAACCATGGTCAGTTTGCGCCGCTGCGCGACCGGGCCATCGCCGATATCGGCATGCCAGTCGAAATGCCCCTGCACCTCGGCCCCGTAGCGGGCGATCTGCGGGCTTTCGGCGAATTCGGTGAGGTCAAAGCCGAACGCACGGTTGGCCTCTCGCACCAGCGCGATGATCCGGTCCATGACCCAATCGTTTTCCGGCGTCTCGTCGAGCCAGACCAGATCAGCGCGCCGCAGGTTATGGTCGCGGCGCTGCCCGACCAGTCCCGCATCCGAGGCTTTGCTCTGACCGGCGATGGCAATAAGCCGCGCGCATTCATCCGGGCTGAACGCGTCAAGAAGGGTATGAGATGTCAGCACGGCAATGGCCCCAGGTGTTCCGAGAGGTGATCGGAGACCTGTCCCATGCCCGCGCTGGCCGCCGGGAGCTTGTTGAAATCCGACCCCGGGCGTCATTTGCGACAGAAAAAGCCCCTGTTCCCGGCGCCATATGTCCCCATATTCAGGGGATGGAAGATCAAGCCACGTTAACAGCCACATTCGACCGGCTGGCACATGACGCAATTGCAGCGCTACCGCCGCCTTATCGCGCGGCTGCGTCGCATGTGGCGCTGCGGATCGAAGACTGGCCGCCGCGCGATATGCTGCGGGCGATGGGAATTGACGACCCGCTGGACTTGACCGGGCTGTACGAGGGCATCCCGCTGATCGAAAAATCCGTGTTCGATCAGCCGTTGGGGCCGGACACGATCTGGCTGTTTCGCGAGCCGATCCTGGCGGAATGGCGCGACCGGGGGGATGTGGCGTTGGCCGATCTGGTCGCGCATGTCTATGTGCATGAGCTGGCGCATCACTTTGGTTGGTCCGACGAAGATATCGCCACCATCGACCAGTGGTGGATGTGACGGTCGCGGCAGACCGGGGCATGCCCGCACGAGTGGGGCTTATCAAGTCGGATCGCGCCAGCAGTTCACGATGGGATAGCGCCGGTCGAGCCAGAAGGCGCGTTTGGTCAGGCGCGTGCCCGGGGCGGACTGAAAGCGTTTGTATTCACTGATATAGAGCAGGTGCTCAACACGTTTTGCAGTCTCGCGGTCAAAGCCCGCCGCCACGCAATCGGCAATCGAACCGTCCTGATCGACGAGAATATCAAGGATCGCGTCCAGTTCCGGATAATCGGGCAGTGAATCGCTGTCTTTCTGATCCTCGCGCAGTTCGGCGCTGGGCGGCTTGTCGATGATTTCCACCGGGATCACCGCGCCGCCCGGCCCTTTCATCCAGTCGCGGTGATTGGCATTGCGCCAGCGGCATTGCTCAAACACGCGCGTCTTGTAGAGGTCCTTGATCGGGTTGTAGCCGCCCGCCATGTCGCCATAGATCGTGGCATAGCCCACGGCCACCTCGGATTTGTTGCCGGTGGTCAGCAGCATCTCGCCAAACTTGTTCGACAGCGCCATCAGCAAGAGCCCGCGCAGGCGTGACTGGATGTTTTCCTCGGTCAGGCCCGGTTCGGTCCCCTCAAAAAGCGGGGCCAGCGTGTTGGTGATCGCCGCGCGCCCCTCGGCGATGGGTGCGAAATCGTAGCGGCAACCAAGGTTCTTCGCCAAAGCCTCGGCATCGTCCAGGGACCCTTGCGAGGTGTATTCAGACGGTAGCATCACGCAGCGCACGTTCTCCGCGCCCAGCGCATCCACCGCGATGGTCGCCACAAGCGCGGAATCGATCCCGCCGGACAGGCCCAGCAGCACCTTCTTGAACCCGGTCTTGGCCATGTAGTCGCGCAATGACAGCACCATGCAATTGTAATCCTGCTCCCATTCATCCGGGTGATGGGCAATCTCACCGGGCTGGATGCCCCAGCCCGCGCCGTCATTTTCCAGCGTGATGTGGGCGATCTCTTCCTCGAAAACCGGCATCTGGAACGCCAGCTTGCCATGTTCGTTCAGGCCGAATGTGCCACCGTCAAAAACCTGATCATCCTGACCGCCCACGAGGTTCAGGTAAATCAGCGGCAGGCCCGTCTCGACCACCCGCGACACCATATGGGTCAGCCGCACATCGAACTTGCCCCGGTAATAGGGTGAACCATTGGGCACCAGCAGGAATTCCGCCCCGGTCTCGGCATGGGTCTCGGCCACGTCCTCGTACCAGGCATCTTCGCAGATCGGGCTGCCGACCCGGGTATTGCCCACCGAATAAGGTCCGCCCAGCGGTCCGGCATCAAAGATGCGCACTTCATCAAACACGGTTTCATTGGGCAGGTGATGCTTGATCTGAGTGGCCGAGATTTTGCCGCCCTTGAGGATCAGGTAGGCGTTGTAAAGCTCCGTCCCCTCGACCCAGGGGCTGCCGATGGCCAGCGCCGGGCCGTCCGCGCAATCCCTGGCAAGCTGCTGTACCGCCTCGATGGCTGCGGTGTGAAAGGCCGGTTTCATCACAAGGTCCTGGGTGTTGTAGCCGGTGATGAACATCTCGGGCAGCGCAACAAGGTCTGTACCCGCGTCGCGCCCGGCCTCCCATGCCTTGCGCGCCAAAGCTGCATTGCCGGTGATGTCACCGACCGTGGGGTTGAGCTGCGCCAGCGTGATGCGGAATGTCTCGGCCATGTCCGTGCCCTTTTTGCCTTTCGCCCTGACTTAGCAGATCATGCGGCAGGGGGAAGGGCAGAGCGGCAAAGCGGCGCTCATTATGCTCCGTCAAGATGACATGTCCCGTCAGATCATGGGCTTGTCATCAAAAGGCATTGTCTGTGACCTTATGCTCCATTACCTTCGCTGCAAACGAGAACCCCGGGGGCACGATCAGCAGAATGAAGCACACAATGCGCATCCTTGGTCCCGCGCTCGCAATGGCGCTGGCCGCACCGGTTCTGGCACAGGATAGCGAAGTCCTGACCAAGCAATATGATGATGGCGGCGTCTATGAGGGCACGTTCGAAAACGGGCTCCAGCATGGCGAGGGGACCTACCGGCTTCCCAACGGGTACGAATATCAGGGCGAATGGGTCGAAGGCGAGATCAAGGGTGACGGCGTGGCACGCTTTCCCAATGGCTCGATCTACGAGGGCGAGTTCGCCAAGGGCAAGCCGCACGGACTTGGCAAGATCACCTTTACCGATGGCGGCACCTATGAGGGGTCGTGGGAAGACGGCCAGATCACCGGACAGGGCGTGGCGATTTACGCCAATGGCGTGCGCTATGAAGGCGCGTTCCGTAATGCGCTGCACCACGGGCGCGGCGTGATGACCAGCCCCGGCGGCTATGTCTATGACGGCGACTGGGTCAATGGCGTCAAGGATGGCAGCGCCACGATCACCTATCCCGACGGCTCGGTCTATGAGGGCCGGGTGGCCGACGGGTTGCGCCACGGCACCGGCAAGCTCGTGATGACCGATGGGCTTGTCTATGAGGGCAACTGGAGCGAGGGCCAGATCAACGGGCAGGGCACGCTGACTCAGCCCAATGGCGATGTCTATGAGGGCGATCTTGTCGCTGGCCGCCGCGAAGGGCAGGGCCGCGTGACTTATGCCAATGGCGACATTTATGAGGGTGAATTCCGCGACGACCAGCGCAATGGCACGGGCGTGTTCAACGGCGAGGACGGCTATCGCTATGAGGGCGACTGGGTCAATGGCAAGATCGAGGGCGTGGGCACAGTGACCTATCCCGATGGCTCGATCTATGTGGGCGAGTTCCGCGATGATCTGGCCCATGGCAAGGGTAATATCACCTATCCCGATGGCGCGACCTATGAGGGCGATTGGGTCGATGGGGTGATCGAAGGCGAAGGCCGCGCCACCTATCCCAACGGGCTGGTCTATGAGGGCGGGTTCAAGAACGCCCGCAACCACGGTTTCGGCATAATGACCTATACCGATGGCTATCGCTATGAGGGCGAGTGGGTCAACGGCCAGCGGCAGGGTAAAGGCACAGCGACCTATCCCGACGGCACGGTTTATATCGGTGAATTCCGCAACGGCCAGCGCGATGGGCAGGGCGAGATCTCCATGCCTGACGGATTCAAATATATCGGCGACTGGAAAAACGGCGAGATCAGCGGACAGGGCGTGGCGACCTATGCCAATGGCGATGTGTATGAAGGCACGTTCGTTGCGGGTAAACGGCAGGGCGAAGGCACCATGCGTTATTCAGAGGGTCAGCAGGCCACTGGGAACTGGAAAAACGGCGCGCTGGTTGAACCGACATCGGTGGTTGATCCAAATGCCGAAGAGCCAACCGAAGAAGCCCCTGCCGAATAGCAGGGGCGGAATCGCGTCAGCGGCTTAATACTCATGAAATCAAGTCCTTCACCCTCAAGCGGGGGGAGGGGTATGGCGCGGTACAGTGCGAGGTGCTGCGCTCAGCCAATCTGCACGTATTTTGCGCAGAGCCCCATCGCAACGCGACCCTTTCGCGAAATGCCGCCTTTACATCCCCCCGTTAGCATGCTGCGCTACGCGCGTATTCCGGGAGGCCTGCCAAATGAGCAGTCAAATCATCTGTGTGGCACAGCAAAAAGGTGGCGCGGGCAAGACAACGCTTGTCTCCAACCTTGCGATTGCGTTTCTGCAGGCCGGAAAAAGTGTCGCGCTGCTGGACACCGACCCCCAGGGCAGTCTTGGGAAATGGCTGGATGTTCGCGAGGAAGCTTTGGGCGTGAACGACAGGCTTCAGTTCGCAACGGCCACGGCATATGGGATTTCGCGCGCCATCCGGGGCTTCAGTGACAAAGCTGATATTATTCTGATCGATACCCCGCCCAAGGCGGACAGCGATGTGCGCTGGGTCTTGCGCGACTCCGATCTGGTGCTGGTGCCCGTATCTGTCAGTCAGGCAGATGTCTGGGCCACGCATGATCTTTTGGATCTGGCCGACCGCGCGGACAAGCCGACTTACCTGGTCATGAACCGCACCCGGGCAGGCACCCGCGTGGGCGAACAGGTGTCGAAATCGGTGGCTGAACTGGAGACAGCGAAACTGCAGGCCTCACTGGCCAACCGGGTGATCTATGCAGAAGCCCTGGGTAATGGTTTGGGCGTGTTGGAAGCGAAAAGCACCAAGTCAGCCAAGGACGAAGTGCGCGCGCTTGCAGATGAGGTGTTTGCACTTCTGGAGCCCTAGACCCCGGGCTGCACAGCCGTTGCTCGCGAGATCTCGCCCTTTTTCTAGACGATTTTCCCATCGCTCAAACGGGTCAGAAACGCCTCGGCCTCCTGCAAGACAGTTTCGCGCTTGTCCTCATCCATCCGGTCCCACGTGCGGTACATGTTGCCCATTCGGGGATTGCCTTCGAACCGATCGCGGTGCCGGTCGAGGAAATGCCAGTAAAGCAGGTTGAACGGACAGGCCCCGTCACCGGTTTTTGTCCCCACCTGATAGTGGCAATTCTTGCAGTAATCGGACATTCGGTTGAGATATGCACCGGAAGACACATAGGGCTTGGACGCGATGATCCCACCGTCAGCGAACTGGCTCATGCCCACCGTATTGGGTGCCTCGACCCATTCGAATGCATCGGCATAGACGCTGAGATACCATTCGTGCAATTCGGTGGGGTTCACCCCCGCCAGTAGCGCGAAATTGCCGGTGACCATGAGGCGTTGAATGTGGTGCGCATAGGCCTCTTCCCGTGTCTGTTCAACGGCTTTGGCGATGCAGTTCATCCGCGTTTCGCCGCCCCAATAGAGCCATGGCAGTTTGCGTTGATGGTTCAGCGCGTTGCGGCGGGCATAGTCGGGCCCTTCACGGAAATAGATCCCGCGCACATATTCGCGCCAGCCGATGATCTGGCGGATGAAGCCTTCGACCGCGTTCAGCGGCGCATCGCCCGCGCGATAGGCATCCTCGGCGGCATGACAGACCTCCAGCGGCTCCAGTAGCCCGATATTGAGATAGGGCGAGATCAGCGCGTGATAGAGAAAGCGATTGTCGTTGAGCATCGCGTCTTGATAGTCGCCGAATTTCGGCAGCGCGCCGGTGATGAAGTGGCTCAATGCACGGCGCGCCTGTGTTCGGTCGGTTGCGAAAGAAAAGGGGCGTAACGCCCCGAAATTGCTATCAAACCGCGCCTCAACCAAATCGAGAACCTCTTCGACCGCCGCGTCGGGCGTAAACTGAATCGGTCCGCCGAACTCCACGTCATCAGGGGCGGGTTTGCGGTTCTCGTGGTCGAAATTCCATTTGCCGCCCTCGGGCTGATCCTCGTCCATCAAAAGCCCGGTCTTGCGCCGCATCTCACGGTAGAAATACTCCATCCGAAGCGTCTTGCGCCCGCTGGCCCAGCGGCTGAAGTCCTCATGGCTGGCGAGAAACCGGTCATCCTCGATCTGCCGTATCTTCAGTGGCGCATCGTTCAGTGCCTCGATCAACCGCCATTCGCCCGGCTCGGTGGCGACCACCTCATCCGCGCCGGTCTCCTCCGCGCGGCGCAGCAATTCGCCAGGGATCGAACCGGCGTTTGCCGTATCGTCCAGCTGCGTATAGCGCACATCCCAGCCGTCATTGCGCAGTTCTCTGGCGAATTTGCGCATCGCGGCAAAGATCATCGCGATCTTCTTGGGGTGGTGGCCGACATAGCTGGCTTCCTCTGCGACCTCGGCCATGACCACGGTATCGCGGGATTTCTCGGCTGCTTTCAGGGCGGCGATATCCGGCGAAAGCTGATCCCCCAGCACAAGGATCAGGCGGCTCACCAGTCGATCTCCTTGCCTGCCCAGTCAAAGAACCCGCCAGAATCGGCAGATGTCAGATCGCTGATCACGCTCAGCAGGTTCTGTGCCGCCTCCCGCGCCGGGACCGAAGGGTGCCGCCCAAGGTATTTTTCCGTGAAGGGCGTCCGCACCGTTCCCGGATGCAGTGCCACGCAGATCGCCTGCTTGTGGGTGCGGCCAAGTTCTATCGCTGCGCTGTGCACGATCTGGTTCACCGCCGCCTTGGCCGTTCTGTAGGAATACCAACCGCCCAAACGGTTATCGCCGATGGAGCCCACCCGTGCAGACAGCACTGCCACGACCGCGCGCCGGTCACGCGGAATCAGAGGCCAGGCATGTTTCAGAACCATGGCCGGACCAATCGTGTTCAGCGCAAACTGATCGGCCATGGCGGCGGGGGTCAGATCGCGGATGGTCTTTTCCGGCTGCGCGCCCCGGACCTCCAGCGCACCGGTCGCGACCAGGATCAGGTCAAACGCCCCTTCAAGCGCGCCCAGATGATGTGCGACGCTGGTCTCTTCGGTCACGTCCAGCCCGCCGCCCGAGCGCGACAGCCCGACGACCTCAAATCCACGCTCCGTCAAAGCGGCGGCCACAGCCGATCCGATCCCGCCCGATGACCCAATGATAAGCGCGCGTTGCATGGTCTCTCCGTGTTGTTCACCCGGGACCTAGCGGTGTCCGCGATCGCTTCAACCGGAGATCAATGTCAAAAAACCCCGGCATCCCTACTTTTCATTCAGAATTTCACGCGTATAGTCAGGCGCATGATGACCTTGGGCCATATCGCATCCGCTACACGCGCCACCGGCGCGGTGCTTGCGCTTGGCCTGCTTCTCCTAAGCCGCCTCTGAGCGTGCCGTTCGGCGCGACCGCTCAGAGGAGGATTGTTCGCGCCCGGACATTCAGGAGAAATTGAAAGAGACCCGACATGACTGAACAGACCAAACCGACCGCGCCTGTCGACAAGGACCGAGTCGTCATTTTCGACACCACATTGCGCGATGGCGAACAAAGCCCCGGCGCGACCATGACCCATAACGAGAAGCTGGAGATTGCCGAGCTTCTGGACGACATGGGCGTCGACATTATCGAGGCCGGTTTCCCCATCGCCTCCGAGGGGGATTTCCGTGCTGTGTCCGAGATTGCCGAGCGCTCCAAGCAATCGGTGATCTGTGGGCTGGCCCGCGCGCAACTGCCCGATATCGACCGCTGCTGGGAAGCGGTGCGCAACTCGGAACGGCCGCGCATCCACACCTTCATCGGCACCTCGCCGCTGCACCGCGCCATTCCCAACCTGACACAGGACGAAATGGCCGACCGTATCCATGAAACGGTCACCCATGCGCGCAACCTGTGTGACAATGTGCAATGGTCACCGATGGACGCCACGCGCACCGAGTGGGATTATCTCTGCCGGGTGATCGAGATCGCGATCAAGGCGGGTGCCAGCACGATCAACATCCCCGACACCGTCGGTTATACCGAACCGAATGAATCCGCCGATCTGATCCGCCGGTTGATCGCAACCGTTCCGGGGGCCGATGAGGTTGTGTTTGCCACTCATTGCCACAATGACCTTGGCATGGCGACGGCCAATTCGCTGGCCGCCGTTCTGGGCGGCGCGCGCCAGATCGAATGCACGATCAACGGGTTGGGCGAACGCGCGGGCAACACCGCGCTGGAAGAGGTCGTCATGGCGCTCAAGGTGCGTGGCGATGTCATGCCGTTCTACACCAATATCGACACCAAGAAGATCATGCATATCTCGCGTCGCGTCTCGACCGTGTCGGGCTTTCCGGTGCAGTTCAACAAGGCCATCGTGGGCAAGAACGCATTCGCCCATGAAAGCGGCATCCATCAGGACGGGATGCTGAAAAATGCCGAAACCTTCGAGATTATGCGGCCTGAGGATGTGGGCATTGCCGGAACCTCGCTGCCGCTTGGCAAGCATTCGGGCCGCGCAGCGCTGCGCGCCAAGCTGGGCGAATTGGGCGTCGAGGTGGGCGACAACCAGCTCAAGGATATTTTCGTGCGGTTCAAGGAACTGGCCGACCGCAAGAAAGAGGTGTTTGACGATGACATCCTCGCGCTGGTCACTGCCACGACCGATGGCGGGGAAAAGCTGCAGCTGATCAATCTCAAGGTGGTCTGCGGCACCGGTGGCCCGGCCGAGGCGACGCTGGAAATGGAAGTCGACGGCAGGGACCACAGCGCCACCTGCCATGGCGACGGCCCGGTGGATGCCACGTTCAAGGCGGTGCGCGAGTTGCACCCCAACGCCGCGCGGCTGCAACTTTATCAGGTCCACGCCGTGACCGAAGGCACCGATGCGCAGGCCACGGTCAGCGTGCGTCTGGAAGAGGACGGCATGATCGCCACAGGGCAGTCAGCCGATACCGATACGGTGGTGGCCTCTGCCAAAGCGTATATTCAGGCGCTCAACCGTCTGGCCATCCGCCGCGAAAAGGTAGGTCCTGGGGCCGACAAGCGCGAGATCAGCTATAAAGAGCTGGGGTGAGTTACCGGACATATCTCCAGGCTAAAGGTGGCTTTAGCCTGGCAGTAAACCCGCAAAACACCGAGGATCTGAATTGGCGAACTGGCGTGACAACATCCTTGAAAAACTAGAACAGTACACGGGTTTCACCGTCGATGTGCACGAGGATAGCATTTCCGTCACGTGCCAAAATCCCGAAAGCTTTGACGTCTCCATTGTCGCCGATGGGGACGTCTATCAGGTGAACTTTGACGGCTGGCACGAACATTTTGATGCGGAGCAGGGCGCACTCAATTGCTTTGCTTTTGGTCTTTCCAAAGAATGCCGATTGAAGGTCGTTTCGCGCGGGCAAATGGATTGCAACTAGACTATGCAAGCTTGGAGCAACGGAAGCTGGGTTGACGTCTCCACCACAGGGCTGATCTTTTTCCTATTGGCGACGTTCTCGCGTGAGTTACTGTCGAAACGTCCTAAATAGAAAACCGAGCAAGAGTTAGTGTGAAGTTGTGCGTGCTGGCCGTGTGGCGTGATTTCTGACGTTCTCCGCAATTTGGGCCAACCGATGTGTTGCGCGAGCAGCCAGAATATCCGAACCCATGGCTAAGTTGAAAGGCAAGGCCGACTGACGCGCCCTTGCGCCAATTCCCCTAAGAAATTGTGTCTCATCACCTGCTCTCCCGCGCGCGCCTCTCCCTCCGGATGCGGAACACCTCCTCACGCGGGATCCAGTCATAGCGCGGGTCCTCAAGCGTGGGCACCCAGGTCAGATCACCCCCCTTGCGCCACGGGTCCAGCACGATGCCCTCATACATGCCGTCCCCCCGGGCGCTGATGATCACCGTGCTGTGCTCAAGGCGGATCCGGTCGAAATTGGCCACCGCGCGGTGCAGGGACAGCGTTTCGAACCCTTCCTGTTTCAACCGCTTCTCCAGATCATCGGCCCAGTGATAGCACAGTCCACGCGGCTTGATCCCGAGATTGACCTTGGTGTTATGGACCAGCGGGTGATCTTCGATCTCGTAGAGCACGGCCAGACGGGCGCTTTCGGAATAGGCCACCTGTGCGGCGCGCGCGGCCTCTTGCGGAGAGATGTTGCGACCAAGGCTCTGGATCGCCCATGCTAGGTCGTTGACCTTGTCAGGGCGCGGTGCCGTCGTTTGGGGCGCGGAACACGCGAACAGCCAGAGCGAAACCAGCAAGACAAGGCTGCGTTTCAACCACTGCACGGGTCACGCCCCCATCGCTTACAGCATCGACGGCACGACCTGGTCCGGTGGCCTGTGCCCGTCTTCAAATGTCTTGATATTGAGCAGTACTTTCTCGCCCATCTCAATCCGGCCTTCCACCGTGGCCGATCCCATATGCGGCAGAAGCACCACGTTTTTCAACTCGCGCAGGCGCGGGTTGATATCGGTGCCGTGTTCATAGACATCCAGCCCCGCCCCGGCAATCTCGCCCGCGCGCAGCATCCGGGTGAGCGCGTTTTCGTCGATCACCTCGCCGCGGGAGGTGTTCACGATCACCGCGCTGGGTTTCAAAAGCTTCAGCCGCCGCGCGTTCATCAGATGGAAGGTAGAGGGTGTGTGCGGGCAGTTCACGCTGATCACGTCCATCCGTGCCACCATCTGATCGAGGCTTTCCCAGTAGGTCGCTTCCAGCGCCTCTTCGGTTTCGGCACGGAGCCGCCGTCGGTTGTGGTAATGCACCTGCATGCCAAATGCGGTCGCGCGCCGTGCCACCGCCTGACCGATGCGACCCATGCCCAGAATGCCAAGGCGCCGTCCGGCGACGCGCCCGCCGAGAAGTGCTGTGGGCGCCCAGCCGTCCCAGTCCCCGGCCTGCATTCTGGCAAGCCCTTCGGGAATGCGCCGCGTCACGGCGAGGATCAGTGCCATGGTCATATCGGCAGTGTCATCGGTCACCACGCCGGGCGTGTTGGAGACAAGAACGCCGCGCTGCCGCGCGGTTGCCACGTCGATATGGTCGACCCCGGCCCCGTAATTGGCAATCAGCTTGAGCCGCTCGCCCGCCTGGCTGATCAGGCCCGCGTCAATTGCGTCCGTGACCGTGGGAACCAGAACATCATTGTCCTGCATCGCCGCGGCCAGCTCGTCGCGTGTCATCGGCGTGTCATCGTCGCGCAGGCGCACGTCGAACAGCTCTTTCATCCGGGTTTCGACCACCTCGGGCAAGCGTCGCGTCACAACAACACTCAGACGTTTTGATGGCATAATCACCGGCTCCTTCTTTCACAGACAGGCAGATGCTGGCACAGTGCATGACAGCACGCAGAGGCACAAGAACTTCGCGGCAAAAAGAAAAGCAGACAGGCAACCAAAGGTGACAGCGATGATGTCTCGCAGGCAGGCGATGGCGGCGTTGGCGGTTTCCGCCCTTCTTTCAGCAGGCAGTGCGCAGGCCTCGGAAACGCGCGGTCCGGTGACCAATCTGCCGCTGCCGCGCTTCGTGTCGATGAAGGCCAGCGAAGGCAATGTGCGGCGCGGGCCGTCGCTTAGCCATCGCATCGACTGGGTATTCAAACGCCGCGACATGCCGTTGGAAATCACGGCGGAATACGGCCATTGGCGCCGCGTCCGGGACCGCGAAGGGGCCGGGGGCTGGGTGCATTATTCGCTGTTGTCGGGCGCGCGTACGGTCATCGTCGAGGCGGAATTGCTTGAGCTGCATGTCCGCCCCAAGGAGGGCACGCAGGTCACCGCCAAGCTGGAAAGCGGCGTGATTGCCCGGCTTGGAGATTGTGATCTGGAATGGTGCCGTCTGACCTCGGGCGGCTACAAGGGCTGGGCGCGCAAATCCGCGCTGTGGGGCGTGCGCCCGGACGAAATCCGCGACTGAGGGATCAGTCTTCTTTCGTGTCCGCCTCGGGGTCCGCCTCGGTCTCGGTCAGGAAACCGAGTTTTGTGGCCACCGTGTTCCACGTTTCTTCATTGGCGGCCGAGAGCAGATAGCCGTCACGAATACTCGTCGAATATTCGCGCCCATCGAGAAACGCCACGTGCCCGCCTGCCTGTTGGCAGAGCAGCGTGCCCGCCGCGTGATCCCAGGGCGTCATTTTCGGCGATAGCACGAAATCGCAATGACCCTGTGCCAACAGTCGGTATTCATGTGCCGAACAGCGCAGCGCCGTGGGTTGGCCGATCTCGGGGTAGAGGGCGGCGACCTTGGGCTGGGTCTCGGCATCCATCAGCTTGAGGTGGATATAGCCGATCATCTGGTCCAGGGGCCGGGTTTCGCGGGTCACGAGGCTGCGGCGACGTCCGCGCGGGCCTTGCCAGAAGGACGGCGTGGCCTCGTCGGCGGTGACATAGTCATCATTGAGCGGATCATAGATCAGCCCATAGACCGGTTTGCCGAACCGGGTGACGGCAACCATGGTGCCAAAGACCGACAGCCCGTTGGCGAAATTCCACGTTCCATCGACCGGGTCGATGAGAAAGCCCATTTCGGCCTCGGCCAGCTTGTCGAGGATATCCGGATGCCGCGAAGCGGCTTCCTCTCCGACGATTACAGCAGAGGGAAAGGCCATCTGCAGCCCGCGCGTGATCATCGCCTCGGCCATTTCATCGGCATCGGTGACAAGGTCCAGCGCGCTGGTCTTTTCCGAGATATCCGTCGGATCAAGCGTGCGGAAGCGGGGCAGGATCTCAGAGCGGGCGGCGCGGCGGACGAGGTTGATGAGTGAGGTCTTCTGCGCGCGTGTCAACGGCGCGGAAATGGGCATGGGCAAATTGTCGGTCATAAGATGGCTCCGATTCCAAATGTCTTGGCAGGGATGTGCCAGCCGGGGCAGGGCGGTTCAAGGGAAGGATTGGCGCAGGCTTCCCCGTCCGGGGGTTACTCGCGCGCGCGCAGGACCCGTGCCGGACGCGCCGCCAGCGGACCCCATGCAAAGCCCAGCCCGGCGAAAAGCGTGGCCAATACCCCGCCTGTCACGATGGTCAGGGCGGACGCCCATTGCACGGCGAACTCGGCCTCCATGATGAAGGTCATCACCCCCCAGCCTCCTGCGATGCCAAATCCAAGAGCCACCAGTCCGGCGGCCGCCCCCAGAAGCCCGGAGCGCAAGGCAAAGCTTTGCAGGATGCGCGCGCGTCCGGCCCCCAGTGTTTTCAGCAGCGCGGCCTCGTAAGTGCGTGCGCCCACACCCGCCGCAGCCGCGCCGATCAGCACGAGGAACCCCGTGAGCAACGTGGCCGCAGCCCCCCAGGAGGTGGCGCTTGCGATCCCGCCAAGAAGCTCGGCCACCCGGTCCACCGCATCGCGCACGCGAATGGCGGTAATGTTGGGGAATTTCGCGGCCAGATCGCGCAGGATCACGGCTTCGGCCTCTTCTTCGGCATAGACGGTGGAGATGAAGGTATGCGGCGCCGCCTGCAGCGCGGCGGCGTTCATGGTCATGACAAAGCCGATGCCCGCGCTGGAGAAATCCACTTCGCGCAGGGAAGAAATGGTGGCGGTGATATCGCGGCCAAGGATGTTCACGGTGATCTCATCGCCGAGCGTCAGCCCGATCTCATCCGCCTCTTCCTGCGCAAAGCTGATCAGCGGCGGGCCGGAATAGTCCTCGGGCCACCATTCGCCGGCGGTGATTGTGGTGTTGTCCGGCATCTCGGCGGCATAGGTGATGCCACGGTCGCCGCGAATAACCCAGTGATCGCCTGCCACCTCGCGGGCGGGGGTGCCGTTGATTCGGGTGATCACACCGCGCAGCATCGGCGCGCTGTCCACGCGGCTGACCGCCGGGTCATTGTCCAGCCGCTCCATGAAGCCCGGCATCTGGTCTTTCTGGATATCGACGAAGAAATAGGATGGTGCCACATCAGGCAGTTCGGTCTGGATCGCGGAGCGCAGGTTGCCGTCGATCTGGCCTACAGCGGCCAGCACCGACAGGCCAAGTCCCAGCGAGAGCACAACCGAGGCCGCGCCTTCGCCCGGGCCGGAGATGGCTGAAAGCGCCCATCGCAGGGCCGGGCGGTGGCGCGCGGCGCGTTGGCCGCGTTTGGCAATGAAGCGAATGAGCAAGGCCGAGACAGCCAGTGCTGCCAGCGCCGTCACGATCCCGCCAGCGGTCCAGAGCGTCAGCCAGGTCGATCCGGAAAACAGCGCCGCCGTGGCCAGCAGGATGGCCGTCAGTGCCAGTGTCGCGAGGAGGTAGGGCCAGCGCGGCAAAAGGCGGCCCGCCCCCAGCGCATCGCGGAACAGGGTTGCGGGGCGGATGTCTTCGGTGCGGGCCAGCGGCCAGAGCGTGAAGATCAGCGCCGTCAGCGCGCCGTAGATCGCGGCCTCAAGCAGGGGGATGGGGTGGATGGCAAAGACCGCCGGTACCGGCAGGCTTGCCGAGATCAGCGGCGCCGCCAGCAGCGGCACCACCGCGCCAAGGATCAGACCCAATGTGATGCCGATCACGCTGAGCACGCCGATCTGCAGGAAATAGGTCAGGAAGATCACCCGCCGCGCCGCGCCCAATGTGCGCAGTGTGGCGATGACGGAGGTTTTGGAGGCCAGATAGGCCCGCACGGCCGCTGAGACGCCAACGCCGCCCACGGCAAGACCTGAAAGCCCCACGAGGATCAGGAAATTGCCCAGCCGGTCCACGAAACGCGCCACGCCGGGCGCACCATTGCGTGCGTCACGCCAGCGCCCGCCCACATCGGTAAAACGCCTCTCGGCCTCGCCCTCCAGCGCGTCCAGATCGGTGCCGGGCGGCAGGGTGATACGGTAATGGGTTTCAAACAGCGTACCGGGCTGCAACAGGCCCGAGCCGTCAAGCGCCTTGGTCCGGACCAATGTGCGCGGCCCAAGAGAAAAGCCACCGCCGGCATCGTCGGGTTCATGGGTCAGGACAGCGCTGAGCGTGAAGTCCTTGGAGCCAAGCCGGAACGTGTCGCCCGGGCTTAGCCCCAGCCGGTCGGCCAGTACCGGGGCCATGAGCGCGCCATTGCCTGCCAGCGCTTCATCCAGCGGCATGGCCGGTTCGATCTGAACCTCGCCCAGAAGCGGATAGGCATTGTCTACCGATTTGATCTGGGTGAGGCCACGTTCCGTGGTTCCGTCCCGGTCCACCACCGCCATGGAGCGGAAATCGGTGATCTCGGATACTTCGAGCGCGCGCTCTTCCAGCCATGCGCGCTCGTCAGCTTCGGCGAAACGATAAGTAAATCGTAGCTCTGCATCGCCGCCCAAGAGCCGCGCGCCCTCGGCCTCCAGTCCAGCCTGGATGGCGGTGCGCACCGATCCAACCCCGGCGATGGCGGAGACGCCAAGCGCAAGACAGGCGAGAAAAATGCGGAACCCGCGCAGGCCCCCGCGCAATTCGCGACGGGCGAAACGGGCGGCTGTTTTCAGGGCCATGGGCGTTCCTTCGGATCGGGGAGGGGCGGTGAGCAGGATTGCCCACGCTACGGGTTATTCAGCGGCGGCGCGGGCGGGGGCGTCGATGCGGCCATCGCGCAGGCGGATCACCTGATCGCAGCGCGCGGCGAGCGCATTGGAGTGGGTGACCAGAACCAACGTCGCCCCGTGCCGGTCGCGCAACCCGAAAAGCAGGTCCATGATCGCACTGCCATTGGTTTCGTCCAGATTGCCAGTGGGCTCATCCGCCAAAAGGATCGCCGGGCGCGGAGCCGAGGCGCGGGCCAGCGCGACGCGCTGTTGCTCGCCGCCTGACATCTGCGACGGGTAATGCCCCGTGCGATGGCCAAGGCCCACGGCTTCCAGTTCGGCCTCGGCGCGCTCGAACGCATCGCGATGACCGGCAAGCTCCAGCGGCGTCGCGACATTTTCAAGCGCGGTCATCGTCGGGATCAGGTGAAAGCTTTGGAACACCACGCCCATGTGATCGCGTCTGAACCGGGCCAGCGCATCTTCGTCCATGGCGCTCAGGTCCTGGCCCAGCGCGGTGATGGTGCCGCCGGTGGCGCGCTCCAGCCCGCCCATCAGCATCAACAGAGACGATTTGCCCGATCCGGACGGCCCGATCAGGCCAATCGACTGCCCCTTGGCCACGTCCAGCGTGATCCCGTGCAGGATCTCGACCCGTCCGGCATTGCCATCCAGCGCAAGATGCACATCTTTGAGAGAGAGGACAGGATCAGCCATAAGGAGCCTTTCGGGCAATGTTGCAGTTTTTCACATATGGGCGTGCAGGGCATTTCGGCAAGGCGCTGGCGTTGGTTTTCACCCTGACAGGTGCCGCACAGGCAGAGCAAGTCGATATTCTGGCGCTGGGCGACAGTCTGACCCAAGGCTACGGGCTGATGGACCATGAAGGCTTTGTCCCGCAGCTGCGGGAATGGCTGGAAGAGCGCGGGCACGAGGTGCGTGTGGTCAATGGTGGCGTGTCCGGCGACACGACCGCCGGAGGGCTGTCGCGCGTGGAATGGAGCCTCACGCCCGAGATCGACGCCATGATCGTGGCGCTGGGCGGCAATGACGTGCTGCGCGGTATTGCGCCCGAGGTGGCGCGCGCCAATCTCGACGGGATCATGAAAGTGGCCGAGGCGCAGGGGATCGAGGTGCTCTTGGTGGGCATGCAGGCACCGGGCAACTATGGCCCGGACTACAAGGCGGAATTTGACGCGATTTACCCCGAGCTGGCCGAAAGCTATGGTGCGCTACACGCGCCAAGCTTTTTCGAAGGGATCATGACCGAGGGGGAGGATATCGCGGCAGCCGGGGAGTTCATGCAGGATGACGGCATACATCCCAATGGCGAAGGTGTTGCCCGGATCGTTGATGCGCTGGGCCCCTATGTGGTGGAGTTGATCGGCCGGGTGGAGTGACGCAAGGGCCCTCGCAGGTTGCTTGAGCTTCCGTATGATCTCGAACGCCCGGGCTGTAATTCGATCAGAACAAGACAAATCCCGTCGCTGTCGAGTACATGAGCCTCAATGCTCAAATTCGCTATTGTACGTGTATTTCTCTCTGGTGATGTCGCGGCGTTAATTGCCGTCGCTTACACCCTGTCACTGAACGACGAAGACAAGGCGGTCGAACCGGACACCGTTATCAAAAAGCCCCGCCTGAACCAGACGGGGCTCTTGGTCTTCGATCGTACACCAATATCACGCCAGCGCGATATTCTCGGCGGCTTCGCGGCCGTCGCGGCCCGGTTTAATGTCGAAGGTCACTTTCTGATTGTCGGCCAGGCCGGTGAGGCCCGAACGCTCGACGGCGGAAATATGGACAAAGATGTCCTTGCTGCCGCCATCGGGCGCGATAAAGCCGTAGCCTTTGGTGGTGTTGAACCATTTGACGGTGCCAGTGGCCATGCGTCTACTCCTTTTATGTCCTGCCCACGGGATTGTGGCAGGCCGGCTTAGTCAGTGCAGATCGAGAGACTGAGCCGTGGGTAGGAGCAGTGGTCGATAGATAACTTCGCACCCAAAGATATGCGTAGGGGTATGGGGTATTTCAAGAAAAATCCGCACCCGGCGCGTGGGATTTGCGCCGGATGCAAAACGCCTGTTACGGCCCCCAGGAACGGCGGTCCACGCTCAGTGCGCCGTTGGCATCTGCGGTGATGATGAACAGATCCCCATATTCCAGCGGTGGCACGCCGGGCAGGTCCAGATCGTCCCAGATGCTTTGCAGATTGCCCTTGTTGCCGACCCAGATCACGGACTTGCCGCGGCTTCGGCGGGCGATGATCGGGGCGGGGCGCTCTTGCGGGATGCGCGTGATCTCCATCCCCCGGGCTGTGGCCAAGGGGGCTGCGGTGTCGAGATTGCGCTGGATGCCGGGGCTGTAGATTGTGTCGAGCGGGATGCCCTCCAGAGCCTCAGGCAATGCCGTGGCGCGGGCGATGCCCAAGGCGCTCAGATCAGAGCCGTCCCGGTCCGCATGGCGCACCATGATCAGGCGGGTTCCAGGAGCAAGCCGAACCGGCCCGCCCCCCATAAGGCCCGCGGTGCTGCCACAAGCGGCGAGACTGGCAAGGCCCGCGCCAAGAAACAAACGACGGGTCACAGTCATGGCAAAACCTTTCTTTTGAAATATCAGTGATCCGAGTGTCCCGGCCCGTTTCCCAAAGGTCAAGTATCGCTTTGGACGGTCTGTTTCAGCCCGCTCGCCCGGAGCAGATAACCGGGCAGGCGACGGAACAGGCGACGCATCAGGTCGCTGTATTCGATCTCTCCACCCAACAGGCGCATGTAGTCGTGGCGCAGGTGGCCCGATCCTCTGGCCGCGCGCACGAAGCCGCGTTGCAGCGGCCCCCAATAGATCAGCAGTCGCACCAGATTGGCATGGCGCATGGCCTGCGTGATCGGGCGCAGCCGGTGGCGATAGAGCATCAACGCCGCCCCCGGTTCATGCCGGGCCAGCGCGTCGCGCGCGGCAAGGGCCGCCTGTTGCCCGGATTTCATGGCATAGGCGATGCCTTCGCCCGTCACCGGGTCCACGAGCCAGGCCGCATCTCCGGCCAGCAGCACATTGGCCCTTCCGGGGCGTTTGCGGGCGCGGCCAAAGGGCAGGTATTGGCCTTTGATCCGCATGTCGGGAGCAATGTCGAACTCGGTCATGTAGGCGCGCATGATGGCTTTGAGATCGGGGTTGCGGCTATGCACCCCGCCCACGCCGACCGTGTGGCTTTCGGCTTTCGGAAAGGACCAGCCATAGCCCCATTCCGCCGCACCCATGTCGATGCGAAGAATGGCGTCCGGGTCCACCGGCGGTGCCTCGCATTCCAGCGCAAAGCCTACTTCTTCGGGGTCAAAGGGCCGTCCGAACAGCGCGCGCGCTGTCGGGCTGTTGATCCCGTCTGCGCCGATGACTACAGGCGCGCGCAGTTCCGTATCGTTCAGGACCACGCGCCCGGTCTCGGGGGCCATGTGGACAATGCGCTGGCCTGTAAAGTCTTGCGCCCCGGCCTCGGTTGCCAGGCGAAACAGGAGATCATCCAGAGTGAAACGCATGGTCAGATAGACCGGCGGGATATCCGCGATCACGCCCAGTTTTTCCCCGAACCCGTAAAGCGCGACAGCCGTCTTGCTGTCGAATTCCGGGGGGAGGTCGCGTTCGAAAATCTCGCGGAAATAGCGCGCCGCGCGTCCGGTAAAGCCGCCGCCGCAGAGCTTGTCGCGGGGAAAGCGCGCTTTGTCGACCAGAGCCGTGCGCAGCCCTTGGGCTGCCGCTGTGCGGGCGGCGGCGGACCCGGCAGGGCCCGCGCCAATCACGATCAGGTCAAAGTATTGGATGGCGGGCGTCATAACGCATCCCGTAGCAGAGAGGTCGGGACATGCAAGCCTCGGCAGGCGCTTGCCCGGGGCCAAGACCCCGGGACACAGGATCAGATTACCGTGACGGTGGTCCCGATCGGGATGCGGTTATACAGGTCGGTCACATGCTCATTTGCCATGCGGAAACAGCCATTGGACGCGGCTCGCCCGATGGAGCGCAGCGCATTGGTGCCGTGGATCCGCGCATAGGTGTCGCGCCCGTTCTGGAACAGGTAGAGCGCGCGTGCCCCCAGCGGATTGCCCGGGCCGCCCGGCTGGACATAGTCGTTATCCTTGAATTTACCGTAGAGATGCGGATCACGCTCGATCATCTCGTCGGTGGGGCGCCATGTGGGCCATTCCTTTTTGACCTGGATGACCGCGGTGCCGGAAAACTCCAGCCCGGCCTTGCCAACGGAAATGCCATAGCGCAGGGCCTTGCCCTGTTCCTCGATGAAATACAGGAACCGCGCCTTTTGCAGCACGACGATCTGTCCGGGAGCGAGGTCGGCGCGGACGCGGACGTATTGGGGGGTGAACTTCGGGTCCAGCTGGAACTGGGCGTTGGCCAGGGCGGGCATCGCCAGACCGGCGGCAGCAGTGCCGAGGAATGAACGGCGCGTGAACATTGGCAGAATCCTTCTCGTGAGCAGCGGTATGATGTTAAGATATAAGCGCGCCTCGAAGGAGTCAGGAATTCGTGACCTCTGCGGGCCTGTAGACTCTCTGCAACGATTGGAGTGTCAGGCGGTGTGCGCGTGATTTTCCGAAATCTGCGATGTGCGGGTTGCGTCACGCCCCGAGAGAATGGCCGCCAGCGTCATGACGATCAGCGGGAGAAACAGCCCGAGGCCCAGATACAGCAGAAACGCCTGCGATCCCGAAAGACCAAAGAGCAGCCAGCCAAAAACCCCGCCAAGGGTTCCCAAAAAGCTCCCGCCGATAAGTGCCGCCATTGCCATGACCGGTCTCCCCGTTCTCGTCTCACAAGGTCACAATTGAAGGTTAATGTGGCGTGAATGGGGCAAGGGTGGTGCATATTCCTGACGGATGCCTACATATGCGAAAAGGAATATGTAACGGAGAGCGCTGATGAGCGGCAAGAAACTGACCTGTCTGGACTGCGGGCAACTCAACCGCGTGCCTGCGGAGAAACTGGCCTCGGGGCCGAAATGCGGCACCTGCGGGGCGGGTCTGGTGACCGGCAAGGTGGCCGAGGTTGACCTTGCGACGCTGCAGAAGGCCGCGCGCAATGACGATCTGCCCCTGGTGGTGGATTTCTGGGCCCCTTGGTGTGGGCCATGTCGGATGATGGCGCCCGAATTCGCCAAGGCTGCAGGGCAGGTGGCGGGGCGCGCGCGGCTGGTCAAGCTGAATACCGAGGAACACCCGCAATCCGGTTCAGCCTATGGCATTCGCGGCATTCCCACGATGATCCGCTTTGACCGGGGGCGGGAAGCGGCCCGTCAGTCCGGCGCAATGCGCACCGAACAGATCGTCGGTTGGCTCGGGGTATAAGGGACGGAACGCCCATCCCGTTAAACGCAAAAGGCGCGCCGCAGGGGCGCGCCAATCAATCTTGTTCGACAGAAGCCGAAAGCGGGCTTATGCCAGCGCCAGGTTGGTCGCGCTTTCGCGACCGTCGCGGCCTGCTTCGATGTCGAAGGTCACTTTCTGGTTGTCGGCCAGACCGGTCAGGCCCGAACGCTCAACGGCGGAGATGTGGACGAAAACGTCCTTGGAGCCGCCATCGGGTGCGATGAAGCCGAAGCCTTTGGTGGTGTTGAACCATTTCACTGTGCCAGTGGCCATGTGAGTATTCCTTAGTTTTCATTGCCGTCCACACAATGCGACGGCCCGGCGAAGTCACGTCTGGATCGAAGACTGTGTGCCGGTAAGGGAAAACAGAAGGTCGAATAGAAGATCGTTAGCAGTGCCGCGTATGACAGAGGCGCGGCGCAATAGCAAGCGATCTGTGACCTGTGTCCTAGTCCGGAGACAGAAGGATGTGCCACGATCCCGGCGCAACTGTTACGTGTTCATGTCCCGTCCGAAAGGTGCTCTTCATGCGTTTTGTTACCCATTCCTTCCGATTGTCGCGAATTTGCTCCGGGATCATGCTGTCCCTTGCCTGGGCTTTCACACCCGCCGCGGGCCTGGCCGAAAGCATTGCGCCATCCTGCTCCGCCGCGGCGGATATGTTGAACACGCGTTTCATCACGGTGAAAGCCCTGCAATCCAACGACAACATTCCCGAAGATTCGGGCATCCTCGTGCACACGATTCACGGTCCGGGTGCCAATCCGGGAGCGGCCGGATACCTTGACTTTGGCGCATTGGACGCGCTGACGGCCAAGATGCAAACCGCCTGTACCAATCCGCAAAGCCAGTCCTGCAGGTCCTATCTCGACAAGACCTGTGGTGCGTATCTGAGCGAAGGCACGTTCCTGCCCTGGTGCGGGTCGAATCATGTGCCGAACAAACAGACACTGAGCGATGCGTCGTCCTGGACCTTTGTGCGGGCGGATACGGTGATTCAGGGGGCGCAGCCGGGTGTCGATGACGAGGTCGTCTGCGCGAAAGAGAGCGACTATGACAAACGCTACGGCCTGATCTTCAGCAACGGCTACATGAACCAGACGGTGAATGGCATAGAGAACCTTGGCTGCATGTACCCGATGGATGGCGATACCGGGTTTCGCAAGGATCAGGGCTGCGGCATCTCGGTGCGGGGATTTGCCAATCAAGGGCAAGCTGAAGCGCAATGCCCGCTGAGCGAGACGTCCGAAGACTACGAGAGTTATTTCGAAACGTTGATCGAGACCCGTGGGTCCGTGGCCGGGTCGCTGACCTGTTCTCTGGCCAAGTCGCAATTCAACACCTGGGTGGATGTGCGCAAACGTGTGGATCTGAGCAAGACGATCTGGCCGGTCAACGAATTCGTGCTGTGGAACTGGGACAGCTATACTGCGGATGATATCGCTCAGAACGGATTCCTCATCGGCATCTACTATCTGTCGGGCTGTGAACGCGCGCCCAATGCCCCCGGCGATCCTCAGGTCGCACAACGTATCGCGGGACTTTACAAGGATTGGACCGGCGTAGACCTGCCGGTTGTCAAGCTGGACAACGCAGCGATTCGCAACCGGACGGACACGCCATTCGCCTGCCAGTGATGCGCCACCTCTTGCCGCGAGGCCACAGACCGGTCAGGCTTGGCCCAAGTCAGAAGGGAACAGGGCATGGGCGAATTGATCTGGGCGGGCGTGTTGATGGGGCTTGGCGGTACTATGGCGATGGATATCTGGGCCGAGTTGCTGGCGCGTGGCTTTGGCCAGCCCCGGCCCAATTGGGGCAATGTCGGGCGCTGGTCGGCGCAGGTGCCGCGCGGACGGGTGTTCCACAACGATATCGCAGCGGTCGCGCCCGTGGCGGGTGAGGTCGGGATCGGCTGGGCCGTACATTACGGGGTCGGCGTACTCTATGGGGTCATCTGGGCGTTTCTGGCGGGCAGCGCCTGGTTGGCCGCGCCGACATTCCTGCCTGTATGGTTATTTGCGCTGGTGACGATCGCTGCTGGCTGGTTCTTGTTGCAGCCGGGGATGGGGCTGGGATGGGCTTTGTCGCAGACGCCGAACCCGTGGAAGGGCCGGGCGATGGGTCTTGTGGCGCATACGGTGTTCGGGTTGGGCATGTATGCGGTGGCTGTGATCGGGTGAGCGGCGCGCTTGTTTCGCGCCGCCCGCTGGTATCAGTTCATCGTCAGGTCACCAGTGACCATGTTGGTGTAGTCCGCGCCTTCGCCACCCGCGTCGAAATTGCCGCCCCCGCTGATAGAGGCCCATTTCCCGGTGCCGCCCTGCACCATCCAGTCGCCCAGCGTGCGCCCGTCGGCAGACATGCCCGTGGCCATCCACTTGACCACGGCCACATCGCCATCGCCATCGGTATAGTGGCACAGGCCCTCGCCAGATACGGCCCCCTTGTCGATCAGGACCGCCCCGAAACAGGGACCGGAGGCGGCGGCAAAAGGATTGTCAGGGTTTTCGGTCTCAAAACGCTCATACATGGACGTGGCATGCACGATCACGAGTGAGTCCGAGACGGGCATCGGCGTGGCTGTCGTGGTGCCATAACCAGTGCCATTGGCGCTGACCGTTTCGGAAAAGACCGGGCTGGCCAACAGAGCAAAGACCGCCGCGCTGGCGGAAATACGAATATGTGACATGAAAAACTCCTCCTGAATCTGTCCCTGGAAATGACGGGACGTGTGGGGAGTGTAGCACATTTCTACAATGGAATACGGGCGTCTTGCGAGACGCCCGGGATGACAGGGTCAAAGCGCGGCCCAATCGGTGAAACGCCATGTCTTGGGCGGTGTCGGTCCGGGGCGCGGCTGGGTCGGCGGGGTTTTGTCGGTTTGCTTGGTCATCGGATTGTCCTCCTGCCCTTTAATCTGGCGCAGGCGAGCGGTTCACGGTAGTCCGGGATTCCGGACGGGGGAAATCCTTACCTTTGGCTCACGAGCCACGCCGTTGCCGTGTAGAGCAGCGCCGCCAATGCCGCCGGTGCTGCGATCCAGCCCAGGTACCAAAGCTGGCCTGCTTGGGCATCATCGCCATAAGAGGCGGCGAATTCTCTGCCCCCGACCTGCGCCGCCCAGATGAAGAACCCGGACAGGACAGTAAAACCGAGGATGCGGAAAAACGCTGGCCCCGGCAGGAACCCGGCGGCAAAGGCTGTGGCGATCCCCAGCGCGCCGCCGATCAGCAGATTGGTCAGCGCCCATTGCGGATGCGCGCCGAACTGGGCGGGGGCGTTGGTGGCATAGGCGAGGGCCGCGACCAGCAGGGTGAGGAGAAGGGGAAGGGCTTGGCGCATGGGGGGCCTCGGCTTGCATCAGGTTTTCGGGTGCGCAATACATGCGCGCCCGACGGCATCACCGGCTGAACTTCTTATGCTTCAACCGCTTCGGCTCCAGCGCATCGGCCCCGAGGCGACGTTTCTTGTCTTCCTCGTAATCCTCGAAATTGCCCTGGAACCATTCCACATGCGCCTCACCCTCGAAGGCGAGGATATGGGTACAGATCCGGTCAAGGAAGAAACGGTCGTGCGAGATGACCACGGCGCAACCGGCGAAATCGACCAGCGCGTCTTCCAAGGCGCGCAGGGTTTCCACGTCCAGATCGTTGGTCGGTTCGTCGAGAAGCAGCACATTGCCGCCCTCTTTCAACAGCCGCGCCATGTGGACCCGGTTGCGTTCACCGCCGGAGAGCAGGCCGACTTTCTTCTGTTGATCGCCGCCCTTGAAGTTGAAGGAGGAGCAATAGGCGCGGGAATTGACCTGCGCGTCGCCCAATTGGATGATCTCGGCCCCGCCGGTGATCGCCTCCCAGACCGTGTCGTCCGGTTTCAGGTCATCGCGGGACTGGTCCACGTATGACAGATCGACGGTGTCGCCATAGGTCACCGAGCCCGCATCGGGCTGTTCCTGACCGGTGAGCATTTTGAACAGCGTCGATTTACCGGCGCCGTTCGGGCCGATCACGCCGACGATGCCGCCGGGGGGGAGGCTGAACGTCAGGTCTTCGATCAGGAGCTTGTCGCCCATGGCCTTTTTCAGGCCCTCGACCTCGATCACCTTGCCACCCAGGCGTGGGCCATTGGGGATGACGATCTGCGCGCGGGCGATTTTCTCGCGCTCGGACTGGTTGGCCATTTCCTCATACGCCTGAATCCGCGCCTTGGACTTGGCCTGGCGGGCTTTCTGGCCCTGCCGCATCCATTCCAATTCGCGCTCCAGCGTCTTTTGCTTGGCCTTGTCTTCGCGGGCTTCCTGCTGCAGGCGCTTGGCCTTCTGCTCCAGCCAGGCCGAATAGTTGCCCTCGTATGGGATGCCGCGGCCACGGTCCAACTCAAGGATCCAGCCGGTGATGTCATCGAGGAAGTAACGATCGTGGGTGACGATCAGAATCGTGCCCTTGTAGTCGATCAGGTGCTGTTGCAGCCAGGCGATGGTCTCGGCGTCCAGATGGTTGGTCGGCTCGTCGAGGAGCAGCATGTCGGGCGCTTCAAGCAGCAGCTTGCACAGCGCCACGCGGCGCTTTTCACCGCCCGAGAGCGAGGTGACGTTGGCATCATCGGGGGGGCAGCGCAGCGCCTCCATGGCGACGTCGATCTGTGAATCCAGATCCCAGAGGTTTTCGCTGTCAATCTGGTCCTGAAGCGCAGCCATTTCGTCGGCGGTTTCATCGGAATAGTTCATCGCCAACTCGTTGTACTTGTCGAGAATGGCTTTTTTCCCAGCGACACCGAGCATCACGTTGCCACGCACGTCGAGTGATGGGTCCAGTTCCGGCTCCTGCGGGAGATATCCAACCTTGGCGCCCTCGGCAGCCCAGGCTTCACCGGTGAAATCGGTGTCGAGCCCGGCCATGATCTTCATCAGGGTGGATTTACCGGCACCGTTGACACCGACCACACCGATTTTCACCCCGGGCAGGAAGGACAGGTGAATGTTCTCGAAACATTTCTTGCCGCCGGGATAGGTCTTGGAGACGCCCTGCATGTGGTAAACGTACTGGTAAGCGGCCATGTCTGTCCTCTGGGTGCTTGGAAAATCGGGTCAGAGCGTGTGATAGCCGAGGCGGCGGGCGGGAGCAATCGGGATCAGGGCCGGGAGAGGCGTTTGTCGAGCTGCGCGCGCAGGCGGGCGGCTTTGGCCGGATTCAGCGTCTCGACCCAGGCGATGCGGCCCATGAGGCGATGGAGCGTGTCGGTGCTGGCGTCCCGGGGCAATTGGTGGATCTCGGCCTTGAGCCGGTCGAAATCGCGACGGGGAAGGTTCAGGTGACGGTTGACCACGATGCCCGTGACGCGCTGCTGCTGGTAGGCCCGGCTGAGGCGGGTTTTGGCTGGGGCGAGCGCGAACCTCTCTTCCCGGACGATCTGCGGCACGGCGCGCAGGAGCGGCGGGCCGATATCGGCATCGCCGGAAAATGTCAGGTCGTCGGCGTAGCGGGAGTAAGTGGCGTCGAGACGGCGAGCCAGCCCCGCGAGGCGGCGGTCGAGCCCGAAGGCGCAGAGATTGGCCAGCGCGGGCGAGCTTGGCGCGCCTTGGGGCAGATGGCGGTTGGCGTAGCGCGGGTCGGCGTTGCGGCCGAGCTTTTGGCGGATATGTGACGGGGTACGCAGGGTGCAGAGACCGGTCAGGAGACGTGCGACATCCGCCGGGTAGCCCAACGTGCGGAACAGGCCGAAGACGCGGGGCGCGGTGATGGACGGGAAGAAGCTGCGCAGGTCGAAGCTCACCACCAGCGCCTCGCCGCAATGGCGGCTGGCGGCTTCGGCGCAACTGCGCCCGGGCGTGAACCCATAGGCGTGGGGGCTGGGCGGGACCGCGTCGAGAAGCCCATGCAGCAGGCGGCGCTGCAGGCGTTTGAGCAGCGGTTTGGGCTCTTCGATCAGCCGCAGCGTGCCGTCGCGCTTGGGGCGGGTGTGAAAGAGGTAATGTGGGGCGAAGGCGTTGTCCGTCCGGTTGGAGAGCCCTAGCTGATCGGCGAAGCGGGTGAGTTGATCAGGGGTGAGGCCCAGCCAGAAGGCGAGATCATCGGAGCTGGTCAGGGGCGGCAGGGCCGCGGTGGCGAAGGCATGGGCAGGCAGGAACTCCGCCGAGTCGCAGTCCGGCGCGGGCAGCACGCCGTGTTTCAGCGCGTATTTCAGCGGCAATTCGCATTCCGGGATCTCCCGGAGTGCCGCAGCGATGCGCGCAGCGGGAGGCCCGACCGGGGCCTTGAGCCGGTTGCAGAGTTGCAGCGCGATGGGGTGGGCCAGGCCGGCCAGTTCGGTGGGCAGGAGAGCGCGGAGCCGGGCGGCGAGCGCATCGGGGCGCCAGGGCTGTCGGGAGAGCGGATCGGCGAGGCGGTGGAAAAACTGCTCTGCCGTCATTGGGGGGCGGGTCGCCTTTCAACCGAACTCTGCTCTGCGCGACCGTGCCTGGGCAAGGCCCAGTGACGGTCGTGCGCCGAATGGTGCTGTTCTTATCTGACCGAGGGGAAGCCCCAGGGTATATGCGGTCGCCCGCGATGCTTGAACGGCGGCCCGTCCCTTGTGCGCATTGAACGGGTGGCGCGGCTGGGCGTCAACCGGGAATTGCACCAATACCTATGCGCTGGCTCACAGTCGGGGGCAGGCATGTCTGTCAGGCTGGGTGGGGTCGCGCGTTCTGCGGCGCAGATCGGGAAGCAACGCCATGCGCATCATAACCATACTATCCGCCATTTTTCTGGCCTTCACCGGCGGCGGTGTCATCGCCCAGGAGCCGCTGACCGTGATGAGCTATAATGTGTGCTGGCAATGCATGTCACCGGGACGCGCGGGGCTGGGTGGGCAGTGCCGCGATACGACGGTGAATGACGGCGGCGCGGCGCGTTCGGTGACCAGTTGTTCGCAGGCGATGGGCCGCGCGATTGACGGCTATGCGGAGCGCTACGATTTCATCGGCATGCAGGAAGCCAGCAACTGGCAAGACTTCCGGTTTCTCGCGCCAGAGACGATTGGCCGGATGCAGGCCATTACCCGGCCGCCTTCGGGGCATGAGGAGATGGTGATCTTTTACGATCCCGAGCGGTTTACCCATCGCTTCAGGTCGATCAATGGCGATATCGGGCGCGGGCGGCCGATCATGGTGAACCTGTTCACCGATCAGGAGGGCGGGGCCTATACCTTTGTGAATATCCATAATTGTCACGGTGGCTGTAGCCTGACCCGGCTGGAACAGGCGATTGACGATGCGCTGCGGGTGCTGGATGCGCCGGACTATGCCGAAGTCTCCGCCTTTGTCAGCCGCTCACGGATCATCTTGACCGGGGATTTCAACGAGGCCTCCTATCGCCGGACCGGGACCGGGCCGGTGACCTGGCGGCCCTTTGGCGATGCGGGGATCGGGACGGAGGCCGGGGTGCGCGATGCGCCGACGAGCTGCTGTTCGACCGTGATCCCGTGGAACTGCAGCGGGCTGGAGCCCTGGTGTCGGCCCGGCGACTACGTATTCGACAGCGCAGGGGCGGCAGTGCCCAGAGTGCCGGAGCGCTATGACGTGTCGGTGCCACAATCCGATCACAAGCCGGTCATCGCAGTGCTGCCCTGAGACGGGCCGCCCCGATTGACAAGTCCCGGCCAAAGCCCTGATATGCCTTGGGTTTGGCAGGGGCTTGGTGATGGGAGCAGGCATGGCGTATCGGGGACAGGTGATCGGCCTGCTGGGCGGCTCGTTTGATCCGCCGCATGAGGGCCATGTGCATATCACCCGCGAGGCGCTCAAACGCTTTGGGCTGGACCGGGTTTGGTGGCTGGTCAGCCCCGGCAATCCTCTCAAGGAAAACGGCCCCGCGCCGATGGCCGAGCGGATCGCGGCGGCGCGGGCGATCATGGATCATCCACGGGTGGAGATCAGCGATTTCGAGGCACGCGCAGGCACGCGGTATACCGCACAGACCATCAGGGCGCTGATGAAAACCTATCCGCAGGCGCGGTTCGTCTGGCTCATGGGGGCAGACAATCTGGTGCAATTTCCGCAGTGGCAGGATTGGCGCTGGATCATGGAGACCGTGCCGGTCGGCGTGCTGGCCCGTCCCGGCGATCGCATTCGCGCGCGCAATTCGAGGGCCGCGCGCATGTACCGCGCGGCGCGGATCAAGGGCAAGCGGTCGCATGAACTGGCCGGTGCGGAGGCACCCGCCTGGTGCTTTGTCAACGTGGCGATGCGCGACGACAGTTCAAGCGCGATCCGCGCGCAGGGCGGTTGGTCTTCCGGGGCGGAGGAGCGCTGAGGCGATGCCGCTGCCCAGGATCATGGCCAGCCCGGCCCAGGTCAGCATGTCGGGCAGGTCCCCAAAGATCATCCAGCCCAGCACCGTTGCCGCGACAAGCTGGAAATAGACCAGCGGGGCCAACCGGCTGGCCAGTTCGATGCGATAGGCGAGGATCAAAAGACCGTTGCCCAGCATCGAGCAGATGGCCGAGGCCAGTGTGAGCCACGCGATCTCAGCCGTCATTTCAGGGATATGGGGCAGGGCGAACGGTACCGTGACCACCGCGCTTAGCGCGAGTTGTGAAAACAACAGCACTCGGGGCGCGACCACACCACCCAGCCAGCGGGACGCGGTCAGGTAGGCGCCATAGAATGTTCCGGCCAGTACCGCGTATTCCAGCCCCGGCGCGGCCTCAAACCCCGGGCGAACCACCAGGAGAACGCCGCCAAAGCCAAGTCCCAGCAGAACCGTGCGGCGCAGGTCCAGCGGTTCACGCAGCAGTAAGATTGCCAAGACAGTCGAAATGGCCGGGCCGATGAAAAACGCGGCAAAGACATCGGCCAGTGGTGCCGTCTTCAAGGCAACCTGAATCGACACGATCCCGCCGGTCAGCATCAGGCCACGCAACCAGAGACGCCAGTCGGAATAGATGCGCCACCCGTCGCGCAGGACAAAGGGCAGCACGATCAATGCCCCGATCAGGAATCGCGAGGCGGCAATGAAGATCGGGGACGCCCCATGCACAGAGGACAGCAGCTTGCCTGCGCTGTCCCCGGCGGGGATGAACGACATGGCGATGAACATGATGGCCGCAGCTTTCCACATGCCGATCCCCTATGGCCTTAAAGGCGTGGGGACAAGATGCCATGGAATCAACGGGATTTGACCCGGTCTTGGCAAAGCGCTGTCGTAAATCCGTCAGAAAGCCATGCAAGACAGGATCAATTCAGCGTTATGTTCCCCCTGTTCAGGCATATGAGATGCTTGTTCCGGACCCAGACCTGCGGTTTAATCACGCCATGACCAAATCATTTTCGAGACGTTTTTTTCTTGGCTCGGCGCTGGGCGCAATTGCGAGCCCGGCTTTCGCCAACCCACCGGATGTATCGCTTCGGCCCGTCGCAAGACCGGGCAGCGCGAGCAAGGTTGTTCAGCCTGTTCCCAGTGCGGATGAACTGGTCCGCAAGGCGGGGCTTTCGGGTGACGTGGGCTATGCGGTGATGGACTTGAGCGAAGGTCGTATGCTGGAAGAGGGCAAGGCCGCTCTGGGATTGCCTCCGGCCAGTGTGGCCAAGGCGATGACGGCGCTTTATGCGCTTGATGCGCTGGGCGCGGGATACCGTTTTGCCACCTCGCTTCATGCCAAAGGCGCGATCAGCAATGGTATCCTGCAGGGCGATCTGATCCTTGCTGGGGGTGGTGACCCGACGTTGGACACGAATATGCTGGCCGATCTGGCCGCCGCGCTGAAACGCGCTGGTGTGCGCGAGGTGCGCGGCGATTTCCTTGTCTGGGGCGGCGCCCTGCCGTTCTCACGCGGGATCGACCCGGAACAGCCCGATCACGTGGGCTATAACCCGGCGGTGTCGGGTTTGAACCTGAACTATAATCGTGTGCATTTCGAATGGCGCAAATCCGGCAGTTCGTACACGGTCAGCATGGATGCGCGCAGCGAGAAATACCGACCCGATGTGCGCTTTGCCCGCATATCGGTCCAGAACCGCGACATCCCGGTCTATACCTATGCCGACGCGGGCGGGCGCGACAACTGGACCGTGGCGCGTGGTGCCTTAGGCAATGGCGGGGCGCGATGGCTGCCGGTGCGCAAGCCGGAAATCTATGCCGGCGAAGTGTTCCAGACCTTTGCGCGGTCGCATGGCATAACGCTCAAAACCGCGAAAGTGGCCAGGTCCGCGCCGGGTGGGGCGGCGATCGCGCAGGTCAGGAGCGAACCGCTTAGCGAAATTCTCAGGGGGATGCTCAAATATTCCACCAATCTTACCGCCGAAGTGGTGGGTATGGCGGCAACCCGAAAACGCACGGGCCGGGTGAGCGATATCGTTGCGTCAGCGCGGGAGATGAGCCAATGGGCGCAAAAGTCCTATGGGCTGGACGTCGGGACGCGGTTTGTCGATCACTCGGGTCTGGGCGACAAATCCCGGATCTCGGCGCGCGATATGGTGCTGGCGCTCAAGGCGGCGCGCGGGGCCGGGCCGATCCGGAGCTTGCTCAAAGAGATACCGATACGCGATGAAGACCGCCGCAAAATCCCCAATCATCCGGTCAAAGTGGACGCCAAGACGGGGACGTTGAATTTTGTATCGTCCCTGGCGGGCTACTGCACCGCGGAGGATGGGCGCGAGATGGCGTTTGCGATTTTCACCGCAGACATTCCGCGACGATCCGCATTGACGCGGGCGCAACGTGAACGTCCCGAAGGCGGGCGGGAGTGGAACCGCCGCTCGAAATTGTTGCAGCAAAGGTTGCTGCAACGCTGGGGGCGGGTTTTTGCCAATTCCTGAGCGTGTAACGCGTCAGTTGTGAATGACGACCTTCATGTTATCCAGCCCGACCTGTTTTGTCTTGGCGAACAGGATCGCGGCGTGATCAGGATGCAAGCGGACGCAACCGGCAGAGGCAGGACTGCCAAGGCGGCTGACCTGGTTGGTGCCGTGGATGGCGTAATGCCCGTTGAAAAAGATCGAAAACGGCATGGGCGCATTGTTGTAGCGGCTGGATTTATGGTGCCGTGACAGCCACTTGGCTGTCCAGGTGCCACGCGGTGTCACCTTGCCCCGGCGGGCGGTGGAGACGGCCCACTGATAGGTGGGTTTGCCGTTTTCGTAAACGGTCATGGTCTGGGACGAAATGTCGATCTTGGCCACGAGCGGTGCGGCAGATCCAATCACGGGCAGCGAAAACAGAACAAGTGCTGCGAGAAGGGTGAAGACATAACGCGTCATGTGAAATCCTCCGGGCAGAAAGCACAGGCAGAATAGCCTGCGCGTTCACTCTAGCAGAATTCCGCTTACCCGAGAGTAAGGGAATCCTGACCGCAAAGGGTTTTTCACGTTGGATTTTCGCCGAATTGAGCGAAAATACGGTTCAGGCGGGCATATGACGGGCGCGGGCGCTGCGTTCGATGGCGGCGGCATGAAGCCGGTCGATATTCAGCTCATAGCGAATCTCTTCCAGCAGGCGCAGTTCTGCCTCGCGCAGTTTGCCATCCGCCACGGCCACATCGCAGGACAGCGCATAGGCGGTCTCGAACAAACGTTCCGGCAGGTTGTCGCGGATCAGCCCGAACAATGCGTCCAGCCCATCCTCTTGTTCGAACAGGTCAAACACGGTTTGCGCGATCACGTTCATGCGGTCGATGTCGTAATCCGCGAAAACCGGCAGGTTGTTCACCGCGCTTTCGATCTTGACGAGTTCGGCGGTGCGCAGGTTTTCATCCGAGGCGGACACGGCAATCATCAGGCCGACAAGACAGTCCTGCGGGCTGAGTGAATGGGGGATTTCTTGGTTCATGGGGGTCTCCTGTTGCAGTGCAGAATATTGACCCCGCGCCCCGCCCGCAATAGGGAGAGCGGGTTCGCGCGCATGGGGCGTGCGGAAACTCGGAGAATACACATGTCTGATCTGCGCGACGCCGCAATGAGCTCGAAAGCCTGGCCTTTTGAAGAAGCGCGCCGGCTGCTCAAACGCTATGAAAAGGCACCGCCGGAAAAGGGGTATGTGTTGTTCGAGACGGGGTATGGCCCGTCGGGCCTGCCACATATCGGGACATTCGGCGAGGTCTTGCGCACCACGATGATCCGCCGCGCGTTTGAGGTGATCTCAGATATTCCGACCAAGCTGATCTGTTTCTCGGACGATCTGGACGGGATGCGCAAGGTGCCGGGCAATGTGCCGAACCAGGAAGAATTGGCCAAGCATCTGCAGAAGCCGCTGACATCCGTGCCTGACCCGTTTGGCACCCATGAGAGCTTTGGCCATCACAACAACGCCATGCTGCGCCGGTTCCTCGATACATTCGGGTTCGAATACGAGTTTTATTCGGCGCGTGAATTCTATCGCTCCGGGCAGTTTGACGAGATCCTGCTGCGCTGCGCGGAGAAATACGATGATCTCATGAAGATCATGCTGAAATCTTTGCGCGAAGAGCGTCAGCAGAGCTATTCGATCTTCCTGCCGCTGCATCCCGAAACGGGCCGGGTGCTCTATGTGCCGATGAAGCATGTGGATGGGGTGAAGGGCGAGATCACCTTTGACGACGAGGACGGCCGCGAATGGACGCTGCCGGTTACGGGCGGCAATGTGAAACTGCAATGGAAGCCGGATTTCGGCGCGCGCTGGGCGGCGCTGGGCGTGGATTTCGAGATGTATGGCAAGGAACATGCCACCAACGAGAAGATCTATGACGCGATCTGCCGGACGCTGGGGGAACGCCCGCCGAACCATTTCAGCTATGAGCTGTTCCTTGATGACAAGGGGCAGAAAATTTCCAAGTCGTCGGGCAATGGTATCTCGATCGACGAATGGCTGACCTATGCCTCGACCGAGAGTCTGAGCTATTTCATGTATCAAAAGCCGAAAACCGCCAAGCGGCTGTTCTTCGACGTGATCCCGCGTGCGGTGGATGAATACCACCAGCAGCTGCGCGCCTATGAGGGGCAGGACGCGGCGGGACGGGTCAACAACCCGGTGTTCCATATCCACAATGGCGATGTTCCGGTATCGGATATGGTTGTGACCTTCTCGATGCTCCTGAACCTCGCCAGCGCGTCCAGCGCCGAGGACAAGGCGGTGCTGTGGGGGTTCATCAACAAATACGCGCCGGATGCCACGGCCGAGACCCATCCCGGCATGGACGCGGCGGCGGAACATGCGGTGCGCTATTTCCAGGATTTCGTGAAACCGACCAAGACGTTCCGCGCGCCCACGGATCAGGAGCGCGCGGCGCTGGAGGATCTGGGCAAGGCGTTGAAGGATGCCGAATTCGCGCTTGATCTGATCGCACGCAAGAATGCGCTGGTCGGCAATGAGGATCCGCTGCCCGAAGTGGATTACGGTGACGAAGAGTTCCTGCAAAGCATCGTTTTTGCGGTGGGCAAGGTTCACGGGTTTGAGCCGCTGCGCGATTGGTTCACCGCGATTTACGAGGTGCTTTTGGGTGCGTCGCAAGGTCCCCGTTTTGGCGGTTTCGTGGCGCTTTACGGCGTCGCGGAAACCTGCGCCTTGATCGAAAAGGCGTTGGCGGGAGAGCTTTCTGTAGGGTGACCCCCGAGGGACGTCAGTAACGGATAATGGGGGCCGTCGCGCAAAACGCGGCGGCCCCCTTTGTTTGACGGGACGGGGCCGCGGGCTACCTCATATCCGTCAGCTTTTTTGCAAAGGTGGTTGTCATGCGCCATTTCTTGAGTGGACTGGTCATAACCCTGGCATTTGCCGCGACGGCGATGGCGCAGGAGGTCCAGCCCGAAAACAAGGACATCCAGAGCGTGATCCAGGGCCAGCTGGATGCCTTTCTGGCCGATGATGTGAGCACCGCATTTACATTTGCCGCGCCCAATATCAAAGGCATATTCGGCACGGCCGACAACTTTGGCCGCATGGTCGAAAATGGCTATCCCATGGTCTGGCGACCCGGCGATGTGCGGTTTCTGGAACTGCGCCGTTTCCCGGGAGGTCTGTTTCAGCGTGTTGAGATCATTGACCAATCGGGGCAAGCGCATTGGCTGGATTACCGTATGAGCCAGACGGAGAACGGCTGGCAGATCAGCGGTGTGCAGATTTTGCCGAAGCCGGATGTGTCGGTCTAGGTGAGGGGCCGGTGGGCAGAATTGCCCACCCTACGCCTGTGCACCGTACGGTCGTCTCAGCGCCGCTTAACCCTTTGTTGATACCTCTTTTCCGTCGGCGGGCTGATCCCGCTTTCTCGTGAGTTGACGACGACAGGCCGTCTGCGCCGCATGCAGCGCGTGGGGGTCAGCGATGTGGAAAGGGACCTTCATGAACAAGGCAATTACCGATGGCGTGGTGTTCATGCCGACGCCATTTGCGGATGGGCTGGATGTCTGGTCGAGCCAGAATGGCCGGCCGGGTGACGATACTTATGACGGGGCGGTGAACGCGGCCTTCGTGCCAGCCGACCAGGATTTCGGCGGTTGTCTGGAATTGCAGAAATCTCAATCGGTGCAAAAGTTGCGTTACATGGGCGAAACCCCGTGGTTGCCCGGGACCTATCTGCGCGTAACGGCGCGGGTCAAGGCGATCAGCGGCAACCTTCCATCGGTGCGTATTGCGGGGTATCCGGCGCAAGGCAATGGCGCGGTTGTGAGCGGGCTGACCCAGCAGGCACAGTCGGTGGCGCTGACCAGCTATGGGTCTGTCGTGGAGGTGTCAGCCATTTTTGGTCCCGGCGCGCGGAGCGGCGTGGACCTGCAATGGGGCACCGACCCGGTTTTTGCGCATCTGGGTCTGGACCTGACAGGGGCCAATGGCGGCATTGTCCGGATTGATGATCTGGTCGTCGAGGATGTGACCCATGTGTTTCATCGGGACATGATGTCCTGGGTGGATGTGCGCGACTATGGCGCTGTGGGCGATGGGGTGACGGACGATTCCGCCGCCTTTGAGGCGGCGGACAGCGCGGCGAACGGGCGGCGCGTTCTGGTGTCGGAAGGGACCTATTTCCTCGGCCAGAACGTCACGATCAATTCGCGGGTGCAGTTCGAGGGAACGGTGACGATGCCCGATAACCGCATCCTGTCGCTGACCAAGGATTTCCACCTTGGGCCTTATATTGACGCCTTTGGCAATGAGGAGTTGGGCTTCAAGAAAGCGTTCCAGTCGCTGCTGAACAATTCCGATCACGAGAGCCTTGATATGGGCGGGCGGCGCATTTCGATCAGCGGGCCCATCGACATGCAGGCCGCCGTGGCCAACAAGGACAATTACGCCCAACGCCGCCACATCGCCAATGGCCAGTTCTACGCCGAGGGCAGCACCGTCTGGGACCCCGAGGTCGTCACGTCTCAGGCGACCTATTCGGCGAGTGCGGACAAGACGCTGACCGGGGTGACGAATGTCGCGAATGTTCCGATCGGTGCATTGGTAGAGGGCAACGGTGTTGGGCGAGAGGTCTATGTCCGGGACAAAAACGTGGCGGCGGGCGAGATCACTTTGTCACAACCGCTGGGCGCGGCCACCGGAACGCAGGTCTTTACCTTTACCCGGTTCAAGTACCTGCTGGATTTCAGCGGGTTTGAAAAACTGTCTTCGTTCTCGATGTCGGATATCGAGTTCCAATGCAACAACAAGGCCAGCGGCATCATGCTGGCCAAGACCGGTGTCGTGTTCCAGGTGCGGGATTGCTATTTCACCCGCCCCAAGTATCGCGGCATCACATCGATCGGGTACGGCTGTCAGGGGCTGTTGGTGGATCATTGTCAGTTCATCAGTGCCGAGGGTGGTACGCCGTCACAGGACCGGGTGTCGATTGCGATCAATGCCAATGCCAATGACGTCAAAATCCGCAACAATCGCGCCAGCCAGTTCCGTCACTTCTGTATCCTGAGCGGGTCCAATTCGGTGATTTCCGGCAACCATTTCTTTCAGGGCGACGGGCAGGTCAACGGTGTGCGCCTTGCCGGTCTGGTGCTGGCGCTGCGGGCGTGCAACGCTACGGTGGTGGGCAACTATGTCGACAACTGCACCATTGAGTGGACCAATGAGCGCGAGGTGAACCCGGATTATACAGGCGGGTTCGGGTTTGCCGGATTGTCCATCACCAACAACGTGTTCCTGTGTGGTGACCTGCTGCCATCCTTCGGGTGGATCGTTGTCAAACCCTATGGCACCGGGCATTTCATCAACGGGCTCAATGTGACGGGCAATATGTTCCGTTGTGTGGATGGCAATATCGACCGGGTGGAAAAGGTCGATACCTCCTTTGCCGATCTGGACATGACGCGGATGAAGAAGGTCTATTTCTCCAACAACACCTTCAACAATATCGAGTACCGGACCGAGAACCCGGCGCTGGTGTCGCACAGCGAGAATACGGTTTCGTCCACCTGGCGGGTGGATGGGGCCAATTGGCTGGCATTTGGTGGGCGCGCGCGCGACGTGGTGTCGGTTGTGGCGACGCAGAAGATCGAGAATTCCAGCAACGTGGCGCAATGGGGCATGCCCTATGCCCGGCTCGAACAGGGGCCGAATGGCGACAAGGTCGACCTCGTGTGGGAAAACGCGGTGCGCGGGCAGGTCAATGTGCTGATGCGCATGGATACATAAAGGGAGTTGTCCGGAGCGCGCCGTGACACCATGGTGATGCCATGGCGACGTCTCCGGTTCAGATACCCGATGACAAGGCCCGCGGTCTGGCGCGGGCCTTGCTGCGTGACGCCCGGTTCGCGGCGCTTGCTGTGCGTGATCCTGAGGATGGGTGGCCTTCGGTGTCCCGCATCGCGCTGGCGATGACAAAGGATGGTCGTCCTATGTCGCTGATTTCGGACTTGTCGGCCCATGCAAGGGCCTTGCAAGTCAATCCCAGCGGTGCGCTGCTGGTCGGAGAGCCGGGTGAGAAGGGTGATCCGCTGACCCATCCCCGGCTCAGCCTCAAGGCACGGGCGCGGTTTGTCCGACACGGCGAGGCCGAACATGCGTCGCTGGCCGCAAGGTATCTGGAGCAGCGGCCCAAGGCGAAGCTGTATATCGGGTTTGGCGATTTCTCGATCGTGGTTTTTTCGCCGGTGTCCGGTCTGCTCAATGGCGGGTTTGGCAAGGCTTTTGCGTTGACGCCCGGCGATCTTCTCGACTGAGCGCTCTGTTTCCTCAGCGCAGGTACTTCGCGCTCATCCAGCCGGTCGTGCCATCGGGCAGTTTCATGTGCCACCACAACTCATTCGACCATTGGCAGGCGGAGACCCGGCGCAGGTCGGCGGGGCGAAGCGTGCCGCGTTGCGAGACATCGCAGGCAGAGATGCAGCGGGGTGCCGCTGTGAAATACCCCTGTCCACCGGGGGAGACCGAGGCATCGCGCCGGACCTCGCGCAGCACGGGCGCATCGAAATTAGGGGCGGCGCGCAGGGTTGCGAAGTTTTTCACGCCGCTCACGCGGTAGCTGTGGCGCAGGGGACGGCAGGTGACAGTGTCGGTGCGCAGGCGGCTGACGCCGTGATGCGGCCCCTGAAGGTCGCGAAGGCGCGTGCCCGCAGGCAGGCCCAGCAGTGGCGAAGGACGGAAGAAACTGCCACGGTTGTTAATGACGAAACCTGCGATTTCGCTCTGCGTCGGTGGGGTAGGGTCGTCGAAGCGGCCGGTGTCGTCGCTCACAAAGGGTTCTGCGATGACCTCGACCGATACTGCGGGCTCTGCGCCGCCTGTCCAGCGCACGTTGCACACATGCCATTGGCGGAACCCTTCGACCGTCCAGCCCAGGACAAAGGCGCGGGACCCTTTCGTATATCCCGGCTGCGGTGGCAAATCGTAAGTGGCAGTGTTGAGAACCTGATGCTGGTTATGGGCTGCGCTGAAACGCGCGGGATCGACCTTGGGGCTGACAAAGGCGCAGATCTGGCGCAGCCCGTCATCGGACAGACGCTCGGGGAGGGCGGCCACACCTTCGAGCGCGGCCCCAAGCTGGGCAAGTCGGGTCGTGGTGTCGATCTCGTAGAATGCATTGCCTTCGACGGCAAAGAAATCCAGCGCGAAATTCCGGGTGATGCGCAGTTCGTCGAGCCGGGAAAAGGTCAGCGCCGCGGAGCGCATCGCGATGGTAAAGGCGCGCTGCACCTCGGCGCGGTTAAAGCTGGCATCCGGCACGTCAAGCTGGGGCGCGTGAAAGCCCAGCCGCGCGGTGCTGTGCAGACTGCGATCGCGCATGTCGATCAGCGCATCTTCGAAATTCCGGGCCGACCCGCCCAGAAAGGCAATGGCGCAGGCGCTGAGGCAGCTTGCGTCGCGCGGCACATGGGCGGCGATGCCGGTGTCGCGCAGATGGCGTGCAATGGCCAGCCCTTCGACAAAACTGCCGCCGGGGCTGTCGAAACACAGGCGCGGGGTGTCGGTGACATATTGGCTGTATTCCGCATCCCCGGGAAGGATCGCGCGCAACCTGTCCGCGTCGCCGGGCTGGATCGGGCCGGTAGCGGTGACCATGCAGCCCTCGGGGTGATCGCCGTGCAACCGGAACTCCATGGCGGAGCTCAGGGTCGGCAGCAAGATCAGGGCGGCAAGCAACAGGCGCTTCATGGCCCCAGCATAGAAAGCCAGTGGCGTTATGGGAATGCTGAACCGGTGATTCAGAATTCCTGCCACAGCCCGAGTTTCAGGCCGGGCGCATTGCCGCGCGTCATGTCGAGCAATAGGCCCGCCTCAAGCGTCGCTCGACGCCATAGCGGGACCGCGACGCCCGGGGCAAAGCTGGCATAAATATCGCCGTCCGTTTCGGTGGCAAAGAGCTGCGCCATGGTCTTGAGCCCGTTGGGATGGGTCAGCCCGAGGGTCACGTCCAGCTTGCCTTGCCGGTAATCCATGCCACGTTCCTCGGACAACATGTCAACGCGCCCTTCGACGGTGATCCAGCCATTGCGTTCAAACAGGGTAAAGCCGCGCCCATATTGTAGGCCAAGCCCGACATATCCGGTATCGCCCGCCATTCCGGCGTTGAGTTCAAAGGCAAAGCGGTGCGGGTCGGTCTGGCTGAGCGGGACACGCAGGAAGGCGCGGGCGTCAATCTCGGCTGATGACCCGTGCCCTACATGCAGGCCGATGGTCAGGGAGCGGGACAGGCCATATTCGATGTAGGTGCTTGAGAAATAAGGCGTCTGCATCAGGTCCCGGTCAAGACGGAACCCGGACAGTTCAATGGAATTCGCGGTAAAGACCCGGCCCTTTTCACGCGGCCATGGTCCGGCATCGGCCAGTGTGGCAAGCAGACAGAACAGGCAGGCAAGGCGAAGCATGGGCATCCCCGAATGGGCAGGGCTTCAAGTTTCGGAAAGCTTGGTAAAGACCGGGTTAACGCGGGGGTGACTTGGGGGGACGCGGGGCAAGCTGGCCAAGCCCGGCGCGACGCGCTATAGCGCGCGGGCCAGCAAGGGAGCGCAAGATGACGGATCTGAATGCATTGGCGGAGGTGATCCGCGCCGACAGTGCAAGGCGGGGCACCACCGTGTCCAAGCTGGGTTATTTCTGCGCGCCTTTCCGTCCCGCCGATGGCCCGTTCTCCGACAAGGTGATCAAGGTCTATCAGGCGGTAGGCAACCGGGCCGTCATGGACCGGCTGGCGCGCTGCCATCACGATTACGTCGATGCGCTGACCCGTACCGGTGTGCCGGTGCCCGAGACCGCGTTTCACCTGTTGGAGATGGACGGCGCGCAGGTGCCCGTGATCGTACAGGACGCGCTGCCGCCCGAGACCATGATGCGCCCGCAGATGCAGGGCGCGCCGGTGGATGAGGCCGTTGCGTTGATGGAGGCGGCGGGGCAGGTCATCGCGCGCTTCTGGAACGCCGCTGAACAGTTCGACACGCGCATCGGCTTTCACCCCTCGATCCGCAACTTTGCCATTATCGGGGGCGAGGCGGTGTTTTTCGATACCTTCCCGCCGCTCATCCACTATTCGCGCGACGAGATGGGCAAGATGCTGCTGCTGTTCTCGGAAAGCCGTCTGATGCGCATGGTGGGACCACTGTTCAAGGCACGGGTCACCGGCATTCAGGACGAATGGTATTCCGCGCCGGAAACGCTTGTGGGGCTGGTTGGCTCGGCCTGCCGGTTGCGCCCCGACGATGCCGAGGCGTTCCTGAACTGGGGGCGGGACTTCGTGTCGCGCGAGATGCCGCGCTGGGAGGCCGAGGCGCTGCCAGAGTTGCAGGAGCCGCCGCGCCTGCCCGGCTACTGGACGGGGATGCGCAAGCTGTTGGGGCTTCAGGGCGAGCCGAACGTGTAAAACGGGGCAGAGGCGCAGATGGACAAGGCATTCTGGGACGAACGTTGGCGCGAGAACCGCATCGGCTTTCACAAGGCGGCGGCCAATCCGTTGCTCACCGGGTATTTTGATCGATTGCACCTGTCGCCGGGCGGGCGGGTTTTCGTCCCGCTTTGTGGCAAGAGCTTTGACTTGGACTGGCTCCTGTCCCGTGGACATGCGGTGGTGGGGATCGAGCTTTACGAACCGGCGGTTGCCGAAGTGTTTGACCGGCTGGGTTTGCGGCCCCGGATCGACGCCCTGTCCGGGCTGCGGCGCTACTCGGCCGACGAGCTGGTGATTTTCGCGGGCGATCTCTTTCACCTGACGTCGGAGCTTTTAGGCTCTGTTGATGCCGTTTACGACCGCGCGGCGCTGATCGCTTTGCCGCCTGACATGCGCGCGCGCTATGCGGCCCATGTGACCGCGATATGCGGGGCGGTGCCGCAACTGCTGATCACGCTCGACTATGATCAGAGCCTCACCGATGGCCCGCCTTTCTCGGTCCCCGGGGATGAGGTCCGGGCGCTTTACGGGGCGTCGCATTGGACCGAAAAGCTGCACGTGCAGCCCATCACGGGCTCTGTGGCCAAAAGTGCCAAGGGCGAGGAAACCCTCTGGTCCCTCAAACCGTTGTAAGCCGTTTCACGTTCGAGGGTGACAGGTTCAGGGGTGACAGGGCGCGGGCAGCTGCCTAAGCTTGACGCACAGGAGGAGTGCCCATGCCCAAGATCAGCCCCGACAATTCCTATCAGACCGTCATCACCACCTTTGAAATGACGCCGGGCACCTGTCAGGACCTGCTTGATGCGCTGACCGATGCCTATGAGAATTTCATCTCGAAACAACCCGGTTTCATTGCCGCCGGGCTGCATGTGAATGACGCTCAGACCCGGATCGCCAATTATTCGCAATGGGCCCGACGCGAGGATTTCATGGCCATGCTGCGCACCGAAGAGATGCGTGAACGCAACCGCGAGATCAATGAGCTGTGTCGGTCATTTGAGCCGGTGATGTACGAGGTCGCGGCAACTTTCGGTTGACGCGGCTGGCATCCGTGCCAGATGTCCGACATGGAAAAACTGACGCTTGAGACCCGAACCGGCCTGCCCGACGCGTTGCGCGTGCTTTTGGCCGAGTACCCGCGCGCCGATTGGCCCGCGCATGACAATTTCCACGGTCTCGTCAGCTTCTGGCTGGAGCGGCATCTGATGTTTCGCAAATTGCTGGAGGCTCTGGCCAGCGATTGCGAGGCGGTGATGGATGTACAGATGGACCCGCGCCAGCATGGGCAGAGGTTGCAGCGCTACGGCTCCATGCTGGTCAGCCAGTTGCACGGCCATCACCAGATCGAGGACATGCACTACTTTCCCAAGCTGGTGGGGATGGAGGCACGGCTTGAGCGTGGCTTTACCCTTTTGGATGCGGATCACCATGCGCTTGACGGGCTGCTGGCGCGCTTTACTGAAGCTGCGAATGGCGTCTTGCGGGGCGGTGAGCCGGGACGGTTCCACACCGAACTGAAGGGGTTTGCCCAGTTGATCGACCGGCACCTGGTGGATGAGGAAGAGTTGATCGTGCCGGTGATTCTGAAACACGGGGTCGGCGGGCTGGAATGAGTGTCAGTCGCCCGGCGGGGACGGGCGCGACAGGATGAATATGGCAACCCCGGTCAGGACGACAGCCTGAATGATCAGGATACGGGGGCTGAGCCCAAAGACCAGCCCGCCGACCAGCAGCACCACCATTGCTGTCAACGCCGTGATCTTGGCCCGGCGGGAGATAGCCCGGTATTCGCGCCAGTTCACGATGGGCGGGCCAAAGGTCGGATGTTCGACCAGCCAGTCATGCAGCGCGCGCGACGAGCGGGCAAAACAGAACGCGGCCAGCAGGAAAAACACCGTGGTTGGCAGGAGCGGAAGGACGATGCCCAGCACGCCCAAACCGATGGCCAGAAACCCAAGGGCGATCCAGACGCCACGGATAAGAAGAGACAGGGACATGAAGCTCAAGTTAGGCGGGCGCGGGCAAAAGGAAAACCGCTCCGGGTCTATTTCGGCGCGGCGTGTCCCGCTTGCCCTGACGCGGGGTCAGCGCGTAGGCTGTGTTCAGGCCCAAGGGGATTTGCGGCGATGAAGTATTCTTTTGCGGGATTGGAGCTGGATTGCGCGCGGTTCGTGCTGACGCGGGATGGCGCGGATATCCCGATAGAGCCGCAGGTCTTTGATATCCTGAAACTTCTGGCCGAACATGCCGGGGATGTGGTCAGTAAGGACCAGATGATCAACGAGGTCTGGGGCGGGCGGATCGTGTCGGACGCCACGGTCTCGGCGCGGATCAACGCGGCGCGCGCGGCGGTCGGTGATACGGGCAAGGATCAGGCGGTGATCCGCACCGTGCCGCGCCGGGGTTTCACGATGGTGGCGTCCGTGGACACGCCATCAGCCGATGCAACGCCCGAGGCGCTCCCGGCGCGCGAGATCCGCCAGACGATCCGCTATACGGCTGCCCCGGACGGCACCAGCATCGCGTGGTCGCGGGCGGGCAAGGGGCCGCCCGTGCTCTTTGCGTGGCATCACCTGTCGCATCTGGAACAGGACTGGGCCAGTGGTCTGGTGCGTGACGGGTTTCAGGATTTTGCCCGGCATCACGAAATGATCCGCTATGACATTCGCGGCGCGGGGCTGTCCGATCCGATCCGCCCTGATGACAGGCTGGATGCCCATGTCGCCGATATGCTGGCGGTGGCCGATGCCGCCGGGCTGGAGCGGTTTCCAATCGTGGGGTTGCTGCAGTCGGCGCCAGTCGCCATCCGGCTTGCGGCGCGCCATCCCGAACGGGTTTCGCGCCTCGTGCTGCATAATGGCTATGCGCGCGGCCGCGCCAAGCGGGAACAGGCCCCTCCCGATCCCGACAGTGACCCGTTTATCGCCCTGCTCAGAAGCGGCGGCTGGGGCGATCCGGAGAACGGTTTCATGCGGGCCTGGACCACCATGGTGCTGCCCATGGCGACGGCAGACGAGATCACCGAGTTGATCCGCCTGATCGCGCATTCCGGCTCGCCCGAAGAAGCGCTGATCCAGCGCAACCTGATCGACGTTCTGGATGTGACCGCAGATCTGGCGCAGGTACAGGCGCCCACATTGGTCATCCACGCGCGGCTGGGCGCGGTACATCCGGTGGCCGAAGGCCGGCGGCTCGCGGCGGGGATACCGGGCGCGGAGTTTCTGGAAGTGGACAGCTCCAACACGTTTTTCATGCCCAGCGATCCGGTATTTGAACGCGTGCAGGAGGCGACGCTGGAATTTCTGGCAGGGGACGGTTAGCGGCGGGCAGGACAAATTCTGTCGACAGAATTTGCAAATTCCTTGGAAGGAATTTGGGCACGGTATGTCGCATGTTTTGCCCGATGGCCGATTTGGTCACACGGAAGGTGTGCCGGGACAGTCGCGGAACGCCCTGACCGGGTCCGCCGCACCGCTCAGGTCGATCGGGACCGCCAGATCGCCGATCAGCGCTGTGGCCGTGTGGTTGAATTGCAGCCCGCTCAGCACATTGCCAAAGCCTCGGTCCGTCACGGTCAGGGTGGTGCCGTCGATCACATGGCGCGAGGTCGAGATGGTCAGCGGTGCCGCGCCCTCGAACCGGATCGCAAAGACCGGGGCAGTCGGCCAGCCGTCTGCGCGGGTGAGGTGGATGGCATAGAGCGTGCCGTCATAGGTGACCTCGGTCGCCACATTCCCGTCATTGCGCAGAATGCAGATCGGTGTTGGGGAAAACTCCCAGGCAATAGCGGGCGTGGCAAGCAAGGCCAGGAGGCAAAACAGGCGCATGAGGGACATTTAGCGTCTCTTGGCCATATTGCCAGCGGGTTGATCCGGCTCTGGTGGATCCGGCTCTGGCCCTTCGCCGAAGGCTGCGCTAGCCTCGCCCCCATGTCAGACGATCTCGTACAGGAAATCCGCGCTTTGCGTCAGGAAGTTGAGCGGCTCAACAATCACCGGTTTTTCCGGATACATGATAATTTCTGGAGCATGTTGGGGGCCGCGCTGGCGCGCGGGCTGATGATGGGGCTTGGGACTGTGGTGGGCGCGACGCTGCTTTTGTCCCTGCTGGTCTGGACCTTGGCGCAGATCGAATTCATTCCCATTGTCGGTGAATGGGCCAAGGAAATAGCCAACATCGTGCAGGGCGGTGGTGCGCAGTGAATGCGCACCCTACGGGACCTTAGAACCCCAGCCGTCTGAGTGGTCCGATAATCCGGCGGAACACAATCGGCGGCACCAGATCCTGCAGCAATTCCAGCCGCCGCACCTCTTTGTCCACCTGATCATGGGTGCCGGGGCGCGGGCGGAACAGTGTCGTGTGTGAGCGTTTCGTGCCGTCCCAGGTCGCGGTGTAATAATAGAGCGCCATCGACATACGCGGCTCTCCTCCGGGGTGGTTCACCGTTTCGGGGTTGCCATGCCAGGTATCCGAGCCGGTGTTGAAACAGCACATGCGGTTATATTCCGGCACGAAGCTGGCGACCTTTTCGGTCATATCGGTGTTCCAGACCTCGAAAGAGCCGCCATATTCCGCTTTCCACCCTTTGTTGAGGTAGATCAGGATATTGAGCCGGCGCTCAAGATTGAGCTTCTGATTGTGGTTGAAATCCGCGTGGATATCGAGATGCCCGCCATTGGCCACCACATGCACCCCGCCGCCGGCGAAATAAGGGTCGGGGATCAGCCCGTTGATGCCGGTCAGTTCCTCAAGAAACCGCACGAAAGGGCGGGAATTGAGCACGTAGAACAGGTTGCGGGTATAAGGCGGAAGGCGCTCGGGCAGGTATGAGGTTTTCAGCTTTTCCTGTGGCCGGTCAAAGGCGCTTTCCGCCTCGGGGAGCTGTTTCAGCTCTTCAATAACCTTGTCCAGAACCGTTTCGGGCAGGAAATCGGTAAAGGTGCCATAGGGATAGGGTATCGTGCCCTGATATTCCGCCGCCGCCGCCTTGCCCGCCGCCGCAGCAGCCTTGCTGTCGATCTCAAGCGTGTCGGGGTTCATTGGAATGACGGACATGGGGCGGGCACCTTGCACAAAGACGTTTGGCTGCGGATAGCAGCGGATTTAGGCAAAAATATGAAGGATTTTATGCCTCATCCGCGAGGTCGAAATCCACATGGATGTGATTGCCGTCCGGATCGTGGAAATTGACCTGAACGATGGTGATGCCGGGCACCGGATCGACGGAATAGGGGATATCGCGGGCATCAAGGCTGTTGGTGAAATCCTTCATGCCCGTGGCACGAAAAGAGAAATGCTCAAGCGTTAGATTGGGTGTGGTGGCGGGCTGATAGTCGATATCGACAAGGTGGATATAGGGCTGATCACCCAGATAAAGCCACGCGCCGCCAACCCTGAAATTCGGCCGCCATCCGGGATGAAGGCCAAGGATTTCGCCGTAAAAAGCGACCATCTCGTCAAGTTTGCTGGTGCGGATGTTCACGTGGTCAAAGGCTGTCAGGGGCATCGTGTCAATCTCCGGTTTCCGGTCGGTTACAGTCATAAGAGGTGCCATCGGGCAGCCGACAAAGGGAGCTGTAGAAAGACGGTCCAAGGCTTTCGTAGCGCGGCAGGAGATGGTCCCGTTCAAGCTGGTCAAGGTAATCGAGACAGGCCGAAACATAATAGGTCTGCCGTCGGATGGGGTCTTCGTACCAGGCATCAAAGGCGGTTGAAGCGGCTTGAGCGATGTCGCCCGTGTCGCGAAGGGCGGTGTCATAGGCTATTGCGATGTCGGCCTGCATTGGCCATCCGGCCAGCGCCTGCCACATCTCGTCATGACCGGTGTTGCGCATGAAATCAGCAACGACCAGCCCGGCAACGCTGGCATCAGCCTCCATCGCAAAGATGGCTTCGGCATAATCCGCCATGGCAAGATCCGTGCCGGGGCAGATACCCGTGGCGTATTGCGCCGCATGGCGCAGCTCATGCACAAGGATCGCTTGGGCAAGACCGACGGGCTGGCCTGCGCGCAGAACGATGCGGCGGGTGTCGGGTTCAAAATACCCCTGTGCCTCGCTGGGCCCGTGGAGCAGGCAGATTTCGGAGATATCGCTGGTGAGCCCGGCGTTCAGAGTGGGAAAACCCCGGAACACAGGTTCAAGCGCCGTGATCAGCTCTTTCAGATCCTTCGGTTCCGAAAACGGGGCTGCAGCGCAATCCATCCCCGTCTCGCCCATGGCCGGGGCCGCGAACACCACGGACAAGGCGCAGGCCAGCGCGCCGAGGTTGAGATCAGGCAATCCCATCGACCACCACAAGATTGGTGCGTGCGGTCCGATGCCGGATCTTTGCAAGCTCGACATAGTCGGGATCGCTGTGCCAGGCCTTCGCATGGGCGACACTGGGAAAGCGCATGATCACGGTGCGGGGCAGGGACCAGCTTCCCTCGATCACCTCGGTTGCAGCGCGGGAGGTGGCCAGAAGCTCGCCGCCATGGCGTTCGAAACTGGGCAGAAACCCGTCGAGATAGGCCTGGTAGGCGTCGGGGTCGTGGATGTCGAGCTGTCCGATGACATAGGCCGGCATGGGCGTCTCCTGACTCTGTGGGGAAAGCGTAGCAGGGGGGCGGAGATACGTCGAGTTTGGCCGAGGGTGCACACGCGGTGATTGCGCTGTCTGAAATCACATGTGAATACCAGTATGTGAATCATCAAAGGGCCGGGCCTCTGCCCGCCCGTCGTTGCAGGAGACAGGTTATGAAGCGTTTCGTTCTGGGGTTGGGGGCCGTCGTTCTGGGCGGGGCCGTGCAGGCGGCGGATGTACAGATCACCAAGGATATGGCGTCCGTCACGGTGGACACGCCGTCGGGCCCCGTCGAGATCATGCGGGAACAGGATACAAGCGCGGTGATCGAGGGCGATTTCGCCCGGATCGCGCGTCCCTGCCCTGAGTTTTGCATCCAGCCGATGACCCCGGCTGAGGGGGTGACGATGGTGGGTGAGTTGGAGGTTCTGGCGGCGTTACAGGACCCTGACACACTGGTCGTGGATGGCCGCGTGCGCCCGGATTGGGAGACCGGAACGATCCCCGGTTCGATCTCCATGCCCTATACGGAAATGGCCGACCGGCTGCATGAGCTGGGCTGCGAGCCGGATTTCGAGGGGTTCGACTGCGATGCGGAGGTGGTGCCGAACCTTGTGATGTTCTGCAACGGCCCGTGGTGCGGGCAATCCCCGGAGGCGATTCGCCGGATCATTGAGGCAGGCTATCCGGTGGAGAAGATCAGCTATTACCGCTGGGGCATGCAGGGCTGGCGGATGCTGGGGCTGACCGTGGCGGGCGGGTCCTGAGGCGACTGTAGGGTGGGCAGTTTTGCCCACCTTTCGCGGGGAATTAACCTGACATCAACCATGACCGGCCCAAAGTGCAGTCATGTCCTGCTATCGTCGCATACGCCTCCCCGGCGCCAGCTATTTCTTCACACTGGCGCTGGCGGAGCGGGGGGCCACAATTCTTGTGGATCACGTGGAAGAGCTGCGCCGCGCCTTTCACGCGACAATCCGAACTTTGCCCGTGCATTGCGACGCCATCGTCATCCTGCCGGACCACTTGCACGCAGTCTGGACGTTGCCGCCGGGGGACAGCGATTTTCCGGAGCGTTGGCGCAAGATCAAATACCGGTTTTCCCGGGCGGTTCGGTGGACGGTGGGCAGAACTGCCCACCCTACATATCGCTCCATAAGCAAACGGCGCAAACGCGAGGCCGGGATATGGCAGCGGCGCTATTGGGAGCATTGTATCCGGGATGCGGCGGATTACAGGGCCCATGTGGAGTATTGTTGGGGCAATCCTGTGAAACACGGATATGTCGCGCGAGCGGTGGATTGGCCCTATTCGTCGATCCATCGCGATATTCGCCTTGGGCAGGTCGATCCGGAATGGGCCGGGGCTTTGGTCGACGGGGAATTCGGGGAGTAGGGTGGGCAGTCCTGCCCACCATCCTTGCGCCAAAGGTGGGCAGGACTGCCCACCCTACGACGATTTTCGCCGACGCTTCACGCCGCCCCTTTGCCCCGGCCGTCCCGCCGTAGACCGCCCCTTGGATTTCACCGCCGCATCGGACGCCGCCTCCACCGCCGATTGCCGCGCCAGCGGGTCATCGGCGACGGCCAGATCCACCGCTTCCAGCCGCTTGATCTCGTCGCGCAGCCGCGCGGCTTCTTCGAATTCGAGGTTCTCTGCCGCCTTGCGCATATCGGTGCGCAGCCCCTCCAGCACCGCCTGAAGGTTCGACCCGGCCTGTTCGGCATCAATCACCGCCGTCACGCGGTTCATATCCACATCGCCCTTGTAGAGGCCGGCGAGGATATCCTCGACATTCTTCTTGACCGTTGCGGGCGTGATGCCGTGTTCCTCGTTATAAGCGATCTGCTTGGCGCGGCGGCGGTCGGTCTCGGCCAGCGCACGCTCCATCGAACCGGTCACCCGATCCGCATACATGATCACCCGGCCTTCGGCGTTCCGCGCGGCGCGGCCGATGGTTTGAACCAGCGAGGTTTCCGAGCGCAGGAAACCCTCTTTATCCGCATCCAGAATAGCCACCAGCCCGCATTCGGGAATATCCAGCCCCTCGCGCAACAGGTTGATGCCGATCAGCACGTCAAAGGCGCCGAGCCGCAAGTCGCGCAGGATTTCGATCCGTTCAATGGTGTCGATATCGGAATGCATGTAGCGCACCTTGATACCTTGCTCGTGCATATATTCGGTCAGGTCCTCGGCCATGCGTTTGGTCAGCGTGGTGCAGAGCGTGCGGAAGCCGTCCGCCGTGACCTTGCGCACCTCGTCCAAGAGGTCGTCCACCTGCATCTCCACGGGGCGGATTTCCACCTCGGGGTCCAGAAGGCCAGTGGGGCGGATCACCTGTTCGGTGAAGACGCCGCCGGTCTGCTCGATCTCCCATTTCGCAGGCGTGGCCGAGACAAAGACCGATTGTGGGCGCATGGCGTCCCATTCCTCGAATTTCAAGGGGCGGTTGTCCATACAGGAGGGCAGGCGGAAGCCATGTTCGGCCAGCGTGAATTTGCGGCGATAGTCGCCCCGGTACATGCCGCCGATCTGCGGCACGGAGACATGGCTTTCATCGGCAAAGACAATCGCATTGTCGGGGATGAATTCGAACAGGGTGGGGGGCGGCTCACCGGGGGCGCGGCCGGTGAGATAACGGGAATAGTTCTCGATCCCGTTGCAGACGCCGGTGGCCTCCAGCATCTCAAGATCGAAATTGGTGCGTTGCTCCAACCGTTGCGCTTCGAGCAGCTTGCCTTCGCCGACCAATTGATCAAGCCGCTGGCGTAACTCCTTTTTTATGCCGATGATCGCCTGCTGCATCGTCGGGCGGGGCGTCACGTAGTGGGAATTGGCGTAGATACGCACCTGTTCGAACGTGTCGGTTTTCTGCCCCGTGAGCGGGTCGAACTCGGTGATCGCCTCCAATTCCTCGCCGAAAAAGCTCAGCCGCCATGCCCGGTCATCAAGGTGGGCGGGCCAAACCTCCAGCACGTCACCGCGGACCCGGAACGAGCCGCGCTGGAACGCCTGATCATTGCGGCGGTATTGCTGGGCCACCAGATCGGCCATAATCTGGCGCTGGTCATACTCATGTCCCGACTTCAGATCCTGTGTCATCGCGCCATAGGTTTCGACCGAGCCGATACCGTAGATGCAGGAGACCGAGGCGACGATGATCACGTCGTCGCGTTCCAGAAGCGCCCGCGTGGCCGAGTGGCGCATGCGGTCGATCTGTTCGTTGATCTGGGATTCCTTCTCGATATAGGTGTCGGAACGCGCGACATAGGCCTCTGGCTGATAGTAATCGTAATAGCTGACGAAATACTCGACGGCGTTGTCGGGGAAGAAGCCCTTGAACTCGCCATAAAGCTGCGCCGCGAGCGTCTTGTTGGGGGCGAGGATGATGGCGGGGCGCTGGGTTTCCTCGATCACCTTGGCCATGGTGAAGGTCTTGCCCGTGCCGGTCGCGCCCAGAAGAACCTGATCGCGGTCACCGTCGTTGATGCCCTGGGTCAGCTCGGCAATTGCCGTGGGCTGGTCGCCGGCGGCGTTGAACTCGGTCTGCATGACGAAACGCTTGCCGCCTTCGAGTTTTTCGCGGGCGCGCACATCCGGTGCGGAGGCGTGCAGGACGGGCATGTGTTCGGGCGAATTGTTGTGCATGAATGGCTCCCCAGAGAGCGTCTACACTTGGGGAAATCGCGCTCTGTTTCAAGGGCAGGAGGCCCAACACCCTGACAGGTTATGTCGGGAGGTCTTTCATGACATCGAGACCGCGTGCGGGACCTGTCATATGCGTCAGTATGCCGCTTGATACGGAGCATGCCGATAAAACAGGGAAATACGCCTGTTTTTAAAGGCGCATTTGCCATGCATCATGTATTTTGTGCGAGGCGATTAAAAATGCGCCATCGCGCAATTTCATTTTCCGAATCCATGCCATCTGTGTCACAATACTGTTGCAAGCAGCGGGCTTGGTTGCTGTTGCGTCGCATTACCCACCCCTCGCTCCCCGCGATGTATGTGGTAGCCAAGCCCTGCTTGCGGCATCTCCGCAATTCTCAACCCCCGACGTCACGCCCTTGCGCGTGGCGTGGTTTTCCCGGATAACACGGTCAGATTCCGGAGGATTCATCATGCGCGCACGCATTTACAAACCGGCCCGTAACGCCATGCAGTCGGGCACCGCGAAAACCCGGCAATGGGTGCTGGAATTTGCGCCCTCGTCGCCGCGCGAAGTGGATCCGCTCATGGGCTGGACATCCAGCTCGGACACCCAGGCGCAGGTGCGGTTGAAATTCGACAGCAAAGAGGCCGCTCTGGACTATGCCAAGGATCATGGCATCGACGCGCAGGTGTTCGAGCCGAAGACCCGCAAGCCCAATATCCGCGCGCGCGGCTATGCCGAGAATTTTGCCGTCGACCGGCGCAGCCCCTGGACACATTGAAGGGTCCCGATATTTTTCGCGTGACCGATGGACCCCCCGAGGTGTCCGGACTTTTGCGGCACCATCACGCGTTGATGCGCGCCAGCAGTCCCGAGGAAAGCTGTCACGTTCTGACTGAGCATGAATTGATCGCTACCGGATGTACCGTGCTGGCCTGCAGGACCAGGGCGCGGATCGTCGGCGTTGGCGCGATCAAGGCGCTTGATGCGGATCATGCCGAGCTGAAAAGCATGCATTCCGCCGAAGAGGCGCGTGGCGCGGGCGTAAGGCGCGCGCTTTTGAATGCGCTTTGAGACTTGCCCCGCAGCGGCGGATTGGGCAGATAGAGTCCAGCGGTCCCTTAGCTCAACTGGATAGAGCAGCTGACTTCTAATCAGCAGGTTGAGGGTTCGAGTCCTTCAGGGATCGCCAGCCAGCTATGTCCCGCCAACGTTGCGCAGATGCCACAACCCCCTCTGCTTAAGGGGGCGTTGCCGGGTGTCTTGGCGAATATCCGGAAATCCGTGAGGCGCAATCTTGGCGTCGATGTGATGCGCTTCCGCGTCCTTGTTTTAATGGCGAAACGCAATTCGCGCCGCGTGAAAATCCAAAGCTGTCCACATCAGTTCTGCGGCGGATGTCACTGGATTCCCCGCGAAAAATGGCATTTTCAAGGAATTTAGACTTTTTTGGGGCGGGGAAATCGAGTATCCCGAAAACAATCAAAACGAAGCGGCCGCACAGAATGGCCGCATTGGGTAGAGCGGTGTAGTTATGAATGCGATAGATTATGTCGTCCGCACTCCTGCGGGCGTGGCTGGGCGTGATGTGGTACAGGCGGGCGCCGAGCAGACGACGATCATTATGTCGTCAGGGGCTGAAGTTTCCTTCAACTTGTCTCAATCTGATATGCGCGGATACAGCCGGGTTGGTGATGATCTGCACATGGTGCTGGCCGACGGGCGCATTATCGTCCTGGAGGGCTATTTCTCGGGGCAGGGCGAAGAGCCTCGGCTGTTCATCAGCTCCGATGGAACCCTGCACGAGGTTTTCTTTGCCGAAGGCAGTGACGGCGTCCTGTTTGCCGAATACGGCCAAAGCGCGGAATGGGGCAAATGGAGCCCGGATGATGCGCTGATCCATTACGGGCGCCCGGAAGTGGTGTCCGCGGAAACGGTTGCCGCCGGTGACAATGACGTGTCGATGCTGGCCGCGGGTCTTTTGGGCGGCGGTTCGATGCTTGGCGCTGCGGGCGCGGCGGGGGCCGCTGCGGTCGGCGCTGCTGTCGTTGGCGGCGGTGGCGGTGGCTCTGGTGGGTCTGGCGGTGGCGGCGATGACACGACGCCCGGTGGCGGTGACGATACCACCCCTGGCGGTGGCGGCGATGATACCGGACCGGGTGACGACACTGAACCGGGTGATGACACCGGGCCGGGCGACGATACCGGACCGGGCGACGATACCGGACCGGGCGACGACACTGGACCGGGTGATGATACCGGACCGGGCGATGACACTGGACCGGGTGATGACACTGGACCGGGTGATGACACTGGACCGGGTGATGATACCGGACCGGGCGACGATACAGGTCCCGGCGACGACACCGGACCGGGCGACGATACGGGGCCGGGTGACGATCCCTGGACCCAGCCGACCGTGGACGATACTGCCGTCACCATTGGCGGTGACGATGCGATCGAGGTGATCACCGTCACCGGCACCGGCGATCCCGGTGACGAGGTCAATGTGACCATTGGCGGTATCACCGTATCCACCATTATTGATGCGGATGGAAATTGGACCGCCACCTTTGAGGGCGCTGATTTCCCGGCGGACGGGTCTTATACCGCCAGCGTGACCGTGACGGATGGCACCAACACCGCCACCCTGACCGGGCCGGAGGTTCTGATCGACCTCACGCCGCCAAATGTCGACGTGACCGAAGGCACAGCCGAGGTTGGCGATCTCGTGAACCTTGAGGCGCATCCCGATGGTGTGACCGTAACTGGCACGGGCGAGGCGGGTGCATCCGTCTCGGTCACCATTGATGGCGTGACCCACGACACGGTTGTCGATGCAAACGGCGACTGGAGCGTCGATTTCTCCTCCTCCGAGATCGCGACCGGCGAATACACGACCGATGTCACGATTGTCACCGCCGATAGCTTTGGCAACACAACGACGATCACGCAGACGCTCGAAGTCGACACGGTTCCCAACGATCTCAGCATCGCAACCGCCGCTGTGGCCGGTGACGGCGTTGTCAACGATGCCGAGGCGGGCGGCGTAGTGACGATCACTGGCACCGCAACCCCGGGGGCCGATGTGGCCGTCACCGTTGCCGGCGTCACGACAAACGTTGTCGCGGATGCGTCCGGCAACTGGTCCTTCGATCTGGCCGCAGACAGCTTTGCGGATGCCGAATATGACGCCGAGATCACCGCCACCTCCGTCGATGCGGCGGGCAACGCAAGCTCGACCAGCGGCACGATCCGCGTCGACACGGTTGCCGAGATTGAGATCGTCAGCGGCCTGACCGGCTCGGGCGAGGTTCTCAACGAGCAGGAACTGTCGCAGGGCGTGACCCTGACCGGGACCACGCAGCCCGGCTCCACGGTCGAGGTGCAGGTGGGCGATGTATCCCATACGGCCACGGTCGATGCCAATGGCAACTGGAGCGTGACCTTTGCCGCGTCCGAGATCCCTGGCGGTACGCATACTCTGGAAGTCACGGCGACAGCCACCGATGCGGCGGGCAATACCAGCACCCAGACCGGTGATCTCAATATCGATACCGAGGGCTATGTCACCGTCAATGACGACACGGTTGAAACCGACGGTGTGGTCAATGCCGACGAGCGCAGCGATGGTGTGCAACTGACCGGGACGGCAGAGCCCGGATCGTCGGTGGCGGTCACCATGGCCGGTGTCACCGTCACGACCATCGCGGATGCGGATGGCAACTGGGTTGCGACATTCGCAGCCAGCGACGTGCCGACCGGCGAGACGGATATGGCCGTCAGCGTCACCGCAACGGATGCGGCGGGCAATGAAAGCACGACCACCGGATCGGTTGATGTGGACACATTGGTCAATGATCTCACCTCGACCAGCACCCCGGGCGGTGCGGATGGCGTGGTCAACGCCGAAGAGGCGGCGCAGGGTCTGGTTCTGACCGGGACGGTGGAACCGGGCAGCCAGCTGGTCGTCGATCTGGACGGTGTGAGCCGCACGGCCACCGTGGATGCCAATGGCAACTGGACCGTGAGCTTTGATGCGGCGGACCTGCCCAGTGGCGAGGTCACGGCGACAATGACCATGACCGCGACCGACGCGGCGGGCAACACGCGCGTCGAGACGCAGGATGTGGAATTCGACACGGTTGCGGGTACGCTGACCCTGTCCCCCGATCCCATCGAGGGCGATGACATCGTCAATGCCGAGGAAGCCGCCGATGGCGTGGTGATCTCGGGCACCTCCGATCCGGGGGCCGTGGTTACGGTGACGCTGGGCGGTGCCACGCGCACCGCGCTGACCGATGCCGATGGTAACTGGTCCACGACCTTTGCCCATGGCGAGATTCCACCCGGCACCTATGACGCTGATATCACGGCGCAAATCACAGATGCGGCGGGCAACACGCTTGAGGTCAGCGACACGGTCCATGTGGACACGCAAGTCGATAACTTTGCCATCAATGATGTGGCGGTGGGTGTCGACGATGTGATCAACGCCGACGAAGCCGCAGCAGGCGTTACCGTCACCGGTACGACCGAACCAGGGGCCACCGTCTTTGTCACCATCGAAGGCGTGACCCAGGAAGCCACGGTTGCCGCGGATGGCAGCTGGACTGCCCTGTTCCCCGATGGTTCCATTGCCGCCGGTGAATATGACACCACGGTTGAGGTCGTCAGCACCGATGTCGCGGGCAACGTCGCCACGACAAGTCAGGACGTGCGCGTCGACACCTTTGTGAACCAGATCGACGTAAGCGGCTCGTCGGCAGGTGCCGATGGGGTTGTGAACGCGGATGAGCTGTCATCGGGCAATGCGCTGACCCTGACCGGTATGGTCGAGGCGGGATCGTCGGTGGTGGTGCGCTTCAATGGCGCGGATTACACCGCGAGCGTTGCGCCGAACGGCAGCTGGACGCTCGATATCCCGTCGGCTGATGTGCCGCGCGGCGACTATGACGCGGTGTTCGAGGTCACGGCAACGGATGCGGCCGGCAATACCGACACGGTGACCGAGACCCTGCGCATCGATACCGAGGCACCGGAATCCCCCACCGTGGAAAGCTTCACCCGCGACGATGGCGGCCTGCGCGGCATCTCGACCGCTCTGGTCGATGATACGCAGGACATCCTGCAGGTGTCGGCGGGCGGTGTGATTTCGGATGTGCCCATGTCGGTGGTGGATGTTCCGGCGATTGGCGAGACGAACTATTACTTCTCGCAGAATGTACCGGATGGGTCCGACCTGATCGTGAGCGGCACGGATGACGCGGGCAACACGCGCTCGACCTATCTTGTGCTGGATGACGAGACGCCGGGAACGCATGTCGACATGAGCAACCCGGGACTGGGCGCGCATAATGTCGAGACCATCGACCTTGAGTTTGCGGAAGAGGCTGATCTGACCCTGACCGAAGAGGACATCATCGCCCTGTCGAGCGAGACCGATACAGTTACGGTTTACGGCGGTGCGGATGACAGCGTCACGATCACCGGCGCAACCCGCGTGGGCACCGTCACAAACGAAGATGGAGAAAGCTTTGTTGAATACAGCCTCGGCGATGCCACTGTGCTGGTCGACGAGGACATCACCACTGTGGTGATCTGAGCATAACGCCGAGTGGTGTCGCGGCCCTGCAAAGGCCGCGACATCCCCAATAATGATAAGCGCGAAAGGCGAAGCGCAAATGAGGCGGACAGCAAAACGGGCGGTACATTTCGCGGGCATGATCCCGGCGGCGCTGGTGCTTGCAGGTTGCATGGGCGCGGAGACCGGAGGGGACAACGCGGTGACCCGGTTCATGCAATCGGGACCCAGCGGGAAACTGATTCAGGACAGCGAAACACAGCCGCGCAAAACCGCGATGGCCAGGCGCGAAGCGGCGTCAGACGTTATCACGACATTGCAGAGCCGCCGTTCGGTGCTGCATCCCGAAGGGGCCTATGGCCGCGTGGCCGCTGCCGTGATGGCCAGCTCTGCGCGCACCGCCGAGGCCGAGCTGCGCGGCGCGCGGCTCCGGGCCGAAGCGGCGTCCAAGAACTGGCTGCCCCGTATCGGACCGAATATTTCCCTGAACTCTCTTGGCGAATTCGTGACCTCGCTGCTGATCGAACAGGTCTTGTTCGACAATGGCCGCAAAAAGGCCGAGCGCGACTACGCCGCGCATGACGTCGAACTGGCCGCCGTCGCGCTGTCCGAGGACAGCAACAACCGTGTGCATGACTCGCTGACCCTCTATCTCGCCGCCGAGGAAGGGCGCGAAAAGATCGCCGTGGCGGACAGGTCGCTGGAAGACATGAGCCATTTCGAATGGATCATGAACGAGCGGGTGAATGGCGGCGTCTCGGACCGCTCTGACCTCAATATCATTCGCCAGAAACTGGCCGAGATCCGCGCCGAACGCGACGCGGCGGCAGGGGAGCGCAAGGCCGCGCATGCGGAACTGGCGGCGATGGCCGGGCGTCCTCTGGATGGGTTGCACGGTGTGCCCGCGATGGATGTCAATGGGCGCGGGGCGGAACCGCTGTCGGTGCTCAAGGCGCAGGCCGAGCGCGACCGCACGGTGGCACAGGTGCGTATTGAACGCGCCTCCCACCTGCCGGGGCTCAGCGCCAGCGCGTCGGTCACCGGCGACGGCGTCGATTATGGTGCGGCGCTGAAAGCCGACCAGATGCTGGGGCTTGGCACCGTGTCCAGTCTCAAGGCCATCGAGGCCGCCAAGGAAGCGGCGGGCCGCAAGGTCACGCAGGCGAAGGAAGACGCCAATCGCCAGATCGCATCGCTGCGCGAACGCGAAAGCGCGCTGGCCATGCAACTGGTCGAGGCCAACAAGCTGGCCCGCGCGGCCAAACGCAACCTTGATCTGTTTCAGGCCCAGTACAAGGGCGGCGCGCGGCAGGTCATGGATGTGGTCGGCGTCTATGAGACATGGGCCAAGCAGACCCAGACCGCGCTGCGCCTGAAATACGACCTTGCCCGGGTCCAGATCGCGATTGCCCGTGATCTTGGCCTGCTGGCCGATGGGCGAGACGTGTGAGCAGCTGGCTGAAATCCATCGCGCCCCGCATGGCGGCGCAGGGCGGGCTGAGACCCGTCAAGGGCACGCCGCAACCTGCCAATGACCCTGTGCTGGTCTCCAAACGCGATCAGCGTGTGCATCGCCGTGCCGAGCTGGCCCGCACCTATGCCGGGCTGCTGGGCAGTGATGTGCTGGTCTCTGATCTGGAACAATCGCTGCTGCTCAATGCCGATGGCGAAGGGTTCGTGGACGCGGCCAGTCTGGCCGAGGCCATTGCGGCAACAGGGCTTTTGTCCGTCGTCGAGCCGGTGAAAAAGCTTGAAAGCAGCCTCTGGCCCGCGCTGGCGGAAATGACCAGCGGGCAATGGGTGCTGGTTCTGGCGCAAAATGGCGACACGCTGATCATCTATGACAGTTCACGCGCGGACAAGCGCGCCGAGGTCGACCTGTCTGAATTCCGCCCTTATTTCACCGGCCAGATCGTGCGCGCCGAGGCGAGCCTCTCTGAGGTGGAGCGCAGCCACGACACGGGCAGGCGCCGCAAGCATTGGTTCTGGGGGCAGTTCCCGAAATTCTCGCGCTATTTCGCCGAAGTGGCGTTGGGGTCGATGGTCGCCAACCTCCTGGCGGTGGCCGTGGCGTTATTTTCGCTTCAGGTCTATGACCGGGTGATCCCGCATCAGAGCCAGGCGACGTTGTGGGTTCTGGCGGCCGGCGCCGGGCTGGCGCTGCTTCTTGAAGCCGCGCTCAAGATCGCGCGGGCGCGGCTCATTGACGGGGCCGGACGGCAGATTGAATTGAAAGTCCAGAGCCTGCTGATGGACCGTATTCTGGGCATGCGCTCGGACCTGTCCGGGCGCTCGCCATCGCAGCTTTTCTCCTCTATGCGCGAGTTTGGCTCGGTGCGTGAGTTTTTCACCGCGTCCACCGTGGGGGCAGTGGCCGATATTCCCTTTGTTTTCATCTTCCTGCTCATCGTGGCTTCCATCGCGGGCAACGTGGTCTGGGTTCTGGTGCTGGGCGGCGTGCTGATGGTGCTGCCGTCGTTTTTCCTGCAACGCAAGATGATCCGTCTGACGCAGGAGATGCAGGGGGCCTCGACCAAATCCTCGCGGCTGTTGCACGAGGCGGTGTCGGAGCTTGATACGATCAAAACCCAGCGCGGCGAAGACCGGTTCCGCCGGGTGTGGCAGGAGCTGACCGCGCTGCAGGCGCTGAAATCCTCGGATCAACGCAGGCTGGCCTCGACCCTGACCTTCTGGAGCCAGGGCGTGCAGCAGGCCACCTATGTGGGCGCGGTGATCGCCGGGACCTACCTCGTGTTTCAGGGGCAGTTCACCGTGGGCTCGATCATCGCCACGGGCATCCTGACTGGTCGCACGCTCGCGCCGCTGACCCAACTTGCCGGGACCATGGCGCGCTGGGGCAATGTCAAAGCGGCGCTGGATGGGCTGGACGGCGTGGCCGGGGCCGAGCAGGACGAGGCCGAGGGCCGCAGCTACCTGCGTCGCGAAAAATTGCAGGGCGGCTATGAGCTGCGCGAAGTGACCTTCCGTTATGACGAGGACGCGGCGGCGGTGCTGGACATCTCTGGCATCGCGATCCTGCCGGGGCAGCATGTGGCGGTGCTGGGGGCCAACGGCTCGGGTAAATCCACGCTGTTGAAGCTGCTGACCGGGCTCTACGCGCCGCATACGGGCCGGGTGCTGATGGATGGCACGGATATGGGACAGATCGCGCCGCGCGATATTCGCCGCATGGTGGGGTATCTGGGGCAGGAGGTGCGGCTGTTTTCCGGCACGCTGCGCGACAACCTGAACCTCAACATGCTGGAGCAGGATGACGACCGGCTTTTTGATGCACTGGATTTCGCGGGGCTTGGGCAATTCGTGAAGACCCACCCCAAGGGGCTGGATCTGGAGATTCGCGACGGCGGGGCGGGCCTGTCGATTGGTCAGCGGCAATCCATCGGCTGGGCGCGGCTGTGGCTGCAGGACCCGGTGGTGTGCCTTTTGGATGAACCGACGGCGGCGCTGGACCAGACGCTTGAGAAAACGCTGATCTCGCGGCTGGAGCGCTGGCTTGAGGGGCGCACGGCGGTGATCGCCACGCACCGGGTGCCGATCCTGTCGCTGACCTCGCGCACCATCGTGCTGCAGAACGGGCGCATGGCGGTGGACGGACCGCGTGACAAGGTTCTCGAACATCTGACCAATGCGCGGGAGGTGCGCGGATGACAAGCGCCACGACAAACCTGGCCGGGCAATTGGGCAAATCCATGCGCGGGCCGTCGCTGACCGTTTGGCTCTGTGCGATCACGGTCTGGGTGTTCATCATCTGGGCGGCTTACGCGTGGATTGACGAGATCGTGCGCGCCGATGGCGAGATCATCTCGTCCTCGCGTCCGCAGATCATCCAGAACCTTGAGGGCGGCATTCTGGCTGATCTGCAGGTCAAGGAAGGTGATGAGGTGATGCGCGGTGATATCCTGGCGCGGCTGCACGGGACACAGTTCCAGTCGGCGGTGGATGACCTGCGCGACCAGATCACCGCGCTGGAAATACGGCGGTTGCGGATCGAGGCGGAGATGGCCGGGGCCGATGATTTTCGCGTGCCGCAGGCGCTTTTGGCGCGCACGCCAGATATCGTGGCCTCTGAGCGCGCGCTGCTGCTGGCGCGGCAGAGTGATTACGCGAGCCGCAAGAGCGGGGCCAAACAGGTCATGGACCAGTCCGCCAGCGAATTGCGGCTGATGGAGAATATGTTGGCCAAGGAGGTTGTCGCGCTGATCGAGGTGACCCGCGCGCGAAAGGCCCATGCGGATGCGCAGATCAAATATGATGAGGTGGTCACCCGGACCGAACTGGCCCGGGCCGAGGAGTATTCGGAGACGCTCAAGGAACTGGCGACGCTGAAACAGAACCTGACCGCGGCGCAGGACCAGCTCAATCGCACGGTGCTGCGCTCGCCCATGCATGGGGTGGTGAACAAGCTGCATGTGACGACGATTGGCGGGGTTGTGCGGCCCGGCGAGGAGATATTGCAGATCATTCCGCTGGATGAGGAACTGTTTGTCGAGGCGCGGGTGCCGCCCGAGGACATCGCCAATATCCGCCGCGGGCAGGAGGCGACGGTGAAACTGTCGGCGTATGATTATACGATCTATGGCACGCTCAAGGGCCGGGTGGATTTCATTTCCGCCGACACGTTCAAGGATGAGCGGGTGCGCGAGGCGGAGCAGGAACCGCATTACAAGGTCACGCTGCGGGTTGATATGGCCTCGATGACGGACCGGCAGGCGCGGATCGAGATCAGGCCGGGGATGCAGGCGCAGGTGGAATTGCATACAGGCGAGAAGACCGTGCTTCAGTACCTGATGAAACCGCTCTACAAGAGCCGCGAGGCGCTTCGGGAACCGTAGGCGTTTTCAGATTGAGCGCCTGCGGCGCGCTGGTTTGAGCCCCTGCGGGGCGCGTCTTGGGGCTCTGCCCCAAACCCCGAGGTATTTTCAAACAGAAGAAGGGGCAGGACATGACCTGTGATCTATGTGACGCGCCAGAGGCCGAAACGGTTGGCGATCTGGAGCTTTGTGCGAAATGCCGGGAGGGTGTTGAGGGTGCTGTCCAGGACGGCCCGCATTGGCAATGTCTGCATGGCGCGGTCTGGTCCGAGCGGCGTGAAGTCCAACTGGCGGCGGCGCAGGTCCTGATGAAGCTGGGCGTGCCTTGGGCGCTGGAGGTGCTGGAGATGGGTGCCTTGCCCGAGGATGTTTTGGCCGAGGCGCGCGGTGCGGGAGAGCCGGAGGTCGTACATCGCGACACCAACGGCGCGGTGCTGTCTGCGGGCGATACGGTTGTGTTGATCAAGGACCTGCCGGTCAAGGGCGCGGGGTTCACCGCCAAGCGGGGCACGGCAGTCCGGGGCATTTCTCTGGTGCCCGAGAATGCAGGGCATATCGAAGGCCGCGTGGACGGGCAGCGCATTGTGATCCTGACGGAGTTCGTCAAGAAGCAGGGGTGAGGATCACTCCGCAGTATCCAGCCAGATCGTGACCGGTCCGTCATTGATGAGCGAGACCTTCATATCGGCACCGAACTGGCCTGTTTCCACATTGAGGCCGTGGCCGCGCAACGCGTCAGCGAAGGCAAGGTAAAGCCTTTCACCATCGGCGGGCGGTGCGGCATGGGAAAATCCGGGGCGATTGCCGCGTTTGGTGTCGGCGGCCAGCGTGAACTGGCTGACCACCAGCGCGGCATTGCCCGCCTGGGTCACGTTCAGATTCATTTTGCCCGCGTCATCGGTGAAGATGCGCAGCTTGGCGATTTTTGCGGCGAGTTTTGTGGCCTCGGTTTCTGTGTCGCCCTGCATGGCGCAGATGAGGATCATCAGCCCGGGCCCGGTCTGGCCGATCACCGCACCATCGACACGGACGGCGGCCTCGGAGACCCGTTGCAGAAGCGCTCTCATGCCAGTTCTTCGGCCCAGGGCGGATTGGCGCCTGCGCGGCTCACCGTGACGGCGGCGGCGCGCATGCCAAGGGTGATGGCGGGGGCCAGCGCGTCGAGATCGGCGGCGGCAAACGTGCCCTTGGTGGCGAGCCCCGCCTGATGCAGCCCCGCAAGGAAACCGGCGTTGAACGTGTCGCCCGCGCCGACCGTATCCACCACTTCGACCTTGTTGGCGGGCAGGTTCCTTGTGCCATGGGCGCTGACCGCTGTGACGCCTTCGGCACCGCGGGTCATGAGCACCAGCTTGACCCCATGGGCGATCAGCGCATTGGGATCGGTGGTGCCGGTGATCCAGTCGAGATCCTCGTCCGAAACCTTGACCACATCGGCAAGCGCCAGCATGCGCTCCAGCCGGGCGCGATACCGGGCCTCGTCCCGGATGAAACCGGGGCGGATATTGGGATCGAGCATGATCAGGCGTTTGTCCGCCTCACGCGCGGCAAGCGCGGCAAAACTGTCGGCGCAGGGCTCCGAGACCAGCGAGATGCCACCAAAAAACAAGGTCGTGACGGTTTCGGGCAGGGCGGGCAGGTCATCTTCGGACAGCATGCGCCCGGCGGTGTTTTCGTCATAGAAGGCATAGGTTGCATGCCCGTCCCTGAGCGTGACAAAGGCCAGCGTGGTGGGCGCGTCGCTGCGCGGGGCTAGCCCGGCCTCGACGCGGGCTGCATTAAGGTCCTCTTCGAGCAATTGACCAAAGAGATCGCGGCTCAGCCCGCCGAAATATCCCGCAGGTGCCCCCAGACGGCCCAGCGCGATAGCGGTGTTATAGACCGCGCCGCCCGTATGGGGGGCAAAGGCCGACTCACCCTGTTCGGATATCCGCGGCAACATGTCGATCAAAGCTTCGCCACAGCACAAAATTTCGGCAGGCATGGTCAGTTATCCTTGGAATGTTTGCGGTAACATGCGCGGTTTTCCGTCCAGTCACAAGCCAGTTTAGCGGCAATTCGACCCGGTTTGGATATTCCGTAACGGATTTGCCGCTCTGATATGCTAGCTCAGACCACCGAAGATTGTGCCAATCGGTGGGAACCGGGAGCAATTGGCCCTTTCTGACCGGCGGTTTCCGGAAGATTGCGGCCAATAACTGCACTGTTTCACAACCATCGGATATGGTGGGGCTGGCGTGTCTTGTCCGATACGTCAGCCATCCGGGGCTATTGCTGCGACTGCGCCCAGAGATAGCCCACCGCTCCGGCCACAATCAGCCCCACAACTACGGCAAAGGCAATCTTCCATGCCGACCAAGGGCGTTCGCCCTGGACCCGCCCCGTGCGCCCGTTCACGACGAAACGATAGGATTTGCCGCGGTACTTATAAGCGGCCAGCCAGACCGGCAGCAGGATGTGCTTGAAGGTGATATCGCTGATATCGGTGTCGATATTGTGGATGCGCTGGCGGTCGCCGCCAATGTCGAATTTCACGTCCCGCTCGATCATGCGGTCCATGTAGTGGCGCGCCTCGGAGAAGCCCTCGGCCAGTTCCACCTGATAGCCCTCGGCGCGAAACCCAGCGAGGAATTCGGGCCGGTAGGGTTCCAGCGCCGACAGGTCCCAGGGTTCCAGGTTGTCGGTGTATTTCTTGGGCAGGGACCGGGATGCCAGCACCAGAACATCGTCAAAGAACCGCGCCACGCGCCCCGAAACGGAGCGCCAGCGGATTTTCTGGACCCTTTGCTGGGTGGCTTTGCCGTCGCGCATCACGGTGCGGGTCTCATAGTAAACCGTGCCGCGTTGGCCGGAATAGCGGGATTTCGTATCCGCATCAAAGGTCCAGTAGGGGACATAAATGCCCTCCATCTTGCGGCCCTTGCGCGCGTAGTCCTGCAATCCGTTGGGGGCGAACCACAGCTTGCCCAGCCAGTCGGTCATTGCTTTGTGGGCGTCACGTTCCTCCATCGCAAAGGGCAGCAATCCACGCGGCTTGATATGGCGGTGCGTCCCGGTGTCCACCACGACGGGTGTGGCGCAGAACGGGCATTCGCGTGCGTGGATATTGGCGTCGAACTCGACCTCGGCCGCGCAATTGGGGCATTTGGAAACACGGGTTTCCTCGATGTCTTCCGACGGCAGTTGGTTGGCGATGGCGCGGTCGAAATCCAATTCCTTCAGCGCCGCTCCGCCCCAGGGGCCGGTCTGAATGTCCGAGCGGTTGCCACAATGATCGCAGGTCAGCCCGCCGGTGCAGGGATCAAACCGGAAATCCGCGCCGCATTCATCGCAAGGAAAGCGATGTTCGGCTTCGGGGGTGTCGGGCAAGGGCGGGGGCGAAAACGGATCGGTCATGAAATATCATCAAACTTCTTTTGGTTCACATGCACCATAGGGCGGGCATGGATGTTGGAAAAGAGGCTCTGACCCTGCCTTTCACACCGGATGACAGATTGCCAATCGCAAAGTCATATGGTGAATATCGCATATATTCAGCGGTCATGGACAGTGTCCGGAGCAGCCAGCCAAGGGGGGCACAGTTTTGAATTCGCCACAGTTTGGTGAGACCCATGAACCACCCGTCTGGTTCGAAGAATTTGCCTCGTGTCAGGACTATGCGGATCATCTCGTTCTGTCCGGAAATATACGCGATGTCTTTCCCTGCCAGGTATCGGGACGCCTGGAATTCCGTGATATCGTCAACGCTATCGCCGAGCAGCTGCGCAGCCGGGGTGTCACGACCTGCTTGCGATATGATCCGATCGGGGGCCTTTGCGTTGTGGGTGCGCTCACCGAGGACCAGAACACGGCGCTTCGGGATGCGGGGATTGCGCTTGGCAAGCCGGAGATGGGATTGGCTGACCTGGCTGAGGCTCAGACCACGTTGGCGCGCCATCCCGAATGGGGCATGGCCCTGGTGGTGGACTATGCCTCGCATTTGCCGGACGCCGCGTCCGAGACGTGGGACGCCTTCTTTGTTCGCATCCACACTGCGACGCGCGAAATCGGCGCAGGCACCGGTTCCGCCGCGCAGGCGGCGCCGACTATTTGGCTGGCGGATGCGGTCACTGACCTGCCCGAGTGGTTCGTGTTCGGTAATGATCTGCTGCGCCAGATCCATGTAGGCCTGCCGAGTCTTGAAGACCGGTTTCTTTTCGCCGGCACCATGTCGGGCGCGCTGGAGGACAGCGCAGAGTATGATACCCGGACAAGTGCCGGGCATTTGCAGGAATTCGCACTACTCTGTGATGGCGAGACGCTTCTGGCCATGCGCTCCATCGTTCAGGTAGCGCGGGCGGATCAGATCCCGCTGGCACGCATCCGCGATGCGGTGCGCATTTACCGGACCGGGCTGCGCCGGAACCCGTGGAATTCCAAGGTTCTGTTCAACCGCGTGCGCAAGGCACGCGATTTGCTGCACCATCGGATCAAAGGGCAGGATGTGGCGCTGGACCAGACGCTGGATATTCTGGCCCGATCGATCATCGGGCTGTCAGGGTCGCAATCGGGGGCGCGTCTGAGCAAACCGCGCGGCGTGCTGTTTCTTGCCGGACCGACGGGTGTGGGCAAGACGGAACTGGCCAAGGCGATCACCGAATTGCTGTTCGGCGACGAGTCCGCTTGCCACCGGTTTGATATGTCGGAATTCATGGAGGAAAATTCGGTCTCTCGTCTGCTCGGCGCGCCACCGGGCCACCCGGGCCATGAGCGCGGAGGCGAGTTGGTGAACGCTGCCAATCATCGTCCCTTCAGCGTGTTCCTCTTCGACGAGGTGGAAAAGGCGCATCCGCGCATTCTGGATGTGTTTCTGCAAGTGCTGGACGAAGGACGGTTGACGGATTCGCGCGGGGCAACGGCCTATTTCTCCGAGGCGCTTATCGTGTTCACATCGAATATCGGAATGTCCTCGGGTTCCAGTAAAACCAATCTGGGGATGAATGTGCTGCCATCTGACAGCCACGCGGAATTGCAGAGCAAGATCTCCAGCGCCATTCATGAGCATTTCGTCTCGGAGCTTCGGCGCCCTGAATTGCTGAACCGGATCGGTCAGAATGTGGTGGTCTTCGACTTCTTGTCCACAGAGGCCACACAGCAGATTTTTGACGCCATGCTGCAGCGGGTTCTGGACACGGTGCGCGCCGAGCAGGGGATCACAATCGAGATTCCCGAGCCTGTGCGCGACCGGTTCAGGGGCTTGTGTACCTCGGGCTATTTCGAGGGCGGTCGTGGAATCGGAAACAGGATCGAGCGCTACGTGATAAACCCACTGTCGCGGCGGATTTTCGACGATGGCATCACAGTGGATTTCAGGGTGACCGAAGTGATCATCCGGGGCGAGAAAACGGATCTGGAGATCGAGATATCCAGCTAGTCAAAGCGTCTTGCCCGGCAAACGCCGCGAGCAAAGCATCACGCGCCCGATAGCGCGACATTGCACGTATCCGGTCGAGGCCGAACGCCCTGCAGAGCGATGGTCTCGCCGGTCGTCAGATGCGGTTCACATACCCGGCGGGGGGGGCGGCAGGATGGTGAAAAGCTGCGCCAGTTCCTGCACGTCCTCGGCCCGCATCCAGCCGTCCTGACCGGCGGTCCAGACATAGGTTTCGCGGGTGATTTCACCGGCCTGCGCCATGCGCCCCAGCTTGGCCTTGGAGAACGGGCCTTTGGTGGCGCCGTTTTCGGCGATGTGCCAGACATGTTCGACAGGTGGCGGGGGCGGCGGCGCGGCATGCGCGGCGGCGGGCGCACTATTCTGTGCGCCCCATGGCCCTTGATTTGCCATCTGGTTGGCCATCGCCATGCCCATCCCCATGCCAAGCCCGGCCCCCATGCCGCCGCCGCCGTTGGGATTGCTGGCGGCTTTGGTCATCGCCTCGGCGGCGGAATATTGCGTGAACTTGCCCAGATCGCCGGCCAGCCCCATCGACGTACGCTTGTCCAACGCTTCCTCGACCGCGGGCGGCAACGAAATATTCTCGATATAGAATTCCGGGATCGACAACCCGTAGCCCGCCACGATCTGGCTGATCTCGGCGGCGATCATCTTGCCCAGATCGGCGGTGTTGGCGGCCATGTCCAGAACGGGAATGCCAGAGCCTGCGATCACGCGTGAGAATTCCTGCACGATGATGTTGCGGATCTGAAAGCTGATCTCGTCCATGGTGAATTCACCATCGGTGCCGACGATCTCGGTCATGAAGAGCGCGGGGTCCTTCACCCGCACCGAATAGGTGCCATAGGCGCGGATGCGGGTGGGCCCGAACTCCGGATCGCGCAGCATGATCGGGTTCTTGGTGCCCCATTTCAGATCGGTGAAACGGGTCGTGTTGACGAAATAGATCTCGGATTTGAACGGGGATTTGAACCCGTGATCCCAGTGCTGCAGCGTCGTCATGATCGGCATGTTGTTGGTCTCAAGCATGTAGAGACCGGGGGTAAAGACATCTGCCAACTGCCCCTCATGCACAAACACCGCCGATTGCCCCTCGCGCACGGTCAGCTTGGCGCCGTACTTGATCTCATGGCCCTCTCGCTCAAAGCGCCAGACCATTGTGTCGCGCGTGTCATCCACCCAATGAATGACGTCGATAAACTGTCCGCTGAGAAAATCGAAAATACCCATTGGGTGTCTCTCCCTTGTTTCTTTAACTCGGCCCGCCCATCACCTCATCGGCGATGATTTCCACGATCGGCTCTGCCTGTGGCCAGGCCATGCCAACGCTCAGCCGACGGTCGTAAAGCATTTTGAGCAGCAATTCGTCATGGTTGGTCAATAGTGCAAACTCGTCGTCATCATTGAAGATCGACGGCCGCGCGCGCGGGCTGTCATTGGCAAGCCCAAGCCCCTGCGCCAGTTCCTCGTGAATGCAGGATTTGCGCATGAGCGACGGATGTTCTGCCCGGATCAGCGCGATGGCCTTGGCATATTCATGCCCGCCCGGTTCGCTGGAAAACGCGATGACAAGACAATGGATCGACCGCGGCAGGCTGCGGAAGATATCGAGCGCGTTTTCGTTGATATTGGGCACGATCCGCTGGATCCGTCCGGGCAGCGTGTCGCGGTCATCCTCGGACATGAACATCACGTGGTAGTTCGGGTTTGCGTCGCTCATCGTGATCGGATGGCCCGTCAGACGTGCCAGTCGCGCAACATAGCGGCGCACTTCGCCGGTGTCCGTGGCGCGCTGCTCGTCGGACACGCTTGCGCCGAATTCCACGGTCATGCGCACCGGCACTTCCCAGCGTTTCAACCGGCTCTTGCCGCCAAAGGAGGAGCGCAAGCCGGTGCCGCGTTCGTATTCGTCGTAAAACGCGATGCGTTCGAAATTGTCGATCAGCATGCGGCGGCTGAACTGCGTATCGGGTCCGCCGCCATCGGTGCGCATCAGGCCTTGTGCGACCAGCTGCGCCTCGACGCGGGTATAGTAATTGGCCAGTTCCCGGCTGCGCTCGGACGGTCCCGAGGGCGCAGGTAGCGCGGCGGGCGTCGGGCGCAGGTTGCCCGGCCGTTCCGGGGGCACGGGGACCGGTTCGACAAACAGATTGCAGGCGCTCAGCGCAAGAGCGCTGAGGGCAAGCATGGAGGTGAACCGGACCCTGCGCATGGTCTCAGTTGGCCGGAACAGAGGTGGCGGCGATATCGCCTGTGCCGGTTTTGCGCGCCTTGGCCGAAGCAAGCGTGTCGCGCAGTTCCTTTTCCATTTTCTTGAGCTCTTCCTCGGCCGCCGCGCGCCGGGCCTTGCCCTCGTCCGCGATCTGGAGGCTTTCCTCGATGGTGCCGATCAGGTCGGCATTGGCCTGTTTGACCGCTTCGATGTCGAACACGCCGCGCTCCATTTCCTCGCGGATCATCTTGTTCGATTCCCGCAGGTTCTTGGCGTTCGCGGTCAGAAGCTCGTTGGTCAGATCGTTGGCATCGCGCACGGCGGCGGCTGCTTCGGCGGAGCGTTGGATGGTCACGGCCTGTGCCAGCTGGGTTTCCCAAAGTGGCACGGTGTTGACCAGCGTCGAGTTGATCTTGGTGACCAGCGATTTGTCGTTTTCCTGCACCAGACGGATCGAGGGCAGCGATTGCATCGTGACCTGCCGCGTCAGCTTGAGATCATGCACCCGGCGTTCCAGATCGTCACGCGCGGCGCGCAGGTCGCGCAATTCCTGCGCCTTCATCACCTGATCGCCCTCGGCGGCAGCCTGCACCTCGGCCTCCTTGGCGGGGATGTCATTCTCGTCCAGTTCTTTGAGCTTTTCCTCGCCCGCCGCGATATAAAGCGCCAGCTCGTCGTAGAAATTCAGCGTCTTTTCATAAAGCAGGTCGAGCGATTTGATGTCCTTGAGTAGCTTGTGTTCATGCTCCAGAAGATTGTCCGTCACGCGGTCGATCTGGCCCTGCACCTCTTCGAACCGCGCGGTGAACTTGGCAAAGGGTGCGGCGCGGCCCAACAGTTTTTCCCACCAGGTCCGTTCGCGGCGCACGTCCAGTTCCGAGACCGAAAAGCCCCGGATCGTCGTGACGATACCACGCAAGCTGTCACCGGCAGGGCCCACATCCTTGTTGCGCACATCGGTCAGCATGGCCTGCGAGATTTCCTGCAATTCGGCCTGTGCGGCAGAGCCGAAGGAAACGATGGAATTGGTGTCGCCCATGTCGATCTCGTCCATGCGCTGACGGATCTCTTCGCCCACTTCGGGGCTGGCCTCGGACAGGGGCACAATTGCCGTGGCCTTGCCGGGTTCTGGCAGGATCACCGCGTTTACCTCTTCAACCATGGCCAATGCCTGTTCGGCCTTTTCTCGTACTTGTTGCGACATGGGTATACCCTTCCCCGTTTCAAAAATTTCCGGCTCAGTCGAGCCTGACACCCTCGCGTTGCAGACGGTCCCGCAACACATCAATTTCCACCGCCAGATCGGAATTGCTGTCTTTCAGCAGTTTCCTTGTCTTGGCGGTATAGTTTTCTTCCAGATCGGTGAGCAGCATCATGTAATCCGATTTGGCGCCCGCATCGCGATCGCGGGCATAGATATCGGCGAACTTGATCGTCGCGTCGCGCGCACCCATCAGATAGACACCCAGATAGCGGCGCGCGGCGGTCAGGTCGCGCGGGTCTTCCTCGACCGTGCGGAGCATCTCGCGCACCTGTTGCTGGAACCGTTCCACACGGGCTTCAAGCCGCGGGTCCTGTGCCCGGCGGATCGCGCCCATCATGGATTGCAGATGCGCTTCGGCCTCGTCCACGACGCGGGCGACGCGGTCCTGCTGGAATTCGTCCACGCCTTCGAGAGACTTGTTCTTCAGCGGGTCGATGCCAAAGGCGGTCATGTGCAGCGCGGCACCGATCACGGCGTATAGCCCCGAGGCCGTCAGCCCCATATCGCCGGACAAGCTAGCCAGCACGGTGCCCGCGCCCACCAGAAGCGAGCCCAGCATCTTGCGCGGCAGGGCCGGGCGACGCGCCACCTTGCGGGCGTGATAGGCGGCCTCGGCCTTGAGCCCTTCGCGTGTGAGCCATGCGGCCAGCGTCCAGGTGCCCGCCCCGGCAAGGCCAAGCGCCAATGCCTCGGGACCACCGCCGAAAGACGTGAAGGCAAGGATCAGGCCCGGAACGAAGAGCAGGTTGGACCGTGCGCCAGTGGGGCTGACCTGCGCCTGAAACGGGCGCGGGTCCACGTTGTCTGCCTCGACCTTGCCGGTCGGGCTATAGGTGCCGCCGTAGCGTTTTGCCATCACTCAGCCCCCAGAAACCCGGTGGCTACACCGGTCATCACAGCAAAGAGGCACAGATAAGCCACCTTTTGCACATTGTTGAGCTTGCCCTCGCGTGCGCCATCGCCCGAAGACCAGACGGCCACCGCAATCGCGCCGACGGCGACGACCACCGCCACCAATGCCAAAAGCATGATCAATCTTGCCATTCGGGGCCCCTCTCGCTCCGCTTGTGTTCAAGATAGGCGATGCGCTCGCGCTCCGCTAGTGCCGCGCCGCAGTGCGACGCTCGGCGTTGAGCTTGCGGGCATAGCCGGATTGGATGATTTCCACCGCGACCAGCACCAGAACACTGAAATAGAAGGTCGTCTTGGACATCGGCACGATTTCATAGCCGAAAACGCGCAGCGCCAGCTCCGGATCATGCATGGCATGCGCGGCCGCCTGACCGGATTCGCCCAAGAGCACCACGCCGACAATCAGCAGGATGAACAGGCCCAGCACCTCGTACATGCGGTTTTTCTCAAGAAACCGCGTCACCCCATCGGCCAGCGCCAGCATGGCCAACCCCGACAGGATGATCGCAAAGGCGAGGATCGGGAAAACATCGGTGATGGCGATGGCCGACAGGACCGAGTCGAAGGAAAAGATCAGGTTCATCGTTACGATCAGCATGATCACCTGCGCGGCGGATTTGCCTGATTTGCCTTCAACATCCGTGTTCAAATGCTCAATGGACAGCATGTGACCGATTTCCTTCACCGCCGTGTGGATGATGAAGATACCACCAATGATAAAGACCAGCGTGGCAAAATTGACCCCGCCGGTCAGCACGCCCTCCCAGTTCAGGACCACGAACGGTTCGGCCAGAGCGTCGATCAGTTGCACCATGGTGAACAGCAGGATCACCCGCAGCACCACGGCAATGATGATGCCCCAGAAGCGCACCGCCTTTTGCTGCGCCACGGGGGCGCGTTGGCTTTCGATCGAGATGTAGAGCAAGTTATCGAAACCCAGAACCGCTTGCAGGAAACAGAGCATGAGCAGGTTGCCCATATTCTCGATGGTCAAAAGGTCGGCCATGGTACTGAAATCCCCCTGAAAAAATACCGCTGCACCTGCTTAACGCAGGTTTTCACGAAAGAACAACGACAGGCAGGGGGAAAATGGCGAAGCTTTGCTCAGGGCCTGGGTTTGCGGCGGGTGCGCTGCGGTTTTGGGCGGTCCTTCTTCGCCGCGTCCGGTTTCGCACCATCCAGACCCAACTGGTCGCGCATCACCTTGGAGCGTACCTCTTCCACCGCGCCCGCCTTGAGCTGGCCCAGCTGGAACGGGCCATAGGAGACCCGGATCAGCCGGTTCACCGAAAGCCCGATGCTTTCCATGGCGCGGCGAATCTCGCGGTTCTTGCCCTCGCGCAGCCCCACGGTGAGCCAGGCATTGGCCCCCTGTTGTCGGTCGAGCGAGACGATCATCGGCTGATAATCGGTTCCGTCCACATGGGTGCCCTTGCGCAGGGGCTCCAGCATCTCGTCGCTGGGGCGGCCCTTGACGCGCACCCGGTAGCGGCGCAGCCAGCCGGTCGAGGGCAGTTCAAGCTTGCGCTTGATGCCGCCGTCATTGGTCAAAAGCAGCAGACCCTCGGAATTGAGGTCGAGCCGTCCCACGCTCATCACGCGCGGCATATCCTCGGGCAGGTCGTCAAAGATCGTTGCGCGGCCCTGTTCGTCCTTGTGGGTGGTCACGAGGCCGGTGGGCTTGTGATAAAGCCAAAGCCGGGGCGGTTCCGGCGCATCCAGCGGCTTGCCGTCGACGGTGATCTTGTCCTTGTCGGTGACATTGAGCGCGGCGCGGGTGATCTGTTCGCCGTTCACGCTCACGCGGCCCGCCTCGATCATGCGTTCCGCTTCGCGGCGCGAGGCAACGCCCGCGCGGGCCAGCACCTTGGCGATACGGTCGCCGTCTGGTGTTTTGGTTTGGGCTTTGGGGGGCGTTTTCTGAACCATGCCCCGTGCCTTAGAGCGTTGATCAACGCCGCGCAAGCAGGCAAGAGGGGGCATGGTGTTTCGATCTCATATGGAATTGGCGCTGGAAGAGGCGCGCGCCGCTGCCGCGCGTGGTGAGGTTCCGGTGGGGGCTGTGATTGTTGCGCCCTCGGGTGAGGTGGTGGCACAGGCGGGCAACCGGACGCGCGAGTTGAGCGATCCCACGGCCCATGCCGAGGTACTGGCGATCCGCGCGGCCTGCGCGGCGCTCGGCTCCGAGCGGCTGGTGGGGCATGATCTCTACGTCACTTTGGAGCCCTGCGCGATCTGCGCTGGCACGATTGCGGCGGCGCGCATCGCGCGGGTGTATTATGGCGCGGCGGACCCGAAATCGGGCGGCGTGGCGCATGGCGCGCGGGTGTTTTCGCACCCGCAGGCGCATCACATGCCCGAGGTCTATGACGGCATCCGGGCGGAGGAGGCGGAAGCGCTGCTCAAAGACTTCTTTGCGGGGCGCCGATGAGCCGGGTGATCCTGTTTCACAAGCCGTTTGGCGTGCTCTCGCAATTTACCGATGAGGGTTCGGGTCATCCGACCTTGGCGGAGTATATCGACGTGCCGGGGGTCTACGCGGCCGGTCGGCTGGACCGGGACAGCGAGGGGCTTCTGGTTCTGACCGATGATGGCCGGTTGCAGCATCGCATCGCCCATCCTAAATCGAAACAGCCCAAGACCTATTGGGTGCAGGTCGAACGCGTCCCCGATGAGGCCGCGCTGGAGGCGTTGCGGCGCGGCGTGACGCTCAAGGATGGCAGGACACGGCCCGCGAAAGTGAAACGTATCGACGCGCCCAGCCCGCTGTTCCCGCGCGATCCGCCGGTGCGGTTTCGCAAATCGGTGCCTGACTCCTGGCTGGAAATGGTGATCACTGAGGGTAAAAACCGGCAGGTGCGGCGCATGACGGCGCATGTGGGGCATCCGACTTTGCGGCTGATCCGCGCGCAAGTGGGTGAGTGGCACTTGGGCGGCTTGCGTCCGGGTGAGTGGAGGGACGCGTGACATTGGGGGCTCTGCCCCCAAACCCCCGAGGTATTTTCAAACAGAAGAAGTTCAGGCGAGGAGCGCCAATGTGCCGAGCGTCAGCACGTTGGTGTAGACCATGACCTGCGCAATCTTGTCCGTCTGCACGCCATGCAGCAGCGCGAGGCTGAGCGACATGGCCCCGGCGGGGCCTGCGGCGGCTAGCAGGAAGAGATCATGCGCGGGGTCATTGTCGGTCAAGACATACAGCCCGAGGGCAACGGCAGCCGGGAATAAAAACAGCTTGATCAGGGTAAAGCTGACCACCGCGCCATCGGGCCGGAAGGAGGTGGCCGACAGGATCACGCCAAGGGCAAAGAGCGCCATGGGGGCGGCCGCCGCGCCGTTGAACTGGGTGAAGGTCTCGACCGGGCCGGGCAGGGTGAACCCTGCCAACGAGACGATGACACCGATCACGATGGCAATCAGCATCGGCGTGCGGGCAAAGCTGCGCAGGATGGCACCGGGCGAGACGCGGCCCGCCTCCATCAGTTGCATGGCGATCATGGCCGCGCCGAAAGTCACCGTCGCGTCCCATGTCACGATGGTGGTCACCGGCAGCACGTTTTCCGTGCCGTAGAGCAGAACCGAGAGCGGCAGGATATAGAGTGCGTTATTGGCAAAGACCGCCCCAAAGGCGATCAGCACCGATTCCCGGGGCCCGATGCCAAACAGCTTGCGCGCCAGCAGAAAGCCAAGTGAGAAGATCGCCGCCTGCGCGCCCGCGTAGATCAGCACCGGGACCAACGCGAAATCGCGGATCGGGGCATGGGCGATCACGCCGAACACCATGAGCGGCAGGAAAATCGTCATGACCACGCGGTTGATCATCCGCGCGTCCGTATCGCTGACAAAGCCTGCGCGGCCCATCACAAAACCCAGTGCCATGATGGCAAAGACCGGCAGGATCGGGTCTTGCAGGACGGTGAGGGTTTCCACCGGGGATCAGACCCACTTGGCCATGGGCGGCAGGGACATCAGCACGGCATTGGCGTCATGGCCTGTGGCGAGGCCAAACTTGGTGCCGCGGTCATAGACAAGGTTGTATTCCGCATAGAGGCCGCGATGGACCAGTTGCGTGTCCTTGTCGGCCTCGGAGAATGCCTGCACCCGGCGCTTTTCCACCAGCGGCGTGAAGGCGGGCAGGAAGGCGCGGCCGATATCCTGGGTCAGGGCGAAATCGGCCTCCCAATCGCCGGAGCAGCGGTCATCCATGAAGATGCCGCCGACGCCCCGGGCGCGGTTGCGGTGGGGGATGTAGAAATATTCGTCCGCCCATGCCTTGAGGCGCGGATATTCGTCCTCCCCATGCGGATCGAGATGGGATTTCTGGACGGCGTGGAAATGCGCCGTGTCTTCGTCATATTCGATGCAGGGGTTCAGGTCCGAGCCGCCGCCGAACCACCACGCATGCGGGGTCCAGAACATGCGCGTGTTCATATGGACCGCCGGGACATGCGGGTTGCGCATATGCGCCACAAGCGAGATGCCCGACGCCCAGAAGCGCGGGTCGTCCTTCATGCCCGGAATGCCCTTGCGTGCGGCCATGGCGTTTTGCGCGGCCTCGCCCAGCTGGCCATAGACCTCGGAGACATTGACGCCGACCTTTTCGAACACGCGGCCCCCGCGCATCACGCTCATCAACCCGCCGCCCGCGTCCGAACCGTCATCAGAGGCGCGTTTGGTTTCCGTCACCTCGAAACGGCCCGGCTCCATATCGGTAAACGGGCCTTCGGAATGGCTGTCTTCAAGCGCTTCAAAGCTTGCCACGATTTCATCCCGGAGCGCGCGGAACCATGCGGCGGCGCGGGTTTTCTCAGTGGTGAAATCGGTTTGGGTCATGGGGCGCTCCTCAACTCTGGTGCCCCGATCTAACCTGTCCCGGGGGCAGAGCCAAGCGCCGGACGCGCGTCAATGTGCCGGTGCGGTTACCGGGTCCAGCAGCGTCCGCCCGCCATCGACGGTCATGATCTGGCCCGTGACAAAACCAGCCCCCTCGGAGGCCAGCCATTGCACCGCCTCGGCCAGTTCCCGGGGCGAGGCAATCCGGCCCAGCGGCGTGTTGTGCTCGATCTCTTCACGATAATCCCGGTTTTCCTTGAGCGCGCCCTTGAGACTGGCCGACATGACCGAGCCAAAGGCGACCGCGTTGACCCGAATGCGATGCGGGGCCAGCGCCACCGCCATGGAGCGGGTCATCTGGTCCAGCGCGGCATTGGAAACGGAATAGCCCAACAGTTCCGGCTGGGTGCGCCGTGCCGCGATGGAGGAAATATTGACGATGGCGCCAAGCTGCCCCTCTTCCTGGCCCTCACCCTGTTTGATCATCCGATTGGCGACAAGCTGGGTCAGCCGGAGCGACGCCATGAGGTTCTGCTCCAGCAGCGTTTCAATCGACTGATCGTCAGGGTCCAGAGGGTCCGAGGGCAGCATCTGGCGGCTGCCATTGACGAGGATATCCACCCGGTCAAAGGCGTCGATGGTGGCGGACAGCAGGTTGGCAATGGTCAGCTTTTCGCGCAGATCGCCCGCAAAATAGCGTGCCGGGCTGTCATCGGCGGTTTCTCCGATCTCGTCGGCCAGCCGCGCCTCGTCCATATCCGCGAACATCACGTTTGCGCCCCGGTCGAGGAAATGCCGCCCAACGGCCAGCCCGATCCCGTTGGCCGCACCGGTGACGATGGCGGTCTTGCCTTCGATAGAGAAACCCATGTCTCGCTCCTGATTCCCTGCCGTTACCCTAGCGATGCGCGGGCCTTGCCGCGAGTGGGGCGTTGCCCAGCCAGGATTTTGAATCTTTTGTCGCCGCCAATCTCGTCGGTTTTGGCAAAACACGCGGCCAGTGTCGCCTCGTAGGGGAGATGCCTGTTTGCGACCAGAACAAGCTGCCCCGAGGGTTTGAGCAGCCTTGCGGCATTGGTGATGAAGCGCTGGCCCAGATCCGGCGCGCCCTTGCGGCCCTGGTGAAAGGGCGGGTTCATGATCACGCAATCCAGCGGCTCCGGCGCTTTCCATGTTGTGGCATCAGCCCAGTGGAACACGGCACGCGGATCATCGATATTGGCGCGGGCGCAGTCCAGAGCCGCTGCGTCGCTTTCCACGAGATGCAGGTTCTGGATGTCCGGGTTGCGCAGGATCTGAGCGGCGAGATAGCCCCAGCCCGCCCCCAGATCGGCCACGGTTGCACCGGGTTTGGCGGGCAGATGCTGTGCCAGAAGCGCCGAGGCCGGGTCGATCCCGTCGGCAGAGAATACACCGGGCACGGTCTGAAACCCGTCCACCGATTGCGGGGCTGCGCGCCAGTCGTCAAAAGCGGGGTGCGATGCGAACCAGAAGGCGCGCCCATGCGCCTTGGTCATCTGTCCGGCGATATCCACCCGCGCCCGGCAGGCTTTGAACAGCGGGTCCACGCCGTCGGTCTTTTGCCCGTCGACAAGGATGAGCCCATCGGGGCAGGCTGCGACCGCTTCGGCAATCAGCGCCTGCGCCAGCGCCTTGGCGCGGGGCACGACCACGATTGCGGTGGCAAGCGGAGGGGTTGGCGCGCGCTGACAGGCGAACCCAGGAAAGGCGTCCTGCGTGGTGATGTGGCGGGTGATGATCTGCACCCGGTCAGCGGGTAGAGCGCTCAGGTCGGTCTCAGCTGTCGGTTCAAACACCGCGATGCCGCCCGTGTCGGGCAGCGCAAGTTCGCCAAGGGCGAGGGACAATCGGGACACAGCCATGATAGTCAGGCGCGGGCGCCTATTCCTTTTCCATGGTGCATTGCAGCGGGTGCTGGTGACGGCGGGCAAAATCCATCACTTGCCCCACCTTGGTCTCTGCAATCTCGTGGCTGAAGACGCCGACGACGGCCACGCCCTTCTTGTGCACGGTCAGCATGATTTCAAAGGCCTGTGCATGATTGAGGCCAAAGAACCGCTCCAGCACGTGGACCACAAACTCCATGGGCGTGTAGTCGTCATTGAGCAGGAGCACCTTGTAAAGCGGGGGGCGCTTGGTCTTGGCACGGGTTTTGACGGCGACGCCGGTATCGGTGTCGTCCTCGTCATTCGCCATGGCGACGGTGCGAATTCTGCTGGTCATATCGCTGCTATTGGTCAAAGCGTGCGTTTTTCCGTTCCCGTGTTGAGAGTCTATATAACGCCCCTAGCCATGGTGAAAAGAGGGTGCAGTTGGAGGGGGCTCAAAATTGACCGACCCGGTCGGTGTTTGTCTTGCGAGTCGCCGCCACATTCCTGCCACAATCGCCGGTCTTGGGGGCTGTTTGCCACAAGCCGCAATATGTGGCGTCCGAGAATGCGAAGCTAACGGGAAATTCCTTTAAAAATGGGGGTTTGAAGGGGGAAGCTGATATGATAAGGTAACCTTAATAATAAGCTGACCAGAATACTGGCAGCACGAGGCAGAAGGCAGTGTAATCGTGAAGGTCCGGAACGTGGAGTCCGCCCGCTGGGGCGTATTGATATTGGCGCTCCTGTGGCTCTGTGTGGTTGTCCCGCTCAGCGCCGCTGCAGCCCCCTATGCAGCAATGGTGATGGATGCCCGATCGGGCAAGGTGCTGCATTCCGAGAACGCCAATACCCGCCTTCATCCTGCATCCCTGACAAAGATGATGACGCTCTATATCGTGTTCGAGGCGGTTCAGCGTGGCGAATTGACGATGGACACCTATGTACGCGTGTCGAAAAAAGCGGCGAGCGAGCCGCCGTCGAAGCTGGGCCTGCGTGCGGGGCAAAAGATCAAGATGCGCTATCTCGTGCGCGCCGCCGCCGTGAAGTCCGCCAATGATGCCGCGACCGCGATTGCCGAGGCAATCTCCGGCTCCGAGGCCGCCTTTGCCCGCCGCATGAACCGCACCGCCAAGTCGATGGGGATGACCCGGACCACGTTCAAGAATGCGCATGGCCTGACCCAGTCGGGCCATCTCAGCACGGCACGCGACATGACGATCCTGGGCCGTCACATGATCTATGATTACCCGATGTATTATAACCTGTTCTCGCGCCAGACGGCGGATGCCGGGGTGCGCGAGGTGTCGCATACGAACCGCCGCCTGCTGCAAAGCTACAAAGGCGCGGATGGGATCAAGACAGGCTATACCCGCGCTGCCGGTTTCAACCTCGTGGCCTCCGCCGAGCGGGGCCGGGAACGTGTGATCGCCACTGTGTTTGGTGGGCGTTCGACCACGACGCGCAATGCGCGGGTTGCCGAATTGCTGGACCTGGGTTTCCAGCGCGCGCCGACGCGGGTGGCGCTGTCGCGACCGAAGAAGCCTCGTTATCAGGGGAATCGCGGGCTCTTTGACGGTGATACGCAGGTGGCCGCCGCTTCGACCGCCCCGGTGCCAAGCTCGGGTGGCAGCCGCCCGGCAGCGGGCAAGACGATTGCAGTGAAGCTTGCCGTGACCCAGAGCCTCCGCCCTCGCTCACGTCCGGCCAGGGATGTGCCGAAAGAGGTGATTGTCGCACTGCAGGAAGATATCAACGATGCGGTGACTGAGGCGGTGGAAGCCGAACTTGCACTGGCCTCGTTGTTCGAGGGTGGCACTGTCGCAGAGGCCCCCAAGACCACACCCCGCCCTGCGGCGCGACCCGAGGCGCTTGTTCTGGCCAGCACCGCCGCTCCGGCCAAGACGCCCGATCCGGTGATCCGCGAGCAGGTGCAGGAAATCATTACTCGCGTCTCGACTTCGGGCGGGCGGCATTGGGGCATCAATGTCGGACGCTACGGGTCTCAATTCGCGGCGGAAAAGGTGCTCTTGAAAACCGCGCTGAACGAGTTGGCTACGCTGGATGGGGCCCTGCGCAAAGTGGTCAAGCGCAAGACCGGCTATGACGCGAATTTCATGGGGCTGACGCGGGAAACCGCCGATCTGGCCTGTCGCAGATTGCAGGCGCGCAATGTGACCTGTTTCATGATCGGACCATCCTGACCACGAAATGGCATCTCAGGCTGTGTGCAAACCTGTGAATAAGTCGATAGCCTGCAAAGTATCAGATATTTGCATCTGAATATTGATGCGATTTGATTGCCTGCGGTTCTGCCCTTCCGACCATCGAGGCATGGCTGTTCGGACGGCATGAAAAGGTTTGTCTGGATTGTCTCTTTCAGACATTTTGCAGCGAGTTATCCTCAGCGATCCCGCAATACTTCAAGATTCCGAAGATTAGCGAACGTTACCCACAGGATGACTTTGGGTCATTTCCGGCTGCATGTGCATTTGGGCAAAAACCGCTGACCGCTGTGGCAATGGCTAAGATGCATGTGGTTGGAATGACTCGGGAAATTCCCCCATCAACCGCGCGAAGCCTTTTTGAATCAGCGCGTTATATCCAGTCTTTCACGCTTTTTCCGACCGCGTCCGACACGGTTTCAAACCCGTCCCGCGCCAGCAATTTGTCGAGCCCGGTCACGATCTCCTGCACGAGCGAAAGGCCGCCAAACACCATCGCGGTGTAGAGTTGTACCGCCGACGCACCCGCGCGGATCTTGGCATAGGCCTGTTCGGCCGATCCGATCCCGCCAACCCCGATCAGGGGCATGTCACCACCGGTCAGATCGTAGAGGCGGGCGAGCACACGGGTTGAAGGCTCAAACAGCGGCGCGCCGGACAGCCCGCCCTGTTGCCCCTTGTGTTCCGACGTCAAGCCGTCGCGGGAAAGCGTTGTGTTCGTGGCTATAATTCCACTTATCCCCACGGTGCCCGAAACCTCGGCAATCTCGGCCAGAGCTGCATCGTCCAGATCGGGAGCGATCTTGAGGAAAACCGGGATCTCCCGGTCCAGACCCGCACGTGCCTCCATCACACCACCCAGCAGCGCCATGAGCGCATCGCGCCCCTGAAGATCGCGCAGCTTCTCGGTATTGGGCGAGGACACATTCACCGTGGCGAAATCGACGAAAGGACCACAATGGGCCAGCACGCGGGCGAAATCGGCGGCGCGGTCTTCGCTTGTCTTGTTGGCACCGAGGTTCAGCCCGATCACCGCGTCACGGGGCCGGGTTTTCAGCCGGTCTGCAATGGCCTCCATCCCGTCATTGTTGAACCCGAAGCGGTTGATCGCCGCGCGGTCCTCGGTCAGCCGGAACAGGCGCGGCTTGGGGTTGCCCGGCTGGGGTAGGGGCGTGGCGGCCCCCACCTCGATAAAGCCGAATCCCGCCCGGGAAAGGCCAAGAAGTGCGGTGGCATTCTTGTCAAACCCGGCGGCCAGCCCGACCGGATTGGGCAAGCGCAGCCCGGCGACCTCGGTGCGCAGCCGCTCAGAAGTCAGAAGCCCCGGCGACGGAGCCACACCAAGTTGCAGCGCCTTGATCGCCAGCCCATGGGCGGTTTCGGGGTCGGTCCGGTAAAGTGCGCTGAGCCCGATCTTTTCCAGAAAATTCATCCGAAATTCTCCGGAAATACATGTCCGTCCGGACCAAGCGGCAGCGGTTGGCACCATGTGACATGTGCCAGTGTCAGAGGGCCGTAGTAATGTGGAAACTCCGCCCCGCCCCGGGACACTTCCCATTTGAGCGCATCACCCATGCGGTCGGTGTCCAGTTCGGCAAGAAACAGCCCGACTTCGCCGGCAAAGTGCTTTGCGGCGGTTTCGCGGGCTTGCTCAGCGGTGGAAAAGTGGATGTACCCGTCGGCCACATCCACCGGCGCGCCCGCGGTTTCGCCCTTGAGCTTCAGCGCTGCCCATTCATTGGCGCGCATTATCTTGTAAATCAGCATGGGCGCTTGTTGCCGCCTGAACCGCCCATGGTCAAGCCCAATGCTCTGTCACGCTCCTGTTGCACGGCGCGGTTAATCGGCAGGCGATGCGCTGCCGTCTGGTGGACTTCTCCTCGGGTAATCTTTGACTCGTGCCCGAACCCGTTGCAGCATCTGCACCATAACAACCGACAGAGAGGACTAAGAATGTCTGTTCGCCTTTTGACAAGCGCGGCTGCCCTTGCACTTTCCACAAGCGTGGCCAGCGCCGATTATTCGCTGACAATTCTTCATACCAACGATTTCCACGCCCGTTTCGAGCCGATCAGCAAATATGACAGCGGCTGCTCGGTCGAGGATGATGCCGCGGGCAAATGCTTTGGTGGTTCCGCGCGTCTGGTCACGGCGGTGAACGAGGCCAAAAAGCGCTCGAACAACTGGATCCTCGTGGATGGCGGTGACCAGTTCCAGGGCACGCTGTTCTACACCTATTACAAGGGCAAGCTGGCCGCCGAGATGATGAACCTCATGGGTTACACGGCGATGACCGTGGGCAACCATGAGTTTGATGACGGCCCCGAAGTGCTGCGCGGGTTCATGGATGCGGTGGAATTCCCGGTCCTGATGTCGAACGCCGATGTGAGCCGCGAGCCGCTTTTGGCCGATGTGCTGAAGAAAAGCACCGTGATCGAACAGGGCGGCGAAAAGATCGGGCTGATCGGTCTGACCCCTCAGAACACCGATGAGCTGGCCAGCCCCGGCCCCAACATCATCTTTACCGATCCGTCCGACGCGGTGCAGGCCGAGGTTGACGCGCTGACAGAGATGGGCGTGAACAAGATCATCGTGCTCAGCCATTCGGGCTATGCCGTGGATCAGCGGGTTGCCGCGAACACCACCGGCGTTGACGTGATCGTGGGTGGGCATTCCAACACCTATCTCGCCAATAATGACGACAATGCTGACGGGCCTTACCCGACGGTGGTCAATGGCGTGCAGATCGTGCAGGCCTATGCCTATGGCAAATACTTGGGCGAGTTGAATGTCACCTTTGACGATGCGGGCAACGTGACCGAGGCCACCGGCGATCCGCTTCTGGTGGATGCGGCGATCCTGGCCAATGAAGAGGTGGCGGCGCGCATCAAGGAAGCGGCCAAACCGCTGGACGAGATTCGCAACAAGGTGGTGGCCAGCGCCGCCGAGGCGATCGAGGGCGACCGTTCGGTCTGTCGCGCGGTGGAATGCCCGATGGGCAATCTGGTGGCCGATGCCATGCTTGCACGGGTCAGGGACCAGGGCATCGAAGTGGCGATTGCCAATGGCGGCGGGTTGCGCGCATCCATTGATGCGGGTGACGTGACCATGGGCGAGGTGCTGACCGTGCTGCCGTTCCAGAACACGCTGGCCACCTTCCAGGTGACCGGTGAAACGCTGGTTGCGGCGCTGGAAAACGGTGTAAGCGAAATCGAAGAGGGCGGCGGCCGCTTTCCGCAGGTGGCGGGGATGAGCTTTGTTGTTGATCCCGCCGCAGAGCCGGGCAGCCGCGTCTCCGGCGTGATGGTTGGTGGCGCGCCGGTGGAAATGGACCGTGTCTATGGCGTGGTGTCCAACAACTTCGTGCGCAATGGCGGGGACGGTTACAAGATGTTCCGCGATGCGATGAACGCCTATGACTACGGCCCGGACCTTGCCGATGTGACGGCGGAGTATCTGGCCGAAAACGCGCCTTACCAGCCCTATACGGACGGTCGTATCACGATGAAATAATTCCGGGTTCACCCTGTGGTCAGGCCCCCGGACTTCCGGGGGCCATTCTCTTTCCTGGTTCAGGGATGGAACACATCCCGGATATACATCGGAATGCTGACGATGGCCTGAACCTCTTCGCTCCCGTTGAGAAGCGGCGACAAGCCCTTGAGATTGCTGGAATAAGACAGCTCTCCATTCAACGGCTTGCCGAGGGCCTCACTGGAGACAAGCTCTGCAAGCTGTTGATAGGTCTGAGAGACGGCGAAATCCGGATCAGCGGCAGAAAAGGCCGCCGATTTGCCCAGGCTCCAGCCGGGTGTGCCCATTTCGTAACTGAGCGACAGGGTCAGCGCAGTGTCGCCTTCGCTCACCGTCCAACTCTCGGAGGCACTGCGCGCCGTGCCGCTGGTGCCACTCAGGCCGCGCTCGCGCTGCACCTGTGCGGTGATGGTATTGCCATAAGGGTTGGCGTCGGGATCATCTGTATAGACCACAAGCACGAATTGCCGGATGCCCTTGCCGCCCGTTTCCTTGCCAAGGCCGAGAATGGCGGCGGTGGTCCGGGTGGCGGGATCTGCGGGTTTGCCTTCGGTGTCCAGCACCAGATGCGCATCCAGCAGCGCAAGGATCGCGTTGGACCCGGTCATTGGCCCCTTGGGATAGGGGATCGCCACCCAACCCGCGGGCATCATGTCAGTCACCGCGTCAGCGTCGGTTTTGATCCCGACCAGTAGGCGGCTTTCGATGACCGATCCCATCGGGGTTTCGGCTTGGGCAGAAAACGGCAACAGGGTAAGGCACAGGGCCAGCGCAAGGCTGGCGAAATATGACAGGTGTCTGCGTGTCATGGTCACTCCTCCCTTGGAAAGGACGGTAGTCTAGCGCCGTTGAGACGGGTGGGGTTTGATCTGGCGCAAGTCGCGCGGGTCTTGCGGTGCCGGGCAGGCTGGGTCACTCTTGGGGCATGGACCATCCGCTCATCGACCTGATCAATGCGCGCATCCGCGAGGCGGAAGAGGCGGGCGCGTTCGACAACCTGCCGGGCGCGGGCAAACCCCTGCCACCCGAGGATGATCCGGAAAACGCGCTGCTCAATCGGTTGGTCAAGGAGAATGGCGGCGTGCCGGAGTTTGTCAGCCTGAGCCGGGAACTGGCCCGACTGCGTGAAGAACTGCGCGACACCGGGGACCGGACCCGGCGGCAGGATATTCTCAAGGACATGTCTATGATGGAGGCGCGGATCGAACTGGCCCGCAAGGCTTATCGCTGACCCCAGCGGTCTGCCGCCGCCGCGATGCGCTTGCCAAAGCGTCGTGCGGTTTCCAGATCATGCGCTTCGATCAACCGGCTTTTGTCGCGCGAGGATGTGGCCATCAGCCCCAGCCAGCTGCCATCACGGTTGATGCCCACCTGCTTTGGCTTGACCGGCGCGCCAATGGCGGCCTGTCCGACCCAGATCATGCCCATCTGCGCGGAATAGACCGCCATGCGCTGCAGCGCTGCCAGCTTGTCCCCCGATCCATGGGTGGCCACGGTAAAGCCCGCGGCGATCTTGTCGGTCCAGCCATGGCTGTCCCAGCGCGATGCCGCGTCTTCGAGAAACATGTCGAAGCGCGCGGCGGTGGATCCCATGTAGGTGGGCGCGCCAAAGACAATCGCGGGCGCTGCATCCAGCGCGTCCCAGTCCTCGGATGTCATCTCTGTCACGTCGATCAATCTCGGCGCGCCGATGCCCGCGGCGATGCCCTGTGCCAGCCGCGCCGTGTGCCCCGCGCCGGTGAAATAGGGCAGGCAGATCGGGGCCGGTTCTAATGGAACCGGTTCCAAGGGGTCTTGTGTCATGGCCAAAGACTGGGGCAAACCCGGGACAGGAGCAAGCGGGGAAAGACGATGGTCTCGGTCAAGCAACAATACGAAGCCTTCCCCTATCCCGAACGCGACCCCGAGGATGAGCGCACGCGTTTGATCACCGGTTCGCCTTCGCATCCGGTGGAGATGGATCATTACCTGTTCGGGGGGGCGCGGGACTGGTCGCAGCCGCTGCGCGTCTTGGTGGCGGGCGGTGGTACAGGGGATGGGTTGATCCAGTTGGGCCATTACCTGAAGCTGACCGGCAAACCGCATGAGATCACCTATGTCGATCTGTCCGAAGCCTCGCGCGCGGTGGCCGAGGCACGGGCCCGGGTGCGGGGGCTGACGGAGATTTCCTTTCACACCGGCTCCCTGCTGGATGCGGCCGAGTATGGGCAATTCGATTACATCGACTGTTGCGGCGTGCTGCACCACCTGCCGGACCCAGATGCCGGGTTTCGCGCGCTGCGCGCGGCGCTGGCCCCGGGCGGTGGGCTGGGCTTCATGGTCTATGCCCCGTATGGCCGCTCGGGTGTCTATCCGTTGCAAGAGGCGTTTGGCGCGCTCTTTGCCGATCTGCCCGCGAAGAAACGGCTCAAATCGGCCAAGGCGGCCTTTGAAAAGCTGCCAGAGGGGCACCCGTTCAAGCGCAACCCGCATTTGGGCGATCATCGCGCTTCGGATGCGGGGTTCTATGACCTGCTGCTGCACGGGCAGGATCGGGCCTATGACGTGGCATCGCTGGTGGAGGTGCTGGAGCGCACGGGCTGGGCGCTGTCCTCTTTCACCACGCCGCTGATGTATGATCCGTCGCGCTTTGCCGATGTGCCAAAAGATATGGACCCCGTGACGCGCATGGCGCTGGCGGAAAAGCTTTGTGGCACGATCCGGGTGCACATTGCCTATGCTGTGGCCGAGGGAGAAGAGCGGGGGCGCATCGCCGATCCCCGGAACCCGGACCTCGTGCCGCATCTCATTGGCGTGGCCCCGGCGGCATTGGCCAAAGCGGTGGCAGAGGGCCGACCGATCCCGGTCAAACAAGGGGGCGAGACGATCCCGCTGCGTCTCCCGCGTGAGGCGGCACCGCTTCTGGGGCGGGTCACGGGCAAGAACAGCTTGCGTGAGATCGCCGGGGCCAACGGTATGGACGGGGACCGCTTTGCCGCGCTCTGGACCCCAGCGACGCGCGATCTGACGGGATGGGGCTTGCTTCTTTATTCGTCCTTCCTACGCTAGGGGCATGTGTGGACGTTTCGCAGTCACCTTGCCCCCCGATGCGATGGCGCAGCTTTTCGCGGCGACGCCGGCCAATGACCTTCCGGATGTGCCCAATTACAATGTCTGCCCCACCACACAGATCCATGTGATCCGGGCCGGTGAGGGACAGCGCCACCTGCAATCCATGCGCTGGGGGTTCCTGCCGCATTGGTACAAAACGCCCACCGATGGCCCGCTGCTGATCAATGCCCGGGCCGAGACGATTGCCGAGAAACCGGCGTTTCGCGCGGCCTGTCGCGAGCGGCGCTGCCTGATCCCGGCGACGGGGTTCTATGAATGGACCAAGGATGGCGAAGGCAAGCGCCTGCCATGGTATATCCACCGCTCTGACGGCGCGCCGCTGGCCTTTGCGGCAGTCTGGCAGGATTGGGCGCGCGGCGAAGAGGCGTTCCGGACCTGTGCCATCGTGACGACCGGGGCGAATGACCGGATGCGCCAGATCCATCACCGTATGCCGGTCATTCTTGAGCCAAGGGACTGGGCCTTGTGGCTGGGCGAAGAGGGTAAAGGGGCCGCAACGCTGATGCGGGCGGCCAATGAGGACGTGCTGGAATTTTACCGGGTTGATCCCAAGGTGAATTCCAATCGCGCCCGGGGCGAGGACTTGATCGCGCCGATCTGAACGCGTAGCCCCCGGATGCCGATGCCTGCCTTTTACGGTTTTGGTATCAGAGGGGCGGGCGGCAGCACGGTCTGTTCCATGGGCTTTGAGGACGGTCAGTATGTGAGCGCTGTCGGGCCGGTCACAGCAGGTCTCCGTCATGGCTCTGGCCCGACAGCGCCCGCAAGGCGCGCACACGGACCCGCTGTGCCGCCTCGATATGGGCGCGCATGGCGGTTTCGGCGCAGGCTCCATCGCGCGCCTTGATCGCGTCGAGAACGCGGGCATGTTCGCGGACGGCCTTCTCGGCGCGGTCGGATTGCGTCAATGTCGAGGGACCAAGGATCAGCAGCGATTTTTGCAGCGCCTGAATGGAGCGGGTTAGAAAACGGTTGCGCGCCGCTTCCAGAAGAGCGCTGTGAAACCGGCGATTGAGCTGGAAAGCCTCGGGCACATTTCCCAGCGCGCCAAGCTGTTGGTTCATGTCTAGGAGTTCTACGATTTCGATATCCGACGCGGCGCGCGCGGCCAGACGCGCGGCGGTGCCTTCCAGAACGGCGCGCATTTCATAGAGCTCCATGACCTCGGCATAGTCCAGCCTGCGGATGCTTGCCCCCTGACGCGGCACATGGGTGACGATACCGTCGGCCTCCATCTGGCGGATCGCTTCGCGCACCGGCGTGCGCGACATACCCAACCGCTCCGCCAGTTCCGTTTCGCGCAGCCGGTCGCCGGGGTGCAACCTGCCTGCACGCAGGTCTGACATGAGCCGCGCATAGGCGGCGTTCCCCTGTGGGGTGCTGTCATTATCTGCGGTCATGGGGATCTCCGGAAACATCTTGTATCCAAATGGATACAATCGTAGACCTAAAGCGTCAAGACACGTGGGAGGCGGGTTTGCGCGTATCTGTTCCTGAAACGACCTTGGTCCGCCGTGGCCTGACGTTTCTTCTGGCAAGCGCCGGGGGAGGGCTGTTTTGGGTGCTTGGCCTGCCATTACCCTTCCTGTTTGGTCCAATGGCCTTCTGTCTGGCCGCTGCGCTGGCGCATCTGCCGATCACCGGATTCGGGCAGGTGTCCGTCGCGGCGCGGACAATCCTTGGGGTGGCGGTGGGCGCGTCCATCACTCCGGACGTTATCGCGGAATTGCCGCGTATGGCGCTGTCCGTGGCGCTGATCCCGGTTTTTATCGCGCTTATCGCGCTGGTTGGCGTTCCGTTTTTCCGCAGGCTCTGGGGCTTCGACGCGCCCACCGCTTATTACGCGGCGATGCCGGGTGGCTTGCAGGACATGGTGATTTTCGGCACCGAAGCGGGGGGCAATCCACGCGCGCTGTCGCTGATCCATGCGACGCGGGTTCTGATCATCGTCACGCTGGCACCGTTCATCCTGAGCCAGTTCTATGGCGCGGCGCTGACCAACCCGATTGGCGATCCCGCGGCAAGCCTGCCATGGCATGAGATGGCGATCATGGTCGTCGCGGCCTGGGTCGGCTGGAAGGGCGGAGTGCGGCTGGGCCTGTTCGGCGCGTCGATCCTTGGCCCGATGATCGTGACGGCGGCGCTGTCGCTCACCGACGTGATCCATTCGCGCCCACCGGCCGAGGCCATCGTCGTGGCGCAGTTTTTCATCGGCTGCGGAATCGGGGTGCATTTTCTGGGCGTGACATGGAAAGAAGTCACGCGCGTGGTGGCGGCAGGCGTGGCCTATGTGCTGGTGCTGGCCACTCTGGCGGCAGGATTCACGGGGCTGGTGACCGCCTTGGGCCTGGGCGATCCGGTGCCCGTCTTCCTTGCCTTCGCGCCGGGCGGACAGGCCGAGATGACCGTTCTGGCCATCGTCACCGGGGCGGACCTTGGGTTCGTGATCACCCACCATCTGACGCGCATCGTCATCGTGATCGTCGGCGCGCCGGTGGTGGCGCGGATCATCGCCCGTGGGCGCCCGGGTTGATCATGTGGATCGGTACGCCCGGAGATGAAAACCCGGCGACGAATGGCAGAAGCCCAACCCTTCGGGAGAACGTGCTTGACCCCGAAAACGCCATATCCTATCACCCGTTTCTGCCGAGCGGGCGTTGTGTAATGGTAAGACCTCAGCCTTCCAAGCTGATGATACGGGTTCGATTCCCGTCGCCCGCTCCAGATTTCCTTTACCGAATGATCCGTTAACGATCCCTGCGGCGGCATTGGGCTCGGATATGACCTTTGCGTTTGTCCCGAGCATAATCTGGACAAACCCGGTTCGCTGGGTCAGATTTCGGCGTATGAAATTTCATATATTTGCCGCCGTTTTCATTGCCCTTTCTGCGCTTCCCGCTGTCGCCGCGAAACAGGCGCTTGTGATTGGCAACGCCGCCTATACCTCACTGGATCCGTTGCAGAACACGATCCCCGATGCCCAAGGCTATCGCGCGGCGTTCGAGGCGCTGGGATACGCCGTCCAGTATCACACTGATCTGGACGAGTTGGCGCTGGAAGAGGCGGTGATCTCATTTGTGGACGGGATCGAGCCGGGGGACGAGGTTGCCTTTGTCTTTTCCGGCCATGGCTGGAGCGCGGAGGGGATCAATTACCTGATTCCCACGGACGCGCCGAAACAGGGGTCTGAACGGCTTCTGGCGCGGCGGTCCCTGCCGTTACAGAACGGGGTCAACGGCGTGCTGGACGATATCGAGGCGCAGGGCGCGGCGCTGAGCCTGGCCATCATCGACGCCTGCCGCGACAACCCGTTCGAGGGCAAGGGCACACGGTCGGTGGGGCGCACGCGCGGGCTCAGCCGGATCGAGCCGATGCAGGGCTCTTTCGTGATCTATTCCGCAGGCGCGGGGCAGACGGCGCTGGACAGGCTGCGCGGGGACGGGGCGGATCAGAGATATTCGGTTTTTACCCGGCATTTCCTGCCACTGCTGACCTCGGACATGTATCTGGAGGATGCGGTGATCGTGGCGCAGGAACAGACCGCGCGCGCCGCGCGGCAGGACGATCACCTGCAGATCCCGGCCGTCTATCGCCAGAAGCTGGGCAAGACCTGTCTGAGCGGGGCCTGCAGCGATCAGGTGGTGCCCGCCGTGGCGCAGGAGCCTGCGCCCTATGACGGGTCGGGCTGGTTTACCGATATTCCCGACAATGACATCGTCTCCCTCATGTCCCAGAGCTATGTCGCCGGGCATCCGGACCTGCATGCGTTCATGTATTACAAGCGCGACAAGAGCGGCCGCCGCGGGGTTGCGCAACATATGCTGGCAACGCTGGAGCGCGACGGGACCCCGCGCTGGGCCATCGCGGTCGAGGGCGGGCGGGCGGTTGCGATGCGAGATGGGTTTGTTGTCTTATCGGATGAGGGCTTTCAGCTGTTTGACGCGGATGGGCGGTCCACGGGCAGGCGCGGCTACAAGGGCTGGAAACGCGTGGTCGTTCAGGATGCGCGCGTCGCCCCCGATGGTCGGTTGCTGGTGTTTGCCAGCCAGCGGGAATGGGGAACGCCGGATGTGCGCGCACCCGATGCGGGGTTGTTTGAACTGGATATCAACACTGGCGCATTGAGCGAAATCTATACCGTTGCTCCGGATGACTGGACCAAGGCAGACGGCCTTGAGCGCCGCCGTTTCATTCTGGGGATGATAGGACCGGACGGCAATTCCGCGGTTCTGGTCAAGAACCTTGCGACCAAAGTCACCGAGGTCAAGGAGACGGATGGCGGGACCCGGTGGGACTATGAGGATATCAGCAATGTCTCGACCGTGGAATTCCGCGACGCGTCTGGCGGGATCACCGGGACTGTGCCCTATGCCGGAAATCCCTTTCAGGCCGAAGTGAGACAGAAATTATTTGCCTCGCATCTTGCGTCTGTCTCACGCACGAAGGGCGCTTTCGGAGAGCCTCAGATCCTTACCGCAACGGGGGCGAGGACCCTGCCGGGAGTGCTTCCGGAGGCACCGCTGTGTTCGGACGCGTTCCGCTATCAGTGGCAGCCGGTCTGGTTTGGGTTGGGCGAAGACGCAAGCTATGTAACCACGGCGACCCGGACACACCCGAATGGGGAACTGTTGATGGTGTCGAATGAGACAAATGATATCCTTGGTCGCGTGGCGTTGCCCGGGCATGACGAGGATACGTGCTACTGGAGGTCATTATTGGGCGAGTTCAAGGGCTTCTCCTATGATCCGACCATTTATGAGCTTGATGACGGTAGTCTTTTGATGCTGCGCTGGGGCGGGCAGTTGCTGATGGGGGACCGCCCGTGGCCCGAGGACGCTTCGGCGCGGGTTCAGGTCCTGCACATCCCGGCTCCGACGAAAGACTGACGCGACCGCACGCCGCTTGCCCCCAAGGCCCGGTTTCCGTAAACCACTCCGGAACAGACGGAGACGCGCATGCCCAGAGGAATTGGGAAACCCCAGGAAGAGCGGGAAAAGTCGAAACAGATCGGATCGCTGCGCGCGCTCTGGCCGTTCCTGCGGCCCTATCGGGGGCTGATGGTGGCGTCGGTTCTGGCGCTCATTCTGACGGCCTGTGTGTCACTGACATTGCCGCTGGCGGTGCGCCGCGTGGTGGATAATTTCAACACCTCCGATGGCGCGCTGCTGGATCTCTATTTTACCGCCGCATTGGTCATTGCCGGGCTTCTGGCGATTGGTACGGCGCTGCGTTACGCGCTGGTCACGCGGCTGGGCGAACAGGTGGTCACCGATATCCGCAAGGCGGTGTTTGACCGGGTGCTGGGTCTGTCGCCCGCATTCTACGAGAAAATCATGACCGGCGAGGTGGTGAGCCGGATCACCACCGACACCACGCTGATCCTCTCGGTGATCGGCTCTTCCATCTCCATCGCGCTGCGTAACCTATTGATTTTCCTGGGTGGCATGGTGCTGATGCTGGCCACGTCACCCAAGCTGACGGGGCTGGTCCTGCTGATCGTGCCTGCGGTTATCATTCCGATCATGACGCTGGGGCGGCGTTTGCGGGTGCTGAGCCGGGAGAATCAGGACTGGATCGCGGCGTCGTCGGGCAACGCCTCCGAAAGCCTGGGCGCGGTGCAGACGGTGCAGGCCTTTACTCATGAGCTGCTGACCCGCCGCGCCTTTGGCGAGGTAACGGACAAATCGCTGGTTGCCGCCAAGAAGCGGATCACCACGCGGGCGGTGATGACGGCCATCGTGATCCTGCTGGTCTTCACCGGTGTCGTGGGCGTGCTCTGGATCGGCGCGCGGGATGTGCGCGCGGGCGAGATGAGCGCCGGGACATTGGTGCAGTTCGTGATCTACGCGGTCATGGTGGCGGGCTCTGTCGCCGCGCTGTCCGAAATCTTTGGCGAGCTGCAGCGCGCGGCGGGTGCGACCGAGCGGCTGGTGGAACTGCTCCATGCCGAGGACGCGGTGACCGATCCCGTCGAACCATTGCCGTTGCCTGCGAATGTGACCGGGGCAATCGCGTTTGAAGATGTGGAATTTGCTTATCCGCAGCGCCCGGACGTGTCTGCGCTGGATGGGGTGAGCCTGAATATTGCGCCGGGTGAAACCGTGGCTCTGGTCGGCCCTTCGGGTGCAGGCAAGACCACGATCATCCAGCTGCTGCTGCGGTTTTATGATCCGGCCTCGGGGCGGATCACGCTGGACGGGGTGGATATCGCCGCCATGCGCCGGGACGTGTTCCGCCAGTCCATCGCGCTGGTGCCGCAGGACCCGATGATCTTTGCCGCTTCGGCGCGCGACAATATCCGCTTTGGTCGTCCCGATGCGTCGGACACCGAAATTGAGGCTGCCGCGCGGGCCGCTGCCGCGCATGAGTTCATCGCCGCGCTGCCCGATGGATATGACAGCTTCCTCGGCGAACGTGGCGTGATGCTCTCGGGCGGGCAGAAACAGCGCATTGCGATTGCCCGCGCCATCCTGCGGGATGCGCCGGTCCTGCTGCTGGACGAGGCGACAAGCGCGCTGGATGCCGAAAGCGAACGCGCGGTGCAGGCGGCTGTCGATGCGCTGGCCGAGGATCGCACGACGATCATCGTCGCGCATCGTCTGGCTACGGTGAAAAAGGCCGACCGTATCGTTGTGATGGATCAGGGTCGCATCGTTGCCATGGGGCCGCATGATGAATTGGTGGCGCAGGGCGGGCTCTATGCGCGGCTGGCACGGTTGCAGTTCACCGACGGGATCGCAGCAGAGTAATTCCGGGCCCGCGTTTTGCGACGCGGCGTCTTATTGCGCTCTCTCCCTGCGTCACTCTTGCGCGGTGGCGCAAAGCCACGCATCCTGTCGCGCAATGCAAGGCCCCGGAAAGCGGGCTCAGGGAGGAGATGTTCATGAGTTTTGCGTCCATGGAAGACCGCAATGCCATTGAAAACGAAATGCCTTGGGAGGCGCGCGACGTTCCGGTCACGCTGCATGGCATGCTGGCGCGCACCGCCGGACGTTTCCCGGACCGGCCCGCGATCAGCTACCAGATCACCTCGGGCCCGACGGACAAGGCCGAGACGCTGAGCTGGCGGGAGTTGCACGAAAAATCCTGTCAGGCGGCCAACCTGTTCCGTTCGCTCAAGATCGGACCCACGGATGTGGTGGCCTATATCCTGCCCAACTGTAACGAGACGGTCGTCACGCTTTTGGGCGGCGCGATGGCCGGGATCGTGAACCCGATCAACCCGCTGTTGGAAGCTGAACAGATCGGTGCCATCCTGCGCGAGACCAACGCCAAGGTTGTTGTCACGCTCAAGGCGTTCCCCAAGACCGACATCGCCCAGAAAGTGGCCGAGGCCGTGCGCCATGCGCCGCCTGTGCACACGGTGCTCGAGATCGACCTCAACCGCTATCTGACCCCGCCTAAAAGCTGGATTGTGCCGCTCATTCGCCCGAAGAACCCGGGCAACCATCATGCGGATGTGAAAAGCTTCCATTCCGAGTTGAAAAAGCACAACACCACGCTGGATTTCGAGGATGCGCAGGAGGACCGGGTCGGGGCCTATTTCCACACCGGCGGCACCACCGGCATGCCCAAGGTGGCGCAGCATCTCTATTCCGGCATGATCTATAATGGCTGGCTGGGCGATACGCTGCTGTTCACCGAAGAGGACAATATCATCTGTCCGCTGCCGCTGTTCCATGTCTTTGCCTGCCACGTGATCCTGATGGCGGCGCTGAGTTCCGGCGCGCATGTGGTGTTCCCCACGCCCGCAGGTTATCGCGGCGAGGGGGTATTCGACAATTTCTGGAAACTGATCGAGCGCTGGAAAATCTCGTTCATCATCACCGTGCCCACCGCAATTTCCGCGCTGATGCAGCGCAAGGTGGATGCGGATATCTCGACCGTGAAAAACGCGTTTTCCGGCTCTGCCCCCCTGCCGCTGGAGCTGTTCAAACGGTTCGAGGCGGCGTCGGGCGTGCAGATCGTTGAGGGCTATGGCCTGACCGAGGCGACCTGTCTTGTGTCCTGCAACCCGATTGAGGGGCAGAAAAAGGTGGGTTCCATCGGCATCCCCTTCCCCTATACCGATGTGAAGATCATCAAGCAGGCGGGCAACGGGGCCGAAGAATGCGCCGTGGACGAGGTGGGCGAGATCTGTGTCGCCAATCCCGGCGTCTACGCGGGCAATACCTATACCGAAGCCGAGAAAAACCGCGATCTGTTCTACCATGACCGCTACCTGCGCACCGGCGATCTTGGGCGCGTGGACAGCGACGGCTATCTGTGGATCACCGGACGGGCCAAGGACCTGATCATTCGCGGCGGCCACAATATCGACCCGGCGGATATTGAAGAGGCGCTGCTGGCCCATCCGGCGGTGGCCTTTGCCGGGGCGATCGGTCAGCCCGATGCGCATTCGGGGGAATTGCCCTGTGCCTTTGTGGAACTGGTGGATGGCGGCTCGGTAACCGAGGAAGAGCTACTGGAGCATTGCAAGGTCCATGTGCATGAGCGCGCGGCCCATCCCAAGCATATGACCATCCTTGATGAACTGCCCAAAACCGCCGTTGGCAAGGTTTTCAAGCCGGACCTGCGCAAACACGCCATCACCCGGGTCTATAACGCGGCGCTCGATGAGCGCGGGGTCAATGCCTATGTGGCCGAGGTGATCGACGACAAGAAGCGCGGACTTGTGGCGCGGATCGCCAAGTCAGGTACCGCGCGGGAAGAGGATGTGACCCATGTGCTGGGGGCCTATACACGTCCCTGGGAATGGGCGGAGTAGGCAACGATTTATTTTGAATAAATCGGACCGAAATCTTGTGAAGATTTCGTGTAGCTGGGCGCGCATCGATGCGGCGAGGCGTTTTGCGGCGATGTGGCGCGTCGCAACTTTCTTGCCTCCGGCGGGGATATTTCAGAGCCAAAGAAGGACCGGGTTGCGCTAAAGCATGTCGCGCAAAAGTGGGAACCGGTTTTGCGCTCCTCCGACACGCTCTAGGTCGTGTGGGCGTTCTGCTTCAGAACCTCCAGCGGGACGATGTCTAGCGCGGCTTTGTGCGTGGCCCCGAGATCAACCCGCGGCGCGCAGCCTTCGTCATGGGCCTGCAGGAAGCGCGCGGCGCAGAGGCACCAGTGATCGCCGGGTTTCAGCCCGGGGAACTGGAACTCGGGCCGAGGTGTCGAGAGGTCATTGCCGACATATTTCGAATAGGCGAGGAATTCCGCCGTCATCACCGCGCAGACTGTGTGGCTGCCCTGATCGGCCGCGCAGGTGTTGCAATGCCCGTCACGGAAAAAACCGGTGAGCGGATCGGTGGAGCAGGGCGCAAGCGCGCCGCCCAGCACATTCACAGACGGGTCTTTTTCCATGGTCGGTCTCCGGTGATCAGTTTTTTAAAGATGTAGCGATCCTGCGGAACATCTCAACATTTTGATCATCCACCCCGTCATCGCGGAACTGCCGGTCGGCGGCATTCACAGCGATCACCACGTCGCGGGCGCGGTCGATATAGACATATTGGCCATAGATGCCACGCGCCATGACCTCGCCCTCTGACGCGCCTTTGGGGATCCACCATTGATAGCCATAGCCCAGCTTGCCGGGTTTCGTGGGGGCGCTGGGCGCAGTGGAGGCGGCGATCCAGTCGGCGGGCACGATCTGTTGCCCGTTCAGGCGGCCGTCCTGTGCCACCATCAGCCCCATCCGCGCATAATCCCGCGTGGTCAGGTTCAGACCGCCCAGCACAAAGGCCACGCCTTCGCCATCGGTGAGATAGTAGGGCTCGGCCTCAAGCCCCATGGGCTTGATGATGCGCTCGGAGAGCAGGTCCGCGATATCCCGCCCGGTCGCGCCCCGGATCACCATGCCCAGCACATGGGTGTCAATCGAGGTATAAGCCCAGTTCCCGCCCGGGGTGGCCTCGGTCTCGGTCAACCCGGCGGCGAACCCGTCCATCGTGCCCCCCAGCGCCAGCACCCGGCCCATGCGGTTGATATCGGAATTGTAGTCGAGATAGTCCTCGTCGAATTCCACACCGCTGGTCATCTGCAGCACATTGAGGATCGAGGCCCCGTCATAGGCCCCGCCTTTGAGCGCCGGGGCGTATTTCGTGACTGGATCGTCCAGCGCGGCGATGTCGCCATCTGCCAGAACGAGCCCAAAGAGCATGGACAGGTAGCTCTTGGCCATCGACCACGAGATGCGCCGGTCCTCGGCAGTGGTGCCTTGGTAGTAGCTTTCATGCACAATCTGCCCGTTGTGCAAGACCACCAGTGCGGTGACCGCGCGCGTCTTGATCCACCCCATGGTGCCGTCGGGCAAAGCCATCTCTGGCCCGTGGGGCAGGGCGCTGACCCGCCCGTTCCCGCGCGGCACGGGGCGGTGCAGGAACAGCCGGTCCATGTTGGAGAAATTGGCAACGATCCGGTCAGCGTCAAACAGCGTGTTGACGGCGAGCAGGCGGGTGATTTCCTCGCGTTTGACAAAGGCCACGGCGGCAATGGCCAGTCCCAGTACCAACGTGACGCGCAAACTCCATTTGATCCAGCCAGGCATCAGCGAAACTTGTCCATGAGTTTCTGCATCGGGCTGCGCGTGTCCTCTTGCGGGGGTGGGGGGCTGTCTGTGGCTTTGGTCGCCGGATTTGCCTTGGCCGTGGTCGAGCTGCGCGGCGGCGCGACCTTGAGCGCCACGGCATTGAGGAATTTGCCGCTGTCACCCGCGGCCAGATCCGCCGCGCCATTGGCGATCCCGTCCATCAGAGGCCCTAGCCAGTCCTCATCCGCGCGCGGGAAATCATGCAGCACATAGCCCGACACGGCATCCTTGTGGCCCGGATGGCCGATGCCAAGGCGCACGCGCTGATAGGCCTCGCCGATATGCCCATGGATCGAGCGCAGCCCGTTATGGCCCGCATGACCGCCACCCTGTTTCACGCGGCACTTGCCGGGGGCAAGGTCCAGTTCGTCGTGAAAGACGGTGATGTCGTCCGGCTCCAGCTTGTAAAAGCGCATGGCGTCACCGACTGATTGGCCGGAGCGGTTCATGAAGGTTTCGGGTTTCAGAAGCAGCACCTTTTCGCGCCCAAGCATGCCCTCGGCGATCTTGCCCTGAAATTTGGATTTCCACGGGGAAAACCCGTGATCCTCGGCAATGCGGTCGAGCGCCATAAAGCCGATATTGTGCCGGTTGCGGGCGTATTTGCTGCCCGGATTGCCGAGGCCGACAAAGATCTGCATGGCGCGCTCCCATTTCCAATTCAGCGTCTTTGTGCCTTGGATCGGGCCAACGCTTCAATGCAAAAAGCCCCGGGAGGGTATCCCGGGGCTTTGAGATTTCAGCGTTGCGCGAAAATCAATCTTCGGCTTGCTCGGTGGCCGGGACCTCATCGGCGGCCGCCTCTTCGCCCTCATCCTCGTCTTCCGCAGCCTTGAGGCCGGACGGTGCCGAGATGTTGGCGATCACGAAGTCGCGGTCGATGGTCGGCTTGGTGCCTGTGGGCAGCGTGATGTCGGTGATCGTCACGGTGTCGCCGATATCCAGACCCGACAGGTCGACGGTCAGCTTTTCCGGGATGTCACCCGCAGTTACAACCAGTTCCACCTCGGGGCGAACTGCGGTCAGAACGCCGCCTTTCTTGATGCCGGGGGCCTCTTCTTCGTTGATGAACTCAACCGGGATGAAGAGGTTGATCTTGGTGGTGCGGCGCAGGCGCATCAGGTCCAGATGCGTCGGCAGGTCCTTGACCACGTCGCGCTGCACATCGCGGCAGATCACGCGCACATCGTCATGACCGTCGACCTTGAGGTTGAACAGGGTCGACTTGAAGCGGCCTGCTTTCAGTTTCTTCAGCAGTTCATTGAACGGGATCTGGATCGGAAGCGGGTCAACGTCGCCACCAAAAACGATGCCCGGAACCATACCGGCGCGACGCGCCTGACGAGCGGCGCCCTTGCCTGTCCCCGTGCGTTCCTGGGCGTTAAGATCTGGGATCTCACCAGCCATGTCTGTTCTCCTAAGCTAAGGCGGGGACCCTCCAAGGCTGTATCCCCGCGTGAAGCCGCGCGTATAGACCGGAATGTGTCGATTTGAAAGAGCCTTTCTGCGCGCCCCTGTACGGCTTTTGTCGATTGCCAACGCGCGGGCGTCGTGGCACGGCTTGGCGATGATTTCCAGTGACGATATCCGCGCCGCACGTGCGCCGCTGGCCTGTTTTGCCACGATTGGCATGGTCTGGGGGGCTTTTGCCGCGCAGGTGCCGGTGATCAAGGCACAGATCGGGGCGTCGGACGGGGTGTTTGGGTTGTCGCTGCTGGTGGCGTCTTTTGGCGCGGTTGGTGCGATGTGGACAGCGCCGCGCATGGATGGCTGGCTGGGGCGGTGGACCCTGCCGGTACTGGCGCTGGTGCTGGGATTTGCCTTTGTGGTGCCGTCACTTGCGGGGGCGCCGGTGGCGTTCACGCTGGGCATGTTGTGCTGCACATGCAGTGCCGGCACGCTCGATGTGGTGATGAATGCGCGGGTCTCTTCGGTCGAGGCGCGGCGCCGTCGACCGCTGATGAATTTTGCCCATGGGCTGTTCTCGCTGGCCTATGGGCTGTCGGCGCTTTTGGTCGGGCTGTTGCGCGAAGCCGGGTTTTCGCCTTTGACGGTCTTTGCGCTGCTGGGCGTGCTCAATCTTGTTTTGGTGCGCGAGGCGCTGCGCGATCACGGTGAGCCGCTCGATGAAGATGACGTGTCACACACCGATGCCGCGCCGGGGCTTCTGATCGTAGCCGGGATGGTGATTCTCATTGCTTTCATGGCGGAGCAGGCCACCGAAGGCTGGTCGGCGCTGCATATCGAACGCAGCCTTGGGGGTGGCGCGGCCGAGGGGGCGATGGGGCCCGCTTTGCTGGGGTTGACCATGGCGGCGGGGCGGTTCGGCGGTCAGGCGCTGGTCAAATCCTTCTCCGAAATTGCCGTGCTGGCGGTGGCCGCCGTGCTGTCGGCCGCGGGTGCATTCATGGCGGCCATGGCCGAGGGGTTGTTTCTGGCCTATGCCGGGTTTGCGGTTCTGGGACTGGGCGTGTCCGTGGTGGCGCCGATGGCGTTTTCGTTCGTCGGACGCCATGTGAGCAACCGGGCGCGCACGGCGGCCATCGCACGTATATCGGTGATCGGCTATGCCGGGTTCTTCATTGGCCCGCCCATTATGGGGTTTGTCTCCGAAGGGTTCGGTCTGAGCACATCCTTTGCGGTGATGGGGGTGGCGCTGTTGCTTGTCACCTTTATTCTTGCGCCGATGCTGGCGTCACATCAGGGGAGATCACATGCTGAGTAACGGCTTTCACGACGTGCCACCGGGCAAGGTGGCGGCAGTGGTCACGCATCTGGAGATGCGCGCACGCCCCGACGCGCGGCCCGCGCCAGAGGCCGCCGCATGGCCCATTCGCCGGGTCGAGGCACCCTCGCTGGACTGGTACCGCGACTTGTTCCTGCGCGTGGGCGGGCAGGACTGGCTGTGGTTCTCCCGCATGGGCATGGGGGACGCAACGCTCTCTTCGATCCTCTCGGACCCCAACGTACATGTTTATGCGGTGGAAAAGGACGGTCAGGCAGAGGGATTGCTGGAACTGGATTTCCGCGAACCGGGGGACTGTGAACTGGCCTATTTTGGGCTGACCCCGGCGCTGGTCGGGCAGGGGGTGGGGCGCGCTTTGATGAATTTCGCGACAGACGCCGCATGGTCCGCCCCGATCCGCCGCTTTCATGTGCATACCTGCACGCTCGACAGCCCGCAGGCGCTTGGGTTTTACATCCGGTCTGGATTTACGCCGTATCGTCAGCAAATCGAGATTGCCGAAGACCCCCGTCTAACCGGGGATCTGCCGATGGAGGCCGGGCCGCATGTGCCGCTGTTCCTTCCGTCAGCGGTGCCCCCGGGATCAAAGCCCCGGGGGGCCGAAACGGCTCAGATCGACTTGAGATATTCCAGCAGAGCCTTCTTCTGATCTGCCGACAGATCCGTGCCGTATTCATGCCCGCAGCGTGAATTGCCCGAGGTGAGATCATCGCAGCCGGTGGTTTCGATCACATGGTCGAACGCGGTTTGTTCAGTGGACATGCCGACCTTGTCGATGTCGTAATTCGGCCCGGGCGTGAAGCTGGCCGGGCGGTTCTCGGATTTCTCCAGCAGATCGGCCAGTGTCGGGACAGAGCCGTTATGCAGGTATGGCGCGGCGGCCCAGATCCCGTGCAACACGCGGGATTCGTATTTGCAGCCCTCTGCCGGTCCCACATCCTTGGGCGCGGCGTCGTCGGTGACCGGGAAGGCCCCGCGCAGGTCGTCGAACTCGTTCAGGAAGTCGTTGTTGGCATCCGGCGAGGCCACGTCACGCGCTGCGGCCAGCTTGTCATCGCTGAGAAACGAGGTGGAATGCTGGATGATCGCGCCCAGAACCGAGGTGGCCAGCACCTCGAATGCCGGAGCCTCTGCGCCCAGCGGCTTTTCGATCAGCGGGATGGACGCCCCTTCGAGCACGCCGGTTTTCACCACGCGCGTCAGGATCTGGCATTCGCGCACATCCGTGCCCGCATCAAGGATCGGCGTGGCCCATGTGGAATGGAAGAGCGAGCGGAACTCCCCCGTCTTGACGCCGTGACAATCCACGCAGCCGCCGTTTTCCTCGGACAGATTGAAAATCTCTTCGCCCTGCTTTGCGAGGTCCCGGTTGATCTCCCACGGCCATTTCGGCGCGCCGATATCCCAGATCCAGTCTTCGAGCTCTTTGAGCCCTTCGAAATTCGCCGAGTTGACCGAGATATAGTCGCGATTGAAAAACAGCCCCGATTTGGGCTGGGGGTGGAACTCGCCAAAGACGCCGTAAACCTCGCCCAGATTGCGCGACAGGCCCAGAAGCTCATTGCCGTTCTCGGCAAAGCCCGGCCATTGCGTATAGTCCTGACGCGCGGCGTTCCACAGGAACGGGTAGCGCGTGGGGGCATCGGCCACGGCGATATTGTCGGCGATGATGTAGTCGTCGCTCTCCTCGCCCAGATCGAGCCCCGCCAATCGGTTGAAAATCATCGACACCGCGTCAAGCCGCGCAGGCCCCCAGGCCGGATCGGGCAGGGAGCGGGTGATCAGCGTGTGATAGCGGTTCGCCCAGACCTCCAGATCGGCCTTGAGCGCGTTGATCTGGGTCTCGCTGGCGTTGGAGCCTAGAACGCCTGTGGCGAAGTCTTCGAACGTGGTCTCATCGCTCAGCAGCGCCTGTGTCGCGTCGTCCAGATCTTTGAGAAAACTCTGAAAATCCACGATCCCCGGGCCGCCATCCAGCCGGTAGGGCGTGCCACTCACCTCGATCTGCCTTGTGTGGCAGGCGGCGCAGGTCATGCCCACCGCTTCCACATTTCCGTAGGTGTTCGTGGTAAAGCCCACTGGCAGGTCGGCCTCGCCATGATGGGGTAGAGGGAGATAGCCGTAACGCGCCAGCGCGTCATGCAGGAAGGGCTGGCCATCGGGTGCCTTCAGCGCCCGCATCCAGGCGATCGGCATGATGCGCGAGCCCTGATCCTGTGTGTAGAACTGGTCGCGCAGGGACGGGGTCCAGTCGGCCCCCTGATCGACAAAGACGGTCTGCGCGGCAATCGGTGCGCTCAGGCAGGTGGACAGGGCAAAGGCGGCGAGGATGCGGGCGGACATGGCTGGCTCCTGTTGGTGTGAACCAGCCCAGTATACACCCTATGCGAGTGTTTTGTGTGATTTATCTCACTTTTAGAAGAGTCCGGCTGGCGGGCGCTAGTTTGGACACTGGCGGGCATCCGCGCGCCAGTGTTCGATTTCACGCTTGCCAACGGCCTTCGAAATCCTCGGGCACCAGCAGGATATTGCGGTCCACATCCTTCAGGTCGCGTTTGCCGCAGAGCGCCATGGAGGTATCCAGCTCCTTATGGATCACTTCCAGTGCCTTGGTCACGCCCGCTTCGCCCATAGCCCCCAGACCATAGACAAAGGCCCGTCCGATCATGACGCCCTTGGCCCCCATCGCAATGGCCTTGAGCACGTCCTGCCCCGAGCGGATGCCGCTGTCGAGATGCACCTCGAGCCGGTCGCCCACGGCGTCGAGGATGGGCTTGAGCATGCGGATGGAACTCAGTGCACCGTCCAGCTGCCGCCCGCCGTGGTTGGACACAATGATCGCATCGGCCCCCAGATCGGCGGCTTTCACAGCATCCTCAGGGTCCAGAATACCCTTGAGGATCACCTTGCCGCCCCACATGTCCATGAGTTGTTTGACCCGGTCCCAATCCAGCGCATGGTCGAATTTCTCGGCGGTCCAGGAGGACAGCGACGCCGGATCTGTGATCCCCTCTACATGGCCCACCACATTGCGGAAGGTACGCCGCTTGGTGCCCAGCATGCCCAGACCCCAGCGCCATTTGGTCGACAGGTTGATCATATTGGCCAGCGTCGGTTTCGGCGGGGCGGAGAGCCCGTTTTTCAGGTCCTTGTGCCGCTGGCCGAGGATCTGCAGGTCCAGCGTGATGACCAGCGCCGAACAGCCTGCGTCCTTGGCCCTGTTGATCAGACGACGCATGTAGTCGTCATCGGTGAGCGTGTAGACCTGAAACCAGAACGGGGCCGAGGTGTGTTCCGCCACATCCTCGATGGAACAGATCGACAAGGTCGAAAGCGTGAAGGGTACTCCGAATTTCTCCGCGGCCTTGGCGGCGAGAATTTCGCCATCGGCATGCTGCATCCCTGTCATGCCTACTGGCGCAAGCGCCACGGGCATCGACACGTCCTGACCGACCATCTGGCCCGCGGTGGTGCGGTTGGTCATGTCCACCGCCACGCGCTGGCGCAGACGGATCTTGTCGAAGTCCGAGATGTTTTCGCGGAAGGTCTGTTCCGTCCAGCTGCCCGATTCGCAGTAGTCGTAGAACATTTTCGGCGCGCGCGCTTTATACAGGCGCTTGAGGTCTTCGATGCAGGTGATCACAGGCATAGGGCGACTCTTTCGGTGAATTGGTAAAAAAGCTTTACCAATATTGCGGTTTGTCCGCAAGCCTCACGATTGCGGCACTTAAGCGCTGCTTTACTTCTCTGGGCTATGCCGGGGGTACGCAAGCAAAGGAGCGGGCCGATGAAGGGCATGGTTTTCACCGAATTGCTGAGCATGGCAGAGGCTGTCATCGGCGAAGATGCGGTGGACGACATTCTTGATACGCTCGATCTGGACAGTGACGGGGCCTACAGCGCCGTGGGCAATTATCCCTGTGCGGAACTGCTCAGGATCGTCGATGCGATCAGCGCCCATACCACTGTTCCGGTGCCGGAACTGGAACGGCAGTTCGGGCAGTGGATTCACGGCAGGTTCGTCGAAACATATCCGGCGTTCTTCAAGGACAAGCCCAATGTTCTGGCCATGCTGGACGCGATCGAGAACGAGGTGCATGTCGAGGTGCGCAAGCTTTATCCCGATGCTGAATTGCCCACCTTCGAGACCAAGTGGCAGGGCGAACGCGCGCTCAGGATGACCTATCGCTCGGATCGGCCGCTGGTGCCCTTCTGCCATGGCATGATCGAGGCGTGTATCGCCCATTTCGGTGACCCGGCCGAGGTCACGGTGACCCAGATCGGCGACGAGGCGGGCAAGGCGGCGGAATTCCAGGTCCGGCTGACGGGGTAAGCAGGATGGCGGGCGAGCCGATTGCTCTGGCCGAAGGTCCGGTATCGCGGCGGCGGTACAATCGCGAGAGGCGCGCCCGCGAAGAGGCCGAGCGCCTGCTGGATCAGAAAAGCCGCGAACTGTTCGAGGCCAATGAGGCGCTCAAGGCTCAAGCCGCCTCGCTTGAGGATCAGGTGCGGACCCGCACCGCCGCTCTGGACCGTGCCAAGCGGCAGGCGGAGCAGGCAAGCGAGGCCAAGACCGCCTTTCTTGCTATGATGAGCCATGAAATCCGAACGCCGCTCAACGGTGTCATGGGCATGGCCGACGCGTTGCGCGACAGCGGCCTGACCGAGGCGCAGATGGAATTGCTGGACGTGATGAGCTCGTCCGGGCAAGCGCTTTTGTCAATCATCAATGACATACTGGACCTGACCAAGATCGAAGCCCAGCAGATGGAAATCGAGGCGATCGAGTTCGACCTCGTGGAGCTTCTGGACGCGGTGACACGGCTCTACGCGCTCAGCGCGGCGGACAAGGGGCTCGGGTTCGAGGTGCAGATTGACCTTGGTGGACGAAGGCGCATCGTCTCCGATCCCACCCGCCTGCGACAGGTGATCTCGAACCTGCTTTCCAACGCGATCAAGTTCACCGAAACCGGCGGGGTTGGGTTGCATGTCCGTCTTTCGGATGAAAAGCCGATGCAGCTTGCGCTTGCCGTATCAGACAGCGGTCCGGGCGTGCCCGAGGGCAAGCAGGAACGACTGTTTCAGCCTTTTTCACAGGTCGATGCCTCGGTCACGCGCCGCCATGGTGGCACCGGGCTGGGCCTGTCGATTGCACGCAAGATGTGCCGCCTGATGGGCGGCGATCTGAGTTTTACACCCGGCGTTCCCCGGGGATCAACCTTTACGGCCAGGGTCGAGGTGGCAGCGGGGCAGTCAAAACCGTGCAGCCCACCCGTTGCGCTTCCCGAGGCAGAGGCGGTGCTGATGGCGCGGGCATGGCGGATTCTGGTGGCGGAGGACAACAAGACCAATCGCCTCGTTCTGCATCACCTGCTCAAGAAATACAGCCTGAGCATCACCATGGTCGAGAACGGCGCCGAGGCAGTTGCAGCATGGCGGTGCGGCAGCTTTGACCTTATCCTCATGGATGTGAACATGCCGGTCATGGGCGGGTTGGAAGCGGTGGCGCTGATCCGTGCCGCAGAGATGGACCGCGCGTCAGAGCAGCGCGTCCCGATCATTGCCCTGACCGCAAATGCGATGACCCATCAGGTCGAGGAATACCTGCGGTGCGGTGTCGATGGCCATGTCGCCAAGCCGGTGAAACGCGAGCGGCTGGTGCAATGCATGGCACAGCTGTTGACCGCTGGCGATCTCGGGCGCGCTCAGGCGGAATGAGCCCCGTCCGCCAGCGATTTGACGAAGCTCAACACCTCGTCCGGGGAAGATCCGTCCCCGAGTTTCTTGACGATGGCCGAGCCCACAACGCAGCCATCCGCGACCGAGGCAATGGCCTGCGCCTTGTCCGGGGAATTGACGCCAAAGCCCACGATGATCGGCAGGTTGGTCGCGGCCTTGATCCGCGCCACCTCGGGGCCGACATCGGTTGCACTTGCTTCGGCGGCGCCGGTGATGCCGGTGATCGACACGTAATAGACAAAGCCGCTGGTGTTCTGCAGCACCTTGGGCAGGCGTTTGTCATCGGTGGTGGGGGTGGCCAGACGAATGAAGTTCATCCCCGCGGCCTGAGCCGGGATGCAGAGCTCTTCATCCTCTTCGGGGGGCAGGTCCACGACGATCAGCCCGTCGATCCCGGCCTCTTTCGCCTGCACCAGAAAGGTATCAACGCCGCGCGAATAAATCGGGTTATAATAGCCCATCAGCACGATGGGCGTCGTGTCGTCCCCTTCGCGAAACCGGCGGGCAATCTCCAGCGTCCGGTCCAGCGTCATGCCCCCCTCCAACGCGCGCTGCCCGGCCAACTGAATGGTCGGGCCGTCGGCCATCGGGTCGGTAAAGGGCAGGCCCAGTTCGATCACATCCACACCCGCGCCGGGCAGCCCTTTGACGACCTCGAGCGAGGTGTCGAAATCCGGATCGCCCGCCATGACATAGGCGACAAAGGCTTTCTTGTTCTCGGCTTTCAGCGCGGCGAATTTGGCGTCGATGCGGGTCATGTGGGCGTCCTTTGAACTGGCCTTCGAAACGGCTCTGCCCGATTTGCCCAATTTGCGCGCCAAAGGCAATGGGGCGTGGGCCATGGATGCTTGCACTTGGCCCCCGCGCGAACTAGGGAAGCGGCAGATTTTGCGAAGGGATGCCGCCATGGGTTTCAAGATGGGGATTGTGGGTCTGCCGAATGTGGGCAAGTCCACGCTGTTCAACGCGCTGACCAAGACGGCTGCGGCGCAGGCGGCGAATTTTCCGTTCTGCACCATTGAGCCCAATGTCGGCGAGGTCGCCGTGCCCGATCCGCGGCTGGACAAGCTTGCGGCCATCGCCCAGTCGAAACAGATCATCCCGGCGCGAATGACCTTTGTGGATATCGCGGGCCTTGTGAAAGGTGCGTCCAAGGGCGAAGGGCTGGGCAACCAGTTCCTGGCCAATATCCGCGAGGTGGATGCCATCGCCCATGTGCTGCGCTGTTTTGAAGACGGTGATGTGACCCATGTGGAGGGCCGCGTTGATCCCGTGGCCGATGCCGAGGTGATCGAAACCGAACTGATGCTCGCCGATCTCGAAAGCATCGAAAAGCGCCGCGCGGGTCTGGTGCGCAAGCTCAAGGGCAATGACAAGGAAGCGGCGCAGCAGGATCGTCTGCTTGCCGCTGCACAGGCCATGCTGGAAGAGGGCAAGCCCGCGCGTCTGGTCGAGGTGGATGCCGAGGACCGCAAGGCATGGAAAAACCTGCAACTGCTGACCTCCAAGAAGATCCTCTATGTCTGCAATGTCGATGAGGGCAGCGCGGCAGAGGGCAATGAACATTCCGCCCGCGTTGCCGAAATGGCGGCAGAGCAGGGGGCTGGGTCCGTGGTCATTTCAGCCCAAATCGAAGAAGAGATCAGCCAGCTGGACGCCGAAGAGGCCGAGATGTTCCTGTCAGAAATGGGCCTGGAAGAGGCCGGGCTCGACCGGTTGATCAAGGCGGGTTACGCGCTTTTGCATCTTGAGACCTATTTCACCGTCGGCCCGAAAGAGGCGCGCGCCTGGACCATTCGCGAAGGCACCATGGCCCCGCAGGCCGCAGGCGTGATTCATGGCGATTTCGAAAAGGGCTTCATCCGCGCCGAGACCATCGCCTATGACGATTTCATCGCCAATAACGGTGAACAGGGTGCCAAGGAAGCGGGCAAGATGCGCGCCGAGGGCAAGTCCTACATGGTCAAGGACGGCGACGTGTTGCACTTCCTGTTCAACAACTAAAGCGTTTCTGACAGGCTTTTCGACAATTTGCCGATCAGCTCGTCAATCTGGGCCTCGGTACAGATAAAAGGCGGTGCCAACAGCACGTGATCGCCGCGCCGCCCGTCAATCGTGCCGTTCATCGGATAGCAGATCAGCCCGTTTTTCATCGCGTTGGCCTTGAGTCGCGCGGCGATTTTCAGGTCGGGATCAAAAGGCTCTTTCGTGTCACGCTCGGCCACGAATTCCAGTGCGCGGAACATACCGCGCCCCCGGATGTCGCCGACATGCGGATGCTGGCCGAACTCGGCGGCAAGCGCGTCGGCGAAATACGCCCCGATACGTGCGGCGCGATCCGTCAGCCCGCCGGTCGTCAGCTTGGTCACCACCGCATTCGCCGCCGCACAGGCGACAGGATGACCCAGATAGGTATGCCCGTGCTGAAAGAACCCGGTGCCGGATTCAATCGCGCCGTAGATTTCGCCCGAACACAGCATCGCCCCGATGGGCTGGTATCCCGCGCCCAGCCCCTTGGCGATGGTGATGATATCAGGGCGCACCCCGTCCTGTTCGCAGGCAAAGAACGTACCGGTGCGGCTCATACCGCACATCACCTCGTCGAGGATCAGCAGCACGCCATACCGGTCACAGATCTCGCGGATGCGTTTGAAATATCCCGGCACCGCGGGCACCGCGCCCGCCGTGGCCCCGACCACCGGTTCGGCCAGAAATCCGATCACCGTGTCGGGGCCGACGCGCAGCAATTCCGCTTCCAGTTCGTCGGCGACGCGCTGGCCGTACTCCTCAAGGCTCTCACCCTCCGCGCGGTCCCGGTATTCGTAGCAGGGCGCGATATGGCTGGCCGAGACCATGACCGGATCGAACGGCGCGCGCCTCCACATGTTGCCGCCGGTGCCAAGCGCGCCCAGCGTATTGCCGTGGTAGCTTTGGCGGCGCGCGATAAACCGGGTGCGTTCGGGCTGGCCAATTTCCAGCATGTATTGCCGGGCCAGTTTAAGCGCCGATTCGACTGCCTCGGACCCGCCGGACACCAGATAGACCCGCTCGATTCCCTCGGGGGCGTGGGCCACCAGACGGTCTGCCAACGCCTCGGCAGGGGCTGACGTAAGGAAACCCGTATGGGCAAAATCCAGCGAATCAAGCTGTGACTTGATCGCGGAAATCACGTCCGGATCACTATGGCCAAGGCAGGACACAGCCGCGCCACCAGAGCCGTCCAGGTAAGATTTCCCAGTTGAATCATAAAGGTAAATGCCTTCGCCCCGAACGGCGACGGGCATGGTGCCCTTGGTGTGGCGGGGGAAAACATGAGACATGTGGCACCCTCACAGCGGTGTTTCTGATCTCAATGAAACAGATGAAGCAACCGTTGACAACGAATGAAACAAAACGGACAGTTCGGGGGTGCGGTGAGCGACCGGGGGGTATCGTTTGAGTTCGACGTTCGAAGTTCGGCTGGCAGAGCGCTATGGTGACCTGAGCGGGGCACTGCGGCAGGCTGCGGACTACCTGACCGAAAACCCTGTCGATCTTGCCACGCGGACGCTGCGCACCGTGTCGCGCGACAGCGGCATTTCACCGGCGGCCTTTTCGCGACTGGCGCGGGCCTTGGGCTATTCCGATATCGAGGAATTGCGCGAAGAGGTGCGCACCAAGATCGGCCAGCGGGTGAACAATTTCGCCGAACGGGCGGAACGTTTGCACAGTGACCCCAAGAACCAGAACGCCGGCTTTGTCGATGCGCATCTGGCGGCCTGTCAAAGCAATCTGCGCAGCTTCACCGATGATCTGGACCGGGCCATGCTGGACCGCGCGGTGGACCATATCGCGGCGGCGCGCAAAGTTTTGTTGCTGGGCGCGCTGGGGTCGACGGGCGTGGTGGAGTACCTGTCCTACATGGCCAATTTCTGCACCGACACCTGGTCGATGGCCAGCCGCATGGGGGCGTCGCTGGGCGGCGGGATCGTGGGGCTGGGGGCGCAGGATGTGCTTCTGATCGTGACCAAGCCGCCGTTTGCGGGCCGCGCGATCCGGGCCGCGAAAATGGCGCAGGAACAGGGCGTGTTTGTCATTGTCATCACCGACACGCTGAGTTGTCCGGCACTAAAGCACGCATCGGCGCATTTCATCGTGCCCACCGACAGCCCGCATTTCTTCTCGTCCTATGTCGTTACGATTTTCCTCGTCGAGTCCCTGATTGGCGTGTTGGTGAGCCGCTCCGGCCCCGCCGCGCGGGCAAGGATAGCCGAGGTCGAAAGCGCAAATCGGGTGCTGGCCGAAGTCTGGGACCTTTGAGCATCACAACCAACAACCAACCAAGAGGGAGAACAAAATGTTCAACAAACTGAAACTCACAGCCGCCTTTGCGGTGTCGGCCACGATGATGGCGCCGATGGCCCATGCCGAAGAGTTCATCACCATCGGCACCGGCGGTGTGACGGGTGTGTATTACCCGACCGGCGGCGCGATCTGCCGTCTGGTGAACAAGGGCCGCCGCGATCATGGCGTGCGCTGCTCGGTCGAATCCACCGGTGGCTCGGTCTACAACATCAACACCATTCGTGAAGGTGAGCTTGAGTTTGGCGTGGCGCAGTCCGACTGGCAGTACCACGCCTATAACGGCTCGTCGCGCTTTGAAGAGGCGGGCCCGTTCGAGGGCCTGCGCGCTGTGTTCTCGGTGCATCCGGAACCCTTTACCGTGGTGGCCCGCGCGGATAGTGGCATCACCAACTTCGAGGACCTCAAGGGCAAGCGCGTCAATATCGGCAACCCCGGCTCCGGCCAGCGCGGCACGATGGAAGTGCTCATTGAAGCGCTGGGCTGGACCACCGATGATTTCGCTCTGGCGACCGAGTTGAAGGCGGCGGAGCAATCCGCGGCGCTTTGCGACAACCAGATCGACGCCATGGTCTATACCGTTGGCCACCCCTCCGGCTCCATTCAGGAAGCGACGACAGCCTGTGATTCCGTGCTGGTGAACGTGACCGGTGAAGCGGTGGACAAGCTGATCTCGGAGAACTCGTTCTACCGTTCGGCCACCATCCCCGGCGGCATGTATCGCGGCAATGACAGCGACACCACGACCTTTGGTGTGGGCGCGACGTTCGTGACATCGGCGGATGTCTCTGAGGATGTGGTCTATACGCTGGTGAGCGCGGTCTTTGACAATATCGAGGACTTCAAAGGCCTGCACCCGGCTTTTGGCGTGCTCAAGCCGGAAGAAATGGCCACCGCAGGTTTGTCCGCTCCGCTGCATGATGGCGCGGCCAAATACTACAAGGAAAAAGGCCTGATCGACTGATCATTGCCTTGTGATGTGGCCGGGGGCGGGTGACTGCCCCCGGTTTGCCCGTACGGAACCAAAACCATGTAAGGCGCCGGGAAAACGGCAGCAGGGGGTCAGATGTCCGATTCAAACAAACGCGCGTTAAGCGAAGAAGAACTTCAGGAACTGGTCGCCGCCAGCGACAGCGGGGCGCGCAGCCCGGTCGGCGCGGTCGGCACGTTCATTGCCGCTGTCGCGCTGATCTGGTCGGTGTTTCAGGTTTTGCTGGCCTCGCCGGTCGCGCCCTATATCCTGCCCGGCGATTTGATCAACAATTCGCGCCAGATCCATCTGGCCTTTGCGATTTTCCTGGCCGCCATGGCCTATCCGTTGTTCAAATCCAGCCCGCGTGACCGCATTCCTTATTACGATTGGGCGTTGGGCATCGGCGGCGCGTTTCTCGCGCTTTATGGCTATTTCTTCTACGAAAAGATCGTCGGCAATGGCGGGCTGGCGGATGCCACCGACGCCTATTTTGCGCTGGCCGGTCTGATCCTTTTGTTCATTTCTGCTTACCGCGTTCTGGGTCCTGTCATGGTGATCCTTGCGGTGGTCTTCCTGTTTTACGTCTTCTTCGGCTCGTCCGAGGCTGTGCCGGACCAGATCCGCTGGGCCGGGGCCAGCCTGCGCAAGGCGATGAGCCATATGTGGATCACCTCCGAGGGCGTGTTCGGCATCGCGCTGGGTGTGTCGACGAAATTCGTCTTCCTCTTCGTGCTGTTTGGCGCGCTGCTGGATAAGGCGGGTGCCGGCAACTATTTCATCAAGATGGCGTTCGGCGCGCTTGGCCACCTGCGTGGCGGCCCGGCCAAGGCGGCTGTGGTCGGCTCTGCCGCTACCGGTCTGATTTCGGGCTCGTCCATCGCCAATGTGGTCACCACCGGCACCTTTACCATCCCGCTCATGAAACGGGTGGGTTTCTCGGCGGAAAAGGCGGGCTCGGTCGAGGTTGCGTCCTCTGTGAACGGTCAGATCATGCCGCCGGTGATGGGGGCAGCAGCGTTCCTCATGGTGGAATATGTGGGCATCTCCTATGTCGAGGTGATCACCCATGCCTTCCTGCCCGCGGTGATTTCCTACATTGCGCTGGTCTATATCGTTCACCTTGAAGCGGTGAAAAACAACATGCCGACGCTCGGCAACCGGGTCGTGTCCATGGGGCGCACCATCGGCGGGATGTTCGCGTTCTTCGCGGGCTTCGCACTATTGTGCTATGCCACCCAGTTCCCGGTCAGTTGGATCGTGGCGCTGGTGCCGAACGGCTCGGGCTGGATCCTTGGCGCGCTTTTGTTCGCGATCTACGTGGGGCTCGTCTATCTCGCGGCGCAATCGCCGGATCTGGAGCCGGACGACCCCAATGCGGAAGAGGTCGAGCTGCCGGTAGTGGCCGAGATCTACAAGACCGGTCTTTATTATCTGCTGCCGATCATCGTGCTGGTCTATTTCCTGATGATCGAACGCAAATCGCCGGGTCTGTCGGCGTTCTGGGCGACCTTCCTGCTGTTTGGCATCCTGCTCACGCAAAAGATGCTCAAAGCGATGTTCCGAGGCGAGGTGAACGCCGTGAACCGGCTGCGTGACGGGGGCGTGGACCTGATCGAAGGTATGATCGACGGGGCGCGCAACATGATCGGGATCGGTCTGGCCACAGCCACCGCCGGGATCATTGTGGGTACCGTGTCGCTGACCGGGATCGGTCAGGTGATGGCCGATTTCGTCGAGTTTCTGTCGGGCGGCAACCTGATCCTGATGCTGATCTTCGTGGCGATCCTGTCGCTGATCCTTGGCATGGGGCTGCCGACCACGGCGAACTATATTGTTGTGTCCTCGCTTATGGTGGCTGTGGTGGTCGAACTGGGCGCGCAATCGGGGCTGATCGTTCCGCTGATCGCGGTGCATCTCTTCGTGTTCTATTTCGGGATCATGGCGGATGTGACGCCGCCGGTGGGTCTCGCCTCCTTCGCGGCGGCGGCCGTTTCTGGGGGCGACGCGATCCGCACGGGGTTCACGGCGTTCTTCTATAGCCTGCGGACCGTGGCGCTGCCGTTTGTGTTCATCTTCAACACGGATCTGCTCTTGATCGATGTGACATGGGTGCAGGGCATCATCGTCTTCATCGTGGCGACCGTGGGCATCCTTGTGTTCACCGCAGCGACCATGGGCTGGTTCCTGACCAGGAACCGCATCTGGGAAACCGTGGCCATGCTGCTGATTGCCTTCGCGCTGTTCCGGCCCGGCTTCTTCATGAACCAGATCCAGCCGCCGTTCGAAAACATCGCACCCGCCGCATTCAGCGAAGCGCTGGGTAATGCGAAACCGGGCAGCGAATTGCGGGTGGTGATCTCGGGCCCCGATTTCGACACTTTGGAGATCAAGGATGTGACCGTTCCGCTCACCGTGCCGGATGCCGAAGGATCGCAGGCGCGGCTGGATGCGCTGGGCTTTATCCTTGTGCCCGAGGGCGAGGTGATGCGTCTGGATGAGCCAATGTTTGGTAGAGACCTGGGCGATGCGCTATCCAGCTTTGATTTCTACGCCGACGACCCGGTGCAGATCGCAAGCGTGCAAGCCACGGCGGACCAGATGCCCAAGGAGCTGATCTTTATCCCGGCGCTGCTTTTGCTGGCCCTTATCGCGTTCCTGCAAAGGCGGCGCGCTCAACCCATCCTCCAAGGAGAACCGGCATGACGCTTTCCGTAGTCCTCTGTGCCATCGACACCAACCGCCCCGAGGAAGAAACCCATGTGCTGCAGGCCGCCCAGCGGCTGGCGGCAATGGACGGGGCACAGCTTGACGTGATCACGGTTGTGCCCGATTTCGGAGCGACGGTGGTGGGCGCGTACTTTCAGGACCATCACGTGCGTTCGGCGCGCGATGGTGCGGCCAAGGCGCTGAGCGATTTTGCGGAAAAGGTGTTGGGGGCTGAAGCCAACGCAAAAATCCGGCATATCGTAGCGGTTGGCAGTGTCTATGAAGAGGTGCTGAAGGCGGCGAAAGTCTCGGAGGCCGACCTGATTGTCATTGGTGCGCATCGTCCGGATCTCAAGGACTACCTGCTCGGACCGAATGCGGCGCGGGTGGTGCGCCATTCCGATTGTTCAGTCTATGTGGTGAGGTAGAAAACGATTACTTCAAAAGAAATCGTTCCGAAATCTTTTGAAGATTTCGTTTTTGCCTTCCCCGGAAACGAAAAACGCGCCCCAAATTCGGGGCGCGTTTCACATTTTCAACGGCGTGCAGCTTACTCCATGGACGCCAGCTGCTTGGGCAGTTTGAATGTCCAGATCATGCCACCCTGGTTGAGGTAGTTGACCTTCTTGGCCACTTCACCACCCCAGAGCGGAACCGCGCCACCCCAGCCGGATGCGATGGCTACATATTGCTCGCCGTCCATCTCCCAGGTGATGGGCTGACCAACGATGCCCGAGCCGGTCTGGAAGGACCACAGCTTTTCACCGGTTTCGTCATCCAGAGCGATGAACTCGCCCTCGGGGGTGCCAAAGAACACCAGACCGCCAGCGGTGGTCATCACGCCCGACCACAGCGGAGCGTCGTTCTTGTATTCCCACTTCCATTCGCCGGTATCGGGGTCAATCGCCTTGAGCGTACCGATATGGTCTTCGTAGTTCGGCTTGATGGTAAAGCCCGCACCGAGATAGGCCGCACCTTTCTTGTAGGTGATCGGCTCGTTCCAGATATCCATGCCCCATTCGTTGGAGGGAACATAGAAGTTGCCGGTGCGCTGCGAGAACGCCATCGGCATCCAGTTCTTGCCACCTAGGAAAGAGGGCGAGGCAAAGATCACGTCGCCTTTCTTGCCGTCGGCAGCCGCTGTCGGATCGCCGGGACGGTTGTCTTCGTTAAAGATCGGGCGACCGTTCTCATCGAGACCCGAGGCCCAGGAGATATCCTTGACGAACGGAACGCCGCGGACGAATGCGCCGTCTTCACGGTTCAGAACATAGAAGAAACCGTTCCGGTCAGCGGTTGCATACCGCATCTCGCCAGCGCGGTTGGTGTAGGCCACGACCTCGTTCACACCGTCATAGTCCCAGCCCTCACGCGGGGTGGTCTGGAAGTGCCACTTGATCTCGCCGGTGGACGGGTCGATGCCGATACGGCTTGCGGCGTAGAGGTTGTCGCCCTTGCCAGTGTTGTCCTGACCTGCATCGCGCAGCCAGGAGTTCCAGGGCGCCGGGTTGCCCGCGCCAAAGACCAGCGTGTCTGTGTCAGCGTCATAGGAGCCACCGAGCCAGGTCGCACCACCGCCGGTTTTCCACATGTCGCCCGGCCAGGTCGCGTTGAGCGTGCCGGTCATGGTGGACGGTTCGCCGTTCAGCTCACCCATATGGCCTTCGATCACCGGACGTTTCCACACCAGATCACCGGTTTCAGCGTCGCGCGCTTCCACCGCGCCCACGATGCCGAACTCGCCGCCGGAGTTGCCGGTCACGACCAGCCCGTTCACGATCAGGGGGGCCGCCGTGTAGGAATAGCCCGCCTTGTAATCGTCGATCTTCTTGCGCCAGACAACGTCGCCGGTGTCCTTATTCAGCGCGACGATGCGGGCATCGAGCGTGCCAAAATAGATGTTGTCGCCATAGATCGCCGCACCGCGGTTGATCACGTCGCAGCAGGGCAGGATGCCTTCGGGCAGACGTGCGTCGTACTGCCAGAGTTCCTTGCCGGTCATGACGTCGATGGCATAGACGCGGCTGTAGGAGCCGGTGATATACATGACACCGTCATGCACCAGCGGTTGCGTTTCCTGACCACGCTGCTTCTCGCCGCCCATGGAGAAAGCCCATGCGGGGACGAGGTTTTTCACGTTGTCCTTGTTCAGTGTTTCCAGCGGCGAATAACGCTGCAGGTGACGGCCCATGCCGTTCGTCAGCACGTCGCCGGCGCTGGCCTGGTCATTGGCCAGATCGGCCTCGGTCACTTCAGCGTGTGCCACGCCTGCGGCCAGAATGGCAGCCGTCACGGCGGTGATAAACCGGTTCATTGGGGTCCTCCCGTTTGTCCTCTCCCAGCGTCACACGCCGACAGGGGAGTCGGGTTTTGACGCATGGCCGGATTATTGTGAGATTGCTTGGCGACCGGTATTGAACATTGGTCGTAAGACCCTGAACTGCTTGACAGCAGTGTGAACAGGACGGTTCGCTGGCTGCGCTAAAGTGACTGAAATACGTCTCGGGAGGGTTTGAGGTGACACGCATAAACGCTCTGGGCGCGGCGATACTTGCGCCAATGATCATATCCGGCGCGTCTCAAGCATCGGACCGGGAAATGCGGGCCTTTCTCGAAGATGCGACGGGCGCGCGCATTCACGTCGCGGATATCATCATGCAACCGGACGGGCAGTATGAGCTGTCCTATGTGGACGCGCCATTCGGTGATTATTTCCTGTCCATGCGGCCGTTCCGGTGCATTGCGGGCAACGAAAAGCATTGGTGCCATCTGCCTTACCCATATGAAAACCGCCGCAATGTTGCGGCTGATCCCACCGATCTGGAATATGATTTCCTGTTCATCTGGAAAGATGCCACCGAGTACGGGATCGACACCTGGAACGGCGTCTACTACCAGCTCGAACCGGAGGGCGAGGGATGGCGCGGGGCGCTGAACGAGATCGACATGGATATTCTCGCTGTTCCGCCGGAGGCGGGAAATTTCCGGCCTGTGCAGGCCAAACATCTTGAACCGGGCGATCCCCAAGGCCATTGGCTGCCTTGGCTGGTGATCGAGTAATCGAGCAAATGAACAACGGGCTACGCCCTGAAACCCAGGTTTCAAGGCGTAGCCAGCCGTCTCAGAATTGGAGCGCGGTGTCCGCAGGGAAGGAGGCGGACACCGCAATGAGGAAGGGACACCAAGAAACTGGTGGCCCCTCCCGTGAAATCAAGTCAGCTGGGCGCAAAAAAAAACGCCGGATGATCGTGGCGGATTGCGTGTCATCCCGCCGTTGTCAGTCGTTCAGCTTCTCCGTGGGCTCGGCCATGTTGTCGGCCGTGATGCTTTCGAGATAGGCAAGGATGAAGTCCTGCACCGTGCGGTCGGCAATGCCCACATGGCGCATTTTGGTCCCGGGCATGAAGCCTGCATTGTCCTCCATCCACGCACGCAGCGCGGCGGGGGTCCAGACGATACCGGACGCCTCAAGTGCGATGGAATAATCGTAATCCTGGACCGATCCCGCGGCACGTCCCACGATATTGGTCAGCGGCGGACCATAGGAGTCGTCGGACGCATTGTCCGCGTGGCAACGGTGGCATTCCTTGTCGAACAGCTTTTGACCGGCTTCGATCTTGATATCGTCAAATGCATCGGCAAATGCCGCGCCTGATGTGAATACGAGTGCGCAGGCGGCGAGAAGTTTGTGGGCCATGACAGGTCTCCGTTGGAATTTCGCGCCAATTGTCGCAAAGGGTGCGTTGGGCCACCTTGATGCAGGACAAAAATCATCCTTTGGTCGTATCCATGCTTTGGTCGTAGTTTGCGAGCGCACCGGTATTGATACAGTCGGCCCAGATTTGGGAGGATCAGATATGACATTCGTGAAAGCACTTGTCGGTGGCGTGGTCGCCGTGACGCTGAGCGCGACCGCGGCTCTTGCCGACACACCGGTTCTGCGCGCGGCGGTGCTCAAGTTCGGCACGGTCAACTGGGAGCTGGACGTGATCAAGCGTCGCGGGCTGGACGCGGCCAACGGGTTCACGCTGGACGTGCAGGGCGTGGCAGGCGGTTCGGCGGCGCAGGTGGCCTTTCAGGGCGGTGAAACGGACGTGATCGTGTCGGACTGGCTCTGGGTTGCGCGGCAGCGTGCAGCAGGCAAGGACTATGTCTTTATCCCCTATTCCAAGGCGGTCGGCGGCGTGATGGTCCCGGCGGACAGCGCCGCGAAGACGTTGGCGGACCTGGACGGCGGCAAGATCGGCATCGCGGGTGGCCCATTGGATAAATCCTGGCTGATCTTGCAGGCCTATGCTGCGCAGGAACATGGCATGGACCTCAAGGCGCAGACCGAACAGGTGTTTGGCGCGCCGCCGTTGATCTTCAAGACCGCGCTGGGCGGCGAATTGGCGGGGGCAATTAACTTCTGGCACTTCATGGCCAAGATGGAAGCCGGCGGCATGCGCAAGCTGATCGACGTGGCCGTCGCCGCCGAAGCGCTGGGACTGGACCCGGAAACGCCGCTTCTGGGCTATGTGGTCAAGGGCGAGATGCTGCGCGACAATCCCGAGCTGGTGCAGGGGCTGGCGGCTGCATCGCGCGGGGCCAAGGAGATCCTGGCTACGGATGACGCCGAATGGGAGGCGCTCCGCGGCCGCATGAAACCCAAGGACGAGGCGGAGTTTCAGGCGCTTGTCGCCGGGTTCCGCGCGGGCATTCCGGCGGCGGGTCCGGTGGACGAGGCCGCAGCGGGCAAGATGCTCAAACTGATGGCCGAACTGGGCGGTGAAGAGCTGATTGGCAAGGCCACCGAATTGCCCGAAGGTGTGTTCTTTCAGGATGGCAGCTGACGGGTCGGCATACAGGATGGCGATGATGCAGGGGCAGGGCGCGAATGTTCTGTCCCTGCATCTGCGTGGCTGGTCCGTGTCGGGCCGCGCCGTGCTGGGCGAGATCGCGCTGTCGCTCGGGCCGGGCGAAACCGTGGCGCTGGTTGGGCCATCCGGCATCGGCAAGACATCGCTTTTGCGCATCATCGCCGGGCTTGAGCCGGGATATGACGGTCAATGCACCGTCTCGGGCCGTCTGGCGATGGTGTTTCAGGAACCAACGCTGCTGCCCTGGAAGACGCTGACACAGAACCTGTGCCTCACTGCGCGATGCTCTGAGCGCGAGGCCGAGACATGGCTTGCCCGCGTTGGTCTGGCTGGACGCGGAGCAGATGTGCCCGGGCAATTGTCACTGGGCCAGCAACGGCGCCTGTCTCTGGCTCGCGCCTTTGCGGCGGAACCGGCGCTGCTCTTGCTCGATGAGCCCTTTGTCTCGCTCGACCCGGCGCTCGCAGATGAAATGATGAGCGTATTCGAGACCCTTCGGGAAGGCTCCGGTGTCGCGACCTTGCTCGTAACCCATGTCGAGGCCGAGGCGAAACGCCTGTCAGATCGGGTGATCCGTCTGGCCGGATCACCGGCGCGGATTGTCGGCTAGCCCGTTTCGCGCGCCAGCGCGGCCAACAACCTGTTGGGCGCAGGTGGCGGCGCTGCGGTCCGGCCGCCGACCCCCGGCGCGCGCAGAACGGTGCGCGGTGCGCTTTGCCATCCGGGCATGAAACGCAGCCCCGTGGCGGCCTCCACATCCTCCAGATCAACCAGGAAATCGGTTAGCGGCGCCCCTGCCGCCACATCCTGCGGGATCATGAAACAGGCGATGGTCTGGTTGCCGGGACGGTCCCACGGGTAACGATGCGGGTCGATGGTGATGCAGAAAAACGCGTCGGCAATCGGCACCTGCTTGCCGTCTGAGCGGGTGATGAGCGCGGGATTGTCGCCAAAGACCGGGCCGACAATGGCCCAGACATGGTCACGCTGGCCGGGCATGTCCTCGATATCGCGAATCGCGTTTTCCAGCCGAAGCCATGCGCCACGATTCAGCCCGCGTGCCTGCGGGCACATGTTGGACATGAAAAACGTTTCCATCTGGGCAAGCCGCCCGAATTGCACATTGATCACCTCGTTGGGGACCATATGCCCAACATCATAGGACACGCCGTTCAGGCTGCCGAAGGTGCTGTTGTCCAGGCGCTCTGTATCAGGCAGGCGGGTATCCGCATAATACAGATGCGGTCGGTCGAAATCGGCGGTGTTGTCGGCCTTGGCCACCCGATAAGCCGACCAGAGCGGTTGCAGGCGCGACGGCGCGTAGCCCACGGCATAGCCATGGTTCACCAGAATCTGCACCGGATGATTCGAATCGGTGTTCTTCGGAGCCCCCTTGAACAGGAAGATATCGATCAGATGCGCCAGCGCGCGGCTGTCGGCGTGAATCGAGGAGAAATCGTCCATAGTGAGAACTCCGATGGAAGGGATACAATCAATGGGGGAAAATTAACCAGAAAACCCCTTGATTTCAAAGCAACTTGGTGAACGTGACCTGAAAAATCACGAAACATCCCGGCAAAATCACAGTGAAATCACGACGCTTGATTAACCTTGGGTCATCTCTTGTCCTGGCACGGTTGCCACGGCAGTCACGAAGTGAAGACCTGTTTTTTTCATCCCCGGCCGCGTGTATTTGGCCTGTACCATTCCATTGACCCCGGAGCGGAGCATTGACCGTTTCGATATGGGTCAAGTCTTCCCGGGGTAAGGGATCTGACGGTTTGAGTGGCCGTTTGCTTTGGTCCGTCATGTTCAACTCCCGAACATGGCGGACCTTTTGCGTTCAGCGCAGGGCACAGTGGTGTCAGCCCGCCTCAATGCGCTGCAACAGATATGTGTCCATGATCCAGCCATGGCGCTCCCGCGCGGCGGCGCGGGTGTCGATAATCTCCTGCGCGACGTCCCGGGCAGGCCCCTGAACAAGAATCTGGTCCGGGCTGCCCAGATAGGCCCCCCACCAGATATGCAGGTGGGTCAGGTCCAGACCGGTAAAACTGGTCTCGCCGTCCAGCATGACCACGATAGTATCGCTGCCCTCTGGCCATCCCTCATCGCGCAGGCGTCGCCCGGTTGTGATCGTAACCGGCCCGTTGACCGTGTTGAGCGGGATGGCATGGGCGGCGGTCAGCGCCTGAATGGCGGTGATCCCCGGCACCACGCGCAGCTGTGGCGCGGGCGACAGCCGCCGCGCAATGCGGATCGTGCTGTCATAGAGCGATGGATCGCCCCAGACCAGCAGCGCCACCGGCCCGGTGACGCCGGCCTTGGTAAGCGCGTCCTGCCAGCGTCTGGCAATCTCGTCATGCCAGGCCTCGACCCGCTCCAGATAAGGCAGGGCAGGGTCCCGCACCGGATAGTCGAACGGCAGCACCACCGCCGTGCTGCCCGAGGCCGCAAGAATGGCATGGCGCAGATCGGCCAGTTCTTCCTTGCCCGCGCCTTTGTGTGGCACAAGGATCGCCGCCGCATCGCGCAGCGCGGCCTGCCCCTCAAGCGTGATGTGGCCCGGGCTTCCCGTACCAATTCCGATGAGCCAGAGGTCAGTCACAGCTGCTCTCCGCCAGGGGGCCATAGAGGATCAAAGCGGGCTTGTCGCTGATCTCTTGGGACAGAGCTTCGGCCAGAGAGGCCATTGTATGCCGGGTGATGTGCTGCGCGGGCGTGCTGACCCCTTCGGCAAGAATCGCGGGCGTGTCACCGGGCAGGCCATGGTCCATCAGCAGCGCCAGAAGTTTGGGAAAGGTGCGTTTGCCCATGAAAACGACTGTGGAGGCGGTGGCATCGGCCAGCGCGGCGAGGTTCATGTCCTCGGGCAGTTGGCCGGTCACGTCATGGCCTGTGACAAACTGCACCCGCCGCGCCGTGAGCCGCCGTGTGAGCGGGATGCCCGCCGCCGCCGCCGCCGCACAGGCGGACGGCACGCCGGGGATGATCTCATAGTCGATGCCCGCGTCGCGCAGGGCGGTCAGTTCCTCTTCCAGCCGTCCGAAAATGCCGCCATCGCCGGATTTCAGCCGCACGATGCGCCCGCCCTCCTGTGCGTAATCCACCAGCAAACGGCTGACATGGTGCTGCTTGGGAGACGGACGCCCGGCGCGTTTGCCCACGCCCACAAGATCCGCGCCGGGGCGCGCATGGCTCAGGATCGGGCCCGAGGACAGGTCGTCGAACAGCACCGCATCAGCGCATTTGAGCCGGTCCACCGCCTTGAGTGTGAGCAGCTCGGGATCGCCGGGGCCGGAGCCTACGAAGCTGACGAAACCACTCATGGCGCTGGCTCCTCTGCGGTGATGAGGTGAAAGAAGGTGCCGGTGACGTGGCCCTTGTGAGAGCCGGTCTCCGGCACGGGGTTGCCATCGGCGTCCATCACGCGGGCCAGCGGCGCGTCGGGTTGGTCGAGGATGGTGGAATAGTGGAACTCATGACCGCGCAGCGCCGCACCGGGGGCATGGCCGGGCAGCGGTGCATCCAGCAGAGCACGGCGATAGCCGAGGTGGAATTTGCGCTTCTCGTAAGAGGTCACGAGGCCCAGCAGTCCGGCCATTTCGTGCCGCGTGCCGTCCTTGTCGATCAGCGCCGCACCCAGCGCCATGTAGCCGCCGCATTCGCCATGCACGGGCCTGGTCTCGGCATGTTTGCGCAGGCCCTTCAGGTAAGTCTGTGCAGCGGCAAGCGTGCCCGCATGCAGTTCGGGATAGCCGCCGGGAAGCCAGACAAGATCAGCGTCGGGGACCGGGGCTTCATCGGCGAGCGGTGAGAAGGGCAGGATCTCGGCCCCGGCCGCGCGCCAGCCTTCGAGCAGGTGCGGATAGGTGAAGGAAAACGCCGCGTCGCGGGCCAGCGCGATGCGCTGCGCCGGGGGGGTGGGCAGGGGCGCAGCGGCGGGCAGCGGCAGGCCAGTGGCGCAGGCGCGGATAGCGTCGAGATCGACATTTTCGCGCAGGAAGGCCGCATAGCCCGCGATGGCGGCGTCGAGGTCGGGGTGTTCCACCGCTTGAATGAGGCCCAGATGCCGCTCGGGCAGGGCCAGGTCGCCGCGCCGGGGCAGGCTTCCCAGCACCTTGATCCCGGCCTTCTCCATGCCCAGCCGGGTCAGCCGCTCATGCCGGGGCGAGGCAACGCGGTTCAGGATCACGCCCGCAAAAGGCAGGTCGGGGTTATAGGCTTTGAAGCCCAGCGCCGTAGCGGCCGCCGATTGCGCCTGTCCCCCCACATCGACCACCAGTACCACGGGCCAGCCCATGCGCTGCGCGGTCTCGGCGGAGGAGCCAAAACCCGACTGGCCGCGCGTGGCGACCCCGTCGTAGAGCCCCATGGACCCTTCGCCGATACAGATATCAGCGCCCGCGGCCTGCGCGGTGACGGCGTTCAGAAGGGTTTCGCCCATGGCCCATGTGTCGAGGTTGAAGGACGCACGACCACAGGCGGCGACGTGAAAGGCCGGGTCGATGTAGTCCGGCCCGGATTTAAAGGGCTGCACGGTCAGCCCGTCCTCGGACAGGGCGCGCAAAAGGCCCAGCATCACGGTGGTCTTGCCCGTCCTCGAGGACGGGGCGGAGATCATCAGGCCGGTCATCTGCTCTGCCCTCGCTTGCAGTGTCTGTCACTGGTGTCAAAGCGCCCGCCCGGCGGGACGCCGGGCAGCCCCCGACCGCCCCCCCGGGCGGGGGCTTCACCCCCACCCGCGGTCGGGGTCAGCCCGGCTCTGAAGTCGTCTGATTGCATCCTGTCAGCCATTTTCGCTCTCCGGGGTCCAGGAGGCCCAGGGGCTGTCCGCCGTTTGCGGACGGTAGCGGCGGTCGTAATCCACCGCGTAGAGACAGCTTTCGTCAAACCCCTCACCCGCCAGCGCTGGCCCGACAAGGATCAGCGCGGTGCGGGTGATGCCGTCATCCAGCTTGCCCGCGATATCGCCCAGCGTGCCACGGATGATCCGCTCATCCGGCCAGCTCGCGCGGAACACAACGGCGACCGGGCACTCGGCACCATAGGCGGGGGAAAGGTCCGCGACCACGCGGTCGATATTCTGGATCGACAGGTGAATGGCCAGCGTCGCGCCGGTGGCGGCAAAGTTGGTCAGCGTCTCGCCCTCGGGCATCGAGGACGCACGCCCCGGCGTCCGGGTCAGCACCACCGATTGCGCCAGCCCCGGCAAGGTCAGCTCTGCGCCGAGCGAGGCGGCGGCGGCGGCGAAAGAGGGCACGCCGGGGGTGACCGAGACGGGAATGCCCATCTCGCGCAACCGGCGCATCTGCTCGCCCATGGCGGACCAGACCGAGAGGTCGCCGGAATGCAGCCGCGCGACATCGTGGCCTGCCTCATGGGCGGTTTGGATCTCACCCATGATCTGGTCAAGGTTCATGGGGGCGGTGTTGATGATCGTTGCGCCATTGGGGCAATGGTCCAGGATCGCCTCGGGGACCAGCGACCCGGCATAGAGGCAGACCGGGCAGGACGCGATGATGTCGCGCCCGCGCAGCGTGAGAAGATCGGGCGCGCCGGGGCCTGCGCCGATGAAATGGACGGTCATGAGGCGTCTCCTGTTGGGGTGGATTGCGCCGCGGATTGGGCCATGGATTGGGCAAGGGCGCAGGTGGCCATGCGGTCGGATGAGTTTACGCGCGGGGCAAGAAGCCGCGCGCCGGGGCCTGCGGCGGCGAGTGCACAGGCCTCTGCGACCGAGCCTGTCTGACGCGCAGCAAGCGAATGATTAGAGTGGGTTAGGGTTTCAATCTCATGCAATGCATCAGGATTAACGCTTATGATAGGATGGTCGGCGGCAAAGCGCAGAAACGCGTCCGTTGCGGCCTTGTCGGCCAGCGTGGCGAAGCGGTCGGCCTGACCGCCCGCGCGGGTAAACGCGTCGCGCAGGCTCTCGGGGGTCGCCCCGGAGCGGAAGCCAAACCCGGCGACGATCATAGCGTTACGCTCCATTGCACGATGGGATAGGCCGCTTTCCAGCCGCGTTTCGGACCCAGCGGCGCGGCGCTGGACAGTTCCGCGCGGAGCAGCTCGCCACCCAGTTGCGCATGGGCGTTGATCAGCAGCGCCTCAGACTCCAGCGTCACGGCATTGGCGACAAGCCGGGTGCCGGGGGAGAGATTGGCGGTCAGCCAGTCGAGCAGGGCCTGCGAAAGCCCACCGCCGATAAACACCGCATCCGGAGCGGGCAGGTCGGCCAAAGCCTCGGGGGCCTGACCTGTGATCACATCCAACCGGTCCACGCCCAGCCGGTCGGCATTGGCGCGGATATTGACGGCGCGGCTCTCGAGCGGCTCGATGGTGGTGCAGCGCAGCGTTGGGTGGCTGAGCAGCCATTCGATACCGATAGAGCCGGAGCCGCCGCCGATATCCCAGAGATGTTCGAAAGGTTGGGGCGCCAGCGCCGAGAGGGTCAGCGCGCGGACCGGGCGTTTGGTCATCTGCCCGTCGCTCTGGAACCAGTCATCGGCGCGGCCGGAGGCAAGCGGCAGGGCAGCGCCGTCCCCTGCAACCTCGATAGCGGCGCAGACCGGGTGTTGGAAAGCGGTGTCGGGCAGGGCGTTGGCCCTGGCCTTTGTGATGCGTTCGCGGGGACCGCCAAACGCTTCCAGCACGGTCAGGGCAGAGGGCCCAAAGCCTTCGCTTGCGAGGTAGTCGGCAAGCTGGCGCACCGCAGCGCCGTCGCGGAGCAAGACGATGAGTTTTTGTCCCACGGCCAGCGCGGGTCGCAAACGGGTAAGCGGCGCGGCGTGCAGCCCGAAACAGGGCGTCGCCTCCAGCGGCCAGCCCATGCGCGCGGCGGCCAGCGAAAAGGTCGAGGCGCCGGGAAAGGCGTGCCATTCGTCGGGGGACAGGCGCCTGGCCAGCGTGGTGCCCGCGCCGAACCAGAACGGATCACCTGAGGCCAGCGCCACCACGCGCGACGGTTTGAGCGCGAGCAGTTGCTCCACCCCATTGGCAAAGGGCACGGGCCATGCGATGCGCTTGGCTTTGAGATCGGGCAGAAGGTCCAGATGCCGGGGCGGGCCCATGACGATTTCCGCCTCCGCCAGCGCGGATCGGCTTGCAGGCGACAGCCCGTCCGGTCCATCTTCGCCCAGACCGATGATGGTGAGCCACGGCAATTCTTTGGGAGCCTCAGACATGACCCACAACCTGCTCGTTCTGGGCGGCACGACAGAGGCGACGGCGCTGTGCCGACGGCTGGCCGAGGACGGCATCGCCGGGACGATCTCCTTTGCCGGTCGGGTGGAGCGCCCGGTGCGCCAGCCCCTGCCGCAGCGGGTGGGCGGCTTTGGCGGCGTGGCGGGGTTGGTAACTTATCTGAAAGAAGCGGGTGTTACCCATGTGGTCGATGCGACTCATCCCTTTGCCGCACAGATGAGCGCACATGCCGTCGCCGCCTGTCAGGAGGCGGGTGTGCCTCTGATTGCGTTGACCCGCGCGCCCTGGGCCGCGCAGGAGGGCGATCAATGGCAGCATGTGCCGGATATTGCGGGCGCAGTGGCGGCGCTGGACCGGCCTGCCAGCCGCGTCATGCTGGCCGTGGGGCGCATGCATCTGGCCGAATTCGCGCCCAATCCGCAGCATGTCTACCTGTTGCGGTTGGTGGACCCGCCGAAAGAAGATTTGCCCTTTCCCGACTGCCATGTGGTCGTGGACCGGGGGCCGTTCAGCGAGGATGGCGATCTGGCGCTGATGCGCGAGCACGGGATCGAGCTGGTCGTGAGCAAGAACGCGGGCGGCACCGGTGCGGCGGCCAAGATCAGCGCAGCCCGCAAGCTGGGCCTGCCGGTGATCATGATCGACCGGCCCGCCATCCCGCCGCGCGCCGAGGCGCATGGGGTGGATGAGGTGCTGCGCTGGCTGGATCATGGGGCGACCGACCGCGGCGTGTAGATGATCGGCGCGCCATCGCGGGGGATGATCCGCGTGGTGGAAGAGCCGACGATCACCATGGTACGCATATCGGCCATCTCTGGCGTGCAGCGCGACAGAGGCACGACCTTGATCTCTTCCTCTGGTGTCGAGACCGCGCGGGCAAAGATCACCGGGCGGTCGTCGCCGCAGGCGTCCTTCAGAATATCCAGCGTCTTTTCAAAGCCCTCCGGGCGGGACTTGGAACGTGGGTTATAGAAAGCCATGGCAAAATCGGCCTCTGCGGCAAGGCGCAGGCGCTTTTCGATCAAGCCCCAGGGCTTGAGATTGTCGCTCAGGTTGATGGCACAGAAATCATGGCCCAACGGCGCGCCCGCCCGGGCGGCGGCGGCCAGCATGGCCGTAATGCCGGGCAGAACGCGGATATCCAGATTGCGCCAGTGGTCGGGGCCGGCCTCTACCGCTTCGAACACCGCTGCCGCCATGGCAAAGACGCCGGGATCGCCCGACGAGACGACAACGACGCGCTTGCCCTCGGACGCCATCTCCAGCGCATGACGCGACCGGTCGATCTCGACCCGGTTGTCCGAGGCATGCAGCGTCAGGCCGGGGCGTTCCGCAACGCGGGCCACATACGGGATATAGCCCACCACATCCGTGGCCTGCGCCAGCGCATCGCGCACCTCGGGCGTGACGAGCGCCTCTGAGCCGGGACCAAGCCCGGCGATCAGGACCGAGCCGCTCATGGTCTGCGCCCCTGTCCATGCACGACGATGATCGAGAAATAGGGCGTGACCTTGCCCTCCGCCTCGGAAAGCTTCTGCACCGTCTGCCCCGGCATGGCGGCGAACTCCACCAGCCAGGCGCGGTCATATTTGCCCGCCTTGCGCAAAGCCCCACGCACCTTGTCGATATTGCGCCCGATCTTCATCACGATGAGCGCGTCGGAGCGGGTCATATGCGCCACCATCTCATCCTCGGGCAGGGTGCCCATCACGGTTGAGAGCACGTCGTCCCCCCAGGTGATCGGCGCGCCGGTGGCGGTCCAGGCGGCGGACATGCCGGTGATGGCGGGGACGACATCGACCGGGACATTGCCGTTGAGCCGCGTATAGAGATGCATGAAGGAGCCATAGAAAAACGGATCGCCTTCGCACAGCACGACCACATCCTCGCCCTTTTCCGCCAAGCTGCGCAGATGGGCGGTACAGTCGGCATAAAATCCCGACAGGATCTCGTTATAGCGCGGATCGGTGAGCGGGATTTCCGTGGTGACGGGGTACTCCATGGGGAATTCCACCGCCGTCTCGGGGATCATCCCGTTCACGATCTGGCGCGCCTGTCCCTTGCGGCCCGCCTTGCGGAAGAACGCCACATGGCGCGCGCCCCGCAACAGCCGGTCGGCCTTGACCGTCATCAGATCCGGATCGCCGGGGCCGAGGCCGAGGCCGTAGATTGTGCCGGGCGCGGTCATTCGGCGCGGCTCGCGATGGCATTGATGGCCGCCACGGTGATGGCGGAGCCGCCCAACCGCCCCTGCACGATGCAGGATGGCACCGGCTGCGCCTCCCACAGCGCGTCCTTGCTTTCCACCGCGCCGACAAAGCCCACCGGGCAGCCGATGATCGCGGCGGGGCGGGGGCAGTCAGGATCCTCCAGCATGTTGAGCAGGTGAAACAGCGCCGTGGGCGCATTGCCGATGGCCACCAGCGCGCCATCGAGATGCGGCCGCCACAGCTCCAGCGCGGCAGCGGAGCGGGTGTTGCCCATTTCGCGGGCCAGATCGTGGATGCCTTCGGCATGCAAGGTGCAGATCACCTCGTTATCTGCGGGCAGGCGGGGGCGCGTCACGCCCTCGGACACCATGCGCGCGTCACACAGGATCGGCGCGCCGGCTTCCAACGCAGCGCGTGCAGCCTGTGCAAAGCCCGGGGAGAAGCGGATATGCTCTTCCAGCCCCACCATTCCGGCGGCATGGATCATGCGCACGGCGATCTGTTCCTCATCCTTTTCAAAGCGGGCAAGGTCAGCCTCGGCCCGGATTGTGGCAAAGGACTGGCGGTAGATGGCGGCGCCATCGGTTTCGTATTCATAGGGCATGGCGGTTACAGATCGGCTCCGGCAAGGATGGTGTCGGGGGTCAGCCCGGTCAGGGTCGGGGCATCCCACGGGTGCCCGTTTTTCACAAGGTCAAATGCGCCGTCGCGGCCCGTGAGCGTCATGTCGGCGGGGCTGCGGCGGGCGCAGGATTTGGCGCAGCCCGAGACATGCAGGCTGCCATTGATGCGCGGGGCCAGTTCACGGGCGAGGGCCCGCGTCTCGACGCTGGCCTGCGGGCAGAAGGGCGCTCCGGGGCAGGCGTCGGTGGTGAGCAGCGGGTCATCGGGCGCGGTGATGAAATCGCTCTGCGGCATCGAGATCCCTTCGAGCAGGAAGAGCCGCCAAGGCGTGACGCGCAGGGCGGGGGCTTCGGTCTCTTGCAGCAGGGAATGCAGCGCGGCGGCGTCAATCTGGCCAAAGGGCGCGCCGAGCATCGGGCCAAGCGCGGTGTCGCCGGGGCCGGGGCGTGGCCCGCGCGGGCGGGGTGCCGTGCTGGCCCATTCTTCGGGCAGGTCGTGCCGGGCAAGCACGCTGGTCATGCGGCGGCGGGTCTCGCTGCGATGGGTATCGAACCACTCGGCCAGTTCGAGCAGCGCGTCCATCGCCGTGTCTTCCGTCATGGGGCGGCCACGGGCGCAGCCATCAGCGCGCAGGATGATCCCGTCGGCCGAACGCTCAAAGCGGAAATCGGCGCTGTCCTCGACCAGCACAGGCGCGGGGCCGGTATCCACCGCAAACCCCACCTTGGCGGGCATGTCCGGCAGGTTGGACAGGCTGTTCAGGATGGCACGGGCCAGTCGCGCGCTTTTGTCACCGCGCTGCCAGAGGGGTGTCATCAGGATATTCCGGCGGCTCTCCAGTGCTGGATCTGCATCCAGCAGGTCAAGCGCGTTGAGCGCCTGCAGGAGCGGTTCATGCGCGTCCTCGGCCACGCCGCGAATTTGCAGATTGGCGCGGTTGGTGAGGTCGATGAACCCGCTGCCAAAGCGCTGCGCCAGATCGCAGAGGCCAAGCGCCTGTTCGGCGCTGAGCCGGGCGAGCCGGGGTCGGATGCGCACCACCAGCCCGTCGCCGGACATCATCGGGCGATAGGCACCTGGGCACCATCCCTTGATCTCGGGATCGCTCATGTCCCTGTCTCCAGTCCCGCGAGTATCGAATTGCGCCGCGTCTGCCAGAGCCCGGCCTCCAGCAGCGCATTGAAGCGGTCGCGCATCGCGGCCAGCGCCTCGGGGTTTTGCTCTTGCAGAAAGGCTTCCACCTCGGCGTCACCCAGCGTGGCGTCATGGTAGAGATCGAAGAGATGCGGGCTGACCGCCGCCGCAAGATGCGCGAAGGCCGCCATATGGTCCAGCGTGGCGGCAATCTCTGCCGCGCCGCGGAAACCATGCGCCTGCATCCCCTTGATCCAATTGGGATTGGCGGCACGGGCCTGGACCACGCGGGCGATCTCCTCGGGCAGGGCGCGGGCGCGGGGGCGCGCGGGATCGGTGCTGTCGAGATGATAGAGCGCGGCCTTGCCGCCGGTGATGGACTGCGCGGCGGCGAACCCGCCCTCATGCGCGGCATAGTCCGCAGCCAGCAGCAGATCGGTTTCCGGCAGGTCCTGAAGATGAACAAAGCTGTCGGCCTCGGCCACGCGGGCGCGTATTCCCTGATCATGCCGGGTGGCGGCCTCGCCATCCAGCGCCCAGGCGGAGGCAGCAAGCCAGGCTTCGCCCGCGCGGGCCCGACCTTCGGCGCTGTAATCCTCGATCATATGCCCCATGCCGAGACCAAAACTGCCCGGTGCCGGGCCATAAACGCGCGCAAGGTCCTGCTTGCCCGCGTAAGGGTTCCAGTCCGGGGCTTCATCGCGATCCGCTAGGGCGCGGACGGCTTGGGAAAACAGTGCCGACAGGGTGGGGAACACATCACGGAACAACCCGGAGACCCGGAGTGTCACGTCGATACGCGGGCGATCCAGTTCGGCAATGGGCAGAACCTCGATGCCGCTCACCCGTTCCGAACCCTTGTCCCAGACCGGGCGCACACCCAGCAGGTGCAGCGCCATGGCGAATTCCTCGCCCGCGGTGCGCATGGTCGCCGAGCCCCAGAGATCGACGATCAGCCCTTTGGGCCAGTCGCCCTCGTCCTGCAAATGGCGGCGCACCAGTTCCTCGGCCAGCGTCACGCCCTGCGCATAGGCCGCGCGGGTGGGGACGGAACGGGGATCGGTGGTGTAGATATTGCGCCCTGTGGGCAACACGTCGGAACGCCCGCGATAGGGCGAGCCGGAGGGGCCAGCGGCAATGCGCTTGCCGTCCAGCGCGTCGAGCAGCAACCGGCGTTCCGCCTCGACCGAGGCACGCCTGTCGAAGCCGGGCTGATTTTTCGACGAAAAATCGACGGCACGGCCCCAGATATGCAGACCCTCGCCGAACTGGCTTTCCTTGATGTCACAGACAAAGCGGTCGATCCGGGTGATCGCTTCGGCGGTGCTGCTGGCGCGGTCCAGCCCCAGATCCTGTTCCACCCCAAGGCTCTGCGCCTCCGTGCGGATGTCCGCTTGCAGCCGGTCGCGGCGCTTCGGGTCCAGCCCGTCGGCATTGGAGAACTCGTCCAGCAACGCCTCCAGCCGCGCCAGCCTGTCGGGCGTCTCGGACGCGCGCAGCGGCGGCGGGATATGGCCCAGCGTGACCGCGCCGATGCGCCGCTTGGCCTGCGCGGCCTCGCCGGGGTCATTCACGATGAACGGGTAGATCACCGGCAGGGTCCCGGTCAGCGCCTCGGGCCAGCATGCGCCCGAAAGCGCCACGGATTTCCCCGGCAGCCATTCCAGCGTGCCATGCGCGCCGATATGGATCAGCGCATCGGCCCGGCTTTGCAGCCAGAGGTAAAAGGCGACATAGGCATGGCACGGGGTGCGCGACAGGTCATGATAGTCGTCGTCGCGGGTCTCTGGCGTGCCGCGTTCGGGCTGTAGCGCCACAAGCGCATGACCGAGCTGACAGGCGGCAAAGCGGAATGCGCCATCTTCCGCCTCCTGCGCCGGTTCGCCCCATACTTCGGCCAGGTCATCGCGCAGCACCTTCGGCAGTTGCGCCAGCGCGGCGCGATAGTCTTCCAGCGGCCATGTCACATCGCGGGCAAGCAGCGCCTGCTCCAGCGCCTCCGGCGCCTCTGGGATCGCATAGCCCGCCTCGCGCAGATCGCCCAGAATGGCCCGGGCCGAGGCGGGCGCGTCCAACCCCACCGCATGACCCATGTTCCAGTCCTTGCCGGGATAGGTGGACAGGATCAGCGCAGGGCACCGGTCGCAGGCAGGGCGCTGTGCCAGCGCCAGCCAACCACAGACGCGGCTGACAATCGCCTCGATCCGCTCCGGCTCAGCCCGGTGGGCATAACGCGCAAACTGCAGATCGGGATCGCGTTCGCCCGGCTCCTTGAACGATGCCACGCCCCCCATGATCCGTCCGTCCACCTCGGGCAGCACCACATGCATGGCCAGATCGGCGGGCGACAGCCCGCGCTCGGCCCCGGCCCAGGCCTCGCGGGTCGAAGTGGCCAATGCGACCTGAAACACTGGCACGCCGCCCGCATCGAGTGGCGAGGCACCGCCCTCGCCCTTGCCGGAAAAGGCGGTGGCGTTGACAATCGCGTCGGGGGCAAAGGCCGCCACCTGCCGCGCCAGCCAGCCCGTGGCATCGGGCGCTTTCAAAGACGGCGCAAACAGCGCCTGCACCACATGTCCGCGCGCCTCAAAGGCGCGGATCAGCGCATCGACAGGCTCCAGATCGGCCGCCACCAGATAGGACCGGTAAAAGCTCAGGAGAATTCTGCTCTTCTTCTGTTCAGAAATACCTTCGGGGGGGAGGCCGCAGGCCGGGGGGGGTGAGGCGGAACGAGCGAAGCCTCCACTGGAGGGTTCGCCCGCCGAACGCCCCCCTGCAACATTCGACAAACACGCAACGGCGGGGCAGATTACCCCCTGCTCTGGTGACCACGCCCCCACCACCGGCAGGGTCTTGGCCCCGCGCACCGGTCCGGCGTAAAGCCCCGCCGCCAGCGCCATCTGCGCCAGCGCCGCCTGCGCGGCGACCACGCCGCCGGTATCGCACAGATGCTGCAAGCGGCGCAGGGTCGAGACGGGGAGGGTGGAATGCGCATCCAGTCGCGGATCGGCGCGGCCATCGGCGGGCAATACGGCCAGCGCAATCCCCTTGGTCTCGGCCAGCGCCTTGACCTGTTGCAGCCCGTAGGCCCAGTAAGGCACCCCGCCGATCAGCCGGATCAGGATGCCCTCGGCCCCCGCCAGCGTCCGTTCCACATAGGTATCGACAGACAGCGGATGTTTCAGCGCCGCCAGATTGGCCAGGCGTAGGGTGGGCAGTTTGCCCACCGTTCCCCCGCCACGCCGCCAGGCCTCGGCAAAAGCACCGAGGTCAGAGTCGGAAAACGACAACACAACCAACTCCCCCGGGCTCTGGCCCAGATCGGTGGGGGTCTCGGTTTCCTCTAACCCGTGGCTTTCGCGAAAGATGACATGCATTGGCGGGATCCGGGGAGAAGGTGGGCAGAAATGCCCACCCTGCGGGTTATTCTGCGGCCTGCGCCGTGGCACCCAGCGCGGCGTGGATCACGTCGGCGCGGATATCGTCGTGTTCGGCGATGACGACAAGACGGCCCTGCCGCGCCTCACCCGCGTTCCACGGGCGGTCATACTGGTGACGCACCCGCGCGCCCACCGCCTGCACCAGAAGACGCATGGGTTTGCCCGCGACGCTGGCATAGCCTTTGATGCGCAGGATGTTGTGCTCGCGCGCCAGCCCTTCGATGGCGCTGACCAGTTGGGCGGGGTCGGCCAGTTCCGGAATGTCCACGACGATTGACTCGAAATCGTCGTGATCGTGGTCATGGGGTTCATCATGGTGGCTGGGCCGTGCGTCCATGTCATCCTCTGCCGCCGCTTCCAGTCCGAGGATCACGCGCGGGTCCACCTCGCCCTCGGCGACTTCCACGACGGGCAGCGGGCGGGGGGCCTCGGCGGCGATGATCTCTTTTGCCTTGGCCACACCCTCGGGACCGGCCAGGTCGGGCTTGGTCAAAAGGATGATATCGGCGCAGGAGATTTGATCCTCGAAGACCTCCGAGAGCGGCGTTTCATGGTCGATGGACTCGTCGGCGAGGCGCTGGGCGTCTACCGCCGCCACGTTGGGCGCGAAACGGCCCGCCGCCACGGCCTCGGCATCGGCCAGCGCGATCACCCCGTCCACCGTCACGGCAGAGCGGATATCGGGCCAGTCAAACGCCTTGAGCAGCGGTTTGGGAAGCGCCAGGCCCGAGGTCTCAATGAGGATATGATCGGGGCGCGGATCGAGCGCCATGAGCGCCTGAATGGTCGGGATGAAATCATCGGCCACGGTGCAGCAGATGCAGCCATTGGCCAGTTCCATGATGTTTTCCGCCGGGCAATCGGGGATCGCGCAGCTTTTGAGGATCTCGCCATCGACGCCCACATCGCCGAATTCATTGACCACCACGGCCAGCCGCTTGCCGCCGGGATTCTGCATCAGATGGCGGATCAGCGTGGTCTTGCCGGAGCCGAGAAAGCCGGTGATCACGGTGACGGGGAGCTTGGCGAGATCGGTCATTGTTGGTCAGCCTCCGGGGCGGTGTCGAGTGTCATGGGGGGAATGCGGGCCACGCAATTGCGCTTGAAATGTTCGGGCCGTTCGCGCCACGGGATCAGCCCGTCCCCTGTGGCGTGATAGCGCGCGGCCCCGTCGAGAATCACGTCTGGATGCGACACTTCATCGACATTGCCGTACACATAGGTCCAGCGGTCGCCGCCGCGCAGCGCCACGGTGCAGCCGTGATCGCAGTTTTGCAGGCATTCGACCGCGGTGATGCGGACGCCCTCGGGCATCTCGCGCGCGCTCAACTCGTCATAAAGCCTTTGGCCGGGGCGGCGGTCATCCTCGGGGATGTCCTGCCCCTTGCGGCATTTGACGCAGATCAGCAGTTCGGTCGCTGCCGCGTGATGCGTGTCTTTCATGTCCTCGTCCCATCCTTGGGGCGCGGGGAGGATGGCGGGAAATGCCCCTCTTGTCGAAGGGCTTCGATCCCGACACCGGAACACCCCGTCCGGTTGCAAGTCGTCTCGTGCTGGCAGGTCTCCCGGCTTGCGGATGTCAGGGTGGTCTGTCCCTGTCGGCGGCCCGGCCTTCCCGACATTGCGCGTCAGTGGCGTGGGGCGACCTCTCCGGTCACGGTCGCGGGGGCGGCTGTGCTTGTCGCTTCTCGCGTGGCACATTCCCTTTTCACCTGTTTACACAGGCACCAGCAGGATGGCAGATGCACTGAAAGCCTTTCACGAGTCAAGCGCAAGGACAGCCCCATGAGCAACGAGACGACGCAAGACGAGAACACCCGCCACGCCGAGAAGATGAAGAAGATCAAGGCCGCGCGCGACCGGATGATGGAGACCAAGACCGAAGAGAAAGGTCTCATCATGGTGCATACCGGCTCGGGCAAGGGCAAATCCTCGTCAGGGTTCGGGATGATCATGCGCTGTATTTCGCATGGCATGCCCTGTGCCGTGGTGCAATTCATCAAGGGCAACTGGGACACCGGGGAAAAGACATTTCTGCGGGAACGCTTTGCCGAGGAATGCCGGTTCTTCGTTTCGGGCGAGGGGTTTACCTGGGAAACGCAGGACCGTGAGCGCGACATTGCGGCGGCGCAGAATGGCTGGCGGATTGCAAAAGAGCAGATTTTGGACCCGGAGGTGCAGTTCGTGCTGCTGGACGAGATCAATATCGCGCTGCGCTACGATTACCTCGATATCGACGAAGTGGTGGACTTCCTGCTCCATGAAAAGCCGCGCATGACCCATGTCTGCCTGACCGGGCGCAACGCCAAGCCGGAACTGATCGAGGCCGCCGATCTGGTGACCGAGATGACGCTGGTCAAGCATCCGTTCCGCGATGGGGTCAAGGCGCAGAAGGGGGTGGAATTTTGAGCGTCTGGTTTCGCCGCGCTGGCGCGCGTCGACCGTTTGGGGGGCCAGCCCCCCAAACCCCCCGGGATATTTTCGAGCCAAAGAAGGACCGGGTTGGGACATGTGGACAGGTTGCGCCTTGAGTGGTGAGGGGGAAGTTCTGTGAAACGTTTGTTGACAGAGTTCGGCATGGGCACATCGCTGCGCCGTCAGGACTATACCGAAGCGGCGGTGCGGGCGGTGCGCGACGCGCTGTGGCACAATTCGATCAATCTGGCCGAGCTGTTTGGCAAGGACAAGACGGACATGCGGATCACCGTGGATGTTGGCGTTCAACAGCCCGACAAGGTTGATGCAGAGGTGGTCGCAGGCGTCTTCCCCTATGGTCAGGTCCGTGTGACCGTCACCCATGGCGGGCTGGACGTGCCGCGCCCGGATGGGGATGGCAACCCAACCGTGATGGCCAATGTGGCGATCTCCGTCGCTTTGGAGGGTGTGTGATGCAGCGTTTCATCATCGAGATGGGCATGGGCAATGATCTGCACGGTCAGGACTATACCAAAGCCGCCGGGCGGGCCATCGAGGACGCTTTGCGCCATTCCTCGATTCCGATGTTCGGTGCGCTGGGGCTGAGCCATGACGAGATGCAGGTGAAGGTGACGGTGGCCGTGGCCGACCCCGATGCCGTGGATTGCGCGGCTTTGGCCGAACGCCTGCCACGGGGGCGGGTTGAGGTGCGGGCCGTCAGGGGCGGGCTGAACGTGACCAATCCCGATACCGGCGAGGTGACGGTGGTGGCGCAGGCGGCGGTGGAAGCGTTTCTGCCCAAGCAGGGCTAACCCATGAGCCGCGCACTGATGATCCAGGGCACCGGCTCGAATGTCGGAAAATCCATGCTCGTGGCGGGGCTGTGCCGTGCGGCGGTGCGGCGCGGGCTGTCGGTGGCGCCGTTCAAGCCGCAAAACATGTCCAACAATGCCGCCGTGACGGTGGATGGTGGCGAAATAGGCCGTGCGCAGGCCTTGCAGGCGCGGGCCTGCGGGCTGGACCCGCATACGGATATGAACCCGGTCCTGCTCAAGCCGGAAACCGATGTGGGTGCGCAGGTGGTGGTACAGGGCAGGCGGCATACCACCGCCCGCGCACGGGACTATGCGCGGCTCAAGCCCACCCTGATGGGGGCTGTTCTGGAGAGTTTTGGGCGGCTCAAGGCGGCGCATGATCTGGTGATCGTCGAAGGCGCGGGCAGCCCGGCCGAGGTCAACCTGCGCCCCGGAGACATCGCCAATATGGGCTTTGCCGAGGCCGCGGATGTGCCTGTGATCCTGTGCGGGGATATCGACCGGGGCGGGGTGATTGCCCAGATCGTCGGCACGCAGGCGGTGATGGATAGGGGCGACGCTGCGCGTGTGAAGGGCTTCCTGATCAACAAGTTTCGCGGCGATCCAAGCCTTTTCGATGACGGCTATGCCATGATTGAGCAGCGCACCGGTTGGCCCGGCTTTGGTGTCGCGCCGTGGTTTGTCGAGGCGTGGAAGCTGCCCGCCGAGGACGCGCTGGATATCGGTGCACCGGTGCGCGCGGGCGGGTTTCACATTGTCTGCCTGCGGCTCAGCCGGATTGCCAATTTCGACGATATCGACCCGTTGGCACAGGAACCCGGCGTGCGGCTGACCATGCTGGGGCCGGGGCAGGCGGTGCCTGCGGATGCGGATCTGGTGATCCTCCCGGGGTCCAAATCCACGCGCGGCGATCTCGACTATCTGCGCGCGCAGGGCTGGGACATCGACATTCTGGCGCATCACCGTCGGGGCGGGCATGTGCTGGGCATCTGTGGTGGTTACCAGATGCTGGGTCGCGTGGTGGCCGACCCCGACGGGATCGAAGGCGCACCGGGCGAGACGCCGGGGCTGGGGCTTCTGGATGTCGAAACACGCATGGGCGGCGACAAACACCTTACGCAGGTGCGCGCGCAACATGTGGCCAGCGGCGAGGCGTTTTCCGGCTACGAGATCCATATCGGTCAGACCGAGGGACCGGACCGGGCGCGGCCCTTTGCGCAGGTGGACGGGCGGGCCGAAGGGGCCATGTCGGGCGACGGACGCGTGGCGGGCAGCTACCTGCACGGCATGTTTGCCGAGGACGGGTTCCGCCGTGCCTGGCTCGGCGGGTTCGGCGCCAAGGTCTCGGATACGGGATATGATGCCGCCGTCGAGGCCACCCTGGATGCGCTGGCCGATCATCTTGAGACCCATCTGGACGTGGCGGGATTGCTGGGCGTGGCGCGGTAGCGGACTGCATCTGACACAGGCTGGCTGTGTGGGCGCGGGCAAACGGCCGGGCGGCAGGCTGTTCCGGCGGGAGCCTCGCATGACGGGTGTCGGGCCGGAGCGGACATGACTGGTCGGCGCGTTGGGCGGGAAGCTGAAGATCGCTGCAGCGCGCCCCAATGTCGGCAGTTGGGACGGAATTGCCATTGCGCGAGCCGCTCATTGACGGGCCTCGGTGCGGCGATCCTGCGTTTGTGGGGCAGAGCTTTATGCCTGCAAAATCCGAAAAAGGTCAGATCAATGCGCTTGCAGCAGCCAAATGGCCGTGCCGGGGGGCGGTCGCCATTGGAGCGCCATTGGTCCGAGCGACAATGGCGACGCGATGCGCGGCGGGCTTCGCCCTTGACTCCGCGCAAGGGATGTCCGCACCGGGCTCTAAACCGGCATTGGCCGCACACACCAGGAACGTCCACTCAGGGCCTTTCACGCAACTTTTCACCCGCCCCTCCCTGCCGCTCGGACATCGCAGGCGCGTCAATTGCAATGGGCAAGCCTGTCTCGCGATTCAAACACCAGAGCCTAGCGGATCACCCAACGCGTGCTCTTGTTCCTTTGCCAGCCTTTCCGGTGCAGCAAGGGGGTGTCATCATCAAACTCCGGGTACCCCACGCAGAGATAGGCCGTGAAGCGCCACGTGTCCGGCACCCCGAACAGGCGGCACATCGCCTCCGGGTCGATGATTGACAACATGCCAACGCCGATATTGCGCGCCCGCGCCATCAGCCAAAGCGCGTGGATCGCCATGGCCGTGGAGTGTTCCAGCGTTTGCGGCATGGTGCGGCGGCCCAGCCCGCGCCCCTCGTCCGGGGCGGTTTCGGTAAAGATGGCCAGATGCTCTGGCGCCTGATCCAACCCGGCGAGTTTGAGGCGCAGGTATTCTGCGCGGTCGCGGTCGTCATAGGTTTTGGCCGCCGCCCCGTTGCAGCGTTCGAAATCCGCGCGCACCCGGGCACGCAACCCTGGGTCACGGACCTGCAGCACGCGCCACGGGCGGGCATTGCCGACTGAAGGGGTGCAGTCCATGGCAGCGCGCAGGTGGTCCAGCTCAGCCTCGGGCAGCGGATCGGGGCGGAAATGGCGCATGTCGCGACGCCATGTCAGAATGTCCTGCAAGGCGGTCTGATGGGTTTCGGTCAGTTTCATGCAAGCTCTGACAGGGCGCGGTCCAGCCGCAGCCAATCCGTCTCGGGTCCGGCCAGGCCCAGTCGCAGCCAGGTTCGGGAATAAGGGAAGATGCGCGACCAGATGTGATGACGCGCCAGATGCGTCTGCGCGGCGGTGGCATCGCCGGTTTCATAGGTCCGAAACAGCGGCGTCCCGCCCACCAGCGACCAGCCCGCGCGCGTGGCCAGCGCATCCAGCCGCGCGGCATCGCGTGTCAGCCGCGCGCGTGTCGCCTGCGTCCAGTCCCGGTCTTCAAGCGCCGCGCATCCCGTGACAATTGCGGGTCCGTTCACCGCCCATGGCCCGGCCAATGTGCGGATCCGGTCGATATGGGCGCGTGATCCCAGCGCGAAGCCAAGTCTGAGCCCCGCCAGCCCGTAGAATTTCCCAAAGGAACGCAGAACCAGAATATTGCGATGATCGCTCAGCTTGGGGGCCAGCGACAGGTCGGAGCAGGGGTCGGCAAAGCTTTCATCGACCACCAGAAGATCGACCGCGCCTGCAAGCTCCGTCAACGCGCCGGGTGCCCAGCATTGCCCGTCGGGGTTGTTGGGATTGACCACCACGGCCAGCGCCGCGCCCCTCAGCGCCTCGAAACGATCAACGGTCGTGACATCCCATCCCTGCGCCGTAAGTGCGGCGGCATGCTCGTTATAAGTGGGGCCAAGCACCCGCGCGTCGCGTCCGTTTCCAATCCGCGGCACTAGCTGGATGGCTGCCTGTGCACCAGCCAGCGCGACAATCTCTGCCGTGGTGCCATAGGCTCGGGAGGCGGCGTCCTCCAGGGCCTTGACGGCATCGTTCGTCGGCAATGTGGACCAGGCGTGGGGCGGGATTTCGGGCACCGGGTAGGGCAGGGGATTGATCCCGGTGGACAGGTCGATCCAATCCATGCGGGACCCGCCAAAGGCTGCAATCGCCGCGTCAAGATTGCCACCGTGATCGCGCGTGGTTTGGGGCTTTTGAGTCATGCGGCCTTAGAACAAGGAAAGCGCCAGAAGCGCAAGCGCCAGACACGCCATGGCGCGACGGTAAAGCGACAAGGCGCGGCTCAGGTCCTGCGGCGTGGGATCGGGCATTCCGGCGTTCAACCAGGGGTCTTCGACCCGTTCTGTACCATAGATGCGCGGTCCGGACAGGCGAATGCCCAATGCGCCCGCCATCGCCCCCTCGGGCCAGCCCGCATTGGGCGAGCGGTGTTGGCCCGCGTCGCGCAGCATGACGCGCAGCGCGCGGGGCATGTGGCGGAGGGCTGCCAATGCAAACACCCCCCCGGTCAGCCGGGCGGGAACCAGATTGACCAGATCGTCAAGCCGCGCGGCGACTTTACCGAACTGCTCATAGCGGTCATTGCGGTGCCCGATCATCGAATCGAGCGTGTTGATCGCCTTGTAGGTGGCAATGCCGGGCAGGCCCGCCACGACCCCCCAGAACACCGGCGCGACGATGCCGTCAGATGTGTTCTCGGCCAGGCTTTCGGTGGCGGCGCGGGCAATCGCGGGCGTGTCAAGCTGCGCCGGATCGCGCCCGACGATCATCGACACCGCATGGCGCGCGCCGGGCAGATCACCCTGTATGAGCGGGCGCGCCACGGCGGCCACATGGTCATGCATCGCGCGGGTGGCGATCAGGGGCCAGGCGAGCGCTCCGCCAATCAGCCAGCCAAGCGGCCCGTCCGGCAGGGCCCATTGAAGGGCCACCGAAGGGATCAGGGCGGCCAGAATGCTGAGCACGGTACAGGTCGTTCCGGTCAAGAACCGTCTCTGGCCGGTCCCGGTATTCAACCGCGTCTCCAGCCACGAGATCACCGCCCCCAGCCATGTCACCGGATGGCCGATCCGGGCAAACAGCGCGCGTGGCCAGCCGATGCAGAGATCAATGACAAACCCCACCAGCATCATGGCTGCAAAACTCATGCCGCGCCCCCGGTGGCAAAGCGGATCACGTTGCGAAGCCCAGCCGCGCGCAGCCGGTCGCCCGCGTCGTCGGGCGCCGTGCCGGGCGCAAAGATCAATGCGCGGGCCGAGCCGGTATGCGCGCGCGCGTGCCCCAGGGCTCCAAGCGAGGCGGCAAGTTCGGGCATCGGGTCCTCCGGGCCGCGCAGCGCGGTGCAGCGCGCGGCGGACAGGCTGGCAACGCCTGCCGCCATGGCCAGATCACCCTGTGATGTCGCGGCTTTCCAGTCGTCGACCAGGTCGCCAATATCGGGAAAATGCGTATCGGCAGGATCGGTGCGTTGTGATGGTCCCCAAAGCCCGCCCACCACCTCGCAGGCCGGGGGTGGGGACATCTGGTATAAGACGGTGCCGACGCGTGATGCCCAGAGCAGCCGGTCTGCCGCATCGAACATCAGCGGATCGCTGGCACCCTCGGTGGCCAGACAGGCGCGGGCCAGCGCCTCGTCCGACCCGTCAAACCCCGCCCCACGCGCCGCGGCGACAAGACAGGCGGTCGAAGCCCCCGCACCCGCGCCCAGCGGGATGTCACAGGCCACCGCGGGCCAGGGGGACGTGATGCCAAGCGCATCCCGAAACGTCTCAAGCTGAGACGTTGAAAACAGCTCGGTCACGTGCAGGCCGTGGCCCGCCACACGCACGCTCATCACCGGACAGGCCATGGTGACCAGTGCCACAGGCCCGTCCGGGCCGATCCGGCCCTGCAGCCATTCACCGAAATGGCCCTGAACGATGATCCCGGGTCTGTGCACGTTGCGCTTTCCTTTTCCTCGGTGACCTGCTTTTTCATGGCCCCATGGAAAAGTCGATACTCATCACCGGTGGCGCGCGCTCTGGCAAGTCAGCGTTCGCCGAAAAAATGGCGCTGAGCGTCTCGGGGCGGGCGGTCTATATCGCCACGTCCGAAGTCTATGACGACGAAATGGCTGCGCGGGTCGCGGCGCACAGGGCGCGGCGCGGGCCGGAATGGTCTGACATTCACGCGCCGCTGGACTTGGTGGATGCGCTGACGCACAGCGATGGCGGCGACCCGCGTCTGGTGGATTGCCTGACGCTGTGGCTGACCAATCTGATGCTGGGCGGGGCGGATTGGCGGGCCGAGGGGCAGCGTCTGGTGGACGCGCTGCCCGCGCAACGCGCGCCTGTGGTGTTTGTCACCAACGAGGTCGGCATGGGCATCGTGCCGGAGAACAAGCTTGCCCGCGAGTTTCGCGATGCGGCGGGATGGCTGAACCAGACCGTGGCCGGGGTTTGTGACGAGCTCTGGCTCTGCGTGTCGGGCTATCCGATACAGGTCAAACCGGGGGCCTCGCCGGTCTGAACCTGCCAGTCGCTACGCCGTTTCATTCACGCTGCGAATGATAAGCGTGCCATCGGACAGCATGCCAAGCCGGGTGATGGACAGTGGCGCAATCTCAAAGGCCAGCGCCGCCGCCTGTGCCTCCAGCGCCAGCCCCAGCGCCGCGCGGATAGTCCCGGCATGGGCGATGATCACCGCCGACCCACCCTGCGACGCCGAGTTCAGCGCCGGGGCAACGCGGGCGCAGAGATCGTCAAAGCTTTCGCCATTCTCAGGGCGATAGGCCGCCAGTGCCGCGCGCGACAATGGCCCCAGATCGGGCAGGTCGGCATAGGGGCGATCTTCCCAATCGCCCAGATCCTGTTCCCAGAAAGCCGCCTCCGGTGTGCCCGCCGCATCGGGCCAGATCGCCTGCAGGGTCTGAACACAGCGGCGCGCCGGGCTGTGCAGAACGCGGCCGGGCGGGCCAAGGCGGGCGCGCATCGCCTCAAACCGCGCCGCGTCGCTGCAATCCGCGTCGACATCGCGCCGCCCATAGGCGCGGCCATCGCTTTTGACAGGCGCATGGCGGATCAGGGTCAATTCGGTCGGTTGCGGGCCCGTCATGGCCGGTTTCCCTCTTTCACACTGACCCGATATCTGCTTTTTCTGCCGCCCAAGAGCAAGCCCCGGGCTTGCGCCGCAGATATCAGAGAAAGACCTCGCATGGCCCATACTCCCTTTCACCTGACCGATTTGTCCGATCTTGTTGGGCTTGCGCCGACGCTGCCCGTGCTGGACGCTGCGGCGCGTGATGCTGCAACCGCCCGTCAGACCACGCTGACCAAGCCGCCGGGATCTCTGGGCCGGCTTGAGGCGCTGGCGATCTTCATGGCGGGCTGGCGCGGGGCGGAAAAGCCGGTGATCAAGCGGGCGCAGGCGCTGGTTTTCGCGGGCAATCACGGCATCTGCGCGCAAGGGGTGAACCCCTATCCGCAGGAAGTCACCGCTCAGATGGTCGGCAATTTTCAGGCCGGCGGCGCGGCGATCAATCAGCTGTGCCGGGCCAATGGGGCCGAGCTTTCGGTTGTGGCGCTGGATCTTGAAACGCCGACCGCCGATTTCACCACAGGTCCCGCCATGACCGAGGCCGAAACGCTGGAGGCGCTCAATCGCGGGGCCGCCGCTGTCGATCCGACGGCCGATGTGCTGATCCTCGGTGAAATGGGGATCGGCAATTCCACGGTTGCGGCGGCGCTGGCGGCGGCTGTGTTTGGTGGCGATGTGGCGGAGTGGGTCGGGCCGGGCACCGGATCGGACAGTGACGGCATCGCGCGCAAGGTGGATGCGATTGCCCGTGGCCTCGCGCTGCACGCGGACGAATTGAACGATGGTGGCGCGGTGCTGGCGGCGCTGGGCGGTCGGGAACAGGCGGCGATCTGTGGTGCGGTGCTTGCGGCCCGCGCGGCCCGTATCCCGGTCATTCTGGACGGGTTCATCTGTACTGCCGCCACCGCGCCGCTTCATCACGTCGATCCTGACCTGCTCGCGCATTGCCTTGTCGGCCACCTGAGCGCCGAGCCGGGGCATCGCCGTCTGCTGGATGACATGGGCAAGGAGCCGGTCCTGTCCTTTGACATGCGTCTGGGCGAAGGGTCCGGTGCCGCCCTCGCGCTGGGCGTTCTGCGCGCGGCGCTGGAATGCCACAACGGCATGGCCACCTTTGCCGAGGCGGGGGTCTCCGACGCATGAACCTGCGCGCGCGTCTTGCCGAGCTGCAAATCGCGGTGATGCTGCTGACGCGGCTGCCTGCGGGGCGGATCGGTGGCGACGCGCCCGCAATGGCGGCAACGGTCTGGGCCTGGCCCCTGGTGGGGGCGCTGGTCGGCGCGATTGCAGGTGCGGTGTATTATGCGGCCTGGTTGCTGGGCTTGCCGTCCCTCGTCGCGGTTTTGATGGCGATCTGCGCGCTGGCACTGGCCACTGGTGCCATGCATGAGGACGGCCTGGCCGATCTGGCCGACGGGTTCGGCGGCGGTCCGGACAAGGAGCGTAAGCTCGAGATCATGCGCGACAGCCGCATCGGCACCTATGGGGTGCTGGCGCTTGTCCTGTCCGTGGCGCTGCGCGTGTCACTCATCGCGGCGCTGCCTGATCCCGGCATTGCCATTGCGGGCCTTGTCGCCATGGCGATGGCAAGCCGCGCCGGCATGGCGCTGTGGCTTTGGGCGCTTCCACCAGCGCGCGACAATGGGCTGGGGCGCAGCGCGGGCGGCGTCTCGGCACTGGCGCTTGCCATCGCGCTGATGCTCGGACAGGCGGGTGGGCTCATCCTCGGCGGAGTTCTCTGGTTGCCCATCGGTGCCGCCGTGCTGGCCGGTGGCGGGTTCATCGCGCTGCTCGCCAAACGCCAGATCGGCGGCCAGACCGGCGATGTACTTGGCGCCAGCCAGCAGAGTGGCGAGATCGCCGGGCTTTTGGCTCTGAGCGTCTTCGTAGCCACCTGACCTCGCCCCGCATCTTCTTCTGTTTGAAAATACCTCGGGGGCTGAGGCGCGCCCGGAGATTGATCCGGGGGATCAATCTCAGCGCCGAAGGGTCGGAGACCTGCACGAAGCGACGGGGGTAGAGCCCCCTAAACCTGTTCCAACGCAGGCATCTGCAAACCGGCCGTGTCACAGATTGCCGATACAACCTCTTGCACGCCGTCCCCTTTGCGCAGCGCAGTAAACACAAAAGGTCGTCCCGACCGCATCCGCGTCGCATCACGCTCCATGACCTCCAGAGAGGCCCCGACATGGGGGGCAAGATCGGTCTTGTTGATAATGAGCAGGTCCGAACGGGTGATCGCCGGCCCGCCCTTGCGCGGGATTTCCTCGCCCGCCGCCACGTCGATCACGTAAAGCGTCAGGTCCGCCAGTTCCGGGCTGAACGTGGCCGACAGGTTGTCGCCGCCCGACTCGATCAGTACGATTTCCACGTCCGGGTGCCGTTCCACCATCTCGGCCACGGCGGCGAGGTTGATCGAGGCATCCTCACGGATCGCCGTATGCGGGCAGCCGCCGGTTTCCACCCCGATCACGCGGGAGCCCGGCAGGATCTGCATGCGCATCAGCGCCTCGGCGTCTTCCTGCGTGTAGATGTCATTGGTGATCACGCCGATGGAAAAGTGATCCTTGAGAGCCTCGGCCAGCCGGGCAGTGAGCGTGGTCTTGCCCGCGCCAACCGGTCCGCCGATGCCGATACGAAGAGGGCCGTTCATTTTGGTCATGACTGAAAAAGCCTTGGTTCGAGGGTTTCATGTTTCATTGCCGCGATGTCCGACAGGAACGCGTTGGACCAGAGCGCACCACCGCGTGCTTCCTCTGCGGTCTGCCCGCAAATTGGGCTGAGCCGCGCCAGCACCGCCTGAGCCTCGGTCTGGCCCAGCGGCATGAGACGCTGGGCGGCTGAGACGAGATTGCAGCAGAAGCTTTGCAGATAAAGCGTGATGGTGGTGTCGAGCGGCAGGTCCACGAGTTTTGCCGCCCGGCCCAACGCTACCGGCATAAGCAGGTCGGGCAGGTCGAGTTCCCACACTTCGCGCGTCACCCGGGCAAAGGCCGCGCCCTGCCGCTCCGCCTCGCGCAGCCGTTCGCGCGACGGGGCAAAGGCGCGGGCCTCGGCGTCGATTGCACAAAGCGCCTCGTCGCCCTCGGCCTCAAAAGCTCGCGCGATCCAGATCGCCTCGCCCCGGCCCGAGCCATCGCAAAGCACATCAAAAAGCCAGTCATAAAGGCTGTTCCCGTCCCGCACCCAGCGCTCGGCCACCGCCTGTTCCAGCCCGTGCGACCAGACGAAGGCCCCGGTCGGATAGGCCGGAGACAGCCATTGTGTGAGCGTCAGAAGACGGGGGTCAATGGGCATGAGAATGGGTCCGTCCATGACCATAGGCCCCGCCCTCGGGGGTGAAAGGTTCGACCACATCGGTCAGCTCCGCCCCCAGCTTCTCCAGCATGTCGCGGATCACGTGATCGCGCTGGATCAGCAGGCGGTCCGCTTCGATCTGACAGGGCATGTGGCGGTTGCCGATATGCCAGGCCAGCCGCAACAGATGCGCGCCCTTCACTTCGGTCAGCGGCTCGGCCGCGGCCACGATGGCAATACAACGCGCATCGTCGAGCCTCAGCGCATCGCCGTGATTGAGCGATGTGGTCTGCTCCAGATCGACGACAAAGCTTTCGCCGGTTTCGGTGGTCAGTTTGCTGCGACGCAGGAAACGGTCCTCATAGGTCAGGGTGACGCGATCTGTCGTTTCGCCATGATGGTGGCGCAGGATTTCCTGGGAGATGTTCATTTCAAATCCTCTGTCATGACGGTGGAACGCAGCGCTGAGCGTCCGACCGGGTGGGCGCGGAACGCGCCCGCCATTGGGCGGGCGGACGCGTGCCCGATACTGGCGTATCGGGCGGGGTAGGGGGCCAGAACGGCGCTGCCATCCGACCCCTCAAAACAGGAAATACCGCTGTGCCATCGGCAGTTCCTCGGCCGGCTGGCAGGTCAGCAATTCGCCATCGGCGCGCACCTCGTAGGTCTCGGGATGCACCTCGATCTGCGGCAGATGGGTGTTCAGCTTCAGATCACGCTTGCCGATCTCGCGGGTGTTCTGCACCGCCAGCGTCTGTTTCGCCAGCCCCAGCGCATCACCGATCCCCTCGGCCTGCGCTGCGGCGCTGACAAAGGTGACGGCGGAATGTTCCACCGAGCGGCCATAGGCTCCGAACATGGGCCGCGAATAGACTGGCTGCGGCGTGGGGATGGACGCGTTCGGATCGCCCATCTGGGCCATCGCAATCGTTCCGCCCAAAAGCACCATCTCCGGCTTCACCCCGAAAAACGCCGGGTTCCACAGCACCAGATCGGCGCGCTTGCCCACTTCGATCGAGCCAATCTCTTGGCTGATCCCATGCGCAATCGCCGGGTTGATGGTGTATTTGGCGATGTAACGGCGCACGCGCATATTGTCGTTATCGCCGGTCTCCTCCGGCAACCGCCCGCGCTGCTTCTTCATCTTGTCGGCGGTTTGCCAGGTGCGGATCAGCACCTCACCCACCCGGCCCATCGCCTGACTGTCCGACGCGATGATCGAAAACGCGCCCATGTCATGCAGGATATCCTCCGCCGCAATCGTCTCGCGTCGGATACGGCTTTCGGCAAAGGCCACATCCTCGGGGATCGACTTGTCCAGATGGTGGCAAACCATAAGCATATCGAGATGCTCTTCGATCGTGTTCACGGTAAATGGCCGCGTCGGGTTGGTGGAGGAGGGCAGCACATTCGCATCGCCGCAGATCTTGATGATATCCGGCGCATGGCCGCCGCCCGCGCCCTCGGTATGGAAGGCGTGGATGGTCCGACCCTTCATCGCCGCGACGGTATTCTCCACGAAACCGCTTTCATTGAGCGTATCGGTATGGATCATCACCTGCACATCCATGGCATCCGCCACCGACAGGCAGCAATCAATCGCGCCCGGCGTCGTGCCCCAATCCTCGTGCAGCTTGAGCGCACAGGCCCCGGCCTTGACCTGTTCCTCCAGCGCGGCAGGCAACGAGGCATTGCCCTTGCCCGCAAAGGCCAGGTTCATCGGAAAGGCATCCGCCGCCTGCAGCATCCGCCCGATATGCCAGGGCCCCGGCGTGCAGGTGGTGGCCAGCGTGCCATGCGCTGGGCCGGTGCCGCCGCCCAGCATGGTGGTCAGCCCGGAATGCAGCGCATCCTCGATCTGCTGCGGGCAGATGAAATGGATATGGCTGTCAAAACCCCCGGCGGTGAGGATACGGCCCTCGCCTGCAATCGCCTCGGTCCCGGGGCCGACGATTATATCCACGCCGGGCTGCGTATCCGGGTTACCCGCCTTGCCGATCCCCACGATGCGGCCGTCTTTCAACCCCACATCGGCCTTGATGATCCCGGTATAGTCCACGATCAGCGCATTGGTGATCACGGTATCCACCGCGCCGCCCGCGCGTGTGACCTGAGACTGGCCCATGCCGTCGCGGATCACCTTGCCGCCGCCGAACTTGACCTCTTCGCCGTAAACCAACTCGCGATGGCCGGTCTCGCTGAACTGCGCCGCGGTGGCGCGCTCCACGATCAGGTCCTGTTCGACCTCGATGATCAGGTCCGTATCCGCCAGCCGCACCCGGTCGCCGACGGTGGGGCCGAACATGGCGGCATAGTCACTCCGTGCGATCTTGCCAGGCATTCTGGAGCTCTCCCATGATATGTTGGTTAAAGCCGTAGATGTGCCGCCGCCCCATATAGGGCACCAAGGTCACCTCGCGCCGCTGACCCGGTTCAAAGCGCACGGCGGTGCCTGCCGGAATGTCCAGCCGCATCCCCAGCGCGGTATGCCGGTCAAAGTCCAGCGCCGGGTTGGCCTCGGCAAAATGGTAATGCGACCCCACTTGCACGGGGCGGTCGCCGGTATTGGCCACCATGACCCGCCGTGCGGTCCGCCCCGCATTAAGCGTCAGCATGCCCTCCGCCGGAAGGAGCTCTCCGGGGATCATTTGCGCACCCAGATCGCCGCCGCCAGGGCAATCAACCCCAGCGCCAGAGCAACGGTGAGCCAGTCACCGGAGCCATGCGGGTGCAGATGCGCCCCGGAATGGGCGAGGGCAGGCGTGGCGGAAACAGCGGCCATCAGGCCCAGAATCTTGGGTGTCATCGCTCTTTGTCCTTCTTCTCTTTTTCAAATAGGCAAAATTCAACGGATCGGGTTGTGCACCGTCACCAGCTTGGTGCCATCGGGAAAGGTCGCCTCGACCTGTACCTCGTGGATCATCTCGGGGATGCCTTCCATGCATTGATCGCGGCTGATGACCTGCGCCCCAGCCTCCATCATGTCGGCCACGCTGCGCCCGTCGCGCGCGCCCTCGACCACCGCATCGGTGATCAACGCAATGGCCTCGGGGTGGTTCAGCTTCACGCCGCGTTCCAGCCGCTTGCGCGCCACTTGGGCGGCCATTGCCACCAACAGCTTGTCCTTTTCTCGGGGGGTCAGGTTCATGTTTCAAAGTCTCCAGGAAACGGGAAGCGTGTCATCCGACAACAGGTCCAGTACGGGCAGCAGGTGCTGGCGCAGCGCGTGGCTGTCTTCGGCCAGCAGGCGAAGGGTCAGAACATCGGCGGCCAGCAGGCTCGCGCCGCCGGTCTCGGGCATCATGTCCCGAATGCGCGGCAACAGCGCCTCGGCGCGCGGATCGACAAAGAGCAGGCTCGCCATGGCCTTTGCGCCACTCGCCACGGCGGGACGGGCGAGCCGCGCTGTGATATCGCCGCTCAGCCGGGTTGCATCGCGATAAAGCTGCCGCCCGGCGCGGCGCACGGTGATATCGTCATGGAATGCACCGGAGGTCACGACCTCGCCCATGGCGACCCGGCCAAAAATGACCGGTTCCACCATGAGGAGGCGGGAGGACAGGGTCAGGTCGATCTCAAGCGTTCGCCTCAGTGCGCAGCCCTCATAGAGGATAAGCTCCTGCGGCAGCCAGTGGAGCAGCGCCTCGTCTCCCACCGTGATCCGGCTGCAGACCTGTCCCGGTGATCCGTCCAGGGACCGATAGGCGCGCTCCGCCGCTTGCGTGGTCAGGCTGAGCGCTGCACCGACGCCGACCCCGGCCTCAAGCGCCAGCCTGTCGCCGCCGGTCACGCCGCCGGAGGTGTTGATCAGGATCGATTGCAGCATGTCGCCCGTGCGCGGGAACAGCGCCTTGTAAGAGCCCGACTGGCGCAGCCCGTCGATGACGCTGCGCGGACCCAGCCGTTTGGCGGACAGGGTGACCGTGCCACGGGTCCGGGGCTGGACCGGGGTGGCGGCAATCGGCGTATCGGGGCTCAGAAGGGTGATGGCGGGTCTCCGCAGAAAGCTGTGTTCTGCAGCGCTTTGAGCATGAGCGCTTAAAAGATGGCCAGATTCGCCAGCCCATCTGTGCTGAGACTCGGGTCGTGAGATCAATTATTGGGCATTGTGCGCAGTTAATGCTTAACGATTAGGCAATTGTCTGGAAAATTCGTTAATTCAGGTCGTCTGAATTGATCCCTACGCCGCAATGCAGAATTTCTGAGCCTGCCCATGCCAACCCGGGGGGACCCAATCGGCAACAGGGTGTGTGACGACCGAATTGAATTGGCCTTCGCTCCGGCCGCCACACGATTTGCAACACTTATGTTGCGGGGATGGACCCTAGGCTCAGGCGCAGTGCTGCGCAATGCCGGGACGCCTCGCGGGAGACAAAGAGATATGACCCGTTTCACAAAAACCATGACTAGTATCGCAGCGCTTGGCATGTTTGCCGCCGCGCCCGCCTTTGCCGCCGATTGCCCGATCAAGGTGGGTGTGCTGCATTCGCTGTCCGGTACTATGGCGATTTCCGAGACCACGCTGAAAGACACGATGGAAATGCTGGTCGAGCAGCAAAACGCCAAGGGCGGCGTGCTGGGCTGTGAGCTTGAGGCGGTTGTCGTCGATCCGGCCTCGGACTGGCCGCTCTTTGCCGAGAAAGCCCGCGAGCTTCTGACCGTGCATGAAGTCGACGTGATCTTTGGCAACTGGACCTCCGTGTCGCGGAAATCCGTCTTGCCGGTGATCGAAGAACTCAACGGCCTGCTGTTCTACCCGGTGCAGTATGAGGGCGAGGAAAGCTCCAAGAACGTGTTCTACACCGGTGCCGCCCCCAACCAGCAGGCGATCCCGGCCACGGATTACTTCCTTGAGGAACTGGGCGTCGAGAAATTCGCGCTTCTGGGCACCGACTATGTCTATCCCCGCACCACCAACAACATCCTTGAAAGCTATCTGAAATCCAAGGGTATCGCCGAAGAGGACATCTTTGTGAACTACACGCCCTTTGGTCATTCCGACTGGGCCACTATCGTGGCGGACGTCGTGGCGCTGGGCGAAGATGGCAAGCAGGTGGGCGTGATCTCGACCATCAATGGCGACGCCAATATCGGCTTCTACAAGGAACTGGCGGCTGCGGGCGTGTCTGCGGACGATATCCCGGTTGTGGCGTTCTCCGTGGGTGAAGAAGAGCTGTCGGGTCTCGACACCTCGAACCTCGTCGGCCATCTCGCGGCGTGGAACTACTTCCAATCGGCTGAAACTGACGCCAATGCCGAATTCATCGCCACTTGGAAGGCCCGCATGGGCGAAGAGCGCGTGACCAATGACCCGATGGAAGCCCACTATATCGGCTTCAACATGTGGGTGAACGCGGTCACCGATGCCGAGACCACCGATGTCGATGCCGTGCGTGACGCCATGTATGGCCAGACCTTCCCGAACCTGACCGGCGGCACTGCCGAGATGCTGGTAAACCATCACCTGTCCAAGCCGGTCCTGATCGGTGAAATTCAGGCCGATGGCCAGTTCGACATCATCTCCCAAACTTCGGAAGTGCCGGGTGATGCCTGGACCGACTTCCTGCCGGAATCGGCAGTGCTCAAATCCGATTGGAAAGAGCTGGGTTGCGGGATGTACAACACCGAAACCGAAAGCTGCGTGCAGATCAAATCCAACTACTGATCCGCGACTGACAGACCGGGGTCCGCGGTTTCGCGGGCCCCATCCCCCAAAGTTTTTGAATGAAAGCCGGTCATGCTCCGTGTGCTCTTCACGGTCCTGATGCTCTTGTGCCTGCCGGTGGCGGGTCTGGCCCAGGATCTCCAATCGCTTCTTCAGGTCCACAAGGACGAGATTGCCAAGCCCAAGCGGAAATCCGTGGGCCCGGTGCTGGATGCGCTGGTGGCCTCGGGTCATCCGGCCCTGTCGCAATTCCTGCAAAACTGGCAGGAAAAAGAGGTCTATCAGCGCACTGGTGATGAGATGTTCTTTTACGTTCAGGAAAGCGGCGATGCGCTGACTCTTCTGGATATCGAGACCCGAGAAATTGTCACAGAAGGCGTCGCCGAGGACGCGATGGCGCAGATCAAGCCCAATGGCGGCGTGCGCAAGGCCATTGGCGAGGCGCTGGTACAGTTCCAGCTCTCGGACCCTGATCCGGCCCGCCGCGCCGATGCGCTGGACGCCATTTCCCGCAATCTCGATGCGTCCCAGCTTGAGCCGCTCAAACGCTCTATCGAAGGCGAAACCGGACCCTCCCTGCGCCTGCGCAAGGAGCGGCTGGCGAATTACCTGGTTGCGCGGTTTGGCAAGACGACCGGGGACCGCGTGACAGCGATTGAAAACCTGTCCGATGATCTGAGCGTCGATGGCCGCGCCGTGCTGTCGCAGATCCTGCGCACCAAACTGGTGGCGACGCAGGAGCCGACCGACAGCATGAACCTCGCGCGGATTGTGACTCCGGGCGAGGACGAAGAGCTGAGTGTACACGCCGCCTATGAAATCCTCGTGGACGAGGCGGGACTTCCCCCGATTGTGACGCAAGAGGACGTGCTGGCCATCATCGGGGCCAATGTGGACGGGGGTCGCGCGGGCGGTATCGCGCTGGCCGCCATGGACAATTGGGACATGCGGTATCGTGCCTATGACGCGCTGGCCGAACAGGGTGTTGCCCCGCCACGCGCTACTGATGTCCCGGCGCTGGTGTCCGAATGGACCTTTGCCGAGGTTTATGACGAGAAAGACAGCGACGTGACCGATGCGGCCAAGGCGACGCAGGAGACGGTCGAAACCCGCGTTGCGATGAGCCAGGCCGCTGACCTTGGTCTGGACGCCATTTCACTCGCCTCGATCTATTTTCTAGCGGCCATCGGCCTTGCCATCACCTTTGGCGTGATGGGGGTCATCAATATGGCCCATGGCGAGTTCATCATGATGGGTGCCTACACCGGATATGTGGTGCAGCTCTTCATCCCCGATTACACGCTCTCGCTCATTGTAGCGCTGCCGCTGGCCTTTGCCGTGACCTTCGGCGCAGGCGTGGCGATGGAGCGGCTGGTGATCCGCTGGCTTTATCACCGCCCGCTTGAGACGCTTCTGGCCACCTTCGGCATCTCCATCGCGCTGCAACAGCTGGCCAAGAACATCTTTGGCACACAGGCACGCCCGCTCACCTCGCCGGGCTGGCTTGATGGGGCCTGGGTGATCAATGACGTGATCCAGATCGCCTATATCCGCATCGCGATCTTTGTGCTGGCGGTGCTGTTCCTTGGCCTGCTGCTCTTCATCCTCAAGAAAACCCGGCTGGGACTTGAGGTCCGTGCGGTCACCCAAAATCCGCGCATGGCGTCCTCCATGGGGATCAACCCCGACAAGATCAACATGCTGACCTTTGGTCTGGGCTCCGGCATCGCGGGCATCGCCGGTGTGGCCATCGGGCTTTACGCTAAAGTCACCTCCGAGATGGGCTCGGACTATATCGTGCAGAGCTTCATGACCGTGGTTGTGGGCGGTGTCGGCAATGTCTGGGGCACGCTGGCGGGGGCGGGCATGATCGGCACGCTGCAGAAATGGATCGAATGGCTGAACCCGTCCAACACGCTGGCGGCCCAGACCTACATGATCCTCTTCATCATCCTTTTCATCCAGTTCCGGCCCAAGGGCATCGTCGCCCTCAAAGGCCGCGCGGCGGGGGATTAATCCATGAGTGACGCAAGCCTGTCCAAGGAAACGATTTCTTCAAAAGAAATCGGTCCGAAATCTTCAAAAGATTTCGCGACCACGCCCAAACGCCGGTCCTTTATCGCGCAAAATCCCTCGGTCCTGTGGTTCCTGCTGGCGCTCGCCGCATTTACCCTCGGCGTTACGCTCCTGTCCGAGGCCGCGGGCAGCGCCGTGATCTCAACTTCTTTCGTCAAGACACTGGGCAAGACGCTCTGCCTCTGCCTCGTGGCCATCGCCATGGATGTGGTCTGGGGCTATTGCGGCATCCTGAGCCTCGGCCATTTCGCCTTTTTCGGCATCGGTGGATACGCGGTGGGGATGTGGCTCATGTATGCGCGGACCGAGGCCATCGTAGCCGAGAACCTCGCAGGTCAGATCATCCCGCCCACGCAGGCCGAGATCAGCGATGCCATCGCCAGCCAGATTTTCGGTGTGGTCGGCGCCTCGGAATTCCCGCTGATCTGGGGGTTTTCCCATTCGCTCATTCTGCAGCTTGCCATGGTCATCCTGATCCCGGGGCTGCTCGCGTTGGTCTTTGGCTGGCTGGCCTTTCGCTCCCGCGTGACCGGCGTCTACCTGTCGATCCTGACGCAGGCGATGACGCTGGCGCTGGCGCTCTACCTGTTCCAGAACGACAGCGGGTTGCGCGGCAACAATGGTCTCTCGGGCCTGCAGAACATCCCCGGCTTTGAACAGGTGCCGCAGGCGCAGATCTCCATCGCCTTCTTCTGGGCCTCGGCGCTGGCGCTGGGGCTGGGCTATGTGCTCTTTGCCTGGGTGCTGCGCGGCAAGTTCGGCAGCGTGATCCGCGCGATCCGGGATGACGAAGCGCGGGTGCGCTTCCTTGGCTATCACGTGGAAAGCTACAAGCTCTTTATCTTCACCCTGACCGCCGTGATCGCGGCGATTGCCGGTGCGCTGTATTACCCGCAGGCGGGCATCATCAACCCGGGCGAAGTGGCCCCCATCGCCTCGATCTACCTTGCGGTCTGGGTCGCCATCGGCGGGCGTGGACGGCTGTACGGCGCGGTGATCGGTGCCGCATTCGTGTCGCTCTTGTCCAGCTGGTTCACCGGCGGCGGCGTGCCTGCCATCGACCTTGGTTTCTACACGATCCAATGGACCGATTGGTGGCTAGTGCTTCTCGGCTTTTCCTTTGTCGCCGTCACCCTGTTCCTGCCCGGGGGCATCAGCAGCCTGTTTGACCGGCTCGTGAGGAAAGAGACATGAGCACGCTTCTTGAACTTTCTGGCGTCTCCGTCACCTTTGACGGCTTCCGCGCCATCAACAACCTGTCCTTCCAGATCGGCGAGCCGGAATTGCGCGCCATCATCGGTCCCAACGGCGCGGGCAAGACCACCTTCATGGATATCGTGACGGGAAAGACCAAACCGGATGAGGGCCGTGTGCTCTGGGGGGACAAGGGGATCTCGCTCATTGGTCTGAGCGAAAGCCGCATTTCGCGCGAAGGGATCGGGCGGAAATTCCAGAAACCCACCGTGTTCGAGGCGCAATCGGTGCGCGATAACCTTGCCATGGCGCTGCGCAACCCGCGCGGGCCGCTGGATGTGCTGTTTTATCGCAAATCCGCCCAGGGTGCCGCCCGGATCGAAGCGGTAGCGGAGCAGATCGGGCTGACGGATGCGTTGGAGCGCACAGCCGGTGAGCTGAGCCATGGCCAGAAACAATGGCTGGAAATCGGTATGCTGCTGGCGCAGGAACCGCGGCTTTTGCTGGTGGATGAACCGGCGGCGGGCATGACCCCGGCGGAACGGGAGAAAACCACCGACATCCTTGTCGAGGCCGCGAAAACCCGCGCTGTCGTCGTGGTGGAACACGACATGGAGTTCGTGCGGCGGCTGAATTGCAAGGTCACGGTGCTGAACGAGGGCTCGGTTCTGGCCGAAGGCTCGCTGGATCACGTGACGAAAAACCCCGACGTCATCGACGTCTACCTTGGGCGCTGAGATATGTTGAGAATCAATGACCTGACCCTGCATTACGGGCACTCGCAAATCCTCTACGATATCTCGCTGGAGGCGCAGGCCGGGGCCGTGACCTGTCTCATGGGCACCAATGGCGTGGGCAAGACCAGCCTGCTCAAGGCAATCTCGGGCACTCATGCGCGATCCGGGGGCGAGATGATGCTGGACGGACAGTCCGTGCCCCGCACCGCGCCTGCCCATGCGCTGGCGCGGATGGGTGTCGGCTATGTTCCGCAGGGGCGCGATGTGTTCCCGCTGATGACCGTGCGTGAGAATCTTGAGACCGGCTATGCCTGTCTCGACCGGTCCGAGCGTATGGTGCCGGACGAAATTTATGAGCTGTTCCCCGTGCTGGCCGAAATGAAGGGCCGACGCGGTGGCGACCTCTCCGGCGGGCAGCAGCAACAGCTGGCCATTGGCCGGGCGCTGGTGACCAAGCCCAAGCTTTTGCTGCTGGATGAACCGACCGAGGGCATCCAGCCCAATATCATCAAGCAGATCGGCGACGTGATCGCATACCTGCGCGACCGGGGCGACATGGCGATCCTGCTGGTCGAGCAATTCTTTGATTTCGCTTATGATCTGGGTGATCACTTCGTGGCGCTGACACGCGGGACCGTGACCCATAATGCCCCGCGCGCAGAGACGGGACGCGAAGAGCTGCTGTCGCGCGTGTCGGTGTGAGTGGGCGCACGGGCAAGAGACGTCAAATATATATCAGGGAGACGCGGTTAGGTTGCATGCTTCGCCGTCCAAACGGGCGACGCGAACTTCACCATCCACTTGCGATGGATCATGGATCAAACTGCGAGGAAAAGTGGCAGCCCGTAGGGGAATCGAACCCCTCTTTCCAGGTTGAAAACCTGGCGTCCTAACCGATAGACGAACGGGCCAGCGCCGTGGCGTGAGGCGGGTTCTAGGCAAACAGGCGGTGGGGTGCAAGAGAAAAAATGCAGAAAAATTCACGCCGATGCAGATTCTTTTTGTGCCGGAGAACCGGGCCTATGCAACCCGCTTGATCGGGCCGGTTTTCAGGCCTCCGCCGCATCATCAAGGCGCAGTTGCACCTTGGTGCGCCCGCCCCATGTGTTGGTATCGAGCTTGCCCGCCAGATGGAATCGCTTGCCGCCGTGTTGCTCCAGCGCAGTGCCCAGCGGGCCGTCATAGGCGCCAAAGGCAATGGCGTCGATGGGTGCGCTCAGCCCGTCGGAAAAGCTCAGTTTGAGGTGGCTTTCGCCGACGCGTTTCGCGAATCTGATCTGCATGTCCGGAAAGGCAAAGCGCGGGGCAGGGGCCGAGGCGCCGTAGGGCCCGGCCTCTTCCAGTTGCGCGACAAGTTCCGGTGTCGCCGCGCCGGGCATCAGCGCCCCGTCAAGGCGCAGGTCCGCCGGGCCAGCCTCGCCCGCGCCCTGTTTGGCGAGCAATTCGCTCAGGCGCTCCATGGCGGCGTCCAGCTGGTCCCGGGCCACGGTCAAGCCAGCAGCCATCTTGTGCCCGCCGCCTTTGATCAGCAGCCCCTCGGCGGCCAGCCGCTGGATGGACGCGCCAAGGTCCACGCCTGTGACCGACCGGCCCGAGCCTTTGCCCTCGTCCTCCTCAAGCCCGATCACGATGGCAGGGCGGTTGGTCAACTCTTTCAGACGCGAGGCAACGATGCCCACCACACCCGGATGCCATCCTTCGCCCGCCGCCCAGACCAGCGGCGTATCCAGGCCCCGCGCCTCGGCCTGATCCAGCGCGGCGGCGCGCACGGCGGCTTCGACCTCGCGCCGTTCGCGGTTCAACTCGTCCAGCCGTTCGGCGATGGACTGCGCCTCTGCCGGGTCATGGGTGGACAGGAGGCGCGCGCCCAGATCGGCCTTGCCGATGCGCCCGCCCGCATTGACGCGTGGCCCCAGCACATAGCCCAGATGATAGGAGGTCGGCGCGGTGTCCAGCTTGGCCACATCTGCCAGCGCCACCAGACCGGGACGGGCGCGCCGGGCCATGATCTTCAGCCCCTGCCGCACCAGTGCCCGGTTCACCCCGATCAGCGGGGCCACATCGGCCACCGTGGCCAGCCCGACCAGATCGAGCATGGACATCAGGTCCGGGCCGGTTTTGCCCGCCTCGCGCAATTGCCGACCGGCCTCGACCAGCGCGAGGAATACCACAGCCGCAGCGCAGAGATGGGCAAGCGCGCCATCCTCGTCCTGGCGGTTGGGGTTCACCACGGCCAGCGCGGGGGGCAGGGTTTCGCCGCCGAGGTGGTGATCCAGCACGATCACATCCGCGCCCCTGGCGGCGGCGATCGGGCCATGGGACTGCGTCCCGCAATCGACGCAGATGATCAGGTCATGATCGCGCGCTAACGCTTCCATCGCCGGTTCATTGGGGCCATAGCCCTCGTCGATCCGGTCGGGCACATAGAGCGTTGCATCGCGTCCCAAAGCCCGCAGCCACGTGATCAGCAGGGCCGCCGACGATCCGCCATCCACGTCGTAATCGGCAAAAATCGCGATGCGCTCCTTGCGTGCGACCGCCCGGAGCAGGCGGGTGGCGGCCGTTTCCATGTCGCGCAGGCAGCGCGGGTCGGGCAGCAGGTCGCGCAGCTTGGGATCGAGAAAGGCCGGGGCGTCCTGCGCGCTGACCTGACGCCGGGCCAGCACCAGCACAAGGGCCCGGGGCAGCCCCGTGGCCTGCTCCAATGCGTCGGCCTGCCGCTCTGTCTCAAGCCCTGGCCCGATCCAGCGGCGGCCTGTCAGCGATGTCTCAACGTTGAGGAACATGCTCAGCCGGTCTCCGCAATGAGATCGGCGCTGGCCCGCGCGGTGACAAATTCGCCATGCAGATGCGCGATGGCCACATCATGGATCACCTCGGGCGAAAGCGCATCCGCATCGGATTTCCAGCCCATCGACGCATTTGCGTAAAACGCCGCGCAGGCATCATGCGCCAACGTCACGTCAAATCCCAGATTGGCCGACATGCGACAGGAGGTGGAGACGCAATGCGGCGTGGTCAGGCCGCAGATGATCAGGCGCGTGAGGCCCTTCGCGCGCAGGTCCGCCTCCAGCCCGGTGCCGATGAAGGCAGAATTCACGGATTTCTCATAAATCGGTTCACCCCCGGAAGGTTCCAGCCCGGGCAGGAACGCAGTGCCGCCGGTATCAGGCCCCAAAGGCGAGCCCGGCTCTGAGCTGATATGGCGGACATGAAACACCGGCAGGCCCGCGTCGCGGCAGGCCTCCAACAGGGACTGCGCATTGCGCTCTGCATCCGGATTGTTTCGCGCGCCCCAGACCGGGCTTTGAAACCCGGTCTGAAAATCAATCAGGATCAGCGCGCGATCCGCGCTCATTTCGTCGGGTTGCGATAGGTCATGCGCCGGACCGAGCCGGTCTTGGAGCGCATCAGCAGCGTCTCGGTGGTGACATAGCCCACCTCGCGCTTGATCCCGGGCAGGAGCGAGCCGCCGGTCACGCCGGTGGCGGCAAAGATCACGTGGTCGGTCACCATGTCATCGCGGGTATAGATGCGGTCGAGATCGGTGATTCCGGCCTTGGCGGCGCGGCCGCGCTCGTCATCATTGCGGAAGGTCAGACGGCCCTGCATCTGCCCGCCCATGCATTTCAGAGCGGCAGCGGCCAGCACGCCTTCGGGCGCGCCGCCGCGGCCCATATACATGTCGATGTCGGTCACATCCGGTTCGGCGCAATGCATGACACCGGCCACGTCGCCATCGGTGATCAGCCGGATCGCCGCACCGGTCGAACGGACCTCGGCGATCATCTCCTGATGGCGGGGGCGTTCGAGGATGCAGACGGTGATATCCTTGGGCTCACAACCCTTTTCCGTGGCCAGCGCCGAAACCCGCGTGGCGGGCGGCATGTCCAGCGTCACGATGCCTTCGGGATAGCCAGGGCCAATGGCCAGCTTGTCCATGTAGACATCCGGCGCATGCAGCATCGAGCCGCGCGGACCCATGGCGATCACGGTCAGCGCATTGGGCATGTCCTTGGCGGTCAGCGTCGTGCCTTCCAGCGGGTCAAGCGCGATGTCCACGCCGGGACCGTTGCCGGTACCCACCTCTTCGCCGATGAACAGCATGGGCGCTTCGTCGCGCTCGCCTTCGCCAATGACCACGACACCGGCGATATCCAGAAGGTTGAGCTGTTCACGCATGGCGTTCACGGCGGCCTGGTCCGCGGCCTTCTCGTCCCCGCGCCCGATCAGGTCGGCGCTGGCAATCGCGGCCTGTTCGGCAACACGGGCCAGCCCGAGGGAAAGCATGCGGTCATTGAAATCGAGCGTTTTGGACATCAGGTCATCCTTCAAGAAAAGCGTTTGACCCGTCCTAGCCCTTAGCAGTGGGGCGCTGCAAGGCAGATAGCGCTACCTTCGGCACCGCCCGACGGCGGATCGCGTGGTTGTAGGCTGACACCGGAGTGATGCCGTCTCAGACCTCTTCAATGCGCAGCGACACCGGATCGCCCAGCATGACGCCGGTTTCGCGCATGGCGATCACCGCCTCGTTCAGCGCTGTGCGGCGGGTCTTGTGCGTCACGATCAGCACCGGTGCGGCGGTGTCGGCATGGCCGTATTGGCGCATCCGGTCGATGGAGATGCCCGAGGCGCCAAGCGCGGTGGCAATCTTGGCCAGAGCGCCGGGTTTGTCCTCAAGCGTCATGCGGATGTAATAGGGCGCGGGCGCGGCGCTTTGGGCCGGTTTGGTTTCCACCAGCGTTGCCGCGGGCTGGCCAAAGGTGCTCAGCCGTGTGCCGCGTGCGATGTCCAGCACATCGCCCATCACCGCGCTGGCGGTCGGGCCTTCGCCCGCGCCGGGGCCGCGCAGTACGATCTGTTCCACCGCGTCGCCTTCGATTACCACCATATTGGTGCCGCCCTCAAGCTGACCCAGCGGCGAGGCGGCGGGCACAAGGCAGGGCGACATGCGCTGCTCCAACCCGCGACCGGTCATCTGCGCCACGCCCAGAAGCTTGATGCGGTAGCCCATATCGGCGGCGGCGTGTATATCTTCAATGGAGATCTGGCCGATGCCTTCCAACTCGACACCGTCGAAATGAACCTGCGTGCCAAAGGCGATGGAGGACAGCAGCGACAGTTTATGCCCGGCGTCGATGCCGCCCACGTCCAGATTGGGATCGGCCTCCAGATAGCCAAGTTGGTTGGCCTCTTCAAAGACCTCCTCATAGGGCAGACCGGCATTTTCCATGCGGGTCAGGATGTAGTTGCAGGTGCCGTTCATCACGCCCAGAACGCGGGTGATTTCATTGCCCGCCAGCCCCTCGGTCAGGGATTTGATCACCGGGATGCCGCCCGCGACCGCCGCCTCAAAGCGCAGCACGCGACCATTGGCCTCGGCGAGTTCGGCCAGCGCCTGACCATGCAGGGCGAGCATCGCCTTGTTCGCAGTCACCACGTCCTTGCCCGCCTTGAGCGCGGCCTCGGTCGCGGCCTTGGCCGGGCCGTCGCTGCCACCCATCAGTTCGACAAACACGTCCACATCGTCGCGCGTTGCCAGTGCCACGGGATCGTCTTCCCACGCGTAAGAGGACAGGTTCACGCCCCGGTCCTTGTCGCGGGTGCGCGCGGACACGGCGCTGATCTCGATCTTGCAGCCGGTGCGTGCCTCAAGCAGCGCGGCTTTCTGGCGGATGATTTTCACGGTTCCGGTCCCGACCGTCCCCAGCCCGGCAATTCCAAGGCGCAAAACTGTGGTCATGATCGGGTCCTCCGGTTCGGGCATCAGTTCCGCCGCGATGTACGCGCAACGAGAGGTGGGTGCAATGTCCGTAAGGGTGGCCGGAGCCCGAAAAACCTTGGCTGCATGAGAAAAGGGCACAGTCACACAGCAATATCGTCAGTTGGCCGGGAGCCCTGGCACCGTGTTGGCAGAATTGTGCGAATATTACGGTGGCAGTATGCTGTTCAGAGCAAGGATGTCAGACCCTAGGAAAGGATTGGGACATGTCGACCGGGTACAAGGGGCGTTGTCTTTGTGGCAATGTGGAATATGACACCGGGCAGGATCCGCTTTGGGTCACCGTCTGTTACTGCCGGTTTTGCCAGCGAGCGACAGGCTCTGACAGAATGATCGAGCCGATTTTCGAGCGCGACGGCTTTTCATTCACCAAGGGCACTCCGGCTGTATATACGCTGCCGTCGGAGGGCAGCGGCCAAGACGTGAACGTGCATTTTTGCGCCGATTGCGGCACAAAGCTGGCGCTGACCTTTGCGCGCTGGCCGGATCGGCTGGGCGTTTATATCGGGACGCTGGACGATCCCGGTGCGATTTCGGTCACGCCCGAAAACAGCAAGCACATCTTCCTGTCCGAAGCACGGCAGGGAACCATTGTCCCGCCGGGTTTCAAGTTTTTTGAACGGCATGCGGCGGAAAACGACGGCACCCCGATCGAACCGACCATTCTGCAAAAGCCCTACGTCGTGGGTGGCTAAGCGCGGTCTTCGGATCAGTGCGCCAGTGGCTCAGCGCACGCCGCGTGCCATGCGCGCACGTGTCTGCCGGTCAATCACCGGGCCACTCAAACGGGCGGCGCGGGCGCGCAGCGCGGCGACACGGTCCAGAACCGCGGCCTGAAGATCAAGCGTTGCAGAGCTGGCCGGAATACCGCGCAGTTCATCCACGGTCAGCAGCCGGGGATAGGCCGCATCGGCCACGCCGGGGCCTTCGGCATCGTCGAGGGCCGGGAACTGCGTGCAGGCGCCAAGACATACACAAATGAAAAGCCTGTTGATCCGCATGGTCCGTTCCGTCACATTCCGGATACCCTCATGCCGTACTCCGCGCGCAAGAGCAAGGATTGCCGATTGAACTGAACGTATGTTCAGTTTTAAACTGCCGCCATGGCGCGTACCGCAGGTTCACATTCCGATATTACCGGCCCCCGTGTCCGCGAGGCGGCGCTGCGGCTTTTTGCGCGCCACGGCTTTGCCGCCGTCTCCATGCGCCAGATCGCGGGCGAGGTGGGGGTGCAGGCGGGGGCACTTTACAACTACACGCCGGACAAGCAGAGCCTTTTGTTCTCGCTGCTCAAAGGGCATATGGACGAGCTTCTGGCGGCTTGGACCGCTGAAAAGTCCGCGGGCGACCCGGCGGCGCGGCTGGAACAATTCACCCGGTTTCACATCCGCTTCAATGTCGAACGCCCCGAGGCGATCTTCATCTCCTACATGGAACTGCGCAATCTGAGCCCCGAGAATTTCGAAGTGGTCGAAGCCCTGCGCCGCGCCTATGAGAACGAATTGGAAGCCATCCTGCATGACGGGGTCACGGCGGGGCAGTTGGAAGTGCCCGATACCAAGATTGCGACGCTGGCGGTGATTGCCATGCTGACCGGGGTCAATACCTGGTATCGTGCCGGTGGGCGGCTGTCGCTGGCAGAGGTGGAACAGATTTACTGGGACATGGTGCGCCGGGCGGTCGGCGGCTGACATCGGTCATGTTCAATAGAAAACACCCCATCGATGGATCGACGGGGTGTTCGTGTGTTTTGGAAGGACGCGTTACTTCCAGCCAACCTCGTTGAAGATTTTCTGCGCCTCGGGCACGTTCTTGGCCACGGCAGAGAGGTCCACGTCATCGGGCTTGAACATGCCAAGCTGCGCGACGGAGGGCGACAGGCTCACACCCGGAACCGCCGGGTATTCGTCATTGCCGGCCGAGAAATACTGCTGTGCCTGATCCGAGGCGAGGTATTCGAGGAACTTGATGGCGTTCTCCTTGTTCGGCGCATGCGCGGCCACGCCGCCGCCCGACAGGTTCATATGCGCTCCTTCACCATCCTGGGCCGGGAAAACCCAGCCGATATTGGCCATCGCCTCGTCGTCCAACCCGCTGACATCGGTGCGGATGGCGCGGGCGAAGTAATAGGTGTTGGAGATCGAGATATCGCATTCGCCCGAGACCAGACCGCGCAGTTGGTCGGTGTCGCCGCCCTGCGGGTCACGGGCGAAATTGTCGACCACGCCCTGCGCCCAGGCCTTGGCGGCCTCGGCCCCGTGGTTTTCGATCACGGCGGACAGTAGCGTTTGGGAATAGACATTGGTCGACGAGCGGTGACAGACCATGCCCTTGTAGGCCGGATCGGCCAGATCGACATAGGATTTCGGCGGGTTTTCCACATCCGTCTTGTCGTAAAAAATGATGCGCGCACGCTGCGAGAAGCCGAACCACTGGTTGTCGGCGTCCTGCAGGTAAGCGGGGATGCGATCTTCGAGCACGGCACTGTCGATGGCCTGCAGCACGCCCGCGTCCTTGGCGCGTTCCAGACGCGAGGTGTCCACGGTCAGCAGGATATCGGCGGGCGAGTTCTGGCCCTCGGCCTGCATACGCGCGACCAACTCGTCGGCATTGCCTTCGATACGGTTGATGGTGATGCCGGTCATCTCTTCGAAATCCGAATAGAGCCGTTCATCGGTGTCGTAGTGACGCGAGGAATAGAGGTTCAGTTCTCCGTCAGCCAGCGCTGCGGTGCCCGCAATCGAGAGGGCGAGGATCGAGGTCATTGCCTTGATGGGCATGGAAGACTCCGCTGTTCATGTTTCTGATAATTTTTGTCAGTAATTGAGTCGCGAAGGGTTCGCAAGTAATTTCCGACAAAAGAAATCGGGTTTTCCGCCAATGCGCGGATCGCTGCGTATGCAGCCTTTAGATAAGGTGGTCGCTGGCTGCGCGCCGCATGGCCCTTGTCAGCGCCTCCAGCGCCGGGGCCACCGCGCGGCGGACCTGCCAATACAGCGGAGTGTCCATCGGCAGGTCGCGATGAAACGCCACGAGAGCGCCCCGGGCAATATCGTCCCGGACCATGATCTCAGGGTTCAGCCCCCATCCAAGACCGCGCCTTGCCGCTTCGACAAAACCTTGCGGTGATGGCAGGTCATGACAGGGCGGCAGGAGCCTGCGCCCGGTCAGCTGATGCAGCCAGTCATGTTGCAGCCTGTCCTTTTGACTGAAACGCAGCATTGGCGCTTGTGTCAGCGCCTCCGGCGTGACGCCGTCGGGAAAGTGCAGGGCAATGTAGTCCGGGCTGGCGGTTGCAAGGTAACGCAGCGTGCCAAGCGGATGGCAATCGCAGCCCTGAATGGGGTGGGCATGATCGGTGATCGCGGCGCTGACTTCGCCCCGGCGCAGCCAGTCGGCGGAATGGGCCTGATCATCCACGACAATTTCGTACAGAAGGTCCGTGACCTGGGCCAGGGCAGGGATCACAAAGGTCGCCAGACTGTCCGCCGTGACCGCCAGCCGTACCTTGCCGGGCTCTACGCCAAGCGACAGGTCGCGGGCCAGATCGGCCTCGAGCAGCGAGAGTTCGGTGGCATGACGTGCCAGCCGCGCCCCGGCCTCGGTCGCACGTGCAGGGCTGGAGCGGATGATCAGCGTGGTGCCGACCCGGTCCTCCAGCGCGCGGATGCGCTGGGAAATGGCGGACGGGGTCACGTGAAGCGCGGCGGCGGCATGGTCGAAACTGCCGTGACGCAGGACGGCCACCAAAGCGGCCAGTTGAGAGGGGTCAAGCTGCATTAGGAAAACTTAATCAAGTACAGTTCATTTAACTAGGCTTTTGCGGTGACAATGATTAGCCATCCCGGACACAGATCGGAGAAGACACATCATGCAGGCCGCACTTGCCGGATACGCGCTGAGCTTTTCGCTCATCCTCGCCATCGGTGCGCAGAATGCCTTTGTCCTTCGGCAGGGGCTGCGCGGGGTGCATGTGCTGCCCGTGGTGCTGTTTTGCGGGCTGTGCGACGCGGTGCTGATCACCGCAGGCGTCGCAGGCTTTGGCGCGCTGGCCAAGGCCGCGCCATGGTTCGGGCCGCTGATGCGCTGGGGCGGGGCGGCGTTCCTTTTGTGGTACGGGTTTGAGAATTTCCGCGCCGCGTGGCGCGGTGGGGCGGCGCTGGACGAGACGGGGCAGGCGGTGCAAAGCCTGAAAAAAGCGCTCATGACGCTGGCCGCGCTGACCTTTCTCAACCCGCATGTCTATCTCGATACGGTTGTGCTGATCGGTTCGATCTCGGCGCAATATGACAACCGGCTTGCCTTTGGCATCGGTGCGGTGAGCGCTTCGGTCAGTTTCTTTTTCCTGCTGGGCTATGGCGCACGGTTGTTCAGACCGGTCTTTACCTCTCCCCGCGCGTGGCAAGGGCTGGATGTCATTGTCGGGCTGACCATGTGGGCAATTGCGCTGAAACTAATTCTCGGCTGACCCTTGTCCCCGGCGGCGATCCCGGTCTTGATGCGGCCCATGGAGAAAGCGCAAAGCTCACCGGCCCTTGGGGTCTTCTGGATGATCGTGACGGGGTTTTGCTTTGTCGCGGTGACGGCGCTGGTGAAGTTTCTCGATAATGCCATCCCGGCCGCCGAGGCGGCGTTCCTGCGCTATGTCCTGGGGCTGGTGTTCCTGTTGCCGATGCTGAAATCGCTCATGGCGGTGCGATTGACGCCGAAGCAATGGAAGCTTTTCGGTCTGCGCGGCGTGGCGCATACGCTGGGCGTGATCCTGTGGTTTTATGCCATGACGCGCATTCCCATCGCCGAGGTTACGGCGATGAACTATCTCAACCCGATCTATGTCACCGTGGCTGCGGCGGTATTTCTCAAGGAACGACTGGCCGCGCGGCGCATATTGGCGATCTGCGCTGCTCTGATCGGGGCGCTGATCATCCTGCGCCCGGGATTCCGCGAGGTGAATAGCGGGCATCTCGCGATGCTGGGCACGGCGCTTCTTTTTGCCTGTTCCTACTTGACGGCCAAGCTGCTGGCGGATGAGGTCCCGGCCTCGCTGGTGGTCGCCATGCTGTCGATCACGGTGACCATCGGGCTGGCGCCCTTTGCCTTTGCCGTCTGGGTGACGCCGGATCTGCATGCATTGTTTATCTGTTTCGGGGTCGCCTGTTTCGCCACCGCGGGCCATTACACGATGACGCTGGCATTCCGGTCCGCGCCGCTCACCGTGACCCAGCCCGTCACCTTCCTGCAACTGGTCTGGGCGGTGTCGCTGGGGGCGTTGGTGTTCGGCGAGCCGGCGGATATCTGGGTGATCCTTGGCGGGCTTTTGATCATGGCGTCGGTGGTGTTCATCACCCTGCGCGAGGCGCAGTTGAAGCGTCGCCGCGTGACCCCGGCGGTCAACGAACCCAAGACCTAAAGCGCGCTGCGCAGGCTGCGGATATGCTCCGGCAGGTCGCGGGCCGAGACGCTGGCCTCGCGCACCAGATTGTCGAAATGCGCGGTGATGGCCTGCACGCGCTCCGTGTCACGAAAAGCAAGGTAGTTGCGCCCCAGATAGATCACGGCAAGCAGAGGGCCAAATATCGTGACCGGGGCGGAGAACAAACGCCGTGCATCAAAGAGATAGAGCCGCAGGCGCGGATAGAGCTGCGTGCTGAGCGCCTCCAGCCGCTCCATCTGGACGGCGCGGATGTCGCGCGGCAGGTCGCGATAATACCCGGTGCCCGCCGCACAGCTTTGCAACTCGTAAAGCGGCAGGGCAATTTCATAGTCAGAGCTTGAAGCGCGCATCCACTCCAGCCGCTCCTCCGAGGCGGTGATCGCCTGTGCGGTGGTGCGGCCAAGATGCGGGGAATATTCCCAGTCCAGCATATCGCGGGTCTTGAGCATGTCGGGCAGGCCAGCGGGCACATGCCGGATCTTGTAACCTTCGGCCTCGCGGTGCCAGGCAAAGATCTGTTCATCCACCAGCGCGCGGGGGGCTTCGGTCAAGGTCAGCGCATTGGCCATGATGCGCGCGGCGCTTTCGGGGCGCTCCGACAGGCCCAGAAGCCAGTCGGCCGATACGCCAAGCGCACGGGCGCATTCCGCCACCACCTGCGCATTGGGCAGACGGGCTCCGGTGCCGGAGAGAAGCTGTGAGATCGTGGAGCGGTCCACGCCGATGTCGCGCGCCAGCGCGCTTTGGTTGGAGCCCGCGTTTTGCAGGGCTTGCACCAACCGCTCGCGAAACAGCGTCGCTCGGGCGCGTTTGTCGGTTTTTATGCTCATGTGGTGAATAAAATCACAAGTGCAGAGATTTGTTAATTACATTCGGAATTCTGCACCTCACGCCCCCGTGATAGCCCGGTGCCATCCACACACTTCAGGAGGGCATATGGAAACGCGGCAGCGCACGCTGGTAAAGGGAATGATCTGGATCGCTTTGGGCTTGGTGACGATGAGCCTTGTAGGGCTTCTTTTCACCGGGTCCGTGGCGGTTGGGGGCACCATGGCGTTGGTCAATTCGGCCATAGGGTTCGTGTCCTATGTGCTTTATGAACGCGTCTGGTCCGGGGTGCGCTGGGGGCGGCATGTCTGAGCGCGCGCGGGTCGAATGGCCGACTCTGGGTCTGGTCCTTGTGGTCTATGTGATATGGGGGGCGGCGCTTGTCTGGTTGCCCGTCTGGCTGGCGGTGCCAGTTCTGGCGCTGGCCATCGCGCTGCATTCGTCGCTCTGCCACGAGGTGCTGCATGGCCATCCCACGCGGAACCCGTGGTTCAATGCGGCGCTGGTCTTTCCGGCGCTGGGGCTGTGCGTGCCATATCTGCGCTTCAAGGACACGCATCTGGACCATCATCAGGACAGCCGCCTGACCGATCCTTATGACGATCCGGAAAGCAATTACCTCGACCCGGCGGTGTGGCGCGCGCTGCCGCACTGGCGCAAGCTGCTGCACCGGGTGAACAACACACTGGCGGGGCGGCTGACGCTGGGGCCGCTGATGGGACAGATCGCCTTCATGGCGGCGGATTGGCGTCTGATCCGCGCGGGGGACCGCCGCGCGCTTTGGGGCTGGGTGGCGCATATCCCGGCCATGGCGCTGGTGCTGGTGCTTGTGGCGCTTTCGCCGCTGCCGCTCTGGGCCTATTTCATCGCGGTCTATGCGGCGATGGCCATCCTGCGTATCCGCACCTTCCTTGAGCATCAGGCGCATGAAAAGGCGCGCGGGCGCACGGTGATCATCGAGGACCGGGGGCCGCTGGCGTTCCTGTTCCTGAACAACAACCTGCATGTCGTTCACCACATCCACCCGCGTGTGCCGTGGTACGGGCTGCCCCGGCTCTACCGGCAGAACCGCGACCGTTACCTGCGCCAGAACGAAGACTATCGCTACCGGTCCTATGCCGAGATTTTCCGGCGGTATTTCCTGTCCGCCAAGGATCCGGTGCCGCATCCGCTTTATGAGGACTGGACGGCCCGCTGAAATCCGCGCAAGAGGCGTGGATGGAATTGTGGATCATCGTCACGCTTGCGGCCGCGTTCTTTCAGACGCTGCGCTTCATGTTGCAAAAGCACCTCAGTGGCGTGTCGCTGTCGGCGGCTGGCGCAACATTTGCGCGCTTTCTCTATTCCGCGCCGCTGGTGGGGGTGGGGCTGCTGGCCTATCTGGCGCTCTCGGGAACGGTGGCTCCGGCCATCGCGCCCGGCTTTTGGCCCTATGCCATTGCGGGCGGGCTGAGCCAGATCCTCGCCACGATCTGTGTTGTGGCGCTGTTCAAATCGCGCAATTTCGCCGTTGGCATCACCTTCAAGAAGACCGAGGTGATCCAGACCGTGTTCGTGGGCCTGCTCATCCTCGGCGAAGGTGTCTCGAGCCTGGGATTTGCCGCCATCCTGCTGGGGCTGATCGGGGTTCTCGTGCTCTCGGGCGCGCCGGAGACCGCGTTTTCGCTGCGGGGATTGTGGAACCGTGCCACCGCGCTGGGGCTGACCTCGGGGCTGTTCTTTGCCATCTCCGGCGTGACCTATCGGGGTGCCACGCTGGAAGTGGCCAGTGACGAACCGCTGTTGCGGGCCGGGATGGCGCTGGCCATCGTCACGGCGATGCAGACCGGGATCATGATCGCCTGGCTTGCAGCGCGCGAACCCGGTGAGATCAGCCGCGTGCTGTCGGCATGGCGCGTGGCGGGGCTTGTCGGGATAACCTCGATGCTGGGCTCGTTCTGCTGGTTCACCGCCTTCACGCTGCAAAACGCGGCTTATGTGAATGCGCTGGGGCAGGTGGAACTGCTGTTCTCGATCATGGCGACGGTCTTCGTGTTCCGCGAAAAGATCACACCGCGCGAAGTCGCGGGTATCGTTCTGCTGGCCGGGTCAATCCTGACGCTGGTGCTGGTGGCCTGACCGTCCGGCTCAGTCCACCATCGGGTGCCCGCGCAGGCGCAGGAACAGGCTTTCTTCGTCATCATTGCGAAAGAACGGCACGGAAGCGGGCGGTGCCATGTCATGGGCGCGTGCGGCCACCTCGGCCAGGACGACCTCGGTGATAAAGGGCATGTCGAGCGCGCGGATCTCGTCCAGCGCCACCCATTGCAGGTGGCTCAACTCATCGCAAGCGGCAGAGAAATCGTCCGGATCGGTGGCCAGATCGCCCGCGTCGACAAGGAAAAACCGCGCGTCAAAGCGGCGCGGGCGTCCCGGGGGTGTGATGGCGCGAAAGACGAATTGCAGCGGGGCGGCATCGGGCACAAGCCCCTTTTGTGCGAACCCGGCCCAATCGTCTGGGGCCGGGTCCGGCCAATCACCGGGCTGACCGAGGATTTGACCCGTCTCTTCCCACAGTTCGCGGATCGCAGCCGCGCCAAGCGCGTGGGACAGGTCATCCGCGCTGTCTTCTTTCAAGCGGTCGGCGCAGGGGGCGGGGATGGGGCGGGCCAGCGGGATAGCCGCATCGGCTGCATCCACTGCGCCGCCCGGAAACACGAACTTGTTGGGCATGAACGCCGCCTTGGCCCCACGCTGCCCCATGAGGATACGGGGACGCGTTTCCCGATCGCGCAGCACGATCACCGTTGCGGCGTCACGAATGGCGGTTTTGTCGATCATCTGGGTCATGCTGCCCTTTCCCCGGGCAGTGCGCCCTTATTTCTTTCGTCCGAACCCATACATCCGGCGGGCCCATTGGAACCCGACGATGGCCCCCTTGAGCCGGGGCAGAAGATAGAGCGACAGCGCGATGGTGCCAACGGCAAAGATGGTAAACAGCACCAGCGGTTCGGGACGCCAGTTGACGAACACCACATGCAGCAGCGGTGCCATGATATGCCCGACGATCAGGATCGTGAGATAGGCCGGGCCATCATCGGCGCGATGGTGGTGCAGTTCTTCGCGGCAGACCGGGCAGGTGTCACGCACCTTGAGATACCCGGACAACAACGGGCCGGAGCCACAGTTCGGGCATTTTCTTCGCCAACCTTTCCATACGGTTGGCCATGTCTCACGTGCGTCATCCTCCGACCGGTCTGCAAATCCGTCGGGGGCATCGGCTGCATCCGCAATGGGACCGACGATCGTCGATTTCACCCGACGCAGCTCGTCCGGGGGTTGGGTATTCATAAGATCCTCACTCGCTCATGGTCAGGGTAGCGACAAATGAAGGCGAGACCTAGGCAATTCACCCCCCTTGCGTCCCGATGCCGCGTGAGCGCTCACAGCAGCGTGAACAAAAAATCGAAGAATGCGCGACGGAACTATGAGAGCCGCCCGTTTCAGTCTCAGATCACGGCGAAAAACCAATTGGCCGGGTCCGGAACAGGAAACCGAAAGGAAACCGAAATGAGCAAGACACGTAGCACAGTGATCGGCGCTGGCCTGATGGCCGCCATTGTCCTGACTTTGCCCGCGACCAGTGCCATGGCGCGCGGAGGTCCAAGCGGCGGCTTTGGCCCTGCCATGCTTGAGTTCATTGATCTCGATGCCAATGGCGATGGCCAGTTGAGCACGGATGAAATGGCCAACATGGCACAGGCGCATTTTGCCAAGGTGGATGCAAATGGCGACGGCGAACTGAGCGCGGATGAATTGCAGGCCGCCGCAGCAGAACGGCAGGCCCGGCGCGTTGCCCGGATGATCGAGACTCTGGACAGCGACGGCAATGGCACGCTGAGTGCCGAGGAGATGGAAGCCGCCAGGGACATGCGTGGCGGACATGGCCAGCGCGCGGGCAAGGACGGCGAGGGGCACAAGAAGCGCTGGGGCTGGGGCAAGAGCAACGAAGAGCGTCGTGAGGCCCGCATAGAGCGCATGTTCGACCGGATCGATGCCGATGGCGATGGAGCGATCTCGGAGGCCGAATATGATGAGGCCCGGGCGCATATGATGAAGCGCCGCGGCGGACGTTACGAATAACGGGGTCCCTTGGCCGGGCATACCCGCTTGGGTTGCCCGGCACCCGGTCACGCGCCTCACAGGTCGACAGGTGGGGCGCGTGCACAGACCGGATCGCAGTTTCAAATCTCGGGAAACGGGTCTAGGCCATACGGATGACGCATATGCCGCTGGATGCACAGGACGAGATAAGCGACGAGGCGCTGTTGGTGCGTTATGCCAATGGTGACCCGGCGGCCGCGCGCCAGTTGACGCTGCGGCTGACGCCGCGCGTCTTTGGGCAGGCCTTTCGCATGTTGTCCGACCGCGCCGAGGCGGAGGATGTGACTCAGGAGGCCCTATTGCGGCTGTGGAAGATCGCTCCGGACTGGCGGCAGGGCGAGGCGCAGGTCAGCACTTGGCTCTGGCGGGTGGTGGCCAATCTGGCCACCGACCGGCTTCGCAAACGGCGCAGGGTGGCCCCGCTGGAAGATGCGGGCGAACCGACGGATGAGCGTGCCAGCGCCGCCGCCCAGATGCAGACCAGCGCCCGGCGAACCGCGCTGAGCGAGGCCCTGGCCGAGCTGCCGGAGCGACAAAGACAGGCGGTGGAACTGCGCCATATCGAAGGCTTGGGCAATCCCGAGATCGCCGCCATACTGAATATTAGCGTTGAGGCTGTCGAAAGCCTGACCGCGCGCGGCAAACGGGCCCTGGCCCGGGCGCTGGAGAGCCGAAAGGCAGAATTGGGGTATACCGATGACGACGCATGACAGGAAAGCCGAAAGGGATGACGCGTTTCTGGATGCGTTGTTTGACGAGGAAAAAGCCGCGCGAAATGCCGCGCCCGAAGTCTCTCTGCAGTTGATGGCCCGTATCCTTGCCGATGCGGAAGCAGTGCAGGACGGCTTTGCCCCGCCGCCGGCGCAGGCACCCCGTCCGAAACGGCCCGGCTACTTCCGGCAGATCAGCACCGCGTTGGGCGGTTGGCCCGCTTTTGCGGGTCTGGCGACGGCCTCGGTCTGTGGCCTGTGGCTGGGGGTCAACCCGCCGGAAGGGCTGAGCGATATGGCGTCGCTTTATGTGACGGGCGGGGAGACGTTGCTGGACCCGATCTCGGGCTTTGATCTTGATCTGGGAGAGGGATGACCATGACCGACACGCCGACTTCTGCGCCGGAGCCCAATGGACGCCCCCGTATGTCCCGGGGCATCCGGATCGTGCTGTTCCTGTCGCTGGCGCTTAACCTTGTGGTGGTGGGTATCGTGGCCGGGGTCATTTTCCGGGGCGGGCCGGATGGACACCCGCCAAAACATGTACGCGACGCGGTCGCGCCCTATACGGCGGCGCTTGACCGTGGGGAGCGGCGTGAGATCGGGCGGCGCATCTATCGCAGCCTGCGCACCGAAGGGTCGCGCGATGCGCTGCGCGAAGCGATGCGGGCCGAATATGCTGAGGCGCTGACATTGCTCAAGGCGGACAGTTTTGACGCCGACGCCTTTGCCGCCGTGATCGCGCGGCAGACCGCGCGCGCCGCCGACCGGCAGAAAATCGGTCAGCGTGAATTGGTGCGTCATCTGTCCGAGATGACGGCGGACGAGCGCCGTGCCTATGCCGCGCGGGTAGCAGAGGCGCTGGAGCGGTTTGGCCGGCGGGCGCGTCGCTGAGCCTTCAGGCGGCAGGGCGATCCAGTTCGACCTGATTGCGCCCATGGGCTTTTGCGGCGTAAAGCGCCTGATCCGCGCGGGCCAACAGCGCTTCTGCGACAGCGGCATCGGTTGCGGACGCGATGGACCTGCCGTCCGGAGCGGAGGGCGTGATCGTGCCCTGTTCAAGCGTCACGCCGATGGAAATCGTCACGCCAATCGGCTCTGAACGTCCGGGCACCGCAAAACGGGCATCGGCAATGGCCGCGCGCAGCCGGTGGGCGGTGGCCTGGGCTGCGCGCCCGGTGACGTCGGGCATCACGATCAGGAACTCCTCACCGCCGATCCGCGCCACAAGGTCGACCGGACGCAGGCAGGATGTCATGCGACTGGATACCTCGCACAGCACCGCATCCCCGGCGGCATGGCCGTAGCGGTCATTGATCTGTTTGAAATGGTCAAGATCGGCCACCATGACGGCAAAGCTGCGCGCGCTGCGCCGGGCCCGGTCGGCCACGCGGGCCAGATGGGGCAGGGCAAAACGCCGGTTGTGCAGCCCGGTCAACGGGTCCGTGACGGCCGCCCGCAGCCCGTCCTGCAGCGTATCGCGCAATTCGTCCGCCCGGTGTTTGCGCCGTACAAGTCGATCCAGCCGCAGGGCGATCTCGTCGCGGCTGGTGCCCCGTTTCACAACGTCATCCGCCCCGAGATCAAGCGCGCTTGCGGTGCTGATCCGGTCGCCGGGCGGGGCCACGACAAGCACGCCCGCCCGACGGGTCGGATCCCATGTCCGCAAATCCGGCAGGACCTGCAACTCCTTGCTTGCGGTGTCTTGTGTCAGGACCAGAAGGAACGCATCGGGCGTTGCATGCATGCGGACCGGATCGGTGGCGCGGCGCAGAAAATCCTGTGTCGCGTGCAGTTCGATCTTGTGGGGCAGGATGCGGCGCAGCGCCTGCACTTCCTGGGCGGCGGTGCCGCGATCCGCCGCGATCACGGCAATACGTCCCGGCACATCAAAGGGCCGGGTCTCTGCCTCGGACAGGCCAAGGGTGCGATGGGTTTCTTCGCGCAATTGCATTTCCGCGGCAGCGTCCCGACCGCGCTGCAGCGAGCGCAGGCGCGCCAGAAGCACCGCATCGTCGCAGGGTTTGCTGACAACATCATCGGCTCCGGCCTGCAATGCGGCCAACCGTGCGCGGCTGTCAGCATCGCTGGTCAGGATGACAATGGCCGCCTGCCGTGTCCGTGGATCGGATTTCAGCGTCTGGCACAGGTCTGCACCGGTCATGTCCCTCAGCGACCCGACGATGATGACCGAGGGCTTGGATTGCCGCGCGCTTTGCACGGCCTCGGCACCGCTGCTGGCCTGAGCAACACTGTAAAACGCTGATGCCAGCTTGACCTTGAGCACGATGCGATTGGTGGCCACCGCATCCACGATGAGGATATGTCTGGTCACGGGTGTTACCTCGGTACTTGCTGAAGCCGCGGATTCAGTCTTTGTTGAAAACGGTTAACAAAGTCTTTCGAGGCGAGCGGGAAGGAACGCGCACATGTCATACGAGCGGGACTCCGCCGAAACATTGGGATTGCAGGCGCTCGCGTGGCTTGTGGGGCAGGAAGGCTTGATCGGCGTCTTCCTTGGCGCTTCCGGGGCCAGCGAATCCGATCTGCGTGATCGGGCGGGTGACGCGGAATTTCTGGGCTCGGTTCTGGATTTTATCCTGATGGATGATGAATGGGTGGTCAGTTTCTGTGACAGCCAGCAGATTCCCTATGACCGGGTGATGATGGCGCGCGCGGCGCTGCCCGGCGGGGAACAGGTGCATTGGACATGAGCGTTGCAGGCATCGTTTTCGACAAGGACGGCACCTTGTTCGACTTTGGAGCCACCTGGGATGCCTGGGCGGCGTCGGTGATTTCGGATTTGTCCGGCGGCGATGTCGCTCTGGCCCGCCGCATTGCCGATGCCACGCGCTATGATCTTGAGGTCGGGGCGTTCCGGCCCGACAGCCCTGTCATCGCGGGCACCAACCGCGAGGCGGCGGAATGCGTGGCCAGCGCACTGCCCGACCGTCCGGTGGAGGAGATCGAACATTACCTGATGATCACCTCCTGCAGCGCGCCCCTGCGCGAGGCTGTGCCGCTCGTGCCCTATCTGGCGGCGCTTGCGGCGCGCGGGCTGAAGCTGGGCGTAGTGACCAATGACACAGAGCGGGGCGCGCATGCGCATCTCGATGCGGTGGGCGCGCGGCAGGGCTTTGATTTTGTCGCAGGCTTCGACAGCGGATACGGCATGAAGCCCGGCCCCGGCCCGCTTCTTGCCTTTGCCGAGGCGGTGGGGCTGTCGCCGAAAAATGTCGTCATGGTGGGTGACAGCACCCATGACCTGATCTCTGGCAGACGCGCGGGGATGCGTACCATTGGTGTTCTGACCGGGCCTGCAGGGGCGGACGAGCTTGCGCCGCTGGCCGATGCGGTGCTGCCGGACATCGGCCATATCCCGGACTGGCTGGACCGGCTGTGAGCCGCGGGGCATGTCGGGTCCAGAGCTCCCGCATTTCGCGGGCACGCGGGCGCCCACTGGCCTGGATGATAGCTTGATCCGGGGGCAGGGCGGGCGCAGGTGCTCGGTCAGGCAGTCACAGCCCCGCCGCGCCAATCTGCGGAAATCGCCGCATCAGCGATGAAATGCGACACATGGTGTCGCGTTTTCACAGGCGAGTCGCTCGCTTCGCAGTGAATCTGATCCCTAGCCAATATGGGAGGTCATCATGGCTGAAGCAGCGGTCAAGACACGCAAACGCGGCGGCGGACGCCGTGGCAACGCGGCGCGGCGGGGCGGGGCGGTTATCGAACAGATGCCATGGAACCCGCCGGTCAATATCGACCGCCCGACCGAGCCGCTGACCGAAGAGGGTGTGCAGGCGATCCATGAGGGCGCGATGCGCATCCTCGAAGAGATCGGGGTCGATTTCCTCAATGCCGAGGCGCTGGACATCCTGCGCGAGGCAGGATGCACCATCGACGGGCAGAATGTGCGCATGGGCCGCGATTTCGTCATGGAGATGATCGGCAAGGCACCCTCGAGTTTTACGCTCACCCCGCGCAACCCGGAGCGTCAGATCACCGTGGGCGGCAATAACCTGCTCTTTGGCAATGTCTCTTCTCCGCCCAACTACTGGGATATGGAATTGGGCCGCAAGGTGCCGGGCACGCGCGAGATGTGCCGCAACCTGTTGAAGTTGACGCAGTATTTCAACTGCATCCATTTCGCGGGTGGATACCCGGTGGAGCCGGTGGACCTGCATGCCAGCGTGCGCCATCTCGATGTGCTCTATGACAAACTCACGCTGGGCGACAAGGTGGTGCATGCCTACAGCCTTGGCCGCGAGCGGGTCGAGGATGTGATGGAGATGGTGCGCATCGCGGGCGGGCTGAGCCACGAGGAATTCGACGCCAGCCCACGCATGTATACCAATATCAACTCCACCTCGCCGCTTAAACATGACGAACCGATGATCGACGGCTGGCTGCGCTGTGCGCGGCGCGGGCAGGGCTGTATCGTGACGCCCTTCACGCTGGCGGGTGCCATGGCCCCGGTGACCATGGCGGGGGCGGTGGCCCAGTCGCTGGCCGAGGGGCTCTGTGCGATTGCGCTGGCGCAATATGTGAACCCGGGCACGCCCTGTGTGATCGGCACCTTTACCTCGAACGTGGATATGAAGAGCGGCGCGCCGGCGTTCGGGACACCGGAATATATGCGCGCGACGCAGATGACCGGGCAACTGGCGCGGTTCTACGGGTTGCCGATGCGAAGCTCTGGCGTCTGCGCGGCCAATGTGCCGGATGGGCAGGCGATGTGGGAGACGTCCAATTCGCTCTGGGCGGCGGTGCAGTCGGGGACGAATATCGTCTACCACGCCGCCGGATGGCTGGAGGGCGGGCTGATCGCCAGCCCTGAGAAATTCATCATGGATTGCGAGGTTCTGCAGCAGATCCAGCGTTATATGGACCCGGTGGTGACCGCGACGGGACCGGATGAGATCGCCTTTGACGCGATCAAGGAGGTCGGCAATGACGGCCATTTCTTTGGCATTCAGCACACCCAGGACCGCTATACGACGGCGTTCTATCAGCCGTTCCTGAGCGACTGGAAGAATTATGAGGGCTGGGAAGCCGCCGGCGCCGTCTGGACGCCCGAGCGCGCGCATACGCTGTTCAAACAGATCATCAACGAGTTCGAGGCACCGCCGATGGACGAGGGCATCCGAGAGGAGCTGGAGGCGTTCGTCGCCAAGCGCAAGGAAGAGGGCGGCGCGCCGACGGATTTCTGAGAGGGTGGTGGGCCTTGAAGGCGCATCCTCCAAGCCGAGCTTTAGAAACGACTCGACGCGGTCACCGTGTTCATCACGGATGCTCAAAATCAAAATAGATCGATCCGTCCATGATCTGACCGGCATAGGCGCAGGGATCGGGGCGTTGGCTGAAATGGGTCCAGGCTTTGGCGGCGAATTTATTTGGGGCCATCATCAGGAACATCGCGTTGATCTCGTCCCGTGCCACGCGGCGGTCTAGGCCGGAGACCTCTTCAAAACGGCTGCGCAGATCGTCGGGCAGCCCGCGCAGCTGCAACGCATAAGCGAGGTATTCGCTTGTTGCGAGGCAGGCGTCGAACGGGCAGGGCACGATGTCATAGGCGGCATGCACAAGCTCATGGGCGATGACACTTTCGAAATAGGCGTCGTCGGGCAGGACGGAAAATACGCCTGTGCTGTCGCGCAGGTCGGACATGGCAGAGGGTGTCAGAACCTCGATCCGATCCTCGCCGCAATGATACAGCCCGACGCAATTGGCCGTCAGACTGTCACGCATCGCGATCTCGACCGGCCGGTTCAGGGGAACATTGCAATCCGCTTGAATGGCCAGTGACCGATCCGCGATGCGGCAGATGCGTTGGGCCAGCGCGTCGCTTTCGGCCTGCACTTTTATCAGGGCATTGTCACAGGTCAGCGGCTCTGCCGGCAACTGGCCCGCATGACCGGCAAGAGCTGCGATACAGGCCGCAAGGCGGCAGAGATTGTTCGGAATGCCCATGATCAAATATCCTAACGGGTTATGTCCGTGATGCAATTGTGGCGGCTCCCGCCCCACGTGGATTTTGGGCTGGTCATCGCGCCTTGTGCTGTTCAAACTCGGGCGAGATTTCCGGAGGCCCAGATGAGCACGCAGGATACGACAACCGCCGTCAACCGGGCGGCCATGGCACTGGTCGGCGCAATTGCCGGTACCGCAGGGTGGTTCTTTGCCGACATGGCCGAGGAGGTCATTACCCAGCCGCGCCTGTTCCTGTTCAGCGTGACCGCGGTGATGGGGTTCTTTGCTGTCCTGCTGGGGCTCAAGGGGCCGTTGGGATGGGCGCGGGCGGCACTTGGCGCGGCGGGACTGGCGGCGCTGGCGGCGGGGCTGCTTGTCTGGGCGTCTCTGCGCTTTGATGGGCTGGAGACGTTTTTTGACAGCCCCTTGCCCTTTATCGCCTTGTTCCTGCTGGGGTTTATCGGCACACCGTTTGTCTCTGCCGGGTTGCAGGCCCCGGGTGGGACGCTTGACTATCCGCGCCTGTTCGATACCGCCTGGTCGATCCTTGTCCGGTATCTGGCGGGCTGGCTGTTCGTGGCGGTTGTCTGGGGGATCGTGTTCCTGTCGGATGCGCTGCTGGGGCTGGTCGGCATCACGCTGATCGAAGACCTGATCGAGATCGACCCGGTGCCTTTTGCGCTGACCGGTCTGTTCCTTGGGCTGGCGCTGGCAATCATGCACGAGTTGCGCGCCTATATATCGCCCTTTCTGGTGCTGCGCCTGTTCCGCATCCTCCTGCCTGCGGTCGTGCTGGTGGTCGGGATATTCCTGATTGCCTTGCCCCTGCGCGGGTTCGGTTCACTGTTTGGCGGGTTTTCCATCGCGGCCACGCTGATGGCGGTGGCAATTGCCGCGATCACCCTGATCACATCGGCCATTGACCGTTCGGATGACGAGGCCGCGCAGGCCATGATCATGACCGGCGCCGCGCGCATCATGGCGGTGATGCTGGTGCCGCTCTGTGTCGCTGCGGGCTGGGCCGTCTGGCTTCGTGTGGGACAATATGGCTGGACGCCCGAACGGGTTGCGGCGGCGCTGTCGGCGGCTGTGCTGACCATATACGCGCTGGCCTATGCGGCTGCCGTGTTGCGCGCGGGATGGGGCGCACGGATCAGGACGATCAACCTTTGGATGGCCCTGGGTGTATTGGCGCTTTCCGCCCTGTGGCTGACGCCGTTGATCCACGCCGAGTCCATCACCACCCGGTCACAGATCTCACGGTTCGAGGACGGTCGCCTGCCCGTTCATGACCTGCCGCTGTGGGAAATGCGCGAGGATTGGGGCCATGCCGGGGCCGGGGGGCTTGCGCGATTGCGCAAGATTGCTGAACTGGGAACGCATGAGGCAGCGGATGAATTGCAGGCGCGTCTGGCACGGCTTGATGCGGCGGAAACCCGGTATGCCTTTGAGGCCGTGGACGAGGCTCCGCCGTCGGATCAGGTGGTCGATGCCATTCTGGACAACCTGCGGGTTCTTCCCGAGGGCCAGAGCGTGGCCCGGAGCGAGATCGAGGGCTTGCCCGCCCGGGTGCTTGATACAATGCGGCGCGGCTGTGAGATCGAAGGGGATGCAGGGCCGGGATGTGTCCTGATCCTGTCGGATCTGAAACCGTTTGTTGAGGGCGAAGAAGGCGTGTTGATCCTGCGCGGGCATGCGCAGGATTCGATCGAGGTCATGGGGGTGGCAAGAGGTCCGGAGGGTCTGGTGATACAAAGGACCCTGTTTTCGGATATCAGCGGTGCGTCCCTGCGCGGTCAGGATACGGCGCTGCTGGAGGCGCTGTTGGCCGGTGATATTTCCATCGAGCCGAGCGGGATCAACGTGATTTCCATCGGTGGGATTTCGATTCTTCCATAGGATTTTAGATATTCGGCAAACCTTAAGCTCTGTGGCGTTACCTTGCGCCAAAGGAGTGAGTGTCGATGCACGGTCTGATCAACAGGGCGATCCAATGTTTTTACCGCGATACCTATGGGCAGGGGGCCTGGGCCGAACTGGTGCGCAGGCTTGATCTGGAATTCTCGGAATTCGAACCGATGCTGGAGTATGAGACCGACGTGACGCTGCGGGTGCTGGACGACATGGCCGGGGCACTGGAAAAGGACCGCGCGGTCGTTCTGGAAGACATTGGCACCTATCTGGTGTCGCACCCCAATGTCGAAGCGCTGCGGCGATTGCTGCGGTTTTCCGGGGTCACGTTTCTGGAGTTCCTGCATTCGCTGGACGATCTGCCGGATCGCGCGCGGCTCGCGGTCGAGGATCTGGAATTGCCTGTGTTGGAATTGCGCGAACATGGCCCGAACCGTTTCACGCTGTATTGCACCTGGGATCAACCGGGGTTTGGTCATGTTCTGGTGGGGGTGTTGCGGACCATGGCGGATGATTACGGGGCGCTGGTCTTTCTCGATCACACCGGCACGGATCACGGGGTCGAGACGGTCGATATCACGCTTTTTGAGGCGTCCTTTGCCGAGGGGCGTCACTTTGATCTTGCCGCGGATCGGGAGCGTGCCTCGTGACCGAAAATCTCAATCACATGCTGGACCAGCTTTGTCCAATGCATCTGGTACTGGACCGCACCGGGCATATCACCCATGTCGGACCGACGCTGGCCAAGCTGCGACCGGATACGGTCTTGTTGGAGAGGCGGTTCCTCGAAGTGTTCGAATTGCGCCGACCGCGCGCCATTGTGGGCATGACAGAGCTTGTGGCGCAGGCGGGGACCAAACTGCATCTGCGGTTCCGTGATCCGCCCACCACCGATCTCAAGGGAATCCTCGTCCTGCCCGGGGACGCCGAAGGTGGCGCAGTGGTCAACCTGTCCTTCGGCATTTCGGTCGTGGATGCGGTGCGTGACTATGCGCTGACCTCGGCGGATTTCGCGGCGACCGACCTGACCATCGAAATGCTGTATCTGGTCGAGGCAAAATCGGCCGCGATGGAGGCGTCGCGCAAGCTGAACCTGCGCCTGCAGGGGGCCAAGATCGCGGCCGAGGAACAGGCATTCACCGACACCCTGACCGGGCTGAAGAACCGCCGGGCCATGGATCATGTGCTGGCCCGCGCGGTCGAGGCGCGCGCGCGCTTTGCACTGATGCATCTGGACCTCGATTTCTTCAAGGCGGTCAATGACACGATGGGCCATGCGGCGGGCGACCATGTCTTGCAACAGGTGGCCCGCGTCATGGTCGAGGAAACCCGGTCGGACGATACCGTTGCGCGGGTGGGGGGCGATGAATTCATGCTGCTGCTCACCGGCAAGCTCACCCGCCAGGTGCTGGAACGGATATCCGCGCGCTTGATCGAACGGCTTGAGGAACCGATCCCGTTTGGCGCCCAGACATGCAACATTTCGGCCAGTATCGGTGTGGTGCTGAGCACCGCCTATGACGATATTCCCGATGTGGCCCGGCTGCAGGAAGATGCGGATATTGCGCTTTATGCGTCCAAGCATAAGGGGCGGGCCTGTTTCACCTTTTACGACCCGGCCCTGCGCGCCGCGGCGTTCGAGGCCGGAGCGCTGGGCAGTCAGGACACCGCCCACCGCTGACCACGCGTCGGCGGATCAGCTGTCCTGTTGATCCACAGGCAGGCCGCTGGGCACTGTTTCGGGTGAGCCAAGCCGCCCCTTGCGCGCGTTTGGATCGGTCAGCGCGTGCAGGAAGGCCACAAGATCGGCGACCTCGGACACGCTCAACCCGACCGGCTCGATGTCAACCCGGGCCATCAGGCGGGCCATCTCGCGGCTGTCCTGCCAGATGTTGAAGTCACTGGCGGCAAAACCCGGATCATCGGCCAGGACAAGCTGACCCCGGTCCCAGGTCTCAAGGCTGCCGGATGGATCGAGGTGGTGGCGCACCATGCCCTCCAGCGTCGCAAAGGCACCGTTATGCCCGTAAGGCGCGGTCAATGCCACATTGCGCAGCGACGGCGTCCGGAACCGATAGGCATCTTCGAGCAGGTCGGTTTCGCTCATCCGGCCCACATCGCGTGCCATCAGGTCAAAGAGGCGCACGCGACCGGGGCCAAAGGGCGGCAGGGCGAGCGCATGAAAGCCCTGATCTGTCAGCAAAGGCCCGGAGTGGCAGCTGGCGCAGTTCGCTTTTCCGTAGAAGAGCTGGAGCCCGCGTGTCTGGGACGGGTTCAACGCGGTTGCGTCGCCGTTGAGATAATCATCAAAGGGGCTGGCGTAGCTCTGCCATTCGCTATTCTGGAAATCGTCCAGCGCATTGCCCAGATGCGCGGCAGTGATGTCGGCGGCGCTGTCGATATCGTCGAAAGCGGCTTTGAAGAGGGCCACGTAATCAGGATTGGCCTGAAGGCGCGTCACGACCACCGGCCAGACCTGATCAATCCGGCGGTTGGCCGCGGCGGCAAGGTCATTCTCATCGGGGGATCCGGCCATCTCGACCTTGGAGGTCAGCGGGATCAGCGATTGAGCGGCGAGCACGCTTTGCAGCCCCGGCGGCAGCCATTCCTCCACCGGGGTGTTGAAGCCCACGCCATAGCTGTCCGCGTCGGTGACGCGGCCGTCGTGGAACATGACCGAGACGGATTTATGCCCGAGATTGAACAGCGCGGGCGCGTTGCGGGGCACGCGTTTGAGCGGGCGGTTGGCGTCCTGCCGGATACGGCGTGTGGGGCCGATCCCGACGCCGCCTTCGCCGACGCCAAGCGACAGCCCGTCGGATGTTCCGAATTCCGGATGGTGACAGGTTGCACAGGAGATGTTGCGGTTGCCCGAGAGCAGTTTATCGTAGAACAGCAATTGCCCCAGCGCGGCGCGTCTCGTGTCGAAGGGGCGGAAATCATCGGCGGTGATCGGGGTGGGCAGGGGCCTTTCTCCGGCCATCAGTGGGCCGCCGGACAGGAGGGAAAGCGCCGTGACAAGGTTTGTGAAAAGCGTCCTGATCATCATGGTTCTGACTATTGCGCCGGTGGCCGGTTTTGCCAATAGCGCGTTGGAGGAAGCGCGCGATTTGATGGAGGCGGATCGCTATGAGGAGGCACTGGCGGCGCTGCACCCGCTGGCGCGTTCGGGCAATGCGGATGCCGAGGAGCTGATCGGTGTGCATTACGCGTTGGGGCTGGGGGTGGAGCAGGACTACCAACGCGCGTTCGAATGGTATCTGCGCTCCTCGCTCAAGGGCCATCCCGGCGCGCAATCCGGCATCGCGTGGTATTACGAGGTCGGGCTGGGGATGCCCGCCCCTGACCTTGTGCGCGCCTATATGTGGTACACGCTGTCGGCCATGGGGGGTGACGTGGATGCGGCGATCTCGCAGGAAGAGGTGATCAAGAAAATGACCCAGGAGCAGATCGACAAAGCCCATGTGCTGGTCAAGGACTACCAGGGCTGGATGTATCCGTTCCGGTGATTTGATCAGGGGTGCGGTGGGCAGGAATTGCCCACCCTACGAGACGGGTTTGGCGTAGCGTTTCGGTTTGCCGGTCGCGGGGTCAATGATCACTTCGGGCGAATACTGTGCGATGAAGGCGCGCCGGGGCGCATGGGTGGTGTTTTCGCCGGAGCGGTGCAGGGTCAGGCTTGAAAAGGCCACCACCGACCCGGCGGGGCATTCCACAGGCGTCCCCGGAGCGTCGCCGGAATAGCCGTTCAGCTCGTTGCTATCCTCGAGCCATTCATGCGGATCGAGATGCCCGTCGCGCCGCAGGTCGCGCGGCAGCAGGTAAACGCAGCCATTCTCGACAGTCGTGTCGTCGAGCGCGATCCAGATCGTGACATAGGGCCTGTGATCGAAGCCGACATAGGCACCGTCCTGATGCCAGGCGAAACTGGCCCCCTTGCGCGGGCCTTTCACCACGAATTGCTCGTTGAAGAGATAGGCGGATCCGCCCAGCAGATCGGCGGCCAGCCGCGCGGGCGTGCCGTTCAGCAAACAGGCTTCAAGCTCGGGAAATTCTTCGTGCCGATGTGACAGAAAACGCCGCCGCTGGCCAAGGCCGATGGTGTGTTTGCCGTGTCCGCCGTCCACGGCGGGTTCGGCCAGCAGCGTTTCGCAGACATTGCGCATCAGGGAGAGTTCTTCGGCGGTGAGCGTGGCACCATCGGCCACGTAGCCTTGCTGCGTAAACTGCGTCTGCGAGGATTGGTTCGGCATGATGCATTCCTTTTCGGGGCAGTGTGCGGGTGCGGGACACAGTTTGCATTGTCTTTTTCGCCCGGCAAAGAGATGATTTGCGACAGAGGATGGGAGGTCAGGATGTATCACGATTTGGACGCTCAGACGCGCAGCGCGCTGCAAATGCCTTCGGAGGCACTGCGCGCGGGGCTTGGTGCGCGGGCAGAGATATTTGCCGACAATGAAGCCATGATCTCTGCACTGGCCGATCACATCCTTGGCGACTATCGCGCCGCGTTGAAGGCGGGGCGCGACCGGGTGGGCATGATCGTGCCGGTGGGACCGGTCGGGCAGTATCCGCTTGTGGTACGGCGTGCGCAGGAGCAGGGAATATCGCTGGACCGGCTGACGCTGTTTGTGATGGACGAATACCTCACGGATGATGGCGCGTGGATTTCCGAAGATGACCCACTGAGCTTTCGGGCGCATATGCGGCGCAACCTCTTGGACCATCTGCCTGAGGAGTTGCGGCCCGAGGTGGTGGTGCCAAATCCGGGCGATCCGGCAGCGGTCGGGCGACGGATCGCGGAGATCGGCGGGCTGGATGTGAGCTATGCGGGTGTGGGCATCACCGGGCATCTGGCCTTTAATGAGCCGATGCCGGGATGCGAAAATGCAGCGTATTTCGCGGATCTGCCCACGCGGGTGGTGCCGCTTTTGCCCGAGACGCGGCTGATCAATTCGGTGACAGCGGCGCGGGGCAATGTGGCGCGCATTCCGCGCATGGCGGTCACGGTGGGAATGCGGGAGATTTTGCAGGCGAAGCGGCTGCGCATCTTCATGAACCGGCATTGGCAATGCGCGGCGATCCGGCGGCTGGCCTTTGGCCCGGTCACGGCGGGTTTTCCGGCCTCATTGGCGCAGACGCATGACAATTGGTCGCTGCATCTGGTGGAGGAGGTTCTGGAAGCACCGGAGCCGGTTCTGGCATGAGGGTCTTGTCGCATGTGGACGATGTGGGCGTCAGCCCGGGATCGGTGATCGCGTGGGCCGCGCTGCGCCGGGCGGGGGTCGTGCGGTCGGCCTCGCTGATGGTGCCTTGCGCCTGGTACCCGATGGCGCGGGATGATGTGCTGGCCAATCCCGATCAGGATATGGGCGTGCATATCACGCTGACCTCCGAGTGGTCCTCCTATCGCTGGCGACCTCTGATCGGGGCGCGCGGCGGGCTGGTGGACAGCGAGGGTTATATGCATCGCAGGCCCGAGATGGTTCTGGCCGAGGCAGATGAGGGCGCGGTCGCGGAAGAGATCGAAGCGCAGATCCAGCAGGTCCTGGCGGACGGGATCCGGCCAACCCATCTTGATGCGCATATGGGAACGGCGCTTTTGCCGCCTTTCGTCTGGGCGCTGATCGGCGCAGGGCGTCGTCATGGGATTCCGGTGCTGTGCGCCCGCGATATGGGGCCGTTGGTGGATATCGTGAAACTGCCCGGGTTCGATGCAGGCTATCTGCGTGAAGTGGAAGCCGAAGTGAGCGCGGCAGGGTGGCCCGTCTTTGACCGGTTCCTGATCGAGTTTTGCCCCGATGACGTGGAGGCGGCGGAGCACTATGCCCGGGTCGTGTCCGAGGGCGCGCCGGGAGGTCTGAATTACCTCGCCATGCATGCCGATACGGGCGAGGGGTTGCAGCATTTTGCGCCGCATCACGAGGTCCCGCGACGCAAGGAATATGAACTGTTTTCGGAGCCCGGGTCCCGGGCGGTGTTTGGGGCCGGAGAGATCGTCGATTGGCGGGATCTGTCGGAGCAACGCAGCTGACGCGGTCTTTTTTCGACAAAAAAAGACCCCGGCGCGAACCGGGGTCTTTCCTGTCACAGGGGCGTAAGGATCACTCCGCCGCCATCATGTTCAGCTTGTCGATCTCTGCCTCGGCTTCTGCGGCCGCGGCGACCATGGCGTCGAACACCTCTTCGCCACCGTCCACATTGGCCTTGAACCAGTCATAGACCGGGGCCGCGGCTTCCTTGAACATCTCTTTTTCCTCGGGAGTGGGCACATAGATCGTGCCACCACCGGCGACAAAGTCCTGATAGGCCTGGATCGATTTGCGCTTGGGCGAGGCGAATGTCGCCTGTTGCAGCGCGTAGAAACCGTCATTCACCACCCGCTTCATGTCATCGGGCAGAGCCATATAGGCGTCGTTGTTCATCCACCACAGCGCGCCCATATAGGCGTGGCCGTCCAGCGTGACATATTGCAGGCCCGCATCGGGGAATTTCATGCCCATGATGTCGGTGATTCCGTTCTTGGACCCTTCGACCACGCCGGTTTGCAGCGAGGTGAAGAGTTCAGGCCACGGGATCGGGGTGGGTGCGGCCCCCAGTGCCTTGACCAACTCCTGCGGCAGGTCGGCGACCACGGTGCGGATCTTCATGCCTTCCATGTCGGACGGCTTCTGGATCGTCTTTTGCGTATTGGCAAAGTTGCGCCAGCCGCCAGTGTTGCCGATGGTCATCAGCCGGATCGTGCCGCCCGAGCTTTCCAGAGCCTTTTTGCGCAGCAGGTCAGTAAACTCACCCCGCAGCACGGTTTCCGCAACCCGGTCGTCGCGCAGCAGATAGGGCAGGTCGAAGATCTGCACATAGGGGAAGATGCCCGCAGCACCGCCCGAGGTGGAAATGTAGACGTCGATCGAGCCGTCGGCGATGCCTTGCAGACATTCCGCGCCGTTTGCGCAAAGCTGCGTCCCGGCAAAGATTTCGACCTCGATGGCCCCGTTGGACGCGGCCTCGACATAGTCCTTGAAGACCACGATGCCGTCATAATCTTCGTCATTCACGTTCGATCCCACGACCGCGCGGATATTGTAATCCGCCGCCATGGCCGGCACGGCAAGCGCCGCGGCGGCAAGGGTTGAGAGCAGTTTTTTGATCATGTTGACCTCCCTATTTTGTGCTCATGTGATGGGCCGCCTCATCTGAGGAAGCCGAAGTAACCCGGAACCGCCAGCGAAATCGGCGGCACGAATGTAATCAGGAAAATCACCACCACTTCGATCAGCAGGAAGGGCAGGATTGCCTTGGCGATGGTTTCCACCTTTTCGCCGCTCACCGCGCTGGCGACAAACAGCACCAGCCCCATGGGTGGCGTGGCCAGCCCCACGGTGAGGTTCACGCTCATGATGATGGCGAAATGCACCGGGTGCACGCCCAGTTCGATGAAGATGGGCGCAAGGATCGGCCCAAGGATGATGATCGCCGGACCCGCATCAAGAAACATGCCCACGATGAACAGCAGGATGTTGATCAGGAAAAGCAGGATCAGCGGATTTTCCGTCAGCCCGATGACAAAGGCCGCGAGCTGTTCGGGCAGGTGCGACAGGCCCACCACCGCCTTGAACGCCATGGCCGCGCCCACCAGCATGAGCACCACGGCGGATGTCATGGCGGCGCGGGAAAACACCTGCGGGATGTCGCGGAGTTTCATCGAGCGCAGGATGAAGAGCGAGATAAAGAGCGCATAGCCTGCCGCCACCGCCGAGGCCTCGGTAGGGGTGAACACCCCGCCCAGAATGCCGCCAAGGATCAGGATCGGCGTCTGCAGGGGCAGCATCGCCCGTTTGCAGACGATGCGGAAATCATGGCTCACCGCACGGCGGAACATCCAGAGCGACAGATGTGCCGCCACAAGCGAGGCCCCCATGGCGGTGAACAGCGTCCCGGTCCCGGCCTCGTCAGGCAGGGGGAGCAGGACGTAGATCAACAGCCCGACATTCAACCGCGCCAGCACAAAGCTCAGCCAGTATTCCATTGCGCCGATCGTCTGGTCCTTGAGCACCACGCGTTTTGCGGCGGGAAGCTCGTATTTATCGGCCAGCACGCGCACCATGATCATAAGGCCCACACCGACAAGGATGCCCGGCACGATCCCCGCAAGAAACAGCGCGGCGACACTTTCGCCCATCACATAGGCATAGATGATCATGATGCCCGAGGGGGGGATGATCGGGCCGATGACCGATGAGGCGGCGGTGATTGCGGCGGCGAATTTGCGGGAATAGCCCTCTTTCTCCATCGCCGGGATCAGCATGGAGCCCAGCGCCGAGGTGTCCGCCACCGCAGAGCCGGACAGACCTGCAAACAGGATCGAGGACAGGATATTGACCTGCGCCAGACCGCCGCGCAGGTGGCCCATGAGGGCCTGGCTGAACTCCACCAACCGCATCGTGATGCCGCCGCGGTTCATCAATTCGCCCGCCAGCATGAAAAACGGGATCGCCATCAGCGGGAAGCTGTCGATACCGTTGTAGATGTTGCGATACAGCAGGTTCCAGTCACGCGTGGCGTCGGTGAGATATAGCATGATGCCCGGACCGGCGAGCATGGCGAAAAACACCGGCATACCCACCAGAAGGAACACGAGGAAGAGGGGGAGAAACCAGACCAGCATGATAGTTTACTCCGCCGACATCACAACCTGATCCGGGACGTCGCCATAATCGACCTCCGGATCAAAGAGCATGTGCAGGTTTTTCAGGATCATTTCGACATTCACCACCGCCATGGCGACAAAGCCCACGTAAAGCGACATATACATCCAGGCGAGCTTGACCCGGACGCTTTCGCCGCCGATCAGATCGAGCGGCAGTCGCAGCGATGAGGAATTGAACAGCCAGCCGGATTTGATGTGCTTCAGCCCCAGCTGCAGCGCCACGGTCAGAACCGCCATGGCCACCACCAGGAGGAAGAGGTTGAAGACCAGCCCGACGCGCCGCCCCATCATCTCGCGGAACATGTCGATGGAAACGAAACCGCCCCAGCGATAGGCCGAAGGTGCCATCAGCCCGGTCATCCAGAGCATCAGAAACCGCGCGGCTTCGTCCGGCCAGGGCAGGGCATTGTTCAGCACATAGCGGAAGAACACCTGCGTCAGGATCACCAGCACCATAATGCCAATGGCGATGGTCGCCAGCCAGCGTCCCAGCCGCAGCGCAAGCGTGATGACCCGCTCCAGCGGTTTGATTACGAGATGCACAGGGGGTCCCTCATGCGTGTCTCCTCCCATGTTGCGACGGTCTTCTGCGCCATCGTCCGGCTTTGATCCTGTGACATGGCGGGCCATCGCGCAAGCCAAGCCTGCGCTGAGACGGGATATTATGGCGGGAAGCAAGGTGCTGGATTTTCGCATGACTGGGGTTGTGCTGCCCGGAATCTTTCGTTTTTATCGAAATACGAAAGGTACGGTATGGCAAGGCAAACCGAACAGCGGCGATTGGCTATTCTTGATCTCCTGACGCAACGGGGCCGGGCCTCGGTCGATGAGATTGCCGCGACGCTTGGCATGACGCCCCAGACCATACGCAGCGATCTTGCCGCGCTGGCGCGGGACAGCAAGGTGATGCGCTACCATGGCGGCGCGTCGCTGCTCGCCGGGGTGGAGTACACGAATTACGAGGCGCGCCGCGCCATCGCTGCCGAACAAAAGGCGCGGATCGGAGCGGCTTGTGCGCGGCTGATCCCGGATAATGTCGCCGTCATGATCAATTCAGGCACGACAACGGCGGCGGTCGCGGGGGCGCTGCGCGAGCATTCAGGGCTGCGCGTCGTGACGGATTCTGTAAGTATTGCCAATGATATGCGCGATTTTCTGGGGGCCGAGGTCATGGTGCCCGGTGGCCGCGTGCGCGGCTCTGACGGGGCGATCGTGGGCCAGCAGGCGGTGGAATTCATCGCCCAGTTCCGCCCCGATTTCGCGGTGATCGGCGCGGCGGGGATCGCCCGGGACGGGGCGCTTCTGGATTATGACATGGCGCAGGTTGCCGTCGCGCGGGCGATGATCGCCCATGCGCGCAACGTGATCCTGTGTGCGGACAGTTCCAAGTTCGACAGGCCTGCGCCCTTGCGCATAGCCGGGCTTGAGGATGTCACGACGCTTGTCACCGATGGCATGGTCTCCGAGGTGCTGCGCCAAATGTGCCAGGCCGCACGCGTGCGGGTGATCGACGCCTAGTTTCACGTTTTTCATTTCTGAAAAAAATCGAAAAAACGCGGCAATTTCACCGGCTACCCCTTGGATGATGCCGGCCAACGGGCGAAAATCATGCCATGGGATGTGGGCCGGTCAAGAGCCACACCGACACAGGGATCAGGGAGGACAGCGCGCATGGCCCCGCAAATGGGTCCAGAGAGCGGCCAGGTGCTCGTCATCGGCGTCGCGGTTGTGGATTACGTGTTCTACATGGACCGTTTTCCGCAGGCGGCCGAGAAATATCGTGCACATGACGCCTGGGTCGTTGGCGGCGGGTGTGGTGCCAATGCCGCCGTGGCCATCGCGCGGCTGGGCGGCGCGGCGCATCTGTCGGCCCGGCTGGGCGCGGATGCCACGGCCGGGATGATTCTCGCCGATCTGCGGGCCGAGGGGGTGGACGTGTCGCTTTGCGACCAAAGCGGTGCGCGGTCTTCCTGCTCTTCGATTCTCATCGACGCGGCGGGGGAGCGCCAGATCGTGAATTTCCGGGGGGCGGGCCTGACCGAAGAGGTGGATCATATCGCCGGTGCTCCTGCGGTGGGCGCGGTGCTTGCCGATACGCGCTGGAGCAAAGGCGCGATTGCGGCAATGGAGCTGGCACAGGCCCGTGGCGTTCCCGGCGTGCTGGATGTCGAGGCCGGGGCGGACCCCGCGGTGCTTGGCCCCGCGACCCATGCCGCCTTTTCCCTGCAAGGTCTGGCCGATCTTGTCCCCGGTGATCCCGATGCGGCACTGGCGCGGGTGGTGGCCGATCACGGCGGCTGGGCCTGTGTGACGCTGGGCGCGGACGGCGTGCTTTGGCGTGACGCATCCGGCGAAGGCCATGTCCCTTCTCCGCGCGTTGACGTGTTGGACACGCTGGGCGCGGGCGACGTCTGGCACGGTGCCTTTGCACTGCGCCTGTCCGAGGGCGCCTCCGAGACCGAGGCCATCCGCTTTGCCAATGCGGTGGCCGCGTTGAAATGTACCCGACCCGGCGGCAGGGCAGGCACGCCCGACCGCGCCGAGACGCAAGATTTCCTGAAAGGATGGACGGTATGAACATCACCCTGACCCCCGGCAAGCTCTGGGGCCTGCGTCGCATGGCCGACGCGCGCGGCATCTACAAGATGACCGCCGTGGATCAGCGCCCGCCGATCAAGACCCCGATTGCCAAACATCTGGGTGTCGATCAGGCCCCCTGGGATCAGGTGGCGCGGTTCAAGCGGATGCTGGTGGAGGAATTGCAGGGGCCATCGACGGCTATGCTGCTTGATCCGCATTATGCCATCCCGCATGCGGTGGATGTGTTGTCACCCACCAAGGGGCTGATCGTGACGCTGGAGGATTCGGTGTTTCGCGAAACTGGCGGCGGGCGGCTGTCGGATTCCATCGACGACTGGTCCGTGGCCAAGATCAAGCGCATGGGCGGCGACGCGGTCAAGGTGCTGGCCTGGTATCGCCCGGATGCCAGCGACGAGGTCTGTCAGGCGCAGAAGGATTATGTGAAGCGCGTGGGCGAGGATTGCGCCAAACACGACATTCCGTTCCTGTTTGAGCTTCTGGTCTATCCCTTGGCGGGTGATGCGGACCAGACCAAGGATTACGTGGAGATGTCGGGCAAGCGCACCGATGATGTGCTGGGCTCCGTCGAAGAGTTCGCCCATCCTGACTATGGCGTGGATGTTTTCAAACTGGAAAGCCCGGTCGCGGCCAAGGATTGTGACGGCTCCGAGGCGGTGCAACAGGCCTTTGACGAGATGGGGCGGCTGGCCGGGCGGCCCTGGGTCATGCTGTCGGCGGGGGCGGGCAAGCCCGAGTTCAAATCGGTGCTGGAACACGCCTTTGCCGCCGGGGCCAGCGGTTTTCTGGCGGGGCGCGCGATCTGGCTGGATGCGTTTACCCATTATCCCGATTGGGACGCAATTGGGACGGAACTGCGCGGCGGATCGCTGGAGTACATGGGCGAGATTTCGCGGCTTGCCGATGATCACGCGACGCCATGGAACCTGCATCCCTGTTACGGGGCCGCGGGTGCCGGGTTCAGCCCGGCGGATGCGTCTTTCCGCCACGGCTATGAGGAGGCGTAAGCCATGAAGCTGGGGATCTTACCGCTGGGGCGGCCCACCTTTGACGTGCCCTTTGCCCAAGAGAAACTGGCCGCGATGCTGGCCGCGCTGGATGCAACGGGGGAAGAGATCGTCGGGCCTCGGGACCTGCTCTTCGACGCGGCGGCGACGGAGGCCGCGATTTCACAGCTGCAGGGCGCGGGCGTCGATCAGGTGCTGCTATGCCAAGTCACCTTTACCGATGCCTCCATGACGGTGGCGGCGGCCAATGCCTTTGACGTGCCGCTGTCGATCTGGGCGGTGCCGGAACCGCGCATTGGCGGGCGGCTCAGGTTGAATTCCTTCTGTGGGTTGAACCTTGCCTCACACGCGCTCGGCCTGGCCGGGCGGCAATTCGGCTGGCTTTATGCCGACCCGGAGGGGGACGTTGCCGATGATCTGCGCCGGTTGCTGGATGGCGAGCGGGGCTCGGGGCGGCTCGACGCGGAACCGGACGGCATGGTGACCGAACGTGCCGAAGCCATTGCCGGACGTATCCGGGGCAAACGCGTGGCTCGGATCGGCGCGCATCCGGACGGGTTCGATACCTGCGCCTATGATGCCGGGGAGCTGAAAACGCTGGCCGGGGTCGAGGTGGACGCGCTGGAGTTGGAAGACCTTTTTGAGGCGGGCCGGGCGGCAGAGCCGGAGGCGGTCGCGCTGCTGCGCAAACAGGTGAATGCCGAGGGGCTGGAGGATGTGGACCAGACCGAGCTTGACCGTTCGCTGCGGCTCAAGCTGGGGCTGGACGCGATCCGCGCCAAGGGTGGCTATGACGCCTTTGCCATCCGCTGCTGGCCCGAGACCTTTACCGAATATGGCGGCGCGGTTTGTGGCCCTGTCTCGATGATGGGCGAGGCACGCGTGCCCTGCGCCTGCGAGGCGGATGTTTATGGCGCGCTTACACAGATGGTGTTGCAGGAGGCCTCGGGCGAGGCAGTGTTCCTCACCGATCTGGTGGACATGGACGCAGACGACAATTCCGGCGTGGTCTGGCATTGCGGGCAGGCACCGCTCTCGATGCTGGGCGAGGACGACGCGGCGCTGGCCACGATCCACACCAATCGCAAGATGCCGCTCTTGTATGAGTTTGCGCTGAAACCGGGGCGTGTGACCTTCTGCCGGATCAGCCAGGCCTTTGGCAAACCCAAGATGGTGCTGGCGGGCGGCGAGATGCTGGCGCGGGATAAAAGCTTTACCGGCACCTCCGGCGTTGTGCGGTTCGACCGTGCGGCGGGCGAGGTTCTGGACGATGTGATCGCCTCCGGGCTGGAGCATCACATGGCGCTGGCTTACGGCGAACACCGCCCGGTCCTGCGCGAGATTGCGGCGGCGCTGGGCCTGCCGGTTCTGGAGTTGTGAACATGCGATATGGCTTGGTGGGCGCCGGGATGATGGCGCAGGAGCATATGCGGAATCTGGCACTGATCCCCGGGGCCGAGGTCACGGCGTTGGCCGATCCGGACGAGGGGATGCGCACGCTTTCGGCGGGGATGGCGCCGGGGGCGCGGGCGTTCAGCGATTACAAGGAAATGCTGTCGGCCGATCTGTGCGACGCTTACCTGATCGCCGGGCCGAATGATCTGCACCACGCGATGATGATCGACGTGATGGCCACCGGCAAGCCGATCCTGTGCGAAAAGCCGCTCTGCACAACCTCCGCCGATTGCCGTGACCTGATCGCGCGGGCCGAGGGGCGGGACGCGCCGATCTGGGTGGCGATGGAATACCGCTTCATGCCGCCCGCGCAGCGGCTACTGGCCGAGGTGCGGGGCGGCACGATTGGCACGCCGCGCATGTTTGCTATCCGAGAACATCGCTTTCCGTTCCTGCCCAAGGTGGGCGACTGGAACCGGTTCAGCGCGCGCACCGGCGGCACGCTGGTGGAGAAATGCTGCCATTTCTGGGACCTGATGCGGCTGGTGCTGCAAAGCGATCCGGTCCGCGTCTATGCCTCGGCCGCGATGGATGTGAACCATCTGGACGAGCGTTATGGCGGGGAAACCCCGGATATCATCGACAACGCTTTTGCTGTTGTGGATTTTGCCAGCGGCGCGCGGGCGATGCTGGACCTGTGCATGTTCGCCGAAGGCTCCTATTGGCAGGAGCTTTTGACCGTGACAGGGGAAAAGGCCCGCATCGAAGCGCGGGTTCCCGGCCCGGCGCGGTTCTCCGCAGATGGCAGCGAACGCCATGCCGAGATCGTGCTGTCCGACCGGGCCAGCAAGCGCGAGACCACCGAGGTGATCGAGGTGGACGAAAATATTCTGCAGGCGGGCGATCATCATGGCTCGACCTTCTTCCAACACCAGAAATTCCATGATTTGATCAAATCCGGAAAAGGCACCCCCGAGGTGAGTCTGCAGGACGGGCTGTGGTCCGTTCTGGTCGGGGAGGCCGCAGAGCAATCGGCGCGCGAAACCCGCGCCATCGAGATTTAGGGGAGCGAAATGAGCGATTTTTCCGGATATCTGTGCGAGGGCAATCTGGTTGCCGGTCAGTGGATTGGTGCGGACAGCGGCGAGACCATCGACGTGACCAACCCGGCCACGGGCGAAAAGCTGGGCACCGTGCCGAACTGTGGCGCGGTCGAGACGAAGCGCGCGATTGATGCGGCGCACGCGGCGTTCAAGAGCTTTTCGCAGACCGATCTGAACACCCGCGTTGGCCTGCTGCATCGCTTGCGCGAGGCGCTTTTGGACAATCAGGAAGCGCTGGCGCAGTTGCTCACTGCCGAACAGGGCAAACCGCTGGCCGAGGCACGCGGCGAGATCGGCATTGGCGCGGCCTATGTGCAATGGTTCGCCGAGGAAATCCGCCGCGCCAAGGGCGAGATCGTGCCCGCGCCGACGGGCGACCGGCGGCTCTTGGTGACGCGCCATCCGGTGGGTGTGGTCGGTATGATCACGCCATGGAATTTCCCCTCGTCGATGCTGGCGCGCAAGATTGCGCCCGCGCTCGCGGCGGGCTGTACCGTGGTGGCGAAACCGGCCACGGCAACGCCCTATTCCGGGCTGGCCTGGGCGAAACTGTGTGAAGAGGCGGGCTATCCGTCCGGCACGGTCAATATCCTCACCGGGTCGGCGCGCGGCATTGGCGGCGCGATCATGGAAGACGCGCGCGTGCGCAAGGTGACCTTTACCGGCTCCACCGAGGTGGGCAAGGAGCTAATCCGGCAAAGTGCCGACACGGTCAAGAAAGTGTCCATGGAACTGGGCGGTAACGCGCCATTCATCGTTTTCGATGATGCCGATATCGACGCCGCTATTCAGGGCGCGATGGTATCTAAATACCGCAACATGGGCCAGACCTGTGTCTGCGCCAACCGCATCTATGTGCAGGCCGGTATCCACGATGCCTTTGTCGAGAAACTGACCGCCGCGACCGCCGCGCTCAAGGTGGGCAACGGCACCGAGGACGGCGTCGAACAAGGCCCGATGATCGACATGGATGCGGTGGAAAAGGTCGAGCAATTCATCACCGACGCGACCGAGAAAGGCGGCAAAGTGGTGCAGGGCGGCAAACGCCACGCGCTGGGCCAGACCTTCTTTGAACCCACGGTTGTGACAGGGGCCACGCAAGACATGGCCTTCGCCACCGAGGAGATCTTTGGCCCGCTCTCGCCGGTGTTCAAATTCGACAGCGAAGAGCAGGTGGTCGAGATGGCCAATGCCACTGATTTCGGCCTTTGCGCCTATGTCTACACACGCGATCTGGGCCGGGTGTTTCGGCTCAATGATGCTTTGGAATACGGCATGATTGGCGTGAATTCCGGGCTGATCACCACGGTTGAGGCCCCCTTTGGCGGGGTCAAGGAAAGCGGCATGGGCAAGGAGGGCGGCAGCCAGGGGCTCGATGATTATCTCGACACCAAATACGTTGCCGTGGCCGGGATAAAATGATCCTGATCACCGAATTCATGGATGCGGCGGCGGTCGCGTCGCTGGAGGAGCAGTTCGGGGCGGTCTATCGCCCCGATCTGGCCGAGACCCAAGCGGCGATTCCGGCGCTTCTGGCGGACAAAAAAGCGCTGATCGTGCGCAACCGCACTCAGGTCACGGCGGAACTGCTCGATGCCGCGCCGGGGCTGGCCTGTGTGGGGCGGCTGGGCGTTGGGTTGGATAATATCGACCAACCCGCCTGCGCTGCGCGGGATGTCACCGTCTATCCCGCCACCGGGGCCAATAACCTGAGCGTGGCGGAATATGTGATCGCGACCGCGATGATGCTTTTGCGCGGGGCCTATCAGCGCAATGATCAGATGCTGGCAGGCGACTGGCCGCGCGGTCCGGCCTCGGGGCGCGAGATCGCGGGCAAGGTGCTGGGGCTTGTGGGCTTTGGCGCGATCGCACGCGACACGGCGGCGCTGGCCCGTGGACTGGGGATGGAGATCATTGGCTATGATCCGTTCCTGCCCGAAGACCATCCGGCATGGGACGGCGCAACGCGGGCCGAGCTGCCTGATCTCTTGGCGCAATCGGATGTGGTGAGCCTGCATGTGCCGCTGACCGACGGCACCCGCCATATCATCGGGGCCGAGGCGCTGGCAGGGATGAAAGACGACGCCATCCTGATCAACGCGGCGCGCGGCGGCGTGGTGGATGAGGCCGCCTTGGCCGTGGCGCTCAAGGCCGGGACGCTGGGCGGCGCGGCGCTGGACGTGTTCGAGACCGAGCCTTTGACGGCGGAGGCGCGCGCGCGCTTTGCGGATGTTCCCAACCTTGTCCTGTCTCCGCATATCGGCGGTGTTACGGTGGAAAGCAATACCCGGGTCAGTGCAATGATCGCCGAGGTCGTGGCGCGCCATCTTTCGCGCTGAACCGACGGCTTGGGCTCCGGCAGTCAAATACCGTAACCCGGCAGTATTAATAACCGGTCCTTTGTCCAGTTTTGGGGCAAAGGAGATGTTCGCCAAGGCGATGCGCCTTCGGGCATCCCGCACCCGGTCCAGCGGTCGAACCGCGTGCCGACACTCCGGCATGAACGGGAGACGCAGGCAGCGGATGCGCTGAAAAAGGAGTATCGATCCTTTCGGGACCGGCGTGAATCTCTTGGACGTATCGCGCTTTTCAGTTTAGCTCTGAAGTAAGGTTCTCTGCTTAAGGAATGCTGAAGCCTTTATGGCCATCAAGATCGAAATGCTGCGCTGCTTCCGGGCCGTCGTGGAGCACGGCTCACTGGCTGAGGCGGCGGACAGTCTTGGGCGCACGTCCTCGGCCGTGTCGATGATGCTCAAGCAATTCGAGGGCCATATCGGCGCGCCCTTGTTTGAGACCGCCCGCAAATCACGGCTGACTCCGCTGGGGCGGGCCATCCATGCCGAAGCCCGGCGCGGCGTGGAGCAGTTCGACAGAACCCTACACACGATCGAAGCGCTGTCCAAGGCGCAGCTGGGCTATGTTCGGGTGGCGGTGACCCCATCGCTGGGGCAGACGGTTTTACCCGACGTTTTACAGCGGTTTCTGCGCGACCATCCGGACGTGCATGTGGATGTTCGGGATATGGATTCCGCCGCCGTGCAAGCCGAGATCACCAATGAACGGGCCGATATTGGCATGGCAGGCGCCGGGGCGCTGGCGGGGTTCGACTGTACCCGGCTCTTTGCCGACCGTTTTGGCGTGGTCTGTCGCGCCGATCACCCGTTGGCTCGCAACTGGGACGAACTGGGCTGGGCCGATCTGGCGGGAGAGAATTTTATCGCCAACGGGTTATGCGACCAGATTGCCGATCCGGCATTTGCCCCTATCCTCGACAACGCCCGGATGAATGTGCGCAACACCGCGTCGCTTCTGGGACTGGTCAAGGCCGGGGTGGGCATTACTCTGTTGCCCCGTTTGGTGATGCTGCCGGAATTCACTGACCTTGCCTTTCTTCCGCTGGCCGACAGTGACGCGCAGCGCGAGGTCTGGCTGATCACCCAGCCGCGCCAGACCATGACCCCGGCAGCGCGGGCCTTGGCCGGGGCCATTCGGGAGGTGCGGGTTTCCGGGACGGGGTGACATGCTGGCGGGGATGGGAGCATTCGCCAACGCTTAAACTTCAAACTTCAGTTTTTCTGAAGCAAGTTCAATTATTTTGCGTTTGCCTTGAGCATTTTGCTGTGACCTCATGTGCCGCGAACAGCGCGCGCAGAAATGAGGCCAGCACCATGTCCGAGACCAAGCTCAACTATATCGCCGGGGAGTGGGTGGCAGGGGCGTCTGAGATCGAGAACCGCAACCCGTCCGACATCACCGACCTGATTGGGCTTTACGCGCAGGCCAGCGCCGATCAACTGAATGACGCGCTGGACGCGGCTGCGCGGGCGCAAGCGGAATGGGCCGCCTATGGCATGGAGCGCAAGCAGGCGGTGCTGATGAATATCGGCAATGAGCTGATGGCGCGGGCCGAGGAACTGGGCACGCTACTGAGCCGCGAAGAGGGCAAGCCGCTGGCCGAGGGCAAGGGCGAGGTGTATCGCGCCGGGCAATTCTTTACCTATTACGCCGCCGAATGCCTGCGCCAGTTGGGCGAGAATGCCGACAGCGTGCGCCCGAATATCGAGGTGGATGTGCGCCGCGAACCGGTGGGCGTGGTGGCCGTGATCAGCCCATGGAACTTTCCCACTGCGACCGCCAGCTGGAAGATCGCCCCCGCACTGGCCTATGGCAATGCGGTGATCTGGAAACCAGCCAATATGACGCCCGCATCGGCCCATGCGCTGACCGAGATCATCAGTCGCCAGGACATGCCAAAGGGGCTTTTCAACCTTGTCATGGGATCGGGGGGCAGCATTGGTCAGGCGCTGGTGGAAAGCCCGCGCGTCAACGCTATTTCATTCACAGGATCGGTGCCCGTCGGGCGTGGGATTGCCGCGGCGGCCGTGCAGAATTTCACCAAGATCCAGATGGAGATGGGGTCCAAGAATGCACTTGCGGTGATGGACGACGCCGATCTCGACCTTGCCGTGACATTGGCGCTGGGCGGGGCCTTTGGCGGGACGGGGCAGAAATGCACCGCATCGTCGCGGCTGATCGTGCATGAGGGCATCCATGACGCCTTTGTCGACAAGCTGGTGGCAGGCGCGCAGGCGATGAAAGTGGGTCACGCGCTGGGCGAGGGGATCCAGATAGGCCCGGTGGTCAGCCAGCAGCAGTTGGACGAAAACCTCGCCTATGTCGCGCTGGGCACATCCGAAGGGGCCGAACTGGCCTGTGGCGGCGCGCGGCTGAGCATGGAGCATGACGGGTTCTACATGTCGCCCGGCGTGTTCCTGAACACCACGAACGCCATGCGCATCAACCGCGAAGAGATGTTCGCGCCGCTGACCAGCGTGATCAAGGTGGGCAGCTATGATGAGGCATTGGCCACTGTCAACGATACGCATTTCGGCCTGACCTCGGGCATCGTGACCCGCTCGCTCGCCCGCGCCACGCATTTCCGGCGCAATGCGCGCACCGGTGTCGTCACCGTGAACCTGCCCACCGCCGGGACCGATTATCACGTCCCCTTTGGCGGACGCGGCGACAGCTCTTATGGGCCGCGCGAACAGGGGCGCGCGGCGGCGGAGTTCTACACCACGGTCAAGACCGCCTATATCAGCGCGGGGGACCCGGCGTGAGCTATCGTATCGACTGTCTGCAATATGCCAACTGGTCGGAAAAGATCTTTCGCCAGATGCGCGAGGGCGGCGTGGATGCGGTGCATGTGACCATCGCCTATCACGAAAACTTCCGCGAAACCGTGCTCAATATCGAGGCGTGGAACCGCTGGTTCGAGCAATACCCGGACCTGATCTTTCACGGGGAATGGGCCAGCGATGTGGACCGTGCGCGCGAAACTGGGCGCACGGCGATCTTTTTCGGGTTTCAGAACCCCAGCCCCATTGAGGATGATATCGGGCTGGTCGAGGTGCTGCACAAGCTGGGCGCGCGGTTCATGCAGCTGAGCTATAACAACCAGTCGCTGCTGGCGACGGGATGTTACGAGGCCGAAGACCCCGGCATCACCAGAATGGGCAAACAGGTCATCAAGGAAATGAATCGGGTTGGTATAGTGGTGGACATGAGCCATTCCGCTGATCGCTCCACCATCGAGGCCGCCGATTTATCAGAGAGGCCCATCGCCATCACTCACGCGAACCTTCATTCATGGCAGCCCGCCTTGCGCAACAAGCGCGACGACGTGGTGCGCGCCGTGGTGGAGAACGGCGGCATGATGGGCTTCTCGCTTTATCCCCATCATCTCAAGGGCAAGTCCAGTTGCACGGTCGAGAGCTTTTGCGAGATGATCGCCACCGCCGCAGACCGGTTTGGTGTCGCGCATTTTGGCATCGGGTCCGACCTGTGCCAGGATCAGCCCGACAGCGTGGTGGAGTGGATGCGCGTGGGCCGCTGGTCGAAAGAGATCGACTATGGCGAAGGATCGGCCAGCGCGCCGGGCTTTCCGCCGCAGCCCGAATGGTTCCGCGACAACCGCGATTTCGGTAATATCGAGGACGGATTGCGGGCAAAGGGGTTTTCCGAGGAGGAGATCGCGGGGCTGATGGGCGATAACTGGCACCGGTTCTTTGCCGGGAATTTCGGGCCGCAAGGGGAATGACGGCATGGCAGATGCAGGGATGACAGTTGCGCCGCGCGCGCCGGAGGTGGTGATGAAACTGGCCCGCATGGGGTCGTTTCACCAGACCCGGTTGAGCTTCATGCGTATCCTGCTGCGCCGTCTCAAGGCCGAAAACTGGCGCTTTGATGCGCCGGTCTTTGACATCGACATGCGCGGGCAGGGGGTGGCGGTCTACGCGGCGCATGGGCCAGAGCGCAGCTATTCGCTCATCGCCTTTGCCAATGATCTGCCGCCCGAGAAACGCTCGGACCGGGTGATTGCCACGGAATGGGACGCGACATTCACGCTGTTTGACGGGGGGCCGGAACAGGCGGATATCGAGCGGCTGCGCGCCAATGTGCCCCTGCAGGAGGCGGGGCGGATCAGTGAACGTGAGCTGTCGCTCAGCCGGGCCAACCGCTCGGTTCGGCTGTGGGATCATGTGGTGGATCGGCTGGCATCGGGGCAGCAACCGGACGTCGGGATGGTGGAGCAGGTGGGCTACCTGATGCGCACCACCGCCGTTTACGGCTCCGGCAAATTCGGCGCGGCGGATCGCGAGATGGTGATGGACCGGCCCGAATTTCAGGCCCCGTTTCAGGTCGAGATGCTGAGCGTCTTTCTCACCCGCGCCTTTGTCATGGACCTGGTCGAACACATGGCGCGTTTGCGTGCGCCAGAGACGGCCGTTCCGCTGGACCCGGCCCTGCGCCGCCGGTTCGGGATCGGCAATTCTACCGGGCTGGGCATGGCGCCTTTCCTGATTAATCACCCGGTGTTGCTCAACAACTGGATGGCGGTGCGCGAAGAGGCGCTGGCGCGGGTACGCAGCCAGACCGCGACAGACGCCGCGACGGTCGCAAGCTTTACCGCCCATATCGCCCGCGCTCAGGAAAACACGCGGCTCTGGCGCTCGGAGCACCCGGCGCAGGTCCGGAAGCTGGCCGACCTGCGCGGTGACCTTGATGCCTTGGCCGAGCACGCGGCACGGATGGACTGGACCGCCCCCATGCCATGGGACCGGCTGTGGCGCTGGGCCGAGGAGGCGTTGGGGCTCGAAGGGCAGGAGGCGCTGCTGTCGCTGATGCTGGAGCCGCATGGCGCGCTGGTGGACGGGCTGGAATGCTGTCTGGCCGCCGATGAGGCCGCCCATCGCCGCATTGATGGTACGGTGAGCGTCGCGCGGATGCGCGAGCGCGTCGAAGCGATCTATGACTGGGCTTTGCGCATCGACTGGACTCGCCCCGAGACGCATGCACGCGTCTGGTACACCTCCGAGGAAAAGCTGGAACCCCGGCTTGAGGATGACGCGACCGGCGAGGTTGCGGCCTATGCGCTGCCGCTTTGTCCGGGGCGTGACGCCGCGTTGCTGCGTGCGGATTTGCAACGCGCGGATGCGGATGAGACGCTGGCCGCCTTCCTCATGCGCCACCCCGAACACCGCCATATCGCGCGCCGCGCCCAGATTGCGGCGCGTTTCCCCTATGCCGAGATCCGCGACAACACCATCGCCGCCAATATGCTGCCCATCGACCTGTTGCGCGCCAAGCTCTCCTGTTTCGGGGCGACCCATTTCGATCCGCGCTCTGACCGCTGGGTGCGTATCAACATGTTTCGCGGCGCGCCCTTCCCCGGTGATCTGGTGGCGGGCGAGGCGGATGACTGGATGGCACCCGCCCTGCAGGAGCAGTCCCGGTGAGTTGGTCGCTGGTGGAAACCGAGGCGCTGGCGCGCAAGGCCGCGCGTGGGGGCGGCTATAGCTGGGGACAGGCCGAAGACGCGGGCGCGGCAGTGCGCTGGCTGGAGGCGCGGGGTCTGCCGGGGGCGGCGGCGCTGGCGGACCTGTTGGAGATGCCGGGCGACGCCGGGAGCTGTCCCATCGCTCTAGGCACCAGCCTGTGTGACCGGGGCGAACCGCCTGCACCGATGACAATCGCCGAAATGCGCGCGCCAGTGCTGCTCGTGCCGTTCCTCGTCTGGGTCGCGAAGCCAGACGACATGTATCTTGCGGCCTCGCTGGGGGCGGCGCGGATCATTCTTGGTCCGGACGGGGTCTGGCTGGATGATGTACACCGCCTTCCAGAGCGGGCCGGGGTGCAGATTTCCGGGGCGAAAAGGCCTGCCGCACCCCCGATTGCCATCAGGGACCGGTGCTCATGCGGCGCAGACGTCATGGAAGCGCTTGACCGGTTCGCGCTACGCACCTACGCGCCGGCAACGGAACGAAGCCGTCTGGCCGGGGCGGGCGCGGGGTTGTCGGACAACGATTGATTGTGGATTGTCAGGGCTGCAAGCGGTTGGGCCAACGGTGGGCCGCATTACTCAAGCATGAATTTTCGGGCCAGAGGCAAGCTTGCGGCACCCAGTGATCTTGCCCGTCTGCCAATCGTCCCCTGACTGATTTCAGGCGCGGTCAGCCCGGACAGGTTCCGTTGCTGAAGCTCCTTATCAATTCTCGCGACGATCTCCGCGCGCAATGGCTCGGGGAGTTGTCCGTCCACAATGACGCGTGGAAAATCGATGATGGAAACCGTGCCCAGTACGGTTGTGGCCAGCGCCGGGATCGCTTCGTTCAGCCAGTCATCGACAATGTCCCGGTTGATATTCCAGGTGTCCGGGCTGTCCCACAATGCCGAGACATCGCCATGCGCCTCTGCCTGACGCCGCTCCAGCCCGATCAGCGAGGCGACATCGACCAGCTGGCGGGTCACGCCACGGGAATCGATGACCGGAAATGGCCCGATCGCACCTGCATTGCCGCGACTGCCTTCATAGACCGCACCATTCAGAACAATGCCGCCGCCGACGAAGTAACCGATGTAGAAATACAGGAAATCCGGCGGCAGATCAGACGTGCCGAATACAAGCTCGGCACCGCAGGCGCTTGTCGCGTCATTGCCAAGATAGACCGGAAAGTCGAACATCTTTTCGACTTCCGCACGCAGGTCAAAGTCTTTCCATGTGGCCATCTCCCTGGGGTCGATCCCGATGGTTTCCGCCCATTCCCACAGGAAGTAGGGGATTGCTATTCCCATGCCTGAAACCCGGTGCCGAAGATCGCCGGGCAATTCATCCAGCATTCCGGCGGTCGCGCTTTGGACAAAGGCGAGCGTCTCGGCAGGTGTGGGAAAGCGATAGGTGCGGCTGTCATGGGCGCGCACCTGCCCGACGAAATCGACAAGTGTCAGTTCGGCAGAGCGCCGCCCGACCTTGAGCCCGAGAAACAAAGCCCCTTCGGGATTCAACTGCATCGGCACAGAGGGTTGGCCGATCTTACCGCGCAGCTTTTCGCCGCGCACGATAAGCCCGTCGGCTTCCAGTGCCCGCATGATGACCGAAACCGTCTGGGCCGACAGACCCGTTATCCGTGCAATTTTGGCTTTGGGGAGCGCGCCGTGCCGACGTAGAATCGTCAGAACGAGCCGTTCGTTATGCGCACGCATGCCGCTTTGGTTTGAGCCTGATGACCCAAATTCTGTAGCGATCTCAGTATGATCCGGTTCAATTCCGGCCATGCGGCAACTCCTCCCTGAAACACAGGATGGGGTTCGGCGACCTTGCTTGTCAATATTAAATCACTGTGAATTACTTATTGACGGGAACGTAGAATCGCCGTTAGGCTGAGTGTGAGCACGTGACATGCGTGCGGGGGTCGATGACGGACCCACATTGTCTAGGGAGGACACCATGAACAAACTACTGACTGCATCTGCACTGGCGCTTGTCGCATCCACGGGGGCATCGCTGGCGGCCGGGCACGGCACAAGCGCTTGCCTGATCACCAAGACCGATACCAACCCGTTCTTCGTCAAGATGCGCGAAGGCGCGGCGGCCAAGGCCGAAGAGCTGGGCATCACCCTGAAAAGCTACGCGGGCAAGATCGACGGCGACAACGAAGCACAGGTGGCAGCGATCGAAACCTGCATTGCCGATGGCGCATCCGGTATCCTGCTGACTGCGTCCGACACTGCGGCCATCGTCCCGTCCGTGCAGCAAGCGCGTGATGCGGGTCTTCTGGTCATCGCGCTGGACACGCCGCTTGACCCGATTGACGCGGCCAACGCCACCTTTGCGACCGACAACTTCCTTGCCGGTGAACTGATCGGCCAATACGCGGCGGCCAAGCTGGGCGATGCCGCGGCGGACGCCAAGATCGCGATGCTGGATCTGGCCATCAGCCAGCCGACCGTGGGCGTTCTGCGCGACCAGGGCTTCCTGACCGGCTTTGGCATCGACACCGTTGATGTCAACAAGTGGGGTGACGAAACCGACGAGCGCATCATCTGCAACGAAGTGACCTCCGGTAACGAAGAGGGCGGGCGCACGGCGATGGAAAACTGCCTTGCCAGTGATCCGATGATCAACGTGGTCTACACGATCAATGAGCCGGCCGCGGCAGGGGCCTATGAGGCGCTGAAATCCATCGGTCGCGAAAACGACGTGCTGATCGTGTCGGTCGATGGCGGTTGCCCCGGTGTGCAGAACGTCGCCGATGGCGTGATCGGTGCGACCTCGCAGCAATACCCGCTGCTCATGGCATCGCTGGGCATCGAGGCGATTGCGCAATTCGCCAAGGACGGAACCCTGCCTGAAAACACCCCCGGCAAGAACTTCCTCGACACTGGCGTGTCGCTGGTTGCCGGTGAAGCGGTCGATGGCGTCGAAAGCATCGACGTGACCAAGGGCAAAGAGCTCTGCTGGGGCTGATCTGGTCTCGTCTCGAGATCTGATGCAAACTCAGGAGCGGGGTGGGTCACGGCCCACCCCAATTTGTAAGGGCCCCACGCACGGGGCCGACCGGGAGGAGCCGGAATGTCACAAGCGGACAATTATGAAGCAGCCGCCAAAGGGGCGGCGGAATCGGTTGCGGAGTTTCACGAAGAGGATAGGGGTTGGACCGGGCGGTTGCAGCACGCATTGCATGTGACGCCCGCGCTGGTCCCGTTGATCGTGCTGGTTTTTGCGATTGCCTTGTTTGGCATTTTGCTGGGCACCAAGTTCTTTTCACCCTTCGCGCTGACACTGATCCTGCAACAGGTGCAGATCGTGGGCGTTCTGGCGGCGGCCCAGACCCTGATCATCCTGACGGCTGGGATCGACCTGTCGGTTGGGGCGGTGGCAGTGTTCTGTACCGTGATCATGGGGCAATTCACCTTTCGCTACGGCATCCCAGCGCCAATTTCGGTCGGTATCGGCCTTGCGGCGGGCACGGCTCTTGGGGCGATCAGCGGCTGGCTGGTCAGCCGGGTCAAGCTTCCGCCGTTCATCGTGACGCTCGGCATGTGGCAGATCGTGCTGGCGGCGAACTACCTCTATTCCGCCAATGAAACGATCCGCAGCCAGGACATCGCCGAACAGGGGCCGTTCCTGCAATTCCTCGGCACCAAGCTGCAATTTGGCGGCGCGACCTTTACCCTGGGCGTGGTGTTGATGGTCCTGCTTGTGCTGGTGCTGGCCTATGCGCTGCGCTCGACCTCATGGGGGCGGCATGTCTATGCGGTGGGCGATGACCCGGAGGCGGCCGAGCTTGCCGGCGTCGATGTGCACAAGACGTTGATGTCCGTTTACATGGTGGCCGGTTTCATCTGTGGGCTGGCGGCATGGGTGATGATCGGGCGCTTCAGCTCTGTCTCGCCTTCGGCCTCGACCGGCGTGGTGGGCAATATTCAGGCGATTACCGCGGTGGTGATTGGCGGCATCTCGCTCTTTGGCGGGCGTGGCTCAATCCTTGGAGCGTTGTTTGGCGCACTGATCGTCGGGGTGTTTGAACTTGGCCTGCGTATGGCGGGCGCTGACCCGCAATGGACCTTCATGCTGATCGGTATGCTGATTATCGGCGCCGTGACGGTGGACCAATGGATCAGAAAGGTAACAGCGTGATGGAACCGATCCTCTCTGCAAAGAACCTGGTCAAGCGCTACGGCCGCGTGACCGCGCTCGATCACTGTGATTTTGAGCTTTATCCCGGTGAGATTCTGGGCGTCATTGGCGACAATGGCGCGGGGAAATCCACCCTGATCAAGGCGCTGTGCGGCGCGGTGATCCCGGATGAGGGCGAGGTGTTTCTCGATGGCAAGAAAGTGTCGTTTTCTTCGCCCATCGAGGCCCGGTCCCACGGTATCGAAACCGTGTACCAGACCCTTGCCATGAGCCCGGCACTCTCCATCGCGGACAACATGTTCATGGGGCGCGAGATCCGCAAACCCGGGATCCTGGGGCAGGTGTTCCGCCAGTTGGACAAAAAGGAAATGCAGCGCTTCGCCCGCGAAAAACTGTCTGAACTGGGTCTGATGACGATCCAGAACATCAATCAGGCGGTCGAAACGCTCTCTGGCGGTCAGCGTCAGGGGGTGGCGGTGGCACGCGCCGCGGCTTTTGGGTCCAAGGTGATCATCCTTGACGAGCCGACCGCTGCGCTGGGTGTCAAGGAAAGCCGCCGGGTGCTGGAGCTGATTCAGGACGTGCGTTCGCGGGGTATCCCGATCATCCTGATCAGCCACAACATGCCGCATGTGTTCGAGGTCTGTGACCGCATTCACGTGCACCGGCTGGGGCGGCGTCTGACCGTGATCAACCCCAAGGATTACGACATGTCCGATGCGGTGGCCTTTATGACCGGGGCCAAGGAACCAAAGGCCGCCTGAGGGCGCGCCTCATGATCCCGGCGCGGTGAAACGCGCCGGGTCAATCGCCCGGAGCAGCGTGTCGGGAACGTTCGGGGTGCGGCCAAGGCACAGCGCTGCCGAAAGCTCTGCAAGCGCTGGCGCGGTCTGCACGCCATATCCCCCCTGACCGGCCAGCCAGAAAAACCCGGGCGCGTCAGGATCGACCCCGCAGACCGGGCTCCGGTCCGGCGCAAAGGTGCGCAGCCCGGCCCAGCTATGGGTCGGCCGCACAATGGGAATGTCGACCATCTGCTCAAAGCGGTAGAGCCCTTCGGCAATGACCATATCGTCGGGCCAGGCATCCTGTGGATCAACCGGGTCTTCCTCGGCGGGTGAGATCATCAACCCGGTGGCTTCGGGCTTGGCGTACCAATCCTCGCTGGCCGAGGCAAAGAGCGGCCAGTTGCGGTAATCCCCAAGGTGCTCCGGCATCGGCATGATGACGGCGGAACGGCGCATGGGCTGCAAACCGATCCGGCGCAGCCCGGCCAGCGCCGCAATCTCATCCGCCCAGGCCCCGGCGGCGTTGACCACGATCCCCGCGTCATAGACCCCGCCGGGGGTCTCCACGCGCCATCCCGTGCCCTGCCGGTCGATGCGCTGCACCGGGGCTCCGGTCTCGACCCGACCGCCGCGTGATTTCAACAGTTTCACGCAGCCCTGCAACAGAAGATCCACGTCGATTCCAAGCGCGAGGTCTTCGAAAGTGGCTGCAACGATTTTCTCTTGTCGCAGGACCGGCACCATTTTCACGGCCTCCTCCGGCGTCAGCCGCTCCACCCCTGTGGCCCCGTCCAGATAAGCCTCCAGCGCGGGCAGGGTGTCGGCCGTGGCGACCTGTAATTCGCCTTTCGGCGACAGGACCGTTTCGCCCAGAAGCGCGCCATTCAGCGCCGGATAGGCCAGCGCGTTCAGCGCGCGCAGCGTGGCGTTGCCGTAATTCAGCAGGAACACCGCCGCCGACCGCCCGGTGGCGTGATGCCCGACATGCGGCTCCGCCTCCAGCACGGTGACATCCGCGTCGCGGGCCAGCGCCGCCGCCGCGCTGATCCCGGCGATACCGCCACCAATCACGAGGATATCGGTTGTGGTGTTCATGCGGTCCCCTGCGCGCCCGACAGGAAGCTGGTCAGGTTGCCCGCAAGCGCGTCGGACAGGTATCCGCCCTCCTGCACATAAAGCGTTGGCAGGCCAAGCGCGGCAATTGCTGCGGCAATCCGGGCAAACCCGGCGGTGGTGATCGCAAGCCCCTGAAACGGATCGTCCTCATGCGCGTCCAGCCCAAGCGCCACCACCACCGATGTTGCCCCGAAGGCGGTGATGCGCTCCAGCGCCTGATCCAGCGTTTTGAGATAGGCGTCGTCCCCGGTGCCGCGCGCCAGCGGCAGGTTGAGGTTCGCGCCCAGCCCCGCGCCTTTGCCGCGCTCCTGCGCATGGCCCCAGAAGAACGGGTAAAACCGCGCCGGGTCGGCATGGATCGACACGGTCAGGATATCGGCGCGGTCATAGAACATGCCTTGCGTGCCATTGCCGTGATGCACATCCACATCGAGGATCGCGGGGCGGTGACCGGCGGCGCGCAGCCGTTCCGCCGCGATGCCGGAATTGTTGAGGAAACAGAACCCCCCGGCCAGATCGCTGAACGCATGATGCCCCGGCGGGCGGGACAGCACGTAACAGGCCTGCTCGCCGCCGATAATCGCATCCGCACCCGCGATGGCCGATTGCGCCGACCAATAGGCCGCCTCCCATGTGTGCTCGGCAATGGGACAGGCGGTGTCGGCCTGATGATACCCGGCCTGACCCACGGCGGATTTCGGATAGCCGTCGCTGCGGTTGGCGGGGTGGACATTGGGGATCACCTCGTCCCCCGCGCCTTCGATCCGCCGCCAGCGGGTGTAGATATTGCGCAGGAAGCTCAGGTATTCGGCTGTGTGCACCGCCGCGATGGGGCCAAGCCCGGCGTCGGCGGGTGTCTCGAACACACAGCCCGCGGCAACCGCTCCGGATGTCAGCCGCGCGATGCGCTCGGGCTGTTCGGGGCAGGGCAGCTGCACCCCGTTGGCCATGAAATGCTTGGGGTCATGTTTCCACTGACGGTCGTCGAAATAGGCTTTCATCACTCACCTGTTGAATTGGTCGAAGGCTTCGCCGGAAAGCTGAAGCACCAGCTCATCGGATTTTTCCACGAAACCGAGCCGGGTGTAAAAGCTCCGTGCCCGGTCGTTCGTCCGGTAACTCACCAGCCGCAGGAACCGCGCGTCCCAGAGCTGCCGCGCGCGCGCCGCGACATGGGCCAAAAGCGCGGGGCCAAGCGCCTGCCCGCGCGCCGCCTCGGCCACCCAAAGGTCCGACACATAGACCCCAGTGCGCCCGGCGGCGGTGGACGTGACAGGGGCATAGAGCGTCGCGCCCAGCACTGCGTCAGCCTCGCCCATGGCCAAAGCGCCGAAGCAGGCGGCATGCGGGCCGAAGAGCGCGGCGGCAAGCGTGTCACTGTCCATTCGGTAGGGATCGTCCAGATCCCTTGCCAACTGCCGAAGCGCCACTTCCAGCTTTGGCACTGTGTCCGGCGTGGCGTCATAAACCTGCAATGTCATCTCAGACCGCCACCTGATCCGCGCCCTTGAGGCCCAGCATGTCGCGCGCCTCGGACGGGGTGGCCACCGTGCGTCCCATGCCTTCGACGATCTCGCGGATCTGGGTCACCTGTTCCGCATTGGAACGCGCCAGCACCCCGCGCGAGATCATCAGATTGTCCTCAAGCCCCACGCGCACATGCCCGCCCAGCTCGGCGGCGCGGGTGGCCATGGGGATCTGATAGCGCCCGGCGGCCAGCACCGAGAACATGTAATCCTCCCCAAACAGCTTGTCCGCAAGAGCGATCAGATGGTCGAGCGTGTCCGGGTCCGGCCCCATTCCGCCCAGAACGCCAAATACGAACTGGATGAATATCGGTGTCTGTACCATGCCGCGATCGACGAAATGTTTCAGCATGTAGAGATGGCTGATGTCGTAGCATTCGAACTCGAACCGCGCGCCGCGCTCCTGTCCCATGAGACGCAGGATTTGCGCGATGTCGCGTGGCGTGTTCTTGAACACCAGATCATCGGTGCCGCGCAGAAACGGTTCCTCCCAGTCGAACAGCCAGTCGCGCGGTTTCTCGGCCATGGGGTAGAGCGCGAAATTCATCGTGCCCATATTGAGCGAACACATCTCCGGGCAAAAGCGCAGCGCCGCCTGCAACCGGTCCTCAAGGTTCATGATCGCACTGCCGCCGGTGGACAGGTTGATCACCGCATCGCAGTCCGCCGCGATACGGGGCAGGAAGGCCGCGAAATGAGCCACGTCCGATGACGGGCGGCCATCGTCGGGATCGCGCGCATGCAGGTGCAGGATCGTCGCCCCGGCGCGGGCGGCCTCGACGGCTTGCCGCGCGATATCGGCGGGTTTCCACGGCAGGTAGGGCGACATGGAAGGGGTGTGGATGGACCCGGTGATCGCGCAGCTGATGATCGTTTTCTCCATCACCGCCTCATGCCGTTTGCAGCAGGTCCGAGGGTAGCTCGGCCATGAACTGGGACAGCGACAGGTCCAGCAACCCGATGATCTCTTCGATCTGCGGCTCTGACACGATCATCGGCGGACAGACAAGGAAATGATCCCCCGACAGCCCCCCGCGGGTGCGGCGGGAATAGATGATCAGCCCGTTCTCATAGGCGATCTCGACCAGCCGGTCGAACGCCTTCAGCCCGGCGGGCAGCGGGGCCTTGCTCTGGCGGTCGGCCATCAGCTCAAAGGCCAGGAGCAGCCCCTTGCCGCGCACATCGCCGATGATCGGGTAGCGCTGCATCAGGTCACCCAGCCGCGATTTGAGAAGCGTGCCCATGCGGGTGGTGTTCTCCATCAGCCCGCCCGTCTCGATCTCGTCAATCACCTCCAGCCCGGCGGCACAGGCCAGCGGGTTGCCCGCATAGGTATGGCCATGGATGAAGCCGCCCGCATCCAGCACCGCCTCGACCATGTCATCGCGGGCGATCATCGCGCCCAGCGGCACGTAGCCGCCGCCAAACCCCTTGGACAGACAGATCAGATCCGGCGTCACGTCCCAATGCTCGGCCCCGAAAAACCGTCCGGTGCGCCCTCCGCCGGTCATCACCTCGTCATGGATCAGGAGCACGCCGTAGTGGTCACAGATCTGGCGGATGCGCTGCATGTAGCCCGCCGGTGGCACCAGCGCCCCGGTTGAGGCCCCGCCTATAGGCTCAACGATAAACGCCAGCACGGTTTGCGGGCCTTCCTCAAGGATCTTGTCCTCCAGCATCTGCGCGTAATGCGCGCCGGTGGCCGGATCATCCGGGTCCAGCCCGTCCAGATAGGCACGGGGTGCCGGGATCTTGGGCATGGCATGCATCATCGGATCAAAGGGCGCGGTCATGGGCGCGTAGCCGGTGACCGACAGCGCGCCCAGCGTCGCCCCGTGATAGGACGGCGAGCGCGAGATGACCTTGTAGCGTTGCGCCTGACCTTGGGTGATCGCGTATTGCCGGGCCAGTTTCATGGCGCTTTCGGTGGCTTCCGATCCGCCCGAGACAAAGAACACCCGGCCCAGCCCCTCGGGGGCGAGCGATGCGGCGCGCTCGGCCAGCGCTTCGGAGCTTTCGGTTTCGAAATGCAGCCGATAGCCAAAGGTGGAACTGTCCATCTGCCGCTTCATCGCGTCCAGAACACGCGGGTTGGAATGGCCGATATTGCTGACCATCGCGCCGGAGGAGCCGTCGATATAGCGTTTGCCGGTCACATCCCACATGTAGATGCCTTCGGCCCGGTCAAGTTTCGGGCGCGGCAGGCGGGTCTGGTAGAACAAGCGGCTCATGCCGGACCGCCGACGGGCAGGGCGGCGCAGGCATCGGGGTTCATGGACAAGGCCACGGTTTCCCCCGCCCCAAAGGGCGCGCCGTCGATCATGTTCATCGCCTGCAATTGGGTATCGCCCACGCGCAGGAAATAGCGCGCAAGCTGGCCCTGATAATCCACCGCCTCGACCTTTGCCGCGACGCCATCGCTGCCCTTTGGGCCAAGCGTCAGCTTCTCGGCGCGCACCATCAGCTTGGCGTCGTTTGATTGGCCCAGCGTGGCGGCATGGGACAGAGGGACGGGGGTTTGCCCGAATTCGGCAGTCTCCAGCACCACATGCGTGGCGTCCCGGTTGATCACCCGCGCCTGCAACAGGTTGGCCGCGCCAAGAAACCCGGCCACGAATTCCGAGGCAGGGGTGTTGTAGACCTCTTCGGGGGTGCCCACCTGTTCGATGCGACCCGCGCTCATCACGATGATCTTGTCGGACATGGCCAGCGCCTCGGACTGGTCATGGGTGACAAAGATCGAGGTCACGCCGATGCGATCCTGAATTGTTTTCAACTCAACGCGCATCTCTTCGCGCAGATTGGCATCGAGCGCCGAAAGCGGCTCATCCAGGAGCAGCACATCAGGTTCGATCACGATGGCCCGGGCCAGCGCGATGCGTTGCTGCTGCCCGCCCGACAACTGGCTGGGATAGCGGTCCTCGACACCGGGCAGGCGCACGATGTCCAGCGCTTCGGTCACCTTGCGCGCCATCTCGGATTTCGGCACGTCGCGGTATTTCAGGCCAAAGGCGATGTTTTCGCCGATCGTGCGATGGGGAAACAACGCGTAGTTCTGGAACACGAGGCCCAGATTGCGTTTGTGGATCGGCACGTCATTGATGCGGTTTCCGCCAATTTCGATATCGCCGCTGGTGGGTTTCTCCAGCCCCGAGACCATGCGCAGGATCGTTGTCTTGCCGCAGCCCGAGGGGCCAAGCAGGGTGGTGAAGGAGCCTTCTTCAAACACCACATCCGCGCCATGTACGGCGACGACCGGGCCAAATTGCTTCCTGACCGATTTCAGTTCCACACGCGCCATCAGCGAGTTCCGTTTCTAATTCTTGAGGGGACGGGCCGTAGTGACACGGCCCGCCAGATTGAGAGGGTCAACCGCCTTTTTGCACGCGGTTCCACTGTTTGCCCTGTTCCTTCTCATGCGGGTTCCAGGCCGCTGGATCGCGGAACACCAGACCCTCAAGCTTGCCGGTCGGATCAAAGGCGGGCAGGTTCGCCACCTCTGCGGGCATGTCCACCTTGGTCGGGTCGAGCGACGGCGGGTATTTCTGGCCGACGGCCACCGCGATGGCGGTTTCGGGATCGAGCATGAAGTTCAAAAGCGCCTCGGCCTCTTCCATGGGCGAGCCCTTCATGACGAACATGGTCTCCATCCAGGCCAGCCCGTTGGGCGGGTCCATATAGGCGATGGGATGGCCCTGTGCCTGAAGCGCGGCGACGCGACCGGACCATGCTTCGGTCACGTAAATCTCGCCCTTGGCCAGAAGGTCCATGAGTTCCGCGCCGGAGGACCAGTATTTCAGCACCAGGTCGCGATGTTCGCGCGCCTTGTCCCAGACTGCATCCCAGTCCTGAATGTTGTTCGGGTCCTGGCCCGATTGCAGCGCGCCATACCACGCCCGGTTGGCCCAATCGCCGCCCCAGCCGCCGATCTTGCCCTTGAGCGAGGGATCGAGCAGCAGGTTCGCCCCCATCTCCTTGGCCTTTTCATGCGACACGTGCTCGGTGTTATAGGCGATGCCGGTGGTGCCATAGTCATAGGGTACAGCCGACAGCCCGTCGGGGGTGATCTTGCGGAAGGGCTCGATCATCGCCTCCATGACATTGGCCATGTTGGGGATGTTGTCGAGATTCAGCTGCACGTGATAGCCGTTGTCGACCCAGCGCTTGTACCAGGTGATGCCCGAGCTATGCAGGATGTTGTGGCCATCGGTGTTGCCCGCCGCCTTGACCTTGGTCAGCACCTCGTTTTCGCCGCCGAAGGTGGCGTCGATCACCTTGTTGCCGGTGGCGGCCTCATAGGGATCAAAGGCGTTCTTGCGCAGCGCCTCGGACACGACACCGCCCCAGCCTTCGAAATGCAGCTCGGTGCCCATGGCGCGGGCTTGCGTGGCCATGGTGGACATGATCCCGCCCGAAAGCCCGGCGGTCAGCCCGGCAGAGCCCAGCAGGCCAACGAAGGTGCGGCGATCCACATCGCCATTGCCCACCGCCTCGCGCAGGCGGGCGTAGCGCGTCACGCTGTCATATTTCTTGGTCATTGGTCGTCTCCCATGTTGTTTTTGATCATACTTTGCGGCGTGAAAAGTACCGGGCCAGTCCGCCCGCCAATAGCGGAAGGCCCACGGTGATGCAGATCATCACGAAACCCAGAGCGTTGATCTCCGGGCTGACGGAATTGCGCAGCATGCCAAAGATCTGCGTCGGCACCGTCTCCATCCCCGAGGGCCGCCAGAAGATCGTGGCGGTGATGTTGTCAAAGGAGATGGTGAAGGCGAACAGGGCACCCGCGAAGACCGCAGGCATCAAAAGCGGCAGGGTGATCTGGAAAAAGGTCTGCACCGGGCTTGCCCCCAGTGAGCGCGCGGCTTCCTCGTAGTCGCGGCGAATACCGATCAGCCGCGCCTGCACCACCAGCACGACAAAGGGCAGGGCAATGATCGAATGCCCGATCAGCAGCAGGCCGAAACTGCGCGGCATATGCAGCCAGCGCAAAAAGATCAGCAGCCCCACCGCCAGCACCGTTTCCGGCACCAGCACCGGAGAGATCAGGAAGGTGGTGATCCATTGCTTGCCGCGGAACTGGTAGCGCACCAGCGCCATGCTGGCCAACACGCCCAACGTCGTGGCGATCAGCGCCGTCAACATCCCCAGCGTGACCGAGGTGCGCAGCGCGCGGATGATCGCCTCGTTCTCGGCCAGTTCATAGAACCAGCGCAGCGAAAAGCCTTCGATGGGAAATCCGCCGAATTGCGAATTGTTGAAGGCCAGGATCAGCACCACGACGATGGGTGCGAACATGAAGCCATAGACCAGAACGGTATAGGTTTTCAGCAATCTCCAGACACGTGATGACATGGCGCGCCCCTATCCGAATGCCTTGGCCAGCTGGTTCATGCCCATCAACCGGCTGTAAAGGATCACGACAGAGCCCAACAGGATCAGCAGCGCAAAGGACAGCGTCGCGCCCATGGGCCAGTTCAACTCGGTCACCACGGCGTCATAGACCAGATTGCCGAACAGGAAATCGCTGGGTCCGCCAAGGATCAGCGGGGTCACATAGCTGCCCCCGGTGAGCACGAAAACCAGCAGTGATCCGGCCGCCAGACCGGGCAGCGACAGCGGCAGCGTGACCTCGCGAAAGGCCTGCCACGGGGTTGCCCCCAGCGTGCGCGCGGCGGGCTCGAGGTTGCGGTCGATGCCTTCGAGGCTGACATAGACGTTGAGGATCATGTAGGGCAGGAAGACGTGGATAAAGCCCACGATCACCGTGAATTCGGTATACATCAGCTGCACCTGCAGATCGCCCAGCCCCAGCAGGTTCATCAACCCGTTCAGCGCGCCCTGATTGCCGAAAATGTGGATCCAGCTCAGCGTGCGGATGATGAAGCTGATCCAGAAGGGCAGGATCAAGAGCAGCAAAAGCAGCCATTTGTGACGGTAGCGGGTCATCGCGATCACATAGGCCGGGATGTAACCCAGCACCGCCGCCAGCACCGTGACGATCACCGACAGGCGCAGGGTCTTCCAGATCGCCGTGTGGTAATAGCCGTCGGTCAACAGTTCCATCCAGTTGCCGAACTGGAAGGCGGGCACATCGACGGCCAGGTCGATATTTTCGTAAAAGGAATAGACGAGGATGAACGCCATCGGGATCACCACCAGCACGGTGATGAACACCAGCGCAGGTGACAAAAGCAGCCACGGGCGGCGGTCGATCGAATGGCTCTGATCCGGCAACAGGAATCCCCCTTGTTGGGAAAAGCATTGCATGTGGAGGGCGGATTGGAGAAATTGATAGGTTAAATGAACTGGATTGATTTCATTAATGTCTGTCGATACCGATACCAAATTCGTCTTTCAGCTCGACTGGAACCTGCTGCGCACCTTCCTTGTGATTGCCGAGGAACAAAGCATTACGCTGGCCGCGCACAGGTTGTTGCGGGGCCAGCCCTCGGTCAGTCTCGCGCTCAAGCGGTTGGAGACGGAACTGGGTTGCCGTCTGGTGGACCGGGGACATGGGATGTTCCGGCTCACGGCGGCGGGGCGCAGGCTTTATGCGGAATGCAGCGACATGTTCGGCGGGGTCGGGCGGCTTCCCGATGCGGTGCGCGAATCCGCGGCTGAGATTTCGGGAGAGATCAACATCGCGCTGGCCAGCCATGTGGTGACGCCGCTCTTTGACCAGCAACTGACCGCGATCAGCCGGACCCACCCCAAGATACGTGTCCGCATCCGCATCGACACCAGCGTCAAGGTTGTGCAGGCCGTGCGCGAACGGCGCGCAAGTTTCGGCATCTGTCTGGTGAACCGGAAATTCCCGGATGTGGACTATGATCTCATGTACCGCGAATATTTCGGCTTTTATTGCGGCCCATCGCATCCGCTTTATGGACGTGACGACCTGAGCATGGCGGATTTGCGGGACTTTCCTGCCGTGTCCTTTGACACCGAGGATATCAACGATGCGCTGCGCCCCGTGGCGCTGCTGCGCAGCAAATGGGGGCTGGACTACGACATTGTGGGCCGGTCGTCCCAGCTTGAGGAAGTGCGGCGCATGATCCAGTGCGGGATGGGTATCGGCTCGCTCCCGATCCATGTGACGGAACGGGATGTCGACAACGGGCTGCTCTGGCGGTTGCCGCCCTATGAAGACCCGCCCGAGGTGGATGTGTTTCTTGTCACCAATTCCGGCAAACGGCTGAACAGGGCCGAGGCGCTGATGATCGACCGTTTGAAACGGGCGATTGCAGAGACTCCGCTGACCGAACGGACCTATGATGGTGCGATGTGACCGGGCGGCGCGTTTCGCCGCCGCTGCAGACCGCTGAGAGCGGGTGCCCTTTGCCATGCCAGGGGAGCATGGTCAGGCCGGATTCCGCATCATTCGGCCCAGTCCGACCGGCCAAAATCCGATCGCCAGGACATGACCGCCATGCTGCAGCCCGGCCTGCGTCAGACCCGGTCCGTCCCCGGCAACGATTGCAAGCGGTTTGGCCATTTGCCTAACTTATGTCGGGCGCGGTGGGCGGTTCGGCGAGATGTCCGGACTTCACCCAAAGGCGCGCACCCTCTGCTCCTGCCACGGCATCGAGTGCCATACCCGGCGGCAAGCGTAACCACGCATGTTTTTCGAAACATTCTCCCCCCTCGACAAAGCTACCTTCGATGACCAGAGCTTCAAATCCGTCGTGATCGGGATCGACCACATGGGTTTCGGCGTCCCACAGTTCGATCCGCACGCGCTCGCGCGAATCTTCGAAGAGCGCAATCTCCGAGACGCCGTCGCGCAGCGGCTTGGGGTCCAGCGATGTGGTGTCAATGGTGACCTGCCGACGATCGTTCATATCGAACTGCCAGAGTTTTACAAAGATCGTCGCGCCAGGCGCAGAGCTTGGCGTGTGTGAGGATGTCGGCGGATTGCGGACATAGGTGCCAACCGGGAAATCTCCGTGCTCATCCTGAAACACACCGTCGAGCACAAGGTACTCTTCGCCGCCGGTATGAGTATGAGCCGAGAAGGCACTGCCCGGCGCGTAGCGCACGATGCTTGTGGCACGTGCCACTTCGTCACCAATACGGTCCAGCATGCGGCGCTCAACGCCAGGCATCGGTGAAGGAATCCATGGTTCCCGTTCCGAATGTACAGCGGCACGTTTTTCAAAATCTGCGTTGAATTTCATCAAAGGGGTCCTTTTCAAACGGGCTGATGGCTGACCTTCATTTCTCAACGGCGGACGGGAACCTCGATCAGAAGTCAGCTCACGGTACAAGGTATGAATACTTCGAACACGCTTTTCCCGACCGAAGGCGCTCAGGTGAGAACCCTTGCCGGGTGGAGACCCGAGCGCAAGAGCGACGTCGCGTGTAAGGGCATTTCGCAGGCCCCGAAAAGCTGGATCGGTTGTCTGCGCCGATCCCGTGAGGTTACGTTGCCAGACGCGCTTTGCACGTTGATCTAGCCCCTGTGCCGTGCGCTGCAATCCACGAACAGCCGGATTGTTCGTCGTCCGACACGCGCATCAAGTCAGGCGTGCCTGTGGCCTGATCGGAACAAGCTGGTTGGTCAACCTCAAGGCCGTGGTTCCTCCCGACGTCCAGCGTCGTGACGTCGACGGCCCTTTCCTGCAGTTTGGCACCTGGTCGAGATAATGCGGCCGCAAACCGCTTTCCGGACATTCATATGGGTACGATCCAGATTTGCTAATCGCTCCAGCTCTGTAATCCTACGGATTTCAAAACAGCGCCCGGTAGTTATGATTGTCTCGAATTCGCGATGCCTGAAGAGGCATCCCTCGCAGCGGAACCGCACACGTGTCAGAGAGAACGCCAAGAGCACGAGACATCCTTCGCCGATCCCTTGCTCCGGGGATTGTCTGGCCGCTCGTTTGCGTGCTTGCGCTTGGGCTCCTCGCCGGTCTTGAGCGCAACGCGCGGCTGGCCGACCTGACGGCGCAGAGCGATCGCCTTCATGCGGTCGCCTCGCAACGCGTCGACCAACATGATGCGCATTTGACGGCCCTGTCGGCTATTGCGGTTGCTGGTGCGGAGCAGCGCCCGGATCTCTTCCACGAGGTTGCTGGCGCGGTCATGCGGTTCTACCCCCGGATCATCGGTATTTTCCTCATTCCGCTGGACGGGGAGGACGGCGTGCTGGAGATCGGTATCCGCGAAGCCGATCTCCGTGAACTCATCCGCGACGCTGCAGAACGCTCGGCCGGTGCCCCGGTGCTGAAACGCTATCCCTCCGACCGTCCGGCCTACCTGATCGTCAAACGAAGCCCGAATTCCGATGCGGCGCGCTACGGGCTCGCGCTTGTGATCGACGCTGCGGCGCTGCTCGATGGAGATTCCGACTATTGGATGCGGGCAGAGGCGACGCGCTGGCTGGCGCTTCCTGACGGCACTCCATTGATTGGTGTCAAGGAAGACTCGCGTACACCACAGTTTACCCGCGCTCTGTCGAGTGGCACGCAGCCGCTTGAATTCAAGACGGCGATCCGCATGACGGTTGCGGACATTCTGCCTCCGGGTCGGGTGGCCCTTGTCTTGGCTGTGATCGTATTGGCCGCCGCGGCCATGCGCGTGATAGGTCGGCAACGCGCCAAGGTCCGCGCCGCAGAAGCGCGCGCCGAATTGAGCGGACTTGAGACCCGTCTCAGCCACGCATCCCGGGTGAACGCGCTCGGCGAGATGGCCAGCGGCATGGCGCATGAACTGACCCAGCCACTGACGGCGATCCTGGCGCAGGCGCAGGCGGCCCGGCGCCTGGCCGCGCGGGGCGACACAGAGCGCGTGGCGGACGTTCTCGAAAAGGTTATCGGGCAAACTCGGCGGGCAGGAGCGATCCTCGAGCGCCTACGGACCTGGACGCGCCCACGGGAGCGTCATGCCGAACCCGTCGATGTCAGGGACTGCATCCACGTCGCGGAAACCCTTCTGGCCGGACAGGCCCGCGAGCTTGGCGCGCGGCTGACCCTGACGCTGCCGCCGACGCCTCTGACGGTAGAAGGCGACCGGGTGGAACTGGAGCAGGTTCTGTTCAACCTGATGCGAAACGCGGTGGACGCGGTGGCAGAGAGCGCGGACCCGGGCGCGCGCGAGGTTGTGGTTGAAGCGTCGCATGATGGCGCGATGGTAGTGATCGACGTGAGCGACACCGGACCCGGCATCCGGCCGGATGTGCGGGATCGGCTGTTCACGCCATTCGTGACGACACGGGAAAGCGGAACGGGGCTCGGCCTCGCGCTCAGTCATCGTCTGGTCGAAAGGGCTGGCGGCGATCTGACATTGGTCGAGACCCGCGAGGGCGCCCGGTTCCGGATCAGCTTGCCTCTGGCCAGCGCCGCCGGGGAGGCCGCGGAATGACCGCGCCGGTCTATCTCGTCGACGACGATGCGGCGGTCCGGGATGCGCTCTCGCTGCTTCTCTCGACCGTGGGGATCGATGTCAGGGCCTTCGCCGGTCCCGAGGACTTCCTGTCGGCTCTGCCAAAGCTCGAACCGGGCTGCCTGATCCTTGATATCCGGATGCCGGCGATTTCGGGGCTGAAGTTGCAGGAACGACTGACTGCAAGCGGCGTGGACTGGCCGACCGTCGTGATTTCCGGGCACGGCGATATCGAGGCCTGCCGCAAGGCGTTCCGCAACGGCGCCATCGACTTTCTCTCGAAACCGGTGGACGAACAGGATCTCATCGACGCCATTCAGAAGGGACAGGCGGCATTGGGGCGCGCCGCCGAAGCCGCCGCGGAGCGCCGGGAAACACTGGAACTTCTGGCCGGTCTGACGCCACGCGAACGGGAAGTGCTGTCGCTCGTGGCACGCGGCTTCGCAACCCGCGAAATCGCCGGAGCACTGGATGTCTCGCCCCGGACGGTGGAAAGCCATCGTGCGGCGATCGGAGCCAAGCTCGGCACGACCTCCGCAGCTGAGATGACGCGTCTCTGGATCGAGGCCGAGAGCGCTCCGTAGTTCTACGGAAATGTCAGGCCGGCCTACGAATGGGGCGGGGTCCCGCCATGGCGTAGGTATCTCCCAGTCACCCACAAAGGAGAACCGACATGCTCAGAACAACCGCTCTTCTCGCCGCCCTCGCCGCTCCCGTGGCGGCGCAGGCGCAGGACCTGCCCACCAGCCCCTATCTGCCGCTCGCCATGACGAGCGACGCCGCGAATGCGGCCCTCGCGGCCTGTGCCGCTGAAGGCCACAACGTCAGCGTCGCAATCGTTGCCCGCGACGGCAACACCAAGGTGCTTCTGAAGGCCGACAATTCCGGCCCGCATACGGCGTCCAGCGCGACCGGAAAGGCTTTCACCTCGGCCGGTCTCGGTCGGGACACTGCCGGGCTTGCCGAATTTATTTCCGGCAACACGGCAAACAACGGCCTGCGCGACATGGACCCGCGTCTCGTGATCCAGGCCGGCGGCCTTCCGATCCGGATCGGTGGCGCGCTGGTGGGCGGCATCGGCGTCGGCGGGGCACCGTCAGGTGCGATCGACGCGGATTGCGCCCGTGTCGGTCTCGACGCGATCGGTGCTGAATGAAACAAACGGGGGCCGCACGAGAGGCGCGGCCCCGCCCTCTTGAACAGCCTGAGAAAGGCGAAACCATGCGACGTTTTTCCCTTATTGCCCTGCTCATCGGTCTTGCCGGTCCGGTCATGGCGCAAACCGCCCCCTCGCGGAGCGAAGTTGCGGCATATGAAGGCCTCTTCCGGGCCGCCCATGAGGGCGATGTCGACGAGGTCGCCCGGTTGGTTGCGCAAGGCGCTGACGTGGATGCCCGCGACTCCAGAGGCCGGACGCCTGCTCATGTCGCGGCCTTCGCCTCCGAGGACGAGGCGCTACGCGCCCTCGCCGAGGCCGGAGCCGACATGAACGCGCTCGAACACCGGGCCTATGATGTGGTGACGATCGCCGCCGTGGCGGATGATCCCGATCTGATGTCGCTCGCCATCGAGTTGGGGAACGATCCGGGCCTCGTGACGAGTCCCTATCTCGGCACCGCGCTGATCGCCGCGGCCCATCTGGGGCATGTCGAGGTCGTGCGGCGCCTCATCGACGCTGGCGCGCCGCTCGACCACATCAACAACCTGCACTGGACCGCCGTTATGGAAGCCGTCGTTCTGGGCGATGGTGGCCCAGATCACCAGGCGGTGCTCGACGCGCTTCTGTCCGCCGGCGCCGACCGGTCTCTGGCCGACCGCGATGGCGTCACGCCGCTTGAACATGCCGAGGCGCGTGGCTTCACCGAAATGGCTGAGCGGCTCAGAAGAAAGGATTGACATGCTCACGTTATGGAAGCTGTTTCCGACTTTCCTGAGCCGTTGCAGCCACGGCCCATACCGGACATTAAGCAGATATGGTCGATACTGCAGTGCAGCTCACCCTAGTCGGCCAATCGTCCCAGCTGCCAAGTCATTTTGCCGCCCGATAACTGCTCAGCGTGACTCAGCGGTTGTGCAAACCGTCAGGGCCAGCGGCCGCCTGTGTCGGACAAGCAGGCCGGACACACGACCGCATCTTGCCGTTGCTCAAATCAACTCAGCAAAGTCTTGCTATGGCGGAACCATCCCTACAGGATTTTCGCCGCACTTGCGAAATGAGCTACCCCCTGAAATTCGGACACTGACGTAAGCTACGATTTGTTGTCTGCTGGTCTTCGACGATAAGGAGATTAGAGATGTCGAAACGGAAGAACCATTCGCCGGAGTTCAAGG